>JACPFM010000139.1 GCA_016182965.1 Deltaproteobacteria bacterium | reverse complement strand
GCGCGGTCTGCGCGAGGGCCGTGTGGGTGAGGAGCGCGAAGGCGAGCGTCGTCGCTGCGGACGTCGTCGTGCGCGAGAGGAGCCTGGAGAGCCGCATCGTGTTGGGCCTTGGTGGGTGTTTCGTCTCGACCGCGTGCCTTTTGGGCGACGCGAGAGTGAACTCGATCGGTGACGGCCGTGTGACAGCTCGGCAAACGCTTGGTGATTCCTGCCGGCCGGCGCTGTTCGCCGACGGCATCGCCACGGCGCTCGTGACGGTCAAGTGACGAGAGCCATCCGCGGCGCGGGTGCTCGCGCGGAGCGCGCAATCGGGTCGCGCGGAGCGCGCAATTGGGTCGCGCGGAGCGCGCAAATTGGGACGCGCGATCGGCGCGCACGCTGCGCACGTACGCATGCAGTGCGCGCGAGGGAGCGCCCAAGCCCGTGAGCGGCCGAGCGTGCAGTCGGGTGCGGCGTTTGCTCGGTGCGGGTCCTCCACCTCGCACCCTCGGGAGGGCTAGCCCATGTCAGCGCTCGACCGTCTCATTCCCCGTGCACGCAAGCTGGAGCTCGACGGGGTCGACGTCGCCGTGCCGCCGGAGAAGGCGTGGGCGCGGGTTCGTCACGGCACCCTCGCCGACTCGCCGCTGGTGCGCGCGCTCTTCGCGATCCGCACGCTGCCGTCGCGCCTCGCCGGTGGCGAACGAGCAGCCGCCGATCGAGACGACGAGCTGCGCCTGCGCCTCGACGACATGCGCTCGAGCCCGGAGAAGCCCGGCTTCCAGGTGCTCGTCGACGATCCGCCGCACGAGATCGCCGTGGGCGCGATCGGCAAGGTCTGGCAGCTGGACATCCCGTTCGTGCACGTCGCGGACGCCGACGCGTTCCGCGAGCTCGACGAGCCCGACCTCGTCAAGGTCGCCTGGGCCCTTCGGGTGGAGCCGCGCGGCGAGCGCGACGCGCACATCGCGCTCGAGCTCCGAGTCGACGCGACCGACGACGAGGCGTGGCGCAAGTTCCGCCGCTACTTCCGCTTGATCGGCCCCGGATCGCACTTCATCCGGCAGTCGTTGCTGGCGGGGCTGCAGACCGAGCTCGGTGATCCCGACGCGCTCGAGAGGCAGCGTTCCCTCCCCGGCGACGAGCTGCTCAGCGACGCCGCCGTCCAGCTCACGCACGGCATCACCATCGAGGCGACGCCCGAGGCGATCTGGCCGTGGCTCGTGCAGATGGGCTGCCGACGCGCCGGGTTCTACAGCGTCGACCTGCTCGACAACGGCGGCGTGCGCAGCGCGCGCGAGATCCACCCCGAGCTGCAGTCGATCCACGTCGGCGAGATCCTCCCGGTCACGCAGAGCGGTGATCAGGGCTTCGAGGTGCTCCGCCTGGATTCCGAGGGAGGGCCCGAGGGAGGGCCCGAGGGAGGGCACGAGGGACAGGAGCCGCGCACTCTGGTGCTCGGCATGCTCTCCGACGCCGTCGACGGGATCCAGCTCCCGTTCCATGCGCCGCGCCCCGCCGAGTACGCGCACGTGACCTGGGCGTTCGTGCTCGAGCCCCTCGACGCGTGCTCCACGCGCCTGCACGTCCGCGCGCGCGCCGCGCTCTCGTCGACCCAGGTGCGGAAGTTGACGTGGATCCGGCCCGTGCACCACTTCATGCAGACCGCGCAGCTGCGTCACCTGAAGGCGCGCGTCGAGCACAAGCTCGCGCGCGACGACATGGACGACTTCCTGGAGGCGATCGGCGGCGCCGCGCGCATGGTGTTCGCGGCGCTCACGCCGTTCCGCCGCGGCGCGCGGACGAACGTGGGCATCTCCCCGCGCGACGCCGCCCAGCCGTACCCGGGCGACGCCCTCGTCGCGCAGCCGCGCTGGGGCTGGACCCACGCCATCGACATCGACGCAAGCGCCGAGGAGGTGTGGCCCTGGATCGCCCAGATCGGGGCCGATCGCGGCGGCTTCTACAGCTACCAGCTGCTCGAGAACGTGGTCGGCTGCGATGTGCACAACGCCGAGGCGATCCACCGCAAGTGGGACGTTCGCGAGGGCATGCCGCTGTCGCTGCACCCCAAGATGCCGCCGCTGCAGATCGCGGAGGTCGATCGGGGCCGCTACTTCGTCGCGTACGGCGCGCCCGACGAGACGGCGCGCGCCGCCTCGTCGGGCGCGCGCGCCGGCTCGTCGGGCGCGATGGCGAGCAGCTGGCTGTTCCTGCTGCAGCCCATCGACGCGCGACGCTGCCGCTTCATCAGCCGGTTCCGCTGCGCGTGCTCCGACGACCTCGCCACGCGCGCGACCATGGGGCCGGCGCTGCTGGAGCCGATCGGCACGACCATGGACCTACGCATGCTCCGCGGCGTGAAGGAGAGGGCCGAGCACCGTCACGCGTGATCCGTTCGCGACGTCGGGTTCCACCGCGCGGACACTTCGCTAGATGATGATCGCGGCGCCGGCGTGCGCGGCGGCTCGACCGTCCGATCGACGGACGATCGTCGCTCGCGCCGACGCCGTCGCGCACGCGAGGACAGGACGCAGCCGTCACCGCACGACGCGCACCATCGCGCAGGATCTGCGAGCAATCGACGACGGTCGCGGCTGCACGCCTCGCGCGGCGCCGCACGCTGCGAGGCGTGACCAAGAAACTTTTCGCGACCGTGAAGGCCCTCGCGCTCGTCTCGCTCGTCGCTCTGGCTGCGTGCTCATCCGCGCCTACCGGCTCGCTCGGGTCGACGGGCGACGTCTCGTCCGGGCCCTCGACGCCCTCGTCGCCCTCCCAGCCGTCGTCGCCGTCGTCGTCCTCCTCGCCGAGCTCCTCCGCGCCGTCGTCGTCGCCCGCCGATCCGCCTCCGTCGGGCGCGGTCTCGCTCGACGTCGGCGTGACCGACACGATCGACGATCTCGGCTTCTCGTTCGAGCAGGCGCGCGCCGACGGCCTGACGCGCACGTCGATCTACACGCGGTGGCGCGATCTCGAGCCGAGCGACGGCACCTATCAGCTCGGGTACGTCGACGCGATGGTCGCCAAGGCGAAGGCGGCGGGGTTGAAGCTGACCGTCGAGATCGAGATCACGAACACGGACTGCGTGGAGTGGGGCATGACCGACGCCTTCTGCGTCGCGCCGCTGTTCCCGAGCGATCTCGCGTTCTCGCGCACAGGCGCCGGCTTCGACGATCCGAACATCGCGCGCCGGCTCGCCGGCCTCTTCGACGCGATCGCCGCGCGCCACGGCGCGTCGGTGCTCACGCACGTGTTCATCGGCAACGAGGTCGATCGCTACATGGCGGTCGTGAAGCACGACTCGGGCGTCGACCTCGTGCCGGGATACGGACGCATGCTCGGCGCGATTCGCGCGAAGATCAGCGGCGCGTACCCGACGCGTCCGAAGCTCGGCACCGTCGTCGAGTTCCAGCCGTCGCCCGAATACGCAGCCGCGCCGCCGGTCGCCTGCCCGAACGTCGAGGTGCTCGGCCTGACCATGTACCCGACGGAGGAAGGCGCCGAGGGGACCGACGCGCCGCCGAAGAAGATCCAGCGGTGGATGGGCGCCGCGCGCCTCGCCGCGGTCGGCTCGTGCGCGCTCGCGATCACCGAGGTCGGCGCCTCGGCGCTGGCTCCGTACGGATCGCCGACCGATCAGCAGGCGCTGGCGGCGGCCGTCGTGGAGTGGCTGCGGACGAACCCCACGGTCTACGACTTCGCGACGTGGTTCGCGATGTCCGACAACCCGGAGCCGACCGACAGCGTGTTCGGCGGCATGGGCCTGATGTCGCGCACGGGTGTTCGTCGGCCGGCCTACGCGACCTGGCTCGCGGCCGGCAAGCCGGTGCCCTGAGCAGCCGCGCGCTCGCGGCTCGGCGACGGGCATGCGTCCTGCTACTGGGCGGGCATGCCGCACCCTCGCATCCTCGTGGTCGCCTTCTCCCGCACCGGCCACACCCGGCGCATCGCCGAGGCCATCGCCGAGGCGCTCGGCGCGGATCTCGAGACGATCGTCCCACTCGGGCCGCCGCGCACCGGCGTGACCGGCTACGTGCGCTGCTCGGCCGAGTCGCTGCTCGGCATCCTCCCCGCGCTGCAGCGCGAGGTGCACGACGCCGCGGTCTACGATCTCGTGGTGGTCGGCACGCCGACCTGGAACGCCGGCGTCTCGAGCCCCGTGCGCACGTGGCTTCGCGACAACGCCGAGCGAATGCACGACGTCGCGTTCTTCTGCACCTGCGGCGGCTTCGGACCCGATCGCGTGATGCGGCAGATGGAGCAGCTCGCCGGTCGCAGGCCGCGCGCGAAGCTGATCCTCCGCCTCCGCGATCTCGAGGACGGCAGCCACGCCGCGCGCGTCGCGCAGTTCGTCGACGCGGTGCGGCCGCCGGCGCGCGAGGAGCCGGCCGCGCCCGAGAAGGCGCGGACGAGCCCGGGCAACGGCCACCGCGCCGCGCGGTGACGGCGCGCCGGCATGACCCGCATGATCGTCACGTCGCTGCCGGCGCCGCGACGCCGGTGTACGTGATCCCGATCGGCCGGCGGCCCTGACGTTCAAGGCCCGGGCAACGGAGACCGAGGTCGCGCTGCCGCTCGTGCCGATCACCGCGAGGCTGTATCTCTCCTCGCGCGAGACGACCCCGACGGGCACGCAGCATGCGGTGCTCGAGTATCGCGGCTGTCCGTAGGACCGAACAGGGTCACCAGCTCGACACCGCCTTGGGCGTCGGGCGCGCCACGCGGAACTCCACCCGCCGGTTCTTCGCCTTGCCCGCCTCGCTGGCGTTGTCCGCGATGGGCCGGTCGGGGCCGAACCAGTTCATGGTCAACCGCTCCGGCGCGATCCCCTGCTTCTTCACGAGGTGATCGAGGACGCTCTGCACGCGATCGCGCGAGAGCTTCATGTTCGCGGCGCGCTCGCCCACCGAGTCCGTGTGCCCCTCGATCGCGACGAGCTGGAGCGCCTGCGGCTCCTGCTTCATCACCTTGCCGATGTCCTCGAGGATCTTGGACGACGCCGGCAACAGCTCGGCCTTGCCCGTCGCGAACTGGATGGTGCCCGTGATCTCCACGCCGCGCGCGGTGAGCCGGGCGCTCCCGTAGACCTTGGGGCAGCCGTGGGTCTTCGGATCGTCCGCGCGGACGCCGGTCTCGTCGGGGCACGCGTCGTGGGCGTCGGCCACGCCGTCGTGGTCGCGATCGGGACAGCCGCGATCCTCGGCGAACTCGGACCAGGGGCCGACCTCGGCGGGACACCGGTCCTCGGCGTCGATCACGCTGTCCTTGTCGGCGTCCGCGCCGACCGCGAAGGCCCAGGAGATGCGCACGCCATCCTGGGCCTGCAACGTGAGCGGCATCCGATACGAGCGCCCACCGACGCGGCCGCCCAGCGTGGCGGCGATGGTGCGGGAGGCGTCGGCGCTGCTCGCCGCCTTGCGCACGACGACGAACGCGCGGTAGGTCCCCGACGCGGGCTTGCTCTCCCGCGGAGAGAACACGTTCTCGACCCGGTGCGCGCAGCCGACGCCGCTGCATTCGGCGTCGAGCGAGAGCCGCGACGCGCCGCCGTTGCGGTTCTGTGCGCTGACCTCGACGCCGTCGGGGCCGACGACCACGAGGTCGAGATCGTCGTCGCTCGTCCACGAGACCGTCCACTGCAGCGCGCCGCTCGACCAGCCGCAGCCCGCGTCGACCTCGCCGTCGCAGTCGTCGTCGAGGGCGTTGCCGCAGACGTCCTTGCCGCCGCTCGGCGTGCACGCGGTGGTGAACACGTCACGCGCGGCCTGATCGCCGTGCACCACGCCCGTGAAGGGGTGATCGTCGGCCTGCTTGCGGGCGGCGATCTGCGCCTGGAAGGCCTCGGCGTCGACCGCGCCGAGCCACGCGGCGACGTCGACCGAGGCGAGCGTCGCTCCGTTGGCCACGCGGTCGAGCAACGCGGGCGGAACTGCGTGCACGACGAGGCGTGCAGCGTCGCTCTTCGCGGGCTTCGCGGCTCCGAGGTCGATCACGAAACGGCCCTCGGCGTCGACGCGGCCGACCCGCGGGTCGCCCACCCCGACGAGCGCCACCTCGAGGCCGGCGAGCTGCTCGCGCTTGCCGCACGGAACCCCGCGCGCGGTGATCTGCTCGCGCTTGGACGGCGAGAGCTTCTCCTCCGTGACCTTCTTCCCGCCAGGGATCGTGGCGAGCCCGACCGCGACGGCGACGCCGCCGATGACGAGACCGGCGACCGAAAGCCCCCGCGCGGTCCCCGCCGGGCTGCTGCAGGTCTCCTTTCCGGCGGAGTCGGTCGAGCAGGTGCGCTCGTCGGACTGGCTCGGGGCGATCGCGACGAGCCCGACCACGCCGGCCCCGACGAGGATGCCTCCGACGATCGTCGTGGCGATGCCCGTTCCGCGTTGGCTGGTGTTGGTCGTGATCTCGGTGCGATCGATGGTCGTCGTCGTCTTGGTCGCGCAGTCGTCACTGAATCGTACGGCGCCGACGAGCCTGCCCTTCTCGAAGGTCGAGGTGACGACGAGCGGCGCCGAAGGCCCCGCGACGACCGCGGTCGTGGTCGGTCCCGGGACCTCGCGCACCTCGCGGTACACGCCACCGCACGCCATCGACAGCGAGAGCAACGGAACGAGCAGCCTTCTCATGTCGTCGGGATATCACGCGGGGCTACCGACCTGCGCTGTCGCATCGCATGTCGATCCGGGACGTCGACGCACCGGCGCCGGCGCCGGTGCCGCGGCGCCCAGGGCGTCCCGGGTCACCGCCGAGCCCCCCTGCGTCCCGGGCCACGGCGGCGCCGTTCTCGCCGGATTCGTCCGGATTTTCCGGCAGCTCCGGGCTTTCCTCCGGCGGGACCGACGATGGGCGATTGGCTATGCTGCAGGCCCGTGTCCACGTCCGAGCCGCGGATGGTCGGGCGGTACGCCATCTACGGCGAGATCGCGGCCGGCGGCATGGCCACGGTCCACCTCGGGCGCCTGCTCGGGCCCGTCGGCTTCAACCGCACCGTCGCGATCAAGCGGCTGCACGGGCACTTCGCCAGGGACGAGGATTTCGTCTCGATCTTCATCGACTTCAGTCGACCGCGCACGCGGGGGCGTCGAAGCTCGCGGTGACCGTCTGCTCGTAGGGGAACGGATCGTCGTCGTAGAACAGGACGAACGTCGCCTCGAACGAGCCGCGCGACGCGGCGCGATCGGCCGCGGTGATCGTGACGGTGCCGGCGAGCGCCTTGTCGAGCGCGAGCGGCTCCTTGGTCGGGAACGCGCGGCCGACCACGGCGGCGTCGATCGCCGGCGGCGAGTCCTTCTTCACGCTGAGCTTCGCCGGGACGGCGCTCCCGAGCTCGAGGACGTGCACCATCACGCCGGCAGGGAGGCGCGTGCCCCAGTCCGCCGCGCGGAACGTCTCGCACGCGATGGAGACCGCGTCGGCCGACGACACGAAGACGATCTGCGGGCGGGCCGGATCGCTCGCGCGATCGAGCCGGAAGATCGCGCGCGTCTGCGGGACGATGTCGTCGACGAAGTAGCCGTCGATGTCGTTGACTCCGGAGGCCCGGCCTGCGTCGACCGTCGCGCCGTCGCGCGCCCCCGAGTCGACGCCCCGAAACTCGGAGTACGGCGCGGCGCCCGTGAGCTCGCCGCAGCCCGCCGTGGCGAGCGTGCACAGGAGCAGGAGCGGGCCGCGCATCGCGCGCAGCCTGCCCGGGACCTCTCGAGGCGTAAAGCGCGGCCGCGCGTCGGCAGCGCAGCGCCGCGCCGGCCGATCAGCGCCGACGCGCGCGCTTGCCGGCCTTCTTGGCGGCCGCCTTCTTGGCGAGCGCCTTCTTGCCAGCCGCCTTCTTCGCGGGCGCCGCCTTCTTGGCGGCACCTTTCTTCGCGGCAGGCTGCGCGCGCTCGGGCCGATGCGAGGGATGTCCGAACGCGGCTCTCAGGCGTTCGGCATGTCGACGACTGATCCCCATGTACTCTGCGATCTGCGCGGCTGAGTCGTCGCACTGACGCGCGATCTCGCCGAACCGCCATGCGGCGGCGATGCGGAGCTGGTCGCGGTGGGGGAGCGACGCCGCGAGAAAGAGGATTTGGACGACCGGGTTGCGATCGCGCGCGGGCGGCATGGGGCAGGAACGTACACGCAACCAGCGCAGCGCGGCCAGCCCCTTGCAATCGGGGCCCCCGCCGGGGGTAGACCGTCCAACCCTTGGACGGTGGACCTGACCGGGCTCATGCGTCTGCCCAAAGCGCGCTCGACTTGCCGGACCACCCGCGTAGGCTCGCTCTCGATGAAGGACACACGTTGCGCGACCGCATATTGCGCGGTGATCGCGCTGGGAATCGCGGGGTTCGTGGCCGGCTGCAACGACGTGCCCCTCGACGAGGCGGCCGACGCCGCGCCGCCGCTCGTCGACTCCACGGCCGAGACCTCGGCCGACGGGGCCCCCGAGGACGTCGGCGCGGATACGCCCGCCGACGCGACCGAGACCTCGCTCGAGGACGCCGAGCCCGACGCGCCGGCGGACGTCGGCTGCTCGCTCGGGTCCTTCTGCGCCGACGGGACCATCTGCACGGCGAAGGGCTGCACGGCGTGCGCGAACGACGACGAGTGCATCGCCATCTTCCCGATGCGTCGCTGCTACTCGGGGCAGTGCAAGCTCGGCAACTGCAAGCCTGCCGCGACGCCGACCGGCTGCACCGCGCCCGACGCGGTGTGCTGCGAGACCGAGACGACCGGCGGCACCTGCTTCTCGCGCGCCGGAGAGACCAGCTGCTGCGACGACACCGCGTGCGCCGGTCTCACGAAGTTCACCAAGTGCGTCCTCCCGCAGCGCGCGTGCGGGTGCCCGCCGCCGCCCGCGGGCGAGCTGCACGTCTCGCCCTCCGGCATCGACGCCAACCCTCTCCGCGGCAACGGCTCCGCCGCGTGCCCCTTCAAGACGATCGCCGAGGCGGTGACCGTGGCGAGCACCGCCACCGTCGGAACGACCATCCAACTGCACGTGTCGGGCACCGGCCCGACGATCTACGGCACCGGCTGCACCGGCGGCAGCCCTTGCGACTCGTCGCCGATCTACGTGCCGAGCACCGCGACGCGCAGCATCACCTTCGCCGGCAAGGGCGCGACCCTGGCCGACGTCGTCGTCGCCGGAGACGGCGTCAGCGTGTTCGACGTGCGCTCGCCCGGCGTGGGCTTCACGAACCTGACCATCGAGCCGAAGCGCACCGGCACGAGCGGCAGCGGCGGACACGGCATCTTCTACTCGGCGCCCGCGGGGACCACCGACGCGCCCGAGGGCGCGATCACCAAGGTGGTCGTACGCGGGGAGTACGGGACGTCCGTCGTCGCCGGCACCGGCACCGCGATCGTCCTCAACGGCGCGGCGAGCCCGACGCTCGGTCCGGCGCTCACCCTCGACGGCGGCTTCCTCGGCGTGAACATCGTCGGCCCCGCGCGCCCGACCATCGTGGGCAGCACCGCGCAGCCCGTGTTGATCACGACGTTCGGCGACAACTGCATCCGCGCCAACAGCACCACGGCGACGGTGCCTGGCTTCGACATCAAGAGCTCCGACGGCACCAAGGCGGTGACCATCCGCGACTGCGGCTCGCGCGCGGTCTCGCTCGACACCGCCGCGGTGCCGACCACGCCCTCGAAGATCACCAACGCGGTGATCCGCAAGACGTCCGCCGGCGGCTCGTTCGACGGCATCGTGCTGCGCACCGCGGGCCTGCTCAATCTCGAGAACGTCGACGTCATCAACGTCAACGGCCGCGGCCTGGTGGTCGACGCGGGCTCGACGGCGAGCCGCCCCACCCTCGGCGTCAAGAACGTCGTCGTCACCGCGCCGGCCGGCGTGGGCGCGCTGTTCCAGGGCTACGGCACGGTGAACGTCGCGGGGCTCGTGGTGGCGTCGTCGGCGAGCATCGGCGTGCAGCTCACGGGGTTCGCCGCGCTGACCGGCGGGACGATCGAGGCGAAGGACAGCGCCGGCGTCGGCGTGAGCATCAGCGGCAGCACGACCTTCACCCTCGACGGCGTGAAGATCGTCGCCGGCGCGAGCACCGGGATCAACGTCCTCGGCAGCGCGGTCGGCACGCTCAAGAACGTCGACGTCCGCGACACGCTCAGCGTCGGGATGGCGGTGCAGGGGCTCGCGCAGGCCACCGTCGACACCCTCGTGATGCGCAACGCCCAGAGCTACGGCGTGCGCGTCCTCGAGAACGCGCAGCTGACGCTGCTCCGCGGCGACGTGCGCGACAGCCTGCTCGACGGCGTGCGCTGCGAGGGCACCACCACCCTGAAGATGCGCCGCACGACGACGCTCCTCAACAAGGCGAACGGCACCGTGATCCTCGGCGCCTGCGAGGCCGATCTCGGCGTCACCGGCGACGCGGGCCTCAACGTCTTCAACAAGACCAGCCTGAAGAACGCGACCTCCGGCCTCTGCTTCCTCGGCACCGGAGCGCGCCCGACGCCCTCGTCCTCGACGTTCGGGTGCGGCAACACCGCCGCGCCGTGCACGACGCCGGGCGCCGTCCCGGCGACCTTCCTGAGCACGGCGACCTCGTGCACCGCCGGCCGCGACGTCACCGCCGCGACGACGATGCTGACGATCACCGCCCCGTCCTGCTGCTTCGACTGAGATTGAGCGCCATGAGCTCGCGCTCCACCTCGCTCTTCGCGGCCGCGATCGCGGCTGGCCTGCTCGCCGCGACCTCCGCGGGCGCGCAGCAGGTCGGCTTCGCCCTGCCGCGCCTGACGCCTGCGCCGCTCGCCAGCGACGGGGTGCACGCGGAGCGCCCGCGCGGCCTGCCGCACCTCGGATGGGGCGCGGCGGCCACGTTCGACTGGGGCTATCGGCCCTTGATGACCACGCGCCGCGACGACGGCATCGGCGTCGCGACACGCGACGTCGTCACCGGCCAGAGCTTCGTGCACCCGGCGCTCGCCCTCGGGTTGTTCGATCGACTGACGGTGTACGGCGCGCTGCCGATCGCCGTCTGGCAGAACGGCGCTGGCTACGGGATCATCCCCAACCGTCGCCGCAGCGTGCTCGGCGACGCGCGCCTCGGCGTGCGCGGCACCATCCTCGGCGTCGAGCGCGACGCGCGCCTGCGCCTCGGCGCCGCCGCCGACGTGTTCGCGCCGACTGGCTCGCGCACCTCGTGGACGAGCGACGAGTACACGCGCGCGCGGCTCGCGGTCCTCTTGGAGTGGATGCCGACGGCGACGACGTTCGTCGTCGTCAACGCTGGGGTCATGCTCCGCGCCGATCGCCGCGCGCTCGACATGCGGTCGGGCACCGAGACCTCGGTGATCGCAGCCGCCGGGATGATCCTGGGCGACGTGCGCGCCGGCCTCGAGGTCTCCGCGGCGACGGGCCTCCGCGACGCGACGCTCCTCCGCAAGCAGACGACGCCGATCGAGGTGCTCGCGGTGGCGACGTGGCGGCGCGCGGATTTCTTCGTGACGCTGGGCGCCGGGCCGGGGCTGACCGACGCCGCCGGCACGCCGGCGGTCCGGGTGGCGCTGCGCGTCGGGCTCGCGTTCGACGGGCAACCCGCGAGCAAGGCGCCGCCGGTCGCCACGCCCAAGGTCGACCCGCGCGACAAGGACGGCGACGGCATCTTCGACAGCGTCGACGCGTGCCCCGCGGTCGCCGGACCGGAGTCGTCCGAGCCGCGCGCGCACGGCTGCCCCGATCGTGACCACGACGGCGTGGCCGATCACGAGGACGCGTGCAAGGACGTCGCCGGCGTGCGCGCCGACGATCCGAAGATCAGCGGCTGCCCGAAGGTCGCACCCGCCGATCGCGACAAGGACGGCATCTTCGACAAGGACGACGCCTGCCCCGACGTGCCCGGCGAGTACGCCGACGATCCGAAGACCAACGGGTGCCCCGCGGAGGTCGAGGACCTCAGCGCGCCCGAAGCCCCGAAGAAGTGATCGTCACGGCCCGGTGTCGACCGACCCGAGCTCGACGAGCGCTCCGCGGAGGCGGCCGGGGCCGCGGTAGACCACGCGCTCCTTCGTGTGCGGGTGAGGGCGGTGAGTGGGCCGCCCTGCGCCTCGAGGCGGGCGCGCTCGCCGATGCGGGCGACGAGATCGTCCATGCGTCGATGCTACCGCCGGCGCCCGCGGAACGAAAAATTCAGAAGCGCGGCGGCGCGCGCCGAATTTGCGCGGCGCGCGCCGTCGATCGACGCGCTATTTCTTGCACTCGCCGACGTACTGTACCGAGACGCCGGCGCCGTTCGCCGAGCAGGCGTTGCCGTAGGTCTTGCCGTCGCACCCGCAGACGGGCGCCCACTCCTCGGTGCACACCTCGGGCTTCTTGCGGCAGGTGCCCGTCGCGTCGGCGAAGCCGCAGTAGTCGGCGACCTCGTAGTGGCAATAGTCGCCGGCCGCGCACGCGGTGCCGGGGAAGCCGCCGCACACCGTGCCGGTGCTCGGCGCGCCGAGGCACGACGTGAGCTCCTTCGTCTCGAGCCACCCGCACTTGCCGCCTTCGCCGCGCTGACAGACGCCGAACTTCGCATAGCAGGCGTACTCGTCCCTCCACTCGCAGGTCGACGCGACGTCGGTGTCGGCGCAGATCTGTCCGCTGCACCCGGTCACCTTGCAGTCGCTCGGGCAGGTCTTGACCTCCCAGGCGCACTTGCCGTCCTTGGTCGGCAGGCATCGACCGGTGGGGCCGGCGGTCGAGCCGTCGGCGCACGCGTACATCGGCATGCCGAGCGCGGGGCCGCAGTCGTCGGGGCCGCAGGTGACCGGCGCGCCGCCGTCGACCCAGCCGATGCAGGTGCCGACGCCGCCGGTGCCCGCCTTGCAGCAGTTGCCCGCGCCGTCGGCCGTGTAGCCGTCGGGGCACTTGCCCGGTCCGGCGTCGGTGGCCGGTGCACCGGCGTCGTCGACGCCGATGGTGACCTCGCCGTCGCACCCTCCCTTGGCGCCGAAGAGGAAGGGGGCGGCGAGGAGGGCCGAGAGAAGGGCGAAGCGAAGGTTTCCGTGGTGCATGTTCGTCTCCTGGAAGGCTCTGAGAGATGAGTGGCCGGCGCGCGCGCGACTCGTCACGGAATCGTGCAGGCGGCGCGGACCCGCGGAGCGAGCGGCGAGCTCGGGTGATCGGCGAGGAAGCGCTCGGCGTGCGCGCGCGCGTCGGCGCGACCGAGCGCGCACCAGGCGAGCACGCGCGTGGCCGCGCGCTCGGGGCCGAGCGTGCTGCCCTTCATCGCCTTCGTCTCGTCGAGGATCGCGAGCGCGTCGGCCGGGCGGCCGTCGCGGAGCGCGGCGTGCGCGGCGCGCAGCGTGCGGAGCTCCTCTTCGAGCGTGCTCGCGGGCGCGGTCTGCGCCGGCGCGCCCTCGGTCTCGGTCGGAGCGACCAGCATCGGACCAGGCTTGCCGACCTTCCCGGCCTTCCCGGCGATTACGGTCGGGAGCGGCTCCTGCTTCGCGGCGACGACCGTCGGTGGCGCGCTCTCGACGTTCTCCTGCGGCACGGGCGCGAGGGTGGGCGACGGCGCGAGGGCACCCGCCGGCCGCGCCGGTCCGGTCGCGAGCGGCGGCGGCGTGGGAGCGACGACCGCCGGGGACGGCGGAGGCGGCGCGCTCACCACCGCGCGGTGCGCCAATGCGACACCGCCAGTCGCAACCGCGAGGACCACCAGCGCCTTGATCACCCCGCCGAAGGTCGCCGCGCTGGCGGCGCTGGTGGCCGTGGTGCCGGCGACCGTCGTGGCGGCGATCGCGCCCGCGCCGACGCGCCGCAGGACGTTGCCGCGCATCCGCGCGCGCGCCTCGGCGTCGGGGTCGTGCGCGTCTCGCGTCAAGTCGAGGATCGCGCGGGCGTCAGGGCCGAGATCGTTCATGACCTGCCTCCGTGGGCGCGTCGTTCGTGGAAGGCCATGCGCGCGCGGATCCGCGCGACGCCGGCCTCGAACTCGCGGCGCGCCGCGCGCAGCCGCGAGTGGATCGTGTTCGGGTTGACGCCGGTGATCTCGGCGATCTCGGGGACGCTCATCCCTTCGAGCTCGGCGAGCACGAACACCTCGCGGCGATCGTCGTCGAGCTGCGCCAGCAGGCCGTCGAGCATGCGCGCCGCCTCCACCCGCTCGAGCGCCTCGCACGGCGCGGGGCGATCGTCGACCAGCCTCTCGAGCTCCGCGCCGTCGGCGCGCGCGTCGAGGCGCTTGCGACGCACGGTGCGCCGGTGATCGCGCACCACGCGCAGGGCGATGGCGAAGACCCACGTCTTGAGCGACGAGCGACCTTCGAAGTCGACCAGGCGACGGTGCACGACGAGGAAGATCTCCTGCACCACGTCCTCCACCGAGGCGGCGTCGACCCCGAGGCGGCGGACGCTGCGGTAGACGAACTCGACGTGCGCGTCGTAGATCTCGACGAAGTCGGGGCGCGCGACGGCGCCGCCGACCACCGTCGGGGGAGCTGCCGTCAACGTCGTCGGGACCGCCATCGTCTGTCTCCTGGGTGGCCGCTCTGGAGCGCGCCCGTGACGAAATCGTCAGAAGCGCACCTCGGCGGAGATCCCGGCCCGCAGCGCGACCGCCGCCGGCGTGTGGACGGTGCCGGTCCCTTCTACGACGAAGCGCGGCCGGGTCAGCGGGATCAGGCCGACGATCTCGGCGGAGAGCGCCACGTCGCCCGCGCGCAGCGTGGCGAGCACGCCCGGCCCGGCCGCGAGCCACGGCGCGCTGCCCTCGAGCGACTGGCTGAGACCGACGCCGCGCCCCCGAGCGACGCCCGCCTCGGCGTGGAGCGAGGGCCCGAGGTCCCAGCGCTCGCGCGACCACAGCCAGGCCGCGCGCGCGTTCGCGGCGACGAGCTCGAACGCGCCCGAGGCGCCCTCGGGGGTCTTCAGCGCGTGGTTCGCGCGCGGTGACCAGCGGACGCCGAGGTCGAAGCGGAGCGGGGCCGGCAAGACGCCGAGCGAGGCGCCGACGCCGAGCGCGGCGTTCGGGAAGACGCCGACGAGCGCGTCACTGGCGGCGGCGAGGACCAGGCGTGGACGCGGGCGAGGTTCGCCGCGCGAAACATCGGGCGACGCGTCGGCGACCGGCGGCGGGGCCGCGCCTGGTGCCGGCGGTGGGATCGGCGCGGCGGGCGCGCTCGATGCGCTCGGCGGGGCGACGACCGCAGCGGTGCTCGGCGGCGAGGGCTCGAGCGCCGCGGCCGGATCGACGGCCATCGCCACGATGAGCGCCGCCGACTCGGCGAGCGCCTCGCACGACGGATCGTCGAGCACGCGCTCGCCGCGCACGCCGTCGCGCGTCGTCACGAGCTCGAGGTGGAAGACGCCGTCGCTCTGCCGGACGCGCGCCTCGGCACGGACAGGCTTGCTCGCGTCGGCGCCTTGCAGGAGCTTCGCGATGCGCGCCTCGACGTTCGCGCGATCGGGACACGACGCGGGCGCCTCCCACTGGAGCTCGACGGCTCCGCCCGCGTGCGCCGAACGGGCCACGAGCATCGCGGCGAGCGGGACGACGAGCCGGCGCATCCCGGCGCCCACAGCAAGCGCCCGGCCAGCGTGAGGCGGAGGATTTCGCCGCTTTGACCGGTGGAGCTGGCGCAGCCTGACCCAGGATCGGGACCAGCCCGTCGCGGCTCACCGCAGCAGGGGGAACCCGATCTGGCAGGTCTTCCGGCCGGTCCCCGCGTTCTCGAGGCACGTGCCCGCAGGGCAGTCGGCGTCGGCGGTGCAGTCCTTCAGGCAGTAGCCCTGGAGACCGACCGGCACCTTGTCGAAGTCGGGGCGCGGCAGCCGCGCGTCGCAGGTGAACCCCGCGGGGCAGGCGGTCTCGCCGAAGCGACAGACCGAGGTGCAGTAGCCGCCGCCGGCGCCGGTCACGCAGTTGCACGCCTTGGCGTCGGCGCTGGTGCACGCGGCGCCGAGCGGCTTCGTGTAGACGACCGGCGCCTTCACGCAGAGGCCGGTCTCGCGCTGGCACTTGCTGCCGGTCGGGCAGTCCTCGTCGGCGCGGCAACCGCCGAAGCAGTAGCCGATGCCCTGGAGCGAGCCGCCCGCCACACGGAAGCCGTACGGGTTGCACGCGTTCTTCCCGATACAGCCGGTCGGCGCGGCGCCGTCGTTGGCGAAGCGACACATGGGCAGGCAGAGCCCCCCGGCCCCGGCGTTCAGGCAAACGCCGGTTCCCCGCCCGCACGTCTCGATGGCGCCGTCGAAAAAATCGCATTCGTTGCTGACGCACACCGGAGCCGGGTACACCGGCCCTTCACCAAACGAAGTGCTGCAGAACGAATCGCCGAGGGCCTGCTGACAGTCGCCGTCGTCGTCGCACGCGGCGCCGACCGGATCGGGCTGCGCGGGCGAGAGACACACGTCGGGCGGCGGTGACAGACACGCTTCGGGCCTGGCCGTGTCGACCAACGCGTCGACCAAGGCGCCGGCGCCTGCATCGACCGGCTGCGCTCGTTCGTGGCCGTTCCCGCACCCGACCGCGATCCCCGCGAGCGCCGCGCTGACGAACCGCGCCCGCCGCTCGAGGATGCGTCGTCGTGCGTCGGTCATGACGTCATCGTACGCCCGCCGACCTGCGCAAAGCCATGTCCGAAGAAATCGGTAGCCGGTATGACGAGGCCGATGTCGGACCCTCTTCGGCTCCTGATCCAGCGATGGCGCGACGACGCCGGCGGCGGGACGGCTTCGACGCGCGGTCTGTTCCTGGTGGCGCCAGACTCGCGCGAAGCGGACGTGCGCGCGCAGCTGCGCCGCCCGGCGTTCTCGCGCGTCGCCGACCTGAACGTCCGCTACCTCCCGTACGGCGATCTCGAGAAGAACCGCGACGCGATGGCGCGGTTCGGCGAGGGCTTGAAGGCGGTCGAAGCGATCGCGCGCGCTCTGTGATCCGAGACCAACCGCTCAACGCGCCCCACCGACGACCAGCGGCAGCGACAGGGTCAACGCGAAGCTCGGCTGCATGCCGTGCGAGCGGCCGCCGGTGAGCGGGAGCGCGAACGCGAACACCACGCCGAGGACGGCGCTCGCGGAGAAGCCGGCCTGCACGAACGACGTCGCGTCGGCCTCGAGGTTCGCGGCGCGCCACGCGTAGCCGAGCCGCGCGAGCGGGCGCAGGTCGACGAACGGCACCGTCTCGCACGAACCGAGCGACGGCGCCTTCCACGGCGCGGCGAGCGCGCCGACGCCGAGCTGGCCACGCCGGCCGCCCGCGTCCGGGTCGGAGAGGATCAGCGCCTGCGCGTACCCACCGAGGGTGGCGCGGTCTTGATGCGAGTACGCGAGCTCCGCGCCGATGAAGCCGGACGGTGACCGGTCGAACGTCCAGCCCAAGAGCAACGTCGGCGTGATCCGCTCCACCACCACCCGGCGGGGCACCTCGCCCGCGACCGGCACGCAGTCCCACGCCGACGCGCGGTGCGCGAACGAAGCTGCGGCGAGGGTTGCGAGGATGACGAGGGTCGAGCGCATCGGGGGTTCGCAGCCAGAATGCCACGACCGTTCTCCTACGTGGGATGCCAGTGAGCGAATCGACCTGTGACACCAGAACTCACCTGCACGCCGGCGGCCTGGGGTCTTCCTTCGTCTGGGTCAGCGTTTGAAGTGACTCCCGTGGGTTGACACCCCCGGCTGGATGCATATATGCCATATTCAAGTGCCCCGCCGCCCCCGCCGTCGCGCCGTCCAGCTCGAGCTCGCCATGCACCGCCACGGCGGCGCGCGTCGGGGCGCCGGTCGTCCGCGCTCTTCGAGCTCGGTCTCGCACGCTGCGCGGCCCCGGTTCGACGGCGGCAAGACGCCGCTCCACGTGACCCTCCGCATGGCCCGCGGCGTGTGGAACCTCCGCAGCCAGCGTGGCTACCGCTGCGTCGAGCACGCCCTGGCGGCCGAGCGCGCAGCCGGCGCGCTGCGCGTCGTGCACTTCTCGGTGCAAGGCAACCACCTGCACCTCATCGTCGAAGCGAGCGACGCGCCCACCCTCTCGCGCCGGATGCAGGGCTTCGGCATCCGCCTCGCCAAGCGCATCAACCGGATGATGGGCCGCGCGCGGGGGCGGGTGCTCGGCGGTCGCTACCACGCGCGCGTGCTCGCCACGCCGCGCGAGGTGCACCGGG
>JACPFM010000141.1 GCA_016182965.1 Deltaproteobacteria bacterium | reverse complement strand
CCCGCCGCGAAGCCCGCCGCTCCCGCCGCGAAGCCCGCGGCGCCCCCCGCGAAGCCGGCGGCTCCTGCGACCAAGCCGCCGGCGCCTGCCGCCGCTCCGGGCGCGAAGGCCGCCGCGCCCGCCAAGCCCGCCGCCAAACCCGCCGCCAAGCCGCCGGCCAAGGCCGACGACAAGAAGACGGCGATGAAGGCGAAGCCGGGCGACAAGAAGGCCGCGGGCGCCGCGTTCAAGAAGGGCAAGGATGCCTTCGAGAAGAAGGACTACAAGGCGGCGAAGGAGTCGTTCACCGAGGCCGAGGAGATCCTCCCGAACCCGGTCGCCGAGTACTACATCGCGCGCGCCAACGAGGAGCTCGGCGCGCTCGCCGACGCGGCGAAGTACTACGACAAGGCCCTCGAGAGCGGGAAGCTGAAGGAGGAGCAGGCCTCCGACGCGAAGACCCGCGTCGAAGCGCTCCGCAAGAAGCCGGCGAAGGTGAAGGTCACCAGCGATCCGCCGGGCGCCGCGATCTTCGTCGACGGCACCGTCGTCCCCGAGAAGACCCCCGCCGAGATCGAGATCGTCCCCGGCACGCACAAGATCCTCGTGCGCGCCGAGGGCAAGAAGGACAGCGAGCAGAGCGTCGAGGTCGCCGCGTTCACCGGCGCCGCCGTCGACGCGAAGCTCGAAGAGGCGCCGCCCGCCCCGCCGCCGCCCGTCCCGGTCGCGACGACGCCGCCGCCTGCCGCGCCCGCCACGACCACGACGACGGTCGCCGTGGCGCCCGACACCGGCAAGAAGGACATGACCTGGGTCTACGTCACCGGTGGCGCGGCGATCGTCGCGCTCGGTGTCGGCACGGTGTTCGGCCTGCAGGCGCTCTCCGACAAGTCGAAGTTCGACGACGCCGTCACCGCGGGCAAGTCGTCCGAGGCGCGCGATCACCGCGACACGGGCACGCGCAACGCGCTCATCTCCGACATGGGCTTCGGCATCGGCATCACCCTCGCGGTGACGAGCGCGGTGCTCTTCTTCACGCGTCCGACGCCGGAAGAGGGCAAGGCCGCGGTGACGAAGCCGGTCACCAAGATGTCGTTCGCGCCGGTCGTGACGCCCACCACGGGCGGCCTGGCTGCGACGATCAACTTCTAGATCGCATCGACTGATCGCCGTTTCTGGAGCGCGGCGCGACCTTCGGGTCGCGTCGCGACACCTCCGTTTTGTCTTCCCGAGGGAGTGCGATGAACCGCTTTTCGACCCGTTTCGTGCGCTTGGGCTTCGTCGTTCTCGGGGCGTCGGCGCTGACGGCCCTCGGCTGCTCGCTGGTGGTCGACTTCGAGGAATCCGAGATTCCGGCCGAAGACACCGGCGCGGCCGAGACCTCCGACGAAACGTCGGCCGACACGCTGCTGCCGGACACCCAGGCGCCCGACACCGCCGCGGACACCGCCGCCGAGACCGCGGCCGAGACCGCGGCGGAGGCCGACGTCGACACGGGCGCGGTCGACACGGGCGCGGTCGACACGGGCGCGGTCGACACCGGCGCGGTCGACACGGGCGCGGTGGACACCGGCGCGGTCGACACGGGCGCAGTCGACACGGGGCTCGTCGACACAGGGTTGGTCGACACGGGGTTGGTCGACACGGGTCTCGTCGATACCGGCCTGGTCGACACCGGTCTGGTCGACACGGGGCTGGTCGACACCGGGCTGGTCGACACCGGGCTGGTCGACACGGGACTGGTCGACACCGGCCTCGTCGACACGGGAGAAGTCGACACGGGGCTGGTCGACACCGGAGAGGTCGACACCGGTCTGGTCGACACCGGCCTCGTCGACACCGGCGCCGTCGAAGACGCCGCCGACACGACCGTCGAGGACACCGGTCCCGCGACGATGACCTTCTCCACGCGACTCACCGGCGGTCAGGAGATCCCGGCGAACACCTCGACGGGCACGGGCGAAGCGACCTGCGTGCTCACCGTCGCAACGAGCGTGCTGTCGTGCACGGTGACCCACGATGTGACCGCGACCCTCGGGCACATCCACCTGGGCGCGCCAGGCGTGAGCGGCGGCCCGGTGCTCACCTTCACGACCCTGACGAGCCCGATCGTCCAGGCGTTCACGCTGACCTCGACGCAGATCGCCGATCTTCAGCAATACAAGTACTACGTGAACCTGCACACGAGCGCGTTCCCCAACGGCGAGATCCGCGGCCAGCTGATCAAGCCGGGCGACACGCTCTACGGGGCAAACATCGGCGCTGCGACGCCGGTCGCCACCTCGGGCTTCGGCGGGTTCGGGATGATCCTCACCGGCGGGCAGTTCGTCTACTCGGGCGAGGTGAAGTCGCTCAACGCCCCTTCGACGGCGGCCCACATCCACCTGACCTCCGACGCCAGCATGATCCAGCCGCTGACCCTGACCTCGACCCTGGCGACCAGCACCGTGTTCGCCGGCACCTTCGACGCCTCGACGCCCCTCGTCGGGACGCTCCTCGACGCCAGCGGCTACTACGTGAACGTCCACACCGACGAGACGTCGGGCGGCACGGCGACGGGCGAGGTCCGGGGGACGATCGTGAAGCACTTCACGGCGCCCTGAACCGCGGCGGCCCGTCGGGCGATCAGGGGCAGGCGTGGGCTCGGGCGTGGGCGCGGGCGCAGGCGCGGGCTCGGGCTCGGGCTCGGGCTCGGGCTCGCCCCCCGCGATTTTCGCCGCGGCCCGTGGTAGACACCCCGTCCGCGCCGCTCCGGGTCCGCCTCCCGGGGGCGGTCGGCTTGCCGAGGAAGAGACCATGTTCGACGCGCTCTCGAAGGGGTTCCGCAACGCCAAGAACCGGCTCGCCGGTCTGCAGGAGCTCGACGGGAAGAACATCGACACCGCGCTGCGCGAGGTGCGCCTGTCGCTGCTCGAGGCCGACGTCGATCTCGGCGTGGTGAAGAGCTTCCTCGCCAGCGTCAAAGAGAAGGCGCTCGGCCAGACGGTCCAGGTCGAGGTCAAGCAGGGCGGCCAGAAGCACAAGGTCGCCGCCGGCGACGTGTTCGTGAAGATCTGCCACGACGAGCTCGTCGCGCGCATGTCGCACGAGGGCGAGGCGGTCGCGCTCGCGGACAAGGGCCCGACCGGCATCATGATGGTCGGCCTCCAGGGCTCCGGTAAGACGACCAGCTGCGCCAAGCTCGGTCGCCTCTACGCGAAGGACGGCAAGAAGGTCCTCCTCGTCGCCGCCGACATGCAGCGACCGGCCGCCGTCGAGCAGCTGAAGATCCTCGGCCAGCAGCTCGACATCCCGGTGTTCAACATGCCGGCCTCGCCCGTCGAGATCTGCAAGAAGGGCTACGAGGAGGCGAAGAAGCTCGGCTACGACCTGGTCATCTACGACACCGCCGGCCGCCTCGCGATCGACGAAGCCCTGATGAAGGAGCTCGAGGCGATCAAGGACGAGGTCCGCCCCGACAACATCTTCTTCACCGTCGACGCGATGATCGGTCAAGACGCGGTGCGCACCGCGAAGACCTTCCACGACCGGCTCGCGTTCACCGGCGTCGTGATGACCAAGCTCGACGGCGACGCCCGCGGCGGCGCGGCGCTGAGCGTGAAGTCGATCACCGGCGCCCCGCTGCTCTTCGTGGGCTTGGGCGAGACGCCCGACAAGTTCGAGGAGTTCCGCGCCGACGGCATGGCCTCGCGCATCCTCGGCATGGGCGACGTCGTCGGCCTGATGAAGGACTTCGAGGAGGTCGTCGACAAGAAGAAGGCGGAGGAAGACGCGCTCCGCATGCTGCAGGGCGAGTTCTCGCTCGACGACTTCCTCAACCAGGTGCGGATGATCAAGGGGATGGGCTCCCTCAACGAGATCGTCGACAAGATGCCCGGCCTCGGCGGCATGATCCCGGCCGGCACGCAGCTCGACGACAAGGAGCTCGATCGCATCGAGGCGATCATCCAGTCGATGACGAAGTTCGAGCGCCGCGACGCGTACTCGATGGTGCGCGAGCCCGAGCGCGTGAAGCGCATCTCCAAGGGCTCCGGCCGCAAGCCCGAAGAGGTGCAGGCGCTCTTGCAGCAGTACCTGATGATGAAGCAGATGATGGACGCGATGTCGCAGCAGGGCGGCCTGCTCAACTCGCTCATGGGCATGGTGCCCGGCGGCAAGCAGCTGCAGATGGCGCGCGCCATGAAGAAGATGGGCGGGGGCGGCGGCTTCCCGGGCATGCCCGGCATGGGCGGGTTCCCCGGGATGCCCGGCATGGGCGGCTTCCCCGGCATGCCCGGCATGGGGATGCCCGGCATGGGCATGCCCGGCATGGGCATGGGCCAGCCGAAGCCCAGCATGACGAAGATGAAGCCGCTCAGCGAGGCGGAGAAGAACGCGAAGAAGCGTCAGCGCAAAGCAGAGCGCGACGCCCGGAAGAAGACACGCAAGTAAGTCGTCAGTCGACAGAGTCGTCAGTCGTCAGTCGTCAGAGTCGTCAGTCGTCAGTCGTCAGTCGTCAGCCGAGGCAGAGTCCAGCCACGGGAGTCGCAGCATGAGCAACCAGCCGATGGCACGAGCAGCGACAACGATCCAGGGGCCCATCAGGCTACGGTGCTCGCGACACGTGCTGATGACTGACGACTGAAGACTGACGACTCTCAGGAGGTTCCGAGGATGCGCACGTTCCTTGGTTTGGTGGTGGTCGCGGGTTCCGCGCTCCTGCTCTCGACGCAGGTGGGTTGCGCGAAGCGCGGCAAGGGAGTGGCGAAGGTCGACAAGGAGGCCGTCAAGGAGTTCATCCTCGACGACATGCCCGCCGACGTGACGCACAAGACCGACGTCAACTTCGAGGACAAGGTCCACCTGATCGGGTGGAAGGCCGAGCCCGAGCTCGCCGCGCCCGGCTCGACGGTGCGCTTCACCCTCTTCTGGAGGAAGACCGGCGATCTCGATCCGGGCTGGAAGCTCTTCACGCACGTCACGACCGACGACGTGAAGCAGGCGAAGGGCAACCTCGACTGCGTCGGCTCCATCCGTCAGGAGAAGGCCGCCAACTGCACGGTGCAGACCTACGGTCCGAGCGACTGGGAGAAGGGCAAGGTGATCAAGGACTCGTTCGAGTTCACGGTCCCGGGCGACGTCTCCTGGCCGACCTACCGCTTCCTCGTCGGCATCTGGAAGGACGACGCGCGCCTGAAGATCAAGAACGCCGACGCGAACGACGGCGACAATCGCGCCAACGTCATCGCGCTGCCGACCGGCGTGAAGGCGCCGGAGCCGCCGCCGCAGAAGACCGAGCTGCCGACGCTCAACGCGCCGAAGTTCGGCAAGGCCGACATCAAGATCGACGGCAAGCTCGACGAGAAGCCCTGGGAAACGGCAGGTTTCACCGGCCCTTTCGTCGGGCCGGGTGACGGGCAAGCGCCTCCCGATCATCCGGTGAATGCTGCGGCGAAGATCGCCTGGGACGACGCGAACCTCTACGTGGGGTTCGTCGTCGAGGACAAGGACCCGACCTCGCCGTTCAAGCCGGCCGACAAGGATCCGCACGTCTGGGAGAAGTCATCGGCCGTCGAGCTGATGATCCAGCCCGGCGATCCCGGCGACAACAAGGACTACTTCGAGCTCCAGGTCGACGTGAACGGCGCGATCTTCGACACGCGCTGGGACGACTACAACCAGCCGATCACCGGCGCCGACGACGCGACCAAGCAGTTCGGCCACATGGACTGGTCGTCGGGTCTCAAGCAGGCCGTCACGATCGACAAGGAGAAGAAGAACTACACGGCGGAGATCGCCATCCCGTGGGCCTCGTTCAAGGCGCGCGAGGGCATCTCCATCCCGCCGAAGCCGGGCGACACCTGGCGCGTGAACCTCTACTCGTTCAAGGACGGCCAGCGCGCGGCGCTCGCGTGGTCGCCGATCCTCGGGCAGGGGAACTTCCACAAGTCGACGCGCTTCGGGAA
This sequence comes from Deltaproteobacteria bacterium, assembly GCA_016182965.1. Lineage (GTDB taxonomy): Bacteria > Myxococcota_A > Polyangia > Polyangiales > JADJMO01 > JALHOE01. Next base: position 17,957 of record JACPFM010000141.1, on the reverse strand, counting down.
GATCACCTTCGCCGGGCCGGGCGGCCTGCTGCCAGCCGCGTCGGCGTCTGCGGCGGCCTCCGGGTCGGCGGCACCCGACACGCACCACTCGGGCCCGAAGTTGATCCCGATGCCGCCGGGGCTGATCCATCCGAAGGTCGTGCCGCCTCCGACGCCGCCCCACTGAAGAAGAGCCGTCAGTCGTCAGTCGTGCCTCGGGCGGCCGGCGCACTGGCTGTCGAGACGACCGCGCGACTGGGACGTCGCGAGGTCGAAGGTCGAAGGTCGAAGGTCGAAGGTCGAAGGACCGCGACCATCGACCTTCGCTCTTGATGCTGGCTTCACCTCCGAGGCGGAAGCGCACGCCGGCGCCGAGCATGTGGCCCAGGGGTTTGCATGAGCGTCGCACGACGCGCCCGCCAACTGGGCGGCTGGGCCGTGCTGGGTCGCTTCACGCGCAGGCTGAGCGCGCGTGTGCGGTGAATCGTGCACGTCGGTGCTGCGTCCGATGGCTCCTCAGCCCGTGTCTCGAAACCTCGACTGCACCGGCTGTCCGCCACGGCGTGCTACGATCTGCCCGTGGCAGCCACGTTCGACTTCGCAGGCTACTCATCCGACGGCCGCCTCGGGCTGGTCGTCGAGACGAAAGCACGCCGGGGTACGAACACGGAGTGGGCGCGATTGTTCCGAAAGAACCTCCTCGAGGAGCTGCCCGGGTTCGCGGACGCCCTGTTCCTCCTCGCCACTCCTGACGCCCTCTATCTGTGGAAGCGTGGCGCCGACGCGCGCGAGCTCGCGACGTACGAGATGACCGCCGTGGACATCTTCGGGCCGTACTTCCGTCGCGCCGGAGTCGATCCCGCGAAGTACGTGAGCCCACCAGTCTTCGACCTGGTCGTCGACTGGTGGCTACAAGATCGCACGCGCGGCGCGGGCCCGACGCACGACCTCCTCGAGCAGGCCGGCTTGTCGGAGCTGTTGCGCGGCGGTCGCGTCGTGCACCAGGCCGCCGCGTGAACGTCTACGTCGAGTCGAACTTCCTCCTCGAACTCGCCCTCGAGCAGGAGGACCGCGAGCACTGCTCGGTCATCCTCGAGCATGCGCGTACGGGGCGGGTTCGGCTGCTCGTTCCGGCATACGCGTTGCTCGAACCGTACGAGACGCTCACGCGCCGAGTTCGCGAGTGGGAGCGACTTGGGCGCGAGGTCCAGGCGGAGTTCGGGCAGCTTCGACGAAACGCGCAGCTGGCGGCGGACGTGGACGCGCTGAAGGAGCTGACCGTTCGCGCTGTGAAGCTCGCTCGAGACAGCCACGAGGCTGCCCGAAGCCTTCTGCTATCCGCCGCTACCGTCCTTCCCATTTCCGCAGAGACTCTTCAGAAGGCCGAGGCGTTACGCGTGTCGCTTGGGATGGAGCTCCCTGATGCGGTGATGCTCGCGTCCGTGCTGCTCGATCTCGATCGCGCGGGTGGCGATTCGCTGTTCGTGAACAAGAACACGAAAGACTTCGCCGATCCCAGTGTTCAGACGGAGCTTCGGCAGCGGCGTTGTCGTTACATCGGCAGTTTTGGCGCCGCCGTCGCCGCCATTCGTGCCGCTGCCGCTCGGGACGCGGGCACCTGAAGCTGACGAGGGCGGCACGCTGCCAGGTGCCGGCCGCGCGGCAATCGCGCGCCTCGCGCATCGCACTCGCATGGTGATGCGGAAGAGAGACGAGGGGCTCGAAGGCAAGACCGCCACCGGCGCCGCAGAGCGGAAGCGCCGCACCACGCGCGCACGCGCCGGCAGCAAGAGCGAGCGCGGCACCGGCGCCGCGATGCGCAAGGGCGCGACGTCGCGCAACGCAGCGAAGAAGGCCGAGAGCCGCAAGACCGCGACCGAGCGCGGTGGCCCCGGACGCGCGGGCACGTCCCCTCAGAAGAAGGCCGCGGTGCCCAAGGCGCGTCGCGGCACCGAGAAGACGTCGACCGGCACGAAGCGCACCGCCACGCGCGGTCGCGGCTCACGCGCCCGCGCGGGGGCGTGAGAGTCGCCACGCGCGAGCGGCATGTGCCGACGCCGTGCTCGCACGCCGCCTCACCGGAACGGCGCGCTGCGCTGCAGGGACGCCAGCGCCTCGCGGGCCCGGCGATGCCACTCGCTGTCGCCCGGCAATCCGAGGACGTTCTCGTAGGTCTCCACGGCTTCGTCGAAGCGACCGAGGCCGCGGCGTGCTTCGCCGAGATAAAACAGCGATCCCGCGCGCTGCGGGCGATCGCGCGGGATCGACAGCAGGTCGAGGGCCTCCTCATTCCGCCCCAACCGCTGCAGGACGATGCCGCGGACGTGGGTCATCTGCGCGCGCTCCTCCGCGGTGCCTTTGGCCAGGACGTCGTCGATCACCGCGAGCGCGCCTGCATCGTCGCCGAGGTGAGCGAGCACGTACGCGCGCAGCGATGCGACGCCGACGGCCTCGTTCGGGTGGGCGGCGTGGACGTCCAGGCGCTCGAGGCAGCTCGCCGCCTCGCGCCAACGGTGCTCCTGCGCGAGGACGGAAGCCTCGTGCAGCGAGAGGTGCGCGCGCACGCCTGGTCGCGCATCGTCGCAGAACAACTCGGAGTACCGCTCGAATGCAGCTCGCAGCGCGGGCACGTCATGGCCTGTCGTCGCGCGAAAGTAGGCACGGTGCCGCAGACGGTGGGCGGCGAAGACGATGCCGTAGTAGACGGCGACTCCCGCGGCGCCGACGAGGACCATCGCGCCGACCTGCCGTCGATCACCGATCAGCAGCGTGCCTGCTGCGGCGACGGCGCTCGCCGCAACGACGGCGATTCGATGAATCGTGCGGAAGCGCACGTGATCACCGTAGCCGAATCACGCTCGTCGGTATCGCGGCCGCGCGGCTCCCCTGGTCTTTCGCCAGGCATTCTGGCTGTGTCGCCGCTTGCTTCCGCAGCTCTGCGGCGACAGCTGCGAGCGCAGCGAGCGCCCGAGCCCGCGAAAACGTGAAGGCCGGGGTTGATACCCCGGCCTTGAGGTGCAGTCGGTGCCCCGGCCTTCAGGCCGGGGGATTCTCACATCGGTCGAGTGACGCCGATCAGGCCGCGGCGCCGCCGGCCTGCCAGAGGCCGTAGATCGCGCCCCACGAGAGGGCGAGGAGGACGACGAACAGGACCAGCGCGACGCGCTCCATGCGCTTCTGCGAGCGCGCCGTCGTGCCGACGCCGAACGCCATCGCGCTCGTCGCGACGCCGTTCGCGAGGTGGTACGCGACGCCCATGGTGCCGAGCAGGTAGACGACCAGCGTCGGCATGTGGTGGGCCATCTCGCGCGCGATGTCGGCGAAGCGCTCGGGGTGCCCGTGCACGAACCGCGGCTGCAGGAACGCGAGCCACAGGTGCGCGGCGACGAAGCCGAGGACGCCGAGCGCCGAGATGCGCTGCAGCAGGTAGCGCAGGTTGCCGAAGTAGCCGTAGGCCATGTTGTTGGGCTGCGACGTCTTCAGGCGACCGAGGCCCCACAGCGTGTGGATGGCCAGCGGCGTCAGCACGACGACCCACGTGATCGCCGCGGCGATCGGGTGCCGGTGGTTGGTGACCGACTCCTGCCACGCCTCGGCCCCGCGGAAGGCCGCGAGGTTGTTCCACACGTGGATCACGACCCAGACGCCGAGCGGCGCCAGCGCGAGGATGGTTCCGAGCCGTCGCCAGACGAACGAACGGAACGCCGTCGTCGGCGCGGCTTCACCCGTGGCGGTTGAAGCGGACATGATTGCCGCGAACCATATGCCTCCGCTGAGCGCTAGAAAAGGCTTTTGATCTTGCGGCCGATGCCTTTGACGCCGCCTCCGCCGCCGCCCTTCGACGCAGCGGAAGAGCTCGGCGAAGCGCCCGGTTTGCCGGATTGCTCTTCAGGGGGCGCGAGCGGTTCGTCCTTGGAATTCGCGGACGCCGTCGGCGACGGGCGTCTGCGTGGACGACGGTCGGTCTCGTCGTCGTCGACCTTGGGGCCGCGCGACAGCACGACCACGAGCAAGAGCAAGCACATCGCGGTCACGCCGGCGATGACGATCAGCAGGTGACGAGGAGCGAACCCTGCGCGTCGAGCGAGCGGCGCGAGCCGCTCCTCGAGCTTGTCGCGCGTGGCCTTCGCCGCCGTGACGACCTTCTGCACCTGTCGCAGGGCGGGGTTCGGCGCGCCGGCGACCGGCGGCGGCGCGGGAGTCGGCTCGCCGACGAGCGTCGCCGCCATCGCGCCCGCGTGGGTCGCAGAGCGTGTTCCGGCGCCCGTGCGCAGGCTCGCGCCGGCGAGCGAGCCTCCTAGTGCGGCGCCGGCCGAGCCGGCGACGGTGGCCGCTTGCGCCTGCACGGCGCCGCGCTGCATGCCGCTCGGCAGCGTGCTCGCGGGGAACGCGCCGAGCGAGGTGCGCGCGAGGTCGATCTCGGCGATCGCCTGCGAGGCGCTCTCCGGTCGATCGTCGGGCTTCTTGGCGAGCAGGCGCCCGACGCACGCCGCGACCTCCGCGCTCACCGACGACGAATCGACGGGCGACACCAGCGGCGGCGGCGGATCGTTCACGTGGCGCGCGAGGATGACGATGCCGTCGCCCTCGAACGGCGGCTCTCCGGTGATCATCTCGTGGAGCATCACGCCGACCGCGTAGAGATCGGCGCGGTGGTCGACGGTCTTGCCCATCGCCTGCTCGGGCGACATGTACGCCGGTGTGCCGTAGATGGCGCCCATGCGCGTGAGGTTCTCGCCGCGGCCCTCCCCGAGCCCCCCGAGATGCGCGGCGTCGACCTTGGCGATGCCGAAGTCGAGGACCTTCACGACGTCCTCGCCGTTCGGGCCGGTCACGATCATCACGTTCTCGGGCTTGATGTCGCGGTGGACGACGCCCTTGCCGTGCGCGGCGGCGAGCGCGGCGAGGATCTGCCGCGCGACGCCGAGCGCACGGTCGGGCGGGAGCGGGGACTCCTCGAGCACGGCGCGCAGGCTCTTGCCGTCGATGTACTCGAGGACGAGGAAGAACGACCCGTCGGGCAGGCGGCCGAAGTCGGTCGCCGCGCACACGCCCGGGTGGTCGATGTTGCCCGCGGCGATCGCCTCGCGCTCGAAGCGCGCCACGATCTCGGGCGACGCCATCGCCGCCGGCAGCAGGAGCTTCAACGCAAAGCGCTTGCGCATGTGGATGTGCTCGGCGAGGAACACCGCGCCCATCGCGCCCTCGCCGAGCTTGCGCACCAGCCGGTACCGATCGGCGATCACCTGGCCGACCTCTGTCGACACCGGTGAAGGCGTCGCCGGAGGCGTGTCGAGATGCGCCGAGTCCATCGTTCCTTGGACGAGACTACAGGGAGAACTTCACACGGGTCGTCTCGCCCGCGCTGACCTTGGCGCCCTGCGACACCGTCTTGCCGTTGGCGTCGGTGCAGCTGACGCTGTGGCTGCCCGCCGAGAGATCGATGGTGCCGGTGGGGGTCGCGCCGTGCGGCTTGCCGTCGACGGAGACGTTGCACCATCCGCCGCTGGCCGAGACCATCAACTTGCCGCTGCCGCCGGGTTGCGGCGCGGTGTCCTTGGCGGCGGTCTTCGCCCCGACGGCGCCGCCCGCCGTGATCTTGTCGAGCGTCGCGTCGAGCTTCTTCGTCTCGCCGAGCTCGCCGGTGACCTTCAAGGTCTTGCTGACGTGGCCCGGCGCGCTGACCACCAGCGCGTGGTGATCGCCGGGGGTCGCCTCGACGTTCGGCAGCGTCACCGGCTTGCCGTCGAGCGTCGCGGTGGCGCCGGCGGGCGCGCCGCCGATCGCGAGCTTCACGACGCCCTTCTGCAGCGTGAAGCGGCGCTTGGTCGGCGGGCCGGCCTCGAGCTCGACCTTCTCGACCTTGCTCGCGTAGCCCTCCATGCCGACCTTCACGTCGACCTTGCCGACGGGGAGGCTGTCGATCGTCGCGGGCGTGACCTCGGCGCGGACCTCGCCGTTGATCCAGATGTGCGCGCCGCTCGGCTCGCTCTCGATCACCAGCGTCGCCTTGGAAGGCGCAGGCTCGGCGGTCGCCGTCTGCGCTGCCGCGGGCTGATCCTTCGAGCGCAGCGCGATGACCGTGCCCGCGGCGGCCGCGGCCGCGAGGGCGACGGCGGCGAAGGCCCACTTCGCGCCGGACCTCGCGGGCGGCGGCACGCTGCCGACGCCGATGGCGCCGCTCGCCGTCGACAGGTTGTGCGAGGACAAGCGGCCGGAGTCGACGCCGGTCATCGTCTGCTCGGCGTGGACGATCTCTTGCGAGATGATGTCGGCGAGCTGGCGGCCCTGCATCAGGGCCTCCTTCTGCGCCGCGAGCTTCTCCTCGAAGAGGCCCTTCATGAACTCCGCGAGCGCGATGCTGCTCACCGGCAGCTTCGCGTCACGGACGAACGCCTCGATGTCGGCCTGCATCTCGCGCGCGCTCTGGTACCGCTTCTCGCGGTCCTTCTCGAGCGCCCGCATGACGATGGTCTCGAGCCCCAGCGGGTACGCGTTGGCGACCCAGGAGGGCCGCGGGTAGTCGCGATCGCAGATCAGCTTCAGCGTCTCGAACTCGGTCGAGCCCTTGAAGAGGCGCTTGCCGGTGGTCAGCTCGAAGAGCATGACGCCGGTGGCGAAGATGTCGCTCCGCCAGTCGACCTCCTCGCCGCGCGCCTGCTCGGGCGACATGTAGGGGACCTTGCCCTTGAGCTGGCCCGACTTGGTCTGCTCGCTGCCGCCCTGGTTGTCGCTCTTGGCGACGCCGAAGTCGACGATCTTGGTGTCGCCCGCGAAGCCGACGAGGACGTTCTGCGGGGAGATGTCGCGGTGGACGATGCCGAGCGGCGCGCCGTCGAGATCGCGCTTCTCGTGCGCGTAGGAGAGGCCCGCGCACATGCCGAGGATGATCGCGATGGCGTGCTCGAGGGGGAACTCGGTGACCCCCTTCTTCTTCATCTGCCGGACGATGGAGCGAAGGTCCTCGCCGTGGATGTGCTCGAGCGCGATGAAGTAGGTGCCGTCGACCTGGCCGACGTCGATCGTCTGGACGATGTTCGGGTGCGAGAGCGACGCCGCGATGCGCGCCTCGTGCAGCAGCATGTCGATGAACCCGCGGTCCTGGTTCATCGCCGGCAGGATGCGCTTGATGACGATGAGCTTCTCGAACCCGGCGACGGATCGCTGGAGCGCGAGGAAGATCTCGGCCATCCCGCCCGTCGCCATGCGCCGCAGGAGCGTGTACTTCCCGAATCGACGAGGCAGGGCCTCTTCGGGGGTAGCAGGCGGTGCGTCGTTGAGGGCCGCGGTCATGACACAGGTACAGATCCACACCGCACGGGACGACCCCGCGCGACGTGGGTCCGGCGCATGCTGAACGCCGGTGAGGCTAGCACCTTTCGTCTGGGATGCCGGACGGGATCGAATCCTTTGTCCGGCAGAACCCGGCTGAAATTGTCGCGGACGTTGCGCGCCGTCGTGTAGGTCGAAGTAAGGTCAGCTCGCGCTGATGTCGACCGAGCGGCGCAAGCGATCGAGGACCGCCTGGATCTGCCGCAGCGTCGATTCGTGCATGTGCGCGAGCTCCTCCATGCGATCGGCCGACGCGAGCAGCTGCTCGTTGCCGCGGGTCTGCCCGCGCTGCGAGGCGTTGAGCTGGTTGACCATGTTCGAGATCGCCTCGATGGCCTGCGTGATCTGCCGGCCGCCGCGCGCCTGCTCCTGCGAGGAGCGCTCGACGTGCTGGGTGATGAGGCGCATCTTCTCGGCGCTCTTGACGATGAGCTCCGAGCCGCGCGCCTGCTGCGCGGTGGCCGCGGCGATCTGCTGGACGGTCTCGGCGATGCGCCCGATCGCGTCGGTGACCTGCTTGCTGCCCTTCGCCTGCTCGACCGTCGCGCGCGCGATGGCGCGGACCATGGTCGTGCTCTTCTGCGACGACTCGAGGATCTTCTTCAGCGCGCGCTCGGCCTCGTTGGAGACCTCGACGCCGCGATCGACGTTGTGGGCGCCGCGCTCGACGGCCGCGACCGCGTTCTTCGACTCGGCCTGGATCGTCTTGATCAGCTCGGCGATCTCCTTGGTCGACGAGCCGGCGCGCTCGGCGAGGTCCTTGATCTCGTCGGCGACGACCGCGAAGCCCTTGCCGTGCTCACCCGCCTGCGCGGCGATGATCGCGGCGTTCAGCGCGAGGAGGTTGGTCTGCTCGGCGACGTCGTCGATGACGCTGAGGATCTGGCCGATGGCCTCGATGCGCGAGCCGAGGTTCGAGATGACGGCGACCGCCTCCTGCGACGACTCCTTGATGCGGTAGATCTCGCCGATCGTCTTGAGGATGGCCTCGGCGCCGCGCTCGGCGTCGCTGGCGACCTCCTCGGAGAGCTTCGCCGTCTCGTTGGCGTTGCTCTGGACCTGGTCGATGGAGACGTCCATCTCGTTCATGCTCGAAGACGTCTCTTCGGCGGTGAGCGAGAGCGCGTCGACGTTCTTGGCGACCTCCTTGATGGAGTAGGTCATCTCCTCGATGGAGCTGACCGTCTCGCGGACGGAGGCGGCGAGCTCGCCGACGTTCTCGGCCACCTCGTCGTTCGTGGCGGTGAGCTCGAGGATCGACGAGGAGGACTCCTCGGCCGACTGCGCGAGCGTCTCGACGTTCTGGCCGATGTCCTTCAGGGCCGCGGTGACCTCGCGCACGCGGCGCCCCGCCTCCTCGGCCACCGCGAGCTCGCCCTGGATGGTCTCCTGCAGCTTGCGGTTCTGCTCGTCGAGCTTGGCGACGAGCTCCTCGATCTCGGTGCGACGGCGGGTCGACTCGGTCTTGATGACGACCGCGCCGTCGCGCTCCCGCGCGAGCTCCGCCTGCAGGCGCCGGACCTCGTCCTTCGCCTCGCGCGCCTCGTCGCGCGCGGCGTCGCGCTTGGCGTCGGACTCGGTGAGCAGCTTCCTCGAGTCGTCGCGCAGGCGCGCGAGCTCGCCGTGCGCCTTGTCGGCGTCGTCGCGCACGGCCTTCGCCGCGTCGGCGGCGCGGTTGATCTCGTCGAAGATCGCCAGCAGCTCGGGGCTCGCATCGGCGGGGGCGATCGGGCGCTCGCCGGCGCCCGCGCGACGGATCGCCTCGTTGAGGCCGCGGGGCACGCCGGCACCCCCGGCGCTCGAAGCCCAGAGGATCGCGAGCGCGGTGGCGAAGCCGCCGGCCAGGCCCACCCACGTCGTGTGGGGGACGGGCATCGCGAACACCGCTGCCCACGCGGCGAGGGCGAGCAACGCGAGGACGACGGGCGGGGATAGCCTGTTCATCTAGCCTGTGTGGGGGAGACCGGGCGAGCGTAGGCGCCGGTGGACGCTGGCGGCAAGCTCGTCGCGAACCTTCAGCGTTCGGAGCGGTGCCCACGACCCGAAGCCGTCGGCCTCCCCCGACCCGAAGGCGTCGCCTTCAAAACGATCTCCACGACCTCCGGCGCCGCCCCGAGCCGGATCGCCGGGCCGGTGGTCCCGAGCCCGGCGTGCACGAAGATGCTGGCGGCGCCGTCGCGGAACAGCCCGGCGGGCCAGCGCGTCACGAAATGGCTGAGGGTCGCCCGCGAGACGAGGAACGGGACGGCGAGCTGGCCGGCGTGGGTATGCCCCGAGAGCGTGAGCGAGACCCCGGCCTCCCTGGCGCGCGGGAAGAAGTCGGGGTTGTGCGCGAGCAGGACGATCGGCGCGCCCTCGGGGCGTCCACGGAGCGCCGCGCGCAGATCGGGCGCGCCGCGCCAGACGTCCTCGATGCCCGCGAGCCACAGCGTCTCGCGGCCGCGCGTGATCGCGACGCCCTCGTTGCGCAGCACGCGCGCGCCGCGGCGAGCGAGCTTCGCGCAGAGCTCCTCCTCGCCGTAGTAGTCGTGGTTGCCGAGGCAGGCGAACACCCCGTCCTTCGCGCGCAGCGCGCCGACCGCGTCGGCGGCGTCGTCGTGGTACGCGGTGCCGGTCGTCAGGATGTCGCCGGTGATCACGGCGAGATCGGCGTCGAGCGCGTTGGCCGCGTGGGACCAGGCCAGCGCCTCCTCGCGGCGGTCGATCGAGCCGACGTGCAGATCGGAGAGGTGGACGATGCGGTAGCCGTCGAACGCGGCCGGCAGCCCGGGGATCTCGAGCTCGACGCGGCGGCGACGCACCCAGCGGCGCCGCACGAGCACGCCGTAGCCGGCGACGAGCGCCGCGCCGGCGACCCCGACCTCGCACGCGGCGCCGAGCGACAGCCGGTGCGCGACGGCCAGCCCGACGGCCGCGAGCAGCGTCGTCACCGGGGCGAGCATCGAGGTCATCCACAGCAGGTCGAACAGTACGGCGAGCGTGCTCGACGACCGCGCGCGGCGCTCGTCCTGGAACCCGAACCGCACGCGGGCGCCGATGGGGGCCAGCACGGCCGTGGCCGTGGCCGCGGCGGCGAGGGCGCCGACGAGCGCGCCGAGCGGTGCGGCGAGCCGGAAGACCGCGACCGCCGTCGGCGCGAGCGTGCCGGCGGTCACCAGCTGCAGGAAGCGCACGTACCCGCCCGGCGTCCTCCTGCGCGTCTTCCGTCTACGGCCCCGGCTCACCGATCCCATCCCGATCCCATGCCCATCCCATGAGGTCCCATGAGGACCCATGAGGTCCCCTGAGGAGGTCTCACTTTGAAGTCGGGCGTGGCCGAGCGGAAGGGCCCCCGCGAAAATTCCCGGTCGACGGCCGCCGTGGTACGCATTCTGTCGTCATGTCGGGCGCGGTCGTCGGTATCGACCTCGGGACGACCAATACGGTCGTGGCCGTTGTGCGGGGCGGTAAGGCGCACGTCATCGCCGACGAGGAGGGGCATCGGCTGCTGCCGAGCGTCGTCTCCTTCCATCCGAACGGTGACGTCCTCGTCGGTCACCACGCGCGCGAGCGCCGCCTCGTCGACGCGCGCAACACCGTCTACTCGATCAAGCGGCTCATCGGGCGCTCGTGGTCGAGCGACGAGGTGACCCGGGCGCGCGCCCGCTTCCCCTTCGAGCTGCGCGAAGGACCGACGCACGGCCCCCTGGTCGTCGCGCGCGGCGAGACCTACACGCTGCCCGAGATCAGCGCGTTCGTCCTGCGCAAGGTGAAGGCGATCGCCGAGACGGCGCTCGGCGAGCCGGTGGAGCGCGCGGTGGTCACCGTCCCCGCGTCCTTCAACGACCTGCAGCGCGCCTCGACCAAGGTCGCCGCCCGCGAGGCCGGCCTCGAGGTGCTGCGCATCCTCAACGAGCCGACCGCGGCGGCGCTGGCGTACGGCTTCGGCAAGTCGGGCACCGAGCGCATCGCGGTCTACGACTTCGGCGGCGGCACCTTCGATCTCACGCTGCTCGATCTGTCGGGCAACGTGTTCGAGGTCATCGCCACCGCCGGCGACAGCTTCCTCGGCGGCGACGACATCGACGGCCTGATCGCCGATCGCATCGCCCTCGAGGTCATCCAGTCGACGCGCTTCGACCCGCGCGGCGACGTTCAGGTGATGGAGCGGCTGCGCGCCGCCGCGGAGCAGATCAAGATCGCGCTCTCGACGCAGCCCGACATCACGGTCGAGCTGCGGGAGCTCGGCTACGGACCGGGCGGCGCGCCGATCGATCTCACGTTCACCATGACGCGCGAGCAGCTCGAGAAGGTCGCGAGGCCGCTCGTCGATCGGTCGTTCAAGGTCTGCGACGACGCGCTCCAGCTCGCGCGCATGCGATCCGACGGCTTCGACAACGTGATCCTCGTGGGCGGCTCCACGCGCATCCCGCTCGTTCGGCGGCACGTCGAGGAGTTCTTCGGCAAGAAGCCGCTCGAGCGCCTCAACCCCGACGAGGTGGTGGCGATCGGCGCGGCGATCCAGGCCGCGGCGCTCACCGGCGCCGAGCGGCGCCGCGCGGTCACGCCGGTGCAGATGCTCGACGGCGGCGCGGTGAAGGCGTCGCGCATCCAGACGCTCGGCGGCGTGACCAAGCAGCCCCCGTCGGCGCAGCGTCCCGCGCCGATGGCGCCCGCCCCGCCGCCGCGCACCACCGGTCGGCTCGTGACGCCGCCCTTGTCGCCGCCGCCGCCTCCGCCGACGACGACCGACGAGTATCCGGTGATCCCCGGCATGGTGCCGGTCCCGTCTCGCGCGGGCACCACTGCGCCGCTCCTCCCCGACGCGCGCCCGGTCGATCGCAACACGGGGAGGTTGGTCGCGCCGCAAGGCGCGCTTTCTGGAGGACCGCCGGTCGGCGCGTATTCTGGAGGACCGCCGGTCGGCGCGCCTCCCGCGCTGACGCCGTTCGTCGCGCCTCCGTCGACACAAGTCGCGCCGCCGCCCGGCGCGCTGGGTGCAACCACGCCGCCCGGCGCCTTCGAGTACGAGGCGCGCGCGCTGCCGCGTGGCTTCCCCGATCTGTCGCCGGAGCCGTCGACCCTGCCGCGCGCCGGGGCGGCGCAGCCGACGCGGCCGTTCCCCGATATGTCGCCGGAGCCCATGCAGCTGCGGAACCTCGCGGTCCCCGAGCTGCCGCGCCACGTTCCGGCGCCCCCCGCGTTCCCGCCCCTGCACACGCCCGCGCAGCCGACGCCGCCCCCCGCGCCGCCTACACGGCCGCCGGTGCCCTCGTTCCCGCCGAACGAGCTCGGGGCGGCGGTGCCGCTGCTCATCGACGTCACGCCGCTCACCCTCTCGGTCGAGACGGTGTCCGGCTGGGTCGATCGCGTCATCCCGCGCAACTCGCCGGTGCCTTGCGCGCAGACGCGCAACTTCACCACCTCGCACGACGGCCAGCAGGTCATCTCGATCCGCGTGTGTCAGGGCGAGGGCGATCACTTCCACCAGAACTCCGCGCTCGGCGAGCTCGAGCTCTCCGGGCTGCGCGCCGCGCGCCGCGGCGAGGTCGCCATCGAGGTCACCTTCGAGCTCGACGCCGACGGCATCCTGCAGGTCCGCGCGAGAGACCTCGAGACCTCGCGCGAGACGCAGGCGCGCATGCGGCTGATCGGCCTCGACGCGCAGGGCCGCGGCCGCTCGATGATGCCGGCGGTCGTCTGACGTCCATGAGCGGTCCCGAAGACGACGACGACCCGACGATCCCCGATCGACAGGTCCCCTTCCACGCGCCGCCCGACATCGATCTGTCCATCGACGACGAGGCCCTGCTCGACGCGCCCACCCTCATCCGCGAGTGGGCCGCCTCGCTCGAGGAGGTGGACTACTTCGTGCTGCTCCAGCTGCCTCGCGATCCGCTGCCGGACGAGGAGCGCGTGCGCGAGGCGTGGCGCGTGTTCGCGCTCGCGTTCCACCCCGATCGGCACCGCGACGCGCCCGAGGACGTGCGTCGCGCCTCGACCCTCGTGTTCCAGCGCGGAGCCGAGGCGTACCACGTGCTGCAGGATCCGGCGGCGATGCGCAGCTACGTCGAGCAGCTCGGCGCGACGGGCGCGCTGCGCATGACCCACGAGCAGGTCCAGCAGTCGCGCCGCGAGGGCGATCGCTCGCGCGCGCAGGACCTCGTCCATTCGCCCGCGGCGCGCGCGTTCGCCGAGAAGGCCGACGAGGCGCTGGCCGCAGGCAAGCTCGAGGCCGCGCGACTGCAGCTCCAGCTCGCGCTCATGCGCGAGGCGGGCAACGCGCGGCTCGAGGCGCTGTTGCGCGACGTCGACGCGCAGATCGCCGCCCACAAATCGTCGCGCTGAGGGTTGGCTGCCGCGCGCGACGGCCCCAACGTCCGCGACGACATGGACGGTCTCTCCGCCGCGCGCTGGCAGATGGAGCTGTCGCTCGGGTTCCACATCGTCTTCGCCGCGTTCGGCATCGGCATGCCGCTGCTCATGTTGCTCGCCGAGGGCCTCTACCTGCGCACCGGCGCCGCGCACTACCGCGAGCTCGCGCGCACCTGGGGCAAGGCCACCGCGCTCTTGTTCGTGGTCGGCGCGGTGTCGGGCACCGCGCTGTCGTTCGAGCTCGGGCTCTTGTGGCCGAAGTTCATGGCGTTCGCCGGCCCGGTGATCGGTCCGGCGTTCGCGCTCGAGGGCTACGCGTTCCTCATCGAGGCGATCTTCATCGGGCTCTACCTCTACGGCTGGGAGCGGCTGACCCCGCGCCAGCACTGGCTGTCGGGCGTCCCGGTGGCGATCTCGGGCGTGATGTCCGGCGTGCTGGTGGTCGGCGCCAACGCGTGGATGCAGTCTCCGCGCGGCTACCGCGAGGTGGGCGGGCGCGTCGTCGACGTCGACACGTTCGCCACGTTCGCCAACCCGTCGTGGCTGCCGCTCTCGCTCCACTCCACGCTCTCGTGCACGATCGCGGTGGGGTTCGCGGTCGCCGGGGTGTACGCGGTCGGCCTCTTGCGCGGCCGCGACGACGCATACCACCGCTCCGGGCTGATCCTGGCGATGGCCCTCGGCGCGATCAGCGCCGCGCTGCAGCCGCTCTCCGGCGATCAGGTGGCCAAGCTCGTCGGCAAGACGCAGCCCGAGAAGCTCGCGGCGATGGAGGCGCACTTCCACACGCAGGCCGGCGCGCCGTTGCTCATCGGCGGCGTGCCCGACGCCGCGACCGCCGAGGTCCGCTTCGGCCTGCACGTCCCCAAGGGCCTGAGCTTCCTCGCGACCGGCGATCCGAACGCGACGATCAAGGGGCTGCACGACTTCCCGCTCGACGAGCGCCCGAACGTGCTGATCTCCCACTTCGCGTTCCAGGCGATGGTCGGCGCGGGGTTCGCGCTCGTCGCGGTGGGCGTCGCGTTCTTCCTCGTGCGGCGCCTTCGCCGCGGCGAGACGCCCCGCTGGCTGCTCGGCGTCGTCGCCGCGGCCGCGCCGCTCGGCTTCGTGGCGCTCGAAGCGGGGTGGATCGTCACCGAGGTCGGGCGCCAGCCGTGGATCATCTACCGCGTGATGCGCACGCGCGACGCGATCACCCCGCGCGCCGACGTGGGCGTCACGCTGGCGACCTACACCGCGCTCTACTTCGTGCTCGCGGTGGTGCTCGTGATCCTCCTGCGCGGCCTCGCGGAGAAGCGAAAGACGGAGGCGACGTGACGCTCGCGGACCTGGGCGCGTCGGCCGGCGTGGCCGCGATGGTCGCCTACGCGGTGCTCGGCGGCGCCGATTTCGGCGGCGGCGTGTGGGATCTCCTCGCGCGCGGTCCGCGCCGCGTCGAGCAGCGCGCGGCCATCGCGCGGGCGATGGGCCCGGTGTGGGAGGCGAACCACGTCTGGCTGATCTTCGTGGTGGTCATCTTCTTCACCGCCTTCCCGACCGGGTGGGCCGCGTACGCGACGGGGCTCTCGGCGCCGCTGCGCGTGGCGCTGCTCGGCATCGTGCTGCGCGGGGTCGCGTTCGTGTTCCGCGCGTATCTCCCCACGCACGGGAGCGGCGAGCACCGCTGGGGCGCGGTGTTCGGCGCGGCGAGCATCGTCACGCCCTTCATGCTCGGCGCCTGCGTCGGCGCGATCTCGTCCGGTCAGCTGCGCGTGATCGACGGCGCCGTGGTGCTCGTCGGCAGCCCGTGGGCGGCGCCGATCGCCCTGGCGATGGGCGCGGCGGGCGCTTCTTTGTGCGCCTTTCTCGCCGCGGTGTTCCTGACGGTCGAGACCGAGGGCGAGCTGCAGGAGGACTTCCGGCGCAAGGCGCAGCTCGCCGGCGCGGTGGTGGTCCTCGGCGCAGCGGCGACGATCCCCTTCACGCGCACCGGCGCGCCGCACCTGTGGAGCGGCCTGATGACGCGCGCCCTGCCGATCGTCGTCGCCGGGACGTTGGCCGGCGCGGGCGCGTTCGTCGCGGTGAGCACCCGTCGCTACCGCGCGGCGCGGCTGCTGGCGATCGCCCAGGTCGCGCTCGTGATCGTGGGCTGGGCGGTCGCACAGCACCCGTTCCTCATCTTCCCCGACGTGACGGTGGCGGCCGCCGCGGCGCCGGCGTCGACGCTGCGCTTCGTCCTCTGGTCGCTGCCTCTCGGCCTCGCGATCATCGGGCCGTCGTTCTGGCTCTTGTTCCGCGTGTTCAAGGGCGACGCGGCGCGGCTGACCTGACCCTCTCAGGGCATGAAGCCGATCCCGCAGGTCTTGCCCGGGACGCCGGCGTGCTGCTCGCAGCGGCCGGCGGGGCAGTCGGCGTCGGTCGTGCACGACTTGAGGCAGCTGCCGAGCAGGCCGGCGGGGACCTTCCCGAACGTCGGCGGCAGCTGCGCGTCGCACCAGAAGCCCGTGGGACACGAGCTGGTCGCCGTGCGGCACGCCACGGTGCAGTACCCGGACCCACCCTCGTACATGCAGTTGCACTTCGCCGGCGGCTCGACGTCGGCCTCGGTGCACTTCTCGCCGAGCTTCTTGGTGTACGGGACCACGGTCCTGACGCAGTAGCCGGTCTCGACCTGACAACGTTCGCCCGCCGCCGCGCAGTCGGCGTCGACCGTGCAGCCCCCGAGGCAGAAGCCGACGCCCTTCATGCCGACCATCGGGTCGGGCTGGTTGAAGTACGGGAAGCAGGCGTTCTTGCCGATGCAGCCCTTCGGGGGGAACCCGTCGCCCGCGTAGGTGCACGCGGGCAGGCAGATGCCGTCGCCGCTGGTGCTGGTCGGCAAGCACAGCCCGCGCTCGCCGTCGCACCGGGCGGGCGTGGTGCCGCCGCCGGGATCGCACTCGATGCCGATGCACACCGGATTCGGGTAGACCGATCCGTCGGAGAACAGACCGCGCGCGCAGAGGTTGATGCCCTCGCCGGTGAGGTCGCACTCGTCGTCGGACGCGCACGGGTTGCCGGTCGTGCCCGTGGGCGGCGGCGGGGGCGGCGGGTCGCCGCACGGCTCGTTGAACAGCGCGAAGCGCCCGCCCGTGCACTGCGCGACGACCACCGGACCGGGCGGGCACGCGCCGTACTTGCACCGGACGGTGCCGCTGCACGGGGTGCCGGCGCTCGGTCGCGAGGCGGGGCAGCCGAACGGCGGCGGGACGATGGCGTCGGCGTCGGCGCCGGGGATCGCGTCCGCGCCGGAGTCGGAGCCGGCATCGGCGTCGAGATCGGTCACGCGCCCGCCGCAGCCGGCGAGGAGCAACGAGAGGGCGACGAGCGCGCGCACGGTCATGCGCTCCGAATATCACGCGCGCGGCGTCGAGGCGACGAACGCGCCGGATCGGCTCGCGCGCCGCGGTGCCGTGCCCCGCGTCGACGGCATCCACCAGTCCTCGTCGAGGGCGCGAAGGCGGCACCCGCTTCTGGGTGCGGATCCCGCGCTACTCCGAGAGTGTGAACGTCGCCGCCGGATAGGTGTCGACGAGCAGGTGCACGCGCGTCGTCTTCGGCAGCGGCTTGCCCGCGAGCGGCAGCTTCACGGAGGTGATCTTCCCCGCCTCGACGCCGCGGGTCGTGTCGAGGCCGTAGTCGCGCGTCACCGGGCGGCCCGTCTCCGCGTCGACCAGCAGCAACGCGACCGCGTGCGCGCCGTCCAGCAGCGTGCTGCCGGAGACGCGCGCGACCACCGCGTCGCCTTCGCGCGCGACGGTGACCGTGCCGATCGGACCCGGTGCGCGCACCGCGCCCTCTCCGAAGGGGCGGAGCTTCGCCGCGCCGACCACCGAGAGGACGTCCGTCTGCGGATTGCAGAGACCGAGCGTCTGGAGGAACGGGCCGTAGAAGGGGACCTTCGCGCAAGTGGTGCTGCCGCTCAACGACGCCTCGTCGACCGCGGTCGCGGTGTCGTCGAGCGCGGTCGCGACGCGGAACGTGCGGAAGGGGATGACGGCGTTCATCACCTCGACGCGCAGGCCGTCCTCGTTGCGCAGCGTGAGGAGCCCGTCTCGGTACGACCACTCGAGCGGCATCAGCGCCTTGGTCGCCGGGTCGACGTTCACGCGGCCGGCGTCGTCGAGGAGCCCGCCGGCCATCCAGGCGACGCCGTGGTCGTCGCTGCCCTCGACGACACCGATCACGTAGTGCAGCGAGTCGAACCCGATCTGGTTGTAGCTCGGGAGCATGGTCGGCACCGGCAGCGCGAGGCGCGCCATCTCCCAGGTGGT
>JACPFM010000133.1 GCA_016182965.1 Deltaproteobacteria bacterium | reverse complement strand
CTCTCGACTCTCGACTCTCGACTCTCGACTCTCGACTCTCGACTCTCGACTCTCGACTCTCGACTGACGACTGACGACTGAAGACTGACGACTGACGACTCGACGACTGACGACTCGACGACTGAGGCGACATGACGACCAAAGAGCTCGCGACGACGGTCCAAGGAACGATCAGCAAGCCGCCGAAGAAGGGCTGGCTCTACGCGCCCTCGCCCGAAGGCACCGACCACTTCCGGCTCAAGCCTCGCTACGAGCTGTTCGTCGGAGGCAAGTGGGTCGAGCCGCAGAGCGGCAAGTACTTCCCCACGATCAACCCGGCGACCGAGACGGTCATCGCGGAGGTCGCCGAGGCAAACGCCGAGGACGTCGATCGCGCGGTCAAGGCCGCCCGCAAGGCCTACCACAAGGTCTGGTCGAAGATGAAGCCGGCCGAGCGCGGGAAGTACGTCTACCGCATCGCGCGCCGCATCCAGGAGCGCGCACGCGAGCTCGCGGTCGTCGAGACGCTCGACGGAGGCAAGCCGATCAAGGAGTCGCGCGACGTCGACGTGCCGCTCGCCGCAGCGCACTTCTTCCACTACGCCGGCTGGGCCGACAAGCTCGAGTACGCGTTCGCCGGCCGCCGCGCGCGGCCGATCGGCGTCGCCGGTCAGGTCATCCCCTGGAACTTCCCGCTCTTGATGGCCGCGTGGAAGCTCGCCCCCGCCCTCGCCTGCGGCAACACGGTGGTGCTCAAGCCCGCCGAGACGACGCCGCTCACCGCGATGATCCTCGCCGAGATCATGCAGGAGTGCGAGCTGCCCGAGGGCGTGGTGAACATCGTCACCGGCGCAGGCGCGACCGGCGCGGCGATCGTCGACCACCCCGACATCGACAAGATCGCCTTCACCGGCTCGACCGGAGTCGGCAAGCGCATCCAGCGCGCCGTCGCCGGCACCAAGAAGCGCGTGACCCTCGAGCTCGGCGGCAAGGCGGCGAACATCGTCTTCGCCGACGCCGCCATCGACCAGGCGGTCGAGGGGATCATCAACGGCATCTACTTCAACCAGGGGCACGTCTGCTGCGCCGGCTCGCGCCTGCTCGTCGAAGAGAGCGTGCACGACCTCTTGGTGCGCAAGCTGACCCGCCGCATCGAGACGCTGCGGGTCGGCGATCCGCTCGACAAGAACACCGACGTCGGCGCGATCAACTCGAAGATGCAGCTCGAGAAGATCCAGGAGCTGGTCGCCCACGGCGTCAGCGAGGGCTGTCAGATCCACCAGTCGCGGGCGCAGCTGCCGTCGCGCGGATACTTCTTCGCGCCGACCTTCTTCACCGGCGTCGCGCAGTCGCACCGCATCGCGCAGGAGGAGATCTTCGGCCCGGTGCTCAGCGTCATCACCTTCCGCACGCCCGACGAGGCGGTCGAGAAGGCGAACAACACGCAGTACGGCCTGTCGGCCGGCATCTGGACCGACAAGGCCGCGAAGGTCTTCTGGATGGCCAAGCGCATGCGCGCCGGCGTCGTGTGGGCGAACACCTTCAACAAGTTCGACGCGACGTCGCCGTTCGGTGGGTTCAAGGAGAGCGGGTTCGGCCGCGAGGGAGGCCGCGCCGGCCTCGCGCCGTACCTCGCGGACGCGGGCTCCTTCGCGAGCGCGCGCTCTTTCGTGGAGGCCGAGTGATGGACACAATGGACAGGACGGGGCGCCTTCCGGTCGACAAGACCTACAAGCTCTTCATCAAGAACGAGTTCGTCCGCTCCGAGAGCGGCCGCTCGCTCGCCGTCGCCAACGAGACCACCGGCGGCGTCACCAACGTGTCGCGCGCGTCACGGAAAGACACGCGCGAGGCGGTGATCGCGGCCAAGGCGGGCTGGGCGGGCGAGACCGCCTACCTTCGCGGGCAGATCCTCTATCGCCTCGCCGAGGTGATGGAGGGCCGACGCGCCGAGCTCGCCGACGCGCGCGCCGCCGCGGGTGTGAGCACCGACGAAGCGAGGGAGGAGGTCGATCTCGCGATCGATCGCGTGGTGCACTACGCCGGCTGGACCGACAAGTTCGGCATGCTCCTGTCGTCGACCAACCCGGTCGCCGGCCCGCACTTCAACGTCACCTCGCCCGAGCCCACCGGCGTGGTCGGCGTCGTCCCGCCCGACGGCGGCGCGACGCTGCTCACCATGGTCTCCACGGTGCTCCCGGTGATCGCGTCCGGCAACGGCGTGATCGTCGTCGCGCCGGAGCGCGATCCGCGCACCACCATCGTGTGGTGCGAGTGCATCGCCACGAGCGACATGCCTGCAGGCGTCGTCAACGTGCTCACCGGGCTGCGCTCCGAGCTGGTCCCGCAGCTCGCGAAGCACATGGACATCCAGGCGCTCGACGTGTGGATGTCGAGCACGGTCGACGCGGCGCTGGCGAAGCAGGCGGCGGTCGACGGCGCCGACAACGTCAAGCGCGTGAAGGTGCGCGACAGCCAGTCCGTAGACTGGGCTTCGGACGAGGCCCAGGGGCTCTCGTTCATCGAGCCGTGGGTGGAGCAGAAGACGGTCTGGCACCCGGTGGGGCTGTAGCGCCGGATCCCGGCGTGCACCGGAGCTCCATCGCGGTCAGCGACAGCCCTGCTTCGCCGAGCTCGTCGGCTTGGAACACCCGAGCAGCTCGGACTTGCAGATGATCAGCGTGCCGCTGGCGCCGCACGTCGGCACCGCCATCGACCAGCCGACGCCGGCGCAGCCGCCGCTGCACGACGTCAACAGGCTCCACTGCTTCTCCTCCGAGCCGTCGCAGTCGTAGTCGAACGACTTCGACGCGCATGAGGTGCCCGGCACGCAGTACGGTTCGACGCGGTAGGCCGTCGCGCCGGGGAACACGCGCGGGTCATCGTCGTTGCAGTCGACGATCACCGCCGGCGAGCGCGTCGTGGAACCGGCCGCGCACGCGCACGCGACGAAGCTCATCGCCCAAGCAGCAGCGTAGCCGTCGCCGTCGGCGTCCTTCCAGCAGACGACCGGCGCCTCGCACGGCAGCACCTCGCCGGGCGCATCAGCAGCCGAGTCGGCCGTCGAGTCGGCCGTGGAGTCGGCGTCGGCCGCATCGGCGCCTCCGTCGGAGCCGGCGTCGTCGGCGCCGGTCGCGTCCGGCGCGGCATCGGGCCCCTCGGTGTCGTCGTGGGAGTCGGCCAGGGAGTCGCTCGCCGCGTCGGTCGGAAGGACCGCGCCGTCTTCGATGGCAGGCCCGTCGGCGCTCGTCGCGTCCGGCGCGGCATCGGTGCCGGAGCCGCCGACGTCCGGGGGATGGATGTCGGAGCCCGAATCGTCCATGGGCGCCGCAAGCTCGAAGTCACCACCGCCGCATCCGGAGACAGGAGCCAGCGAGCAGCTCACGGTGAGAACGAGCAGGAGCGCGGGAGCTCGCATGGGCTCACGGCAAGCACGGAACACGCCAGGGTCGTGCGCGCTCGGCACGTGGGCGCCATCGCGCGCTTCATGCACTGCTCGGCGACGCGCGCGGAAGCGCTCCGAAGCCCCCTCGCACCGCCCTCGGGAGACGCCGAGTCCAAGGCCCGCTCGACGGCTGCGTGGTCCTGCCCTGGGACGAAACCCGGCCAGATGCCCGCGCCGGGCGAGGACCCGGAGTCTCAGGTCTGACGTCGTTGCGGACCGGCGGGACGATCCGGCGCGCCCGGTTCGAGTCGAATTCAGTGCCCGAACGTCCCCATCGTCTCGGCCTTCGCCACCACGTGGCCGTCGATCTTCTTCTCGACCTCTCCGCGTGACGCGCCGTCGCTCGGACCGAGCTTCTCGACGTCGAGCGCGAAGAGCTTGAAGAAGTAGCGGTGGTCG
The DNA here is from genome assembly GCA_016182965.1 of Deltaproteobacteria bacterium. Taxonomy (GTDB): domain Bacteria; phylum Myxococcota_A; class Polyangia; order Polyangiales; family JADJMO01; genus JALHOE01. Next base: position 76,231 of record JACPFM010000133.1, on the reverse strand, counting down.
CCCTTGCCCTTGGGCGGACACGGGCCGTTCCACTTCGCGTTGCCGAAGTCGTTCTTGCCCTGGGTGCCGATGCCGGTCGCGGCCGCGGGGATGTTGTTCATCGGCGCCGGCATGTCGAAGATGATCCAGTGGGTGAAGGTGCCGCTCGGCGCGTCGGGATCGTCGACGATCAGGAGGAACGACTTCGCCGACTTCGGCGCGCCCGACCAGCCGACCTCGGGGTTGGTGTCAGCGCCGTCGCACGTGTGCTCGACCGGGATCTTCTGGCCGGGGAGGAACGCGGGGGTCGTGATCTTCATCGCGTTCGGCGTAGTGGCCGGCGATGCCGCAGGCGCGGACGAGGTCGACGTGGAGGTCGGCTCGTCGTTCTTCTTGCAGCCGAAGAGGGCGAGACAGGCGAGGAGCGCGAACGTGCGACGCATGACGCCGCATGGTACGCGGCGGCTCCGGCGACGTCGATCGCGCTTGCCCGACGCGGGCGCACTCGTGGAAGCAACCTGCGCGGAGTACGCGACTCAGGCGCTGCGCTTCTCGAGGGCAGCGATCCTGCGCTCGTGATCTGCGAGCGTCTTCCGATCGACGCGCTGATCGCGCAAGAGATCGCGCACCTGCCCGACGGCATTCGCGACGGCGACGACCTCGGTCGCGAGCCGGACCCCGTCTTCGGTCTGGCGACGTTCGAGCCGCTCCAATCGTTCGTTCGTCGACTCGATCCGTGCATTCATGCCGTCGAGGCGCTCGTTCGTCTTCTTGAGCTCGTCGCGGATCTGCACGAGGATCTTCGTCGTGAGATCCAGCGGCTCACCGTCGCGCTTCTTCGCGGCCATCGATCGAAGTCTAGCACGCGGCGCCGGCGGCACCTCGGCGCGTCAACGCCGCGGATCGCGAGAAGGACGTGATCGTTCCCCACCAATCGACGAGGACGCTGCCCCAGTCGAGGCGCCCACCGCGACGGACGTCAGTCCACCGCGACTTGGGTCGCACCGGCTGCCCGCGCAAGCCACTCGAACGCGCCAAGCGCCGTCGGCCAACCGCCAACCTGCAGCGCGACCTCCAAGTCGACGGGCGTGCGTGGGCTCGCCCCCAACCAGCGCCATGTCGATTGCTCCGGCTGCATCCAATACAGCCAATTCTCCAAGGTCCACCGCTGATCGTCGTCGGCGCCGCCCCGCTCCGAGGTCGGCAGGCTTCTCCATCGCGTCAGTGCAGCCGCGGCCTCGTCGTCCGACATCGGCGGTGCGCACGCAGAGACGAACCACCTCGGCAGGAGCTCGCTCCAATCCTGTTCGGTAGCCCAGACACCACCAGCATGCTCGATGACGTCCAGTACCTCCCGCAACCTGCGGAGGCAGTCCTGGGCACCCGTGGGGCACGCGAGCAGAACCCGAATCTCCATGTGCTCACGTGGTCGCGCGAGCACGGCGTGCCGCGTCACGAAATCCCGAACGCCCGCAGCTTCTTGTGCAGACCTTCCCGCGTGATGCCGAGCGTGCGCGCGGCGGCGGTCTTGTTGTTGCCGTGCTCGCGGAGGCTCTCGATGAGGATGTACTTCTCGAGCTGGTCCATCATCTCCTTCAGCGTGCCCTTCTTGGGCGCGGCGCGGTCGACCACGCTGTCGACCTGGCGGATGCGCGGGCTGAGGAGATCGGGCGTGGCGAAGCCGCCCGGCTCGATCTGGATGACGATGCGCTGGACCTCGTTCTCGAGCTCGCGCACGTTGCCGGGCCAGTCGTAGGCCTGCAGGAGCTCCATCGTCTGCTGGCTGAAGCCGCTGATCGATTTGCCGATCTCGTGGGCGTACTTCTGGAGGAAGTGGCCGGCGAGCAGCGGGATGTCCTCGCGGCGCTCGCGGAGCGCGGGCACGCGGAGCGGGAACACCGCGAGCCGGTAGTAGAGGTCCTCGCGGAAGCGCTTCTCCTCGACCTCCTTCTTCAGGTTGCGGTTGGTCGCGGTGACGATGCGCACGTTGACGTGGATCGGCTTGTTGGCGCCGACCGGGCGGATCTCGCCCTCCTGCAGCGCGCGCAGGAGCTTCGCCTGCAACGACAGGGGCATCTCGCCGATCTCGTCGAGGAAGAGGGTGCCGCCGTCGGCGAGCTCGAAGAGGCCGCGCTTGTCTTCGGTGGCGCCGGTGAACGAGCCCTTCTTGTGGCCGAACAGCTCGCTCTCGAGGAGGTTCTCGGGCATCGCCGCGCAGTTCTGCGCGACGAACAGCTTGTCGCGGCGGGACGACTTGTAGTGCACCGCCGACGCGATCAGCTCCTTGCCGACGCCCGTCTCGCCCTCGATGAGCACGGTGACGCGCGTGTTGACGACCTTGTCGAGCTTCTGACGGAGCTCCTCCATCGGCTTGCTCACGCCGATGATCTCGCGCTTGCCCTCGCGCTTCTCCTCGCGGCCCTTGAGGAAGGTGTTCTCCTTGCGCGCCTTCTCCTCGGCGAAGTGCAGCCGCTGGATGAGCCGCGCGTTGGCGATGGCGAGCGAGGCGTTGGTCGCGAGCAGCGAGAGCAGGTCGAGATCGGGCGTGGCGAACACGCCGGCGGCGCCGGTCGCCGCGGAGGCGCGGTTGTCGACCTGGAGGATGCCGAGGATCTCTTCGCCCTTCCAGAGCGGAATTCCCAGCGTGGAGCGGATCTGCGCGCCGAGCAGCGACGCCGAGCCGACCTCCGCCGGCGCGTCGGCCGCGAGGACCGCGGCGCGCTCCTGCACCACCTTGCGGAACACGCTACGGGTGAGCGGGATCGCCCCCGCGCTCTGCTCGCCGCGCACGCGCGTGAGCACCGGCACGTACGTCGGGACCTTGGTCGACTTCGGATCGGGATCGTCGTCGTCGCGCAGCGCGATGGTGACGTGCGTCGCCTTCTGCACGAGCGAGAGCACCGCGTCGCCGAGGCGCCGCAGCACCTCGTCGAGCTCGGTGGCCGCGCCGATCCAAACGCTCGACTCGTAGACGCTGCGCAGGAGCGAGGGCTGCTTCTCGATCTCGAGCGCGGCAGGGCGCAGGTCGTCGATCGAGCGCACGGCGACGACGTGCGTCGCGTCGGCCTCCTCCTTGACGGTCACGGCGAGGACGACCGGATCCTCCGGGACGCCGAGCTCGAGGAGATCGCCGTCCTCGAGCGCCGACTGCCGCCCGTTGGAGTCGTCGAGCTTGAGGCGCTCGCCGCGGCGGACCACGACCGTGCCGTTGGTGCTCCGCAGGTCCTGCACCACGAACCGCTCGCCCGACCACGCGACGCGCGCGTGCTCGGACGAGAGGTAACGCGCGTCGAGCACGAGGTCGTTGTCGACGACGCGGCCGATGCGGATCGGCTGGGCGTCGCCGTCGGCGCGCGTCACGCTGCGCGCCGTCCCGTCCCCTCGTGTCACGTCGATGCGGATCATGGGTCCTTCAAGTCGTCGGTCATCAGTCGTCGGTCGTCAGCACAGACGAGACGTCGCGTACGAGTCGGGGCGCCGACCGTCTCGACTGACGACTGACGACTGACGACTGATGACTCGTGAGCTACTTCTTTCCGCCGCCGCCGCCGCCGCCGCCGGCCGCGGCCGCGCGGGCGCGCAGCTTGTTGGCGATCGGCTCGAGCTGCGAGGCCTCGCGGTTCGCCGTCTCGCTGCCCTTCTCGCGCTCGCTCTTCACGAGCTTCTGGATGGCGTCGGCGACCTTCATGCTGCCGTTCTGGAGGTTCTTGTCGAGCGACATCTGCACGAACGAGCGCGCGGCCGGCGCCTGGATGTTCGGCATGAACTTCACGAGCTCGATCATGTCGTCTTCGTTGCCGTAGATGGCGACCATCCAGATCGCCTTCTGCATCCTGATGCCCGCGGCGGTGCCGGCGGAGGTCACCTTCGTGAAGCCCTGCTTGTCGACCTCTTTGACGGCCTCCTGGAACTCCTTGAAGTAGCACTTCGCGTCGGTGTCGCACTTGGTGAGCACGTCCTCGACGATCTTGAGCTCCTCGGCGTACGTCGGCGTCTTGTCGTTCCAGATGACGTAGAGATCGCTCTTGCCGTCCTTGGCCTTCTTCTCGGGGTGCGCCTCGCACTGCTGGTCCTTCGGCAGGCCCTTCGCCTTGGGATCGCACTCCTTCTCGGTCGGCTCCATGACGCGCCAGAGCGGGTCCTTCTTCGGCGTCAGCTTGGCGCGGTCGTAGGCGCCCTTCACGCTCGCCCACTTGTCCTTCGGCGCGAGCCACAGCGCGCTGCCGAGCGCCGCCGTCTTCAGGTCCTCGTTGCCCTTCTTGTCGTCGGCGATCTGGAGGAGCCAGTCGGTCATCTCCTTCTCCATCAGACGCGAGGCGGAGGCGGCGATGTCCATCTTGAGCTTGTCGCTCTGGGAGTTCGCGTAGCCCTCCTTGATCGCCGCCTGCACGTTCTCGTCGGCGGGGAGCGACACGAGCAGGCCGATGAGCGGCTTGCGATCGGCGTCCTTGGTCTTCTTGTCGCGGACGATCTGGGAGATCTCCTGCGCGACCTTCGGCAGACCGATGTTGGCGACGGTGGTGGTCGCGATGTCGACGTACGCGGTCGGCTTCCCGGACCCGCCCGGCGAGAGGTACTTCGCGAACTTCGCCTTGACCTCCTTGACCTTCGGGTTCTCGTGCTCGTCCTTGACGTAGGGCATGAGCGGGTCGATGGCCGGAGCGCCGATCTTCGCGATCGAGCCGCCGAGGATCATGGACACGGCGGTGGTGAGCGGCGACGCCTGCTCGATCTCTTCGCCGGTGGTCGGGTCCTTGCGCTTGGCGAGCTTGGAGGCGTGCTCGAACATCGCGTCGATCATGGTGTTGATGATCGAGGCGTCGCCGATGTCGCCGAGGCTCTGCGCGGCGATCGCCTGACGGCCGGAGAGCTCCTTGTTCGGGATGGTGTCCTGGCCGTCGTTCGGCGCGGTGACGATCGCGAGCAGCTCGTTCTTCTGACCGGTCGCCTTGATGGCAGAGATCGCGTCGCCGAACATGGCGCCGAGCTCGCCCGAGCGGCGATCGGCGAACTTCACGTTCTTGAGCGCGGCGACGAAGGCGGCGCCGAGATCGTTGTCGCCCTGGAAATCCTGCTTGTTCTTGATGACGGCGCGCGTGGCGGCCTTCGCCTCGTCGTCGTTGTCGCCCGGCTTGTAGCTCTTGATGGCGTGGACGAACGCGGGCTTGGCGCGCTTGTCGTCGGCCTGCGAGAGGATGTCCATGATCTTCTTGCGATCCTTGGACGACTCCTTGAGCAGATCGGACGTGTACGCCTGGGCGAGCGGCTCGACGGCCTTGTCGAGGAACTCCTTGCGCGGCGCGTCGCCGGGCTTGGAGCTCTGGTCGATGGTGCGCCAGTTCTGCGCCACCCCTTCGATCGCGCGGCTGCGGTCGATCGGGTTGGAGTCCGACAGGTGCTTCACCTGCCACTCGATGCTCTTCGGATCGTCGCACCCGACGAGCGCGAGCGCGGACATTACGAGGAGCGCCGAAGCGCCAAACACGAACGGACGGAGCGGGCGACGCATGCTGTGCCTCCACCTGACGTGACGTGAGGGGGCCTCGTGAACCGAGGCGCCGAGGGCCGCGTCCAGCGCGGCTCCCGACGACGAATTGCGCGGGAAGCGTAGGTAGTCGGAGCGCCGGCTGTCAACGAATCTTCACACCGCGGCCATGGGCCCGACGCCCGTCGCGGTGCGTTGACGGAAGTCATCGCGCCGGGCATGACCCCAGGCAATGCGCGCGCCGATGATCCCACGTCCGACGCAGCGCGCCGTGCGCGCGCCAGCGCGACGATCTCACGTGACGGCGTGGCTCGCGCTCTGCTGCGTCCTCGTCGCCACGATGGTGGCCGTCGGCGGTTACACGCGCCTCTCGGGGTCGGGGCTCTCGATCACCGAGTGGGCGCCCGTGCGCGGCACCGTCCCGCCGCTGACCGAGGCGCAGTGGAAGGAGCAGTTCGCCCGTTACCTCGAGTCGCCCGAGGGACGCCTGGTGAACTCGAGCCTCGACCTCGCCGGCTTCCAGCGCATCTTCCTCGTCGAGTGGGGGCACCGCTTCCTCGGTCGCCTCGTCGGCTTCGTCACGGTCGTCCCGCTCGCCTGGTTCCTGTGGCGGCGCGCGCTCGATCGGCGCACCGCGCGCCGCGGGCTGCTCGCCGCGGCGCTGGTCGGCGCGCAGGGCGCGATGGGCTGGCTGATGGTCAAGAGCGGGCTGGTCGACGTCCCGCACGTCAGCACCGTGCGTCTCGGCGCGCATCTCCTACTCGCGTTCGCCATCTTCGCCGTGCTCGCGTGGGAGCTCTTCGATCTCGTGCTCGCTCCGGCGACGGTCTCCGCGCGGCGCCTCGTCTTCGGCGCGCGCGCCTTCCTCGCGGTGATCGTCGTGACCGTGGCCTCCGGCGCGGCCATGGCCGGCACCCACGCGGGCTGGGCCTTCTCGACCTTCCCGACGATGAACGGCCGCTTCCTGCCCGACGGCGTGTTCGAAGGCGGGCCGCGCGCGGCCATCCAGGACCCGCTCACCGCGCACTTCGATCACCGCGCGATGGCGCTCGTCGTCCTGATCTTCGCGATCGCCCTCCCCTACCTCGCGCGCGGCGAAGCGCGCGCCGTGCAGCGCCGCGTCGCCCTCGTGCTCGGCGCGGTGGCGCTGCAGATCACGCTCGGCGCCGCGACGGTGATGCTGCGCATGCCGGTGTGGATGGCGGTGGTGCACCAGGTGTGGGGCCTCGGGCTGTTCGCGACGGCGCTCGGCCTGGTGCACGGCACCGTCTCCGCGCAGCCGAGCGAGCGCGCGATGCCGTCGGCGAGCCCGCGTCAGGGCGTGGCGGACGTCGAGGGCTTGAGCGGATAGACTCTCCGCGATGTCGCTCGCTCGACGCCTTCACCGGTACACGTACGCCGACTACGTCGCGCTGGAGCACGCGAGCTCGACCAAGCACGAGTTCTTCGAGGGCCAGATCTACGCGATGGCCGGCGGGTCGGAGGAGCACTCGGCGCTCGCCGCCGCCGTCCTCCGCCTCCTCGGCAACGCGATCGGCGATCGCCCGTGCCGGGCGCACACGTCGGAGCTGCGCATCTACGTCGAGGCCGTCGGGCTCGCCACCTTCCCCGACGGCTCGGTCGTCTGCGGTCCGCTCGAGCAACACGGCCCGAGCCCGATCGCGACCGCCCTCAACCCGCGCATCCTCCTCGAGGTCACGAGCGACTCGTCCGAGGAGTACGACATGGGCACGAAGCTCGAGGCCTACCTGACGATCCCCTCGCTCACCGAGTACGTCGTCGTCTCGCACCGGGAGCGTCGCATCACGGTGCACGGGCGCGCACCGGGCGGCGGTTGGGTCATGCGCGTGGCGATCGCCGGCGGTTCGGTCGCCGTCGAGAGCCTCGGGCTGGTGCTGCAGGTCGACGAGGTCTATCGCGGCAGCGCGATCGCCTGACGTCAGTCGTCAGAGAGTATGGATCGTTCGTCGAGCCCGGGTCGAAGGTCGAAAAGTCGAAGGTCGAACCAGGGGTCCCTGGAACGAGCCATCGGCTCTCGCTTCGACCTTCGACCTTCGACCTTCGAGGCCGTCAAAGCAGGCGACGCCGCTCAGACGCGCTTGCCGCCCTCGACGAGCGACGCGACCAGGGGACCGTAGCCCTGCAGCGCGACCCGCTGCAGATAGAGCTCCATCCCGCGGATGCCCCCGAGCTCCTCGCCGCCGCCCGCGCGGCCGGGGCCGCCGTGGACCAGCTGCGCCATCACGGTGCCGGGGGGCACGGCCGATCCGGCGACCTTCTCGTTGCCGAGGACGAGCCGCCCGTGCGACGAGGCGATGCCGTAGACGACGTCGCGCACCAGCGCCTTGTCGTCGGAGTAGAGAGAGGCGACGAGGCCGCCGCCGCCGCGACGGACCGCCGCGATGAGCGCGTCGGTCGACTCGTACGGGATCAGCGTGGTGCACGGGCCGAAGATCTCGTGCTCGTGCACGTCGGCGACCGCGTCGATCGCGGCGACCTCGAGCAGCGTGGGCGCGACGAAGAAGCCCTTGCCCGCCTCGACGCCGAGCGCCTCCTTCGGCTTGCCCCCGCCGACGACGACCTTGCAGCCCGCCTTCGCGAAGCGGTCGATCATCGCGAGCACGTCCTCTTGCTGCTTCTTCGTCGCGAGCGGGCCGACCAGCACGTCCTCGCGCGACGGATCGCCGACCTTCGCCTGCGACAGCCGATCGGCGAGCGCGTCGCGCACCTCGTCGAGGCGCGCGGCGGGGACGAACACGCGGCGGATGGCGGTGCACTTCTGCCCGGCCTTCTGCGTCGCGTCGCGCACCACGTCCTTCACGAACAGGTCGAACGTGTCGGTGCCGCTCTCGACGTCGGCGCCGAGGATCGCCGCGTTCAGCGAGTCGGCCTCGACGTTCACGCGGACCGCGCCCGCGACCACGTTCTTCATGCCGCGGAGCTGCGCGCCGGTGTCGCCGGAGCCGGTGAAGGCGAGGACGTCCTGCCCGCGCAGGTGCGAGATCAGATCGCCGGCCGATCCGCAGAGGAACGACAGCGCGCCCGCGGGGAGCAGCTGCTGCTCGACGAACAGCTCCATGATCCGGTGCGACATCAGCGCGGTCGAGGTGGCCGGCTTGGTGATGACCGGCATGCCCGCGAGCAGCGCCACCGCCGCCTTCTCGGCGAGGCCCCACGCGGGGAAGTTGAACGCGTTGACGTGCACCGCGGCGCCGTGCAGCGGGAAGTACGCGTGCTGCGCGGCGAGCTTCGACGAGCGACCGAGGTTGATCGGCTCGCCGTCGACGAGCACCTTCGCGTCGCCGAGCTCCTCGGCGAGATCGGCGTAGGCGCCGAGGGTGATCGACGCGCCGTCGACGTCGAACTTCGCGTCGCTGCGGGTGTTGCCGGCGTTCTGCACGCCGAGCGCGATCAGCTCGTCGCGCTTCTCGTGGATCGCGCGCGAAAGCTTGCGCACGAGCGCCCCGCGCTCCTTGAACGACATCGCGCGGAGCGCCGGGCCGCCGACGTCGCGCGCGAACGCGAGCGCGCGCGCCATGTCGACGCCCTCGGTCGACGTCTCGGCGAGGACCCCCTCGGTCGTGGGGTTCACCAGCTGCGCCGGCTTGCCCTTGCCCGCGACCCACGCCCCCGAGACCCAGCTACCGAGCTGCTTCGCCATGTGCTCCTCGTCCTCGCTCCCTCGCGCCGGCGCTTCGCCGACGCGGTTGCATACCCAGCCGCGCTTGATGCCGCCAGGGGCTTGCGCGCTTCATCGTTTGCGCAGAGGTCGGGGGGAGTCGTCAGTCGTCAGTCGTCAGTCGTCAGACGAGACGAGACGAGACGAGATGAGACGAGACGAGATGAGACGAGACGAGACTGACAGGGGACGGTTCGACGCTGGCCGCTGCGCGAGCAGCGACAACGCCGCCTACGCGCAACGTGAGACCAGGCGCGGCTTCTCGTGCTGACGACTGACGACTGACGACTGACGACTCACGACTGGCGACTTGGCGGGCGCGAGCGGCGACACGCCAACAGCTCGCGCCGCCCTACAGGTACAGGCGCGCGATGAGGCCGATCGTCGTGGTGTAGCCGGTCGCGGAGCCCTTGATCCGGCCCTGCTCGTCGATGAAGTAGACCGTCGGGAAGGCGTTGACCTTGAACGCGCGCTCGATCGAGTCGTCGCCGAGCAGCACCGGGTACTCGACGCCCTTGTCGGAGACGTAGCGACGCACCTCGTCGACGCTCTGGTAGGCGGCGACGACCGAGACGACGTTCACGCGATCGCCGAGCAGCGACCTCACGTGCCCGACGTTCGGCGACTCGACCTTGCAGACGCCGCACCACGGCGCCCACAGGTACAGCAGAGTCTTCTTTCCGCGGAGCGACTGGAGCGAGACGCTCTCGCCGCTCACCGAGCGCAGCTGCAGCGCCGGCAGCGGTACGTCACGGAGGTGCTTTCGCGTCTGCCAGGCGGAGATCGCCACGACGACCACGAGCATGACCAGCAGGTCGACCGTCCAGCGGACGGCGCGGCGCTCGCGGTAGGCGGTGCGAAACCGGGAGAGCATCCCCATGCGGAGCCAACGAGCGTACGCCGGGATTCCCGAGACGGCGCGCGACCTCGGCCACGCGGCGGAGCGCGGCACGCGGGTTGAAGCCGATGCCCCTCCATGAAGCGCGCGCACGACCGGAATGCCCCCGCGTGCGCGGCGATCGCCGCCTCGGTGTTCGTCGCGCTCCTGACCGTACCCGACGTGCGCGGCGCCCCGGACGCGATCGCCTGGGAGCGCGCGATCAGGGTCGCGTCCGGCGAGGCGCACCGCGGCGAGTGGAGGCAGAACGACAGCGATTACCGTTGGGTCGACGACCCGGCCGTCTCGATCGCGAACGACGGCAGCGTCGCGCTCGCGTGGATCGATCAGTCCCGCAAGGACGTCTTCTTCCAAGGCTTCGGCCGCGACGGCAAGCCGACGTTGCCCGCGGCGGTGAACGTCTCGCGCAGCGGCAGCACGCTCACCTGGTTGCCGCGCGTGCTCGTCGCGCCGGGCGACCCGCGGCAGGTCTTCGTGCTCTGGCAGGAGATCGTCTTCTCCGGTGGCTCGCACGGCGGCGAGATCTTCTTCGCGCGCTCGTCCGACGGCGGGCGCACGTTCGACGCGCCGGTGAACCTCTCGAACAGCCCGGCGGGCGACGGCAAGGGTCGCCTGAGCGAGAAGGTCTGGGACAACGGCAGCCTCGACCTCGCGCGCACCGAGGGCGGCGCGATCATCGCGGCCTGGACCGAGTACGAGGGCGCGCTGTGGGTGCGGCGATCGAACGACGGCAAGACGTTCGAGCCCGCGCTCCGCCTCTCCGGCGACGCCAAGGCCCCCGCGCGTGCGCCGTCGCTCGCCACGGGGCCGAACGACGCCGCATACGTCGCGTGGACCGTCGGCGAGCAGGGATCGGCGGACATCCACGTCGCGCGCTCGTCGGACGGCGGGAAGACGTTCGCCGCGCCGCGGGTCGTCGCGACGACCGAAGGGCACTCCGACGCGCCGAGGCTCGCCGTCGATCGACAGGGGACCGTCCACGCGGTCTGGGCCGAGCGGACGAAGGGCCCGGCGTACGAGGTCCGCTACGCGCGATGGAAGGGCGAGTGGTTCGAGCCCTCGCGCGCGCTGCCGCGGGGCGACAAGGAGAGCGCGCAGTTCCCGAAGGTCGCGACCGATCAGACCGGGAAGGTGTACGTGCTGTGGGAGCGCTACGGCCTCGAGGGCAGCCGCGCGTCGGGGCTCTCGTTCACCGTGTCGCCCGATGGGGGCCAGCAGTTCGTCGCCCCGATGGCGGTGCCCGAGATCGCCGGCGGCGCCCTCGGGACCAACGGCGGCGAGCAGGGCATGCTGGCGCAGAAGCTCGCGGTCGCGCGCGACGGCACGATCGCGATCGCCAACAGCACGTTCCGCGCGAGCCCGCCGAGCCCGGCGAGCCACGTCTGGCTCATCCGGGGGAGATTGCGCGCGGGCAAGTGAGCGGGGCTTCTAGCCGCGCCCAAAACGGGCAAGGGTGCGCCGCCCCGCCTTGGCTCGACCCGCGAACATCGAGACGCCCCCTGCCCGGCTCCGCAGCATCGTGACGCTCGCCGCGCCGGCGATCGCGGCGCTCCTGCTGCAGACCGGCGTGCTGTGGGCCGACCGGATCATGCTCGGTCACTTCTCGGCCACCGCGCTCGGCGCGATGCAGATCGCCGGGCCGATCGAGTGGACGCTGGTGTCGGTGGCGTCGGCGTTCGCGGTCGGCACGCTCGCGCTCGTCGGCCGCGCGGTCGGCGCCGGCGATCACGCCGCGGCGCGCCGGCACACGACCATCTCGATGGTGGTCGCCGTCGCCCTCGGGACGATCGCGATGCTCGCGGCGTACGCGCTCGTCCTGCCGACGCTGCACCTCATGTTCGCCAACACCGACGCGGCGGCCGAGGTCGCGCGGCAGTACCTGCAGGTCGCGCTGCTCGCCGCGCCGTTCTACTGCGTGGGCGTCGCCGGGTTCGCCGCGCTCTCGGCCGCGGGCGACACGGTGACGCCGCTCAAGATCGGCGTCGCGGTCAACGTGGTGCACGTCGGGATCAACTGGCTGCTCATCGGCGGCCACTGGGGCTTCCCCGCGCTCGGCGCGCGCGGCGCCGGCTGGTCGACCGCGGCGTCGTACACCGCCGAGGCGCTGCTCACGTTCGCGGCGCTGTCACGCGCCGGTCTTCCCGCCTCGCTGCGGCCGTTCCGCTGGCCCTTCGGCGACGCGGCGGGCCGCGACGCCCTGCGCGCGCTGCGTCGCCTCTCTTTGCACGCGACCTCGGAGCGCGTCGTCTACCACGTCGCGTACATGGCGTTCGTCTGGATGATCGCGCGCCTCGGCGACGACGCGATGGCCTCCAACCAGGCACTGATCGCCATCGAGGCGATCTCGTTCATGACCGTCGAGGGCTTCGCCACCGCGTCCGGCGCCCTGGTCGCGCAGGAGCTCGGCGCGCGTCGTCCGGAGCGCGCCACGTGGGTCGGCTGGGCCTCGACCGGGCTCGCCGTCCTGACCTTGTCGTCGTTCGGCCTCTTGTTCCTCGCCTTGCGCCACCAGCTGCCCGCGCTGGTCACGCCGCGCGCCGATCTGCAGGCCGAGGCGGCGCGCGCGCTGATCGTGGTGGCGATCGCGCAGCCGTTCATGGCCGTGGGCGTGGTGCTCGGTCAGGCGGTGCGCGGCGCCGGCGCCACGCGCCTCGCGCTGTTCGTCTCGCTCTTCGGCGGCTTCGTGGTGCGCCTCGTCGTCACGTGGATCGCGACCTCGCGCGGCTTCGGCGTGATGGGCGTGTGGATGGGCAGCACCGCCGACTGGGCGTCGCGCACGCTGCTCCTGATCGCGATCTGGCGGCTGGGCACGTGGCGGGACGCGACGCGCGAGCTGCCGGCCGGGTAGCGCCGAGAGCGAGCTCGGCCGGCAACGGTGGGCGTTGCCGTGCGCCACCGAGGCGCCCTGCGCACATGGCGATGATGCGGACCACGCGGACCGACCCCGCTATGCTCCCCGCATGGCCGCCCGCACCTCCACCCCGCCGAGCGCAGGCCCGCCGCGCGCACCGTCGCAGGCCGAGTGGGACGCGCTCACCCCCGAGCAGCGCGCCGCCGTCGTCGAGTCGCTGCCAGCACGAATGACCGACGCCGAGCTGCGCCCGCCCGAGGGCGACGCGCACCTCGACGCGAAGGTCGGTGCGCGCGACGTGCTCCGGGCGTTCTTCGCCAAGGCGGGGCGCCGTGTCTACGTCGCCTCGGAGCTCGCCGTCTACTACCCCGCCGAGCCGCGATTCGCACCGGATCTGCTCGCCGTCACCGACGTCGAGGTGCGCGATCGCACCCGTTGGGTCGTCTCGGCCGAGGGCAAGGGCCTCGATCTCGTCATGGAGGTGCACGTCAGCGGCGACGCCCGCAAAGATCTCGAAGACTACGTCGTCCGGTACGCGCGGCTCGGTATTCAGGAGTATTTCATCTACGATCGCGGCCGCTCACGCCTGACGGGACATCGCCTCCCTGCCTCCGGCGTACGCAAGTACGAGCCCCTCCTCGCGTTCGGCGGCCGCTTGGCCTCCTCGGTGCTCGGCCTCGACCTCGTCATCGAGGAGGGGCGGCTGCGCTTCTATCAGGGAAACGCCCAGCTCCTCGAGTCGCGCGAGCTCGTCGAGCGCCTCGAGCGCATGATCTCGGAGAGCGAGGCGAAGGCCGACGCGCGCGCCAGGGAGCTCGAGGAGAGCGGGCTGCGGGAGAGGGAGCTCGAGAAGCAGCTCGCGAGTCTGAAGATCGAGCTCGAGCGGCTCCGTCGCGGCGGAGCGTAACGGCACGACGCCGCCGAGCTCGCGAAGCGTCGCTGAGCCGGACGACAGCCTACCGGACCTCGTCGTCCCACGCTCGCCGACCGGTCACGACAAGAGCGCGGGCACAGCGCTCGTGCCGACCAGCGTCGTCTCGCCGGAGAGCCGCGTGACCCAGGCTTCGGCCTCCTCGACCGCGTCGCGCGCGAGCCCGCCGTCGACCTCGACGCCCTCGGCGCGCAGCAGCGTGAGATCGCGAAGGCGCGCCAGCGTCGACGCGAGGGCAGCGGGCACGAGCCCGCGCGGCACCAGATCGCGATAGAGCCGCGCGACGAGCGCCGCGTGATCGAGCGGCCTATCCTCGCCGGCGACCCGCGCGATCGCGGCGGAGACTGCGTCGTACGCGGCGACGACCGCGTCGCTCGAGAAGCCGGCGTCGAGCACGACGCGCGCGAGCCGCAGTCGATCCCGAGCGCGGGCCGACGCGACGGCTGCCTGCGCGTCGACGGGCGCGTGCGGGTAGGCGGGCGGGTGCGCGTCGGCGGGCGCGTGCGCGTCGGCAGGCGCGTGCGCGTCGGCAGGCGCGTGCGCGAGCAAGGCCGCCTCGGCGATCCCGAGCTGCAAGACGGGTTCGATCTCGACCGGCGGCTGCTCGATGAGCTGCGCCGGCTCCTCCGCCACGTCGATCGTGTCGGGCGCCTCGAGCCGCTCCATCGCTTCCTTGAGCTGCGTGACGAACACGCTGAACCCGACCGCCTCGACGCCGTCGACGTCGCTCGTCGGATCGAGCGCCGCGCCGCGCAGCGCGCGCTTGGCGCCGAGCGTGCCCTCGATCCCCCTCTCGATCCCTGCTTCCGCGCAGAGGTACGTCACCGACACGCCGCGCGTCTGGCCGAGGCGGTGGGCGCGCGCCGTGCGCTGATCGAGCTTGCCCGGGCTCCACGGCAGGTCGAGGTGCACGACGTAGCTGGCCTCCTGCAGGTTCAGCCCCACGCCGCCCGCGTCGGTCGAGAGCAGCACGCGCACGTCGGGATCTTCGCGGAAGCGGCGCAGCAGCTCCGGCCTGCGGTCGGTCGGAACGCCGCCGTGGAGGGTCTCGTAGCCGACGTCGAGCGCGTCGAGCCGCTGGGCCGCGAGGGCGAGCATCTCGACCCACTCGCTGAAGATGAGGACCTTCGCGGTCCCCTGCTCGACGATCTCGGAGACGAGCTGCTCGAGCTCGTCGAGCTTGGGCGAGCCCTTGCCGCGGAGGGGATCGCAGAGCTCGACGGCGTTGCAGGCCTGGCGTGCCTTGAGCAGATGCCCCATGAGGCGCTGCTGCTCTTCGGGGCGGAGCGCGCGCCTCTCGGCGATGCTCAGGTACCTCGCCGCCTCGGCGCGGTGCTCGCCCTCCATGCGCACCTGCAAGTCGGTCAGGGCCGTGTAGCGCGTCTGCTCGGTGAGCGCGGGCAGCTGCGACAGGACCTCCTCCTTGCGACGGCGGAGCGCGATGGGCGCGAGCCGCGCGCGCAGCTCGCCGAGGTTCTTGGTCCCGGTGACGCGGCCGCGCCGCGCCTGCACGTGGAAGTCGTGGTTGAACCGCCAGAGCGGGCCGAGCGCCGCCGGATCGACCAGCTGCATGAGCGAGTAGAGATCGTCGAGACGGTTCTCGATGGGCGTGCCCGTGAGCACGAAGAGGAACCGCGAGGGCAGCTTGCGAAGCGTCGTCGCCGTCTTGGTGCGGAAGTTCTTGGCCCGCTGCGCCTCGTCGAGCACGAGCACGTCGGCGTCGAGGGCCTGGATGCGCTCGAGCTCGCGCCAGGTGAGCTCGTAGTTGACGATGCGGTACGGCGCGTCGGTCTCGAAGGCGGCGCGGCGCTGGTCGCTGCCCCCGCCGATCACCACCGCGCGCTCGCCCGCGTACCTCGCGATCTCGCGCGCCCACTGGTCCTTGAGGGACGCCGGCGTCACGATGAGGACGCGCGACGCCTCGCCGCGCCGGCGCAAGAGCTCGCACGCGGCGATCGCCTGCACGGTCTTGCCGAGCCCCATGTCGTCGGCGAGGAGCGCGCGGCCGCGCGTGACGAGGTGCGCGACGCCCACTCGCTGGTACTCGAAGAGGGGCGAGCGGAGCACGTCGACGGAGATGTCTCTTCGCGCGAGCGCGCGCTCGATCTGCGCCGCGCGGCGCTCGCTCTCGGCGCGCGCGCGGAGCATGTTCGCGACCGGCACCGCGGCGTGGACGACCCGAACGTCCGACGCCGTCGCCGTCACCGCGGCGAGCGCGGTGGAGCCCCCGATCGCGGTCACGCCCTCTCGCGTGCGGCGCAGACCGATGCGGGCGAGACGCTCCTCGGTCCAGCGGCCGAGCGCGACGAGCCTTCCGCCGCCGCGCCCGTCGACCGCGAGGGTGGCGCGCTCGACGCGCGCGGGGAGCCTCTCTTGCTCACGCGCGAGACGGGACTCGAGGGCGCGGTACACCGCTTCGAGGTGCTTGCAGGTCCCGAGCTCGTTGGTGACGAAGTCCGGGCAGTTGCAGCTGTCGTGCTCGCGCGACCGATCGACGAGGTCGACGAGCCTGCGCTCGCCACCCTCGCCGGAGACGGCGTACTGGCCGGTGCCGAGGACGGCGATCCGGAACGCCTCGCTGTGCGCGCGGTGCTCGCGCATCTCGCGCTCGAAGCGGATCACGGCGGCCTCGTCGGCGTAGTCGGCGCAGATGGGGGCGGTGTGCTTGAGCGGCTTGAGCGCGATCGTCGCCATCGGCGCTCTGTTGACGAGACGCGCGCGTGCGGCAAGCGTGCGGCGTCGACTCGCCCTTCGGCGCCTCGTGGTGCAGGATCGGGCGCGGTGCGCGCCCTGTGGCCCGAGAACGGCGACGGGTACGCCGTGCGGCCCGCCGCCGATCTGCTCGCGCGGCAGCTTCCGCTGCTGCCGCGGGGCGCCGCACGAACGCGTAGCTTTGCTAGAGCACCGAACGGTTTGAATCCGTTGCGTGAGATTCGCGTCGCACGGACCGGAGGGCGACGCAGGCGTACTGGCAGTACGTCGAGGAGACCGGAGGGAGTACGACGCGAAGATCGCGCAACATCGCGGGTTGCAGCAGGCTTCAAACCGTTCGGTGCTCTAGGCTCTGAGGGTCATGTCCAACGCCCGTCCAACGCCCGCCCCTCGACGCCCGGCTGGCGGCTCGACCCGACCGATCCGCGCGCGCCCTCCCGAGAGGTCTGGGCCGCGCTCTCCCCCGAGGCGCGCGCCGCCGTCGTCGACGCACTGCCTTCCGAGCTCGAACCCGAGCTCGGCGTCGCGCCGCCCGAGGGCGACGACCACTTCGAGGCGTCGGTGCGGCCGCGCGGCGCGCTGCGTCGCTTCTTCGACAAGCTCGGCCGCAGGATCTACATCGGCACGAACCTGCCCGTCTTCTACCCGGCCGAGCGCGTCTTCGCGCCCGACATGATCGCCGTGCTCGAGGTCGATCCCGGCCCGCGGAGGAGGTGGGTCGTCGAGGCAGAAGGCAAGGGCGTCGATCTGGCGCTCGAGGTGCACGTCGCCGGCGGCTGGCGCAAGGACTTGGTCGACGACGTCGAGCGCTACGCGCGGCTCGGGATCCGCGAGTACTTCGCGTTCAACGTCACGAGCGGCGCGCTCGTCGGCTATCGCCTCGAGGCGGAGCAACGCTACACGGCGCTCGTCGCCGGGCCCGACGGGTTCCGCTCGGAGGTGCTCGGGCTCGACCTGTTGGCCGCCGGCGGGCGGGTGCGCTTCTTCCACGCGGGCGCGCGCGTCCCCGAGCTCGACGAGCTGGTGGTACGCCTCGAAGCGGCGATGACCGAGGCGCTCGCGCACGTCCGCGATCTCGAGCGCCGCCTCGAGGAGGAGCGCGCGGCGAGAGAGGCCGCCGAAGCGGAGCTGGCCGGGCTGCGCGACGAGCTGGCGAAGCTGAAAGGCTGAATGGGCGACGCCGCCCGCATGGTGCGTGGCGCCGCCAGCGGCGCTCATGTGGGCTCGCCGTGTTCGCGCTCGTTCAGCGCTTCGCATGCGCGAGCGCCCGCTCGGGCCAGCGACATGGCGTACGTCTGGATGATCGCGCGCCTCGGCGACGACGCGATGGTCTCCGACCAGGCGCGGATCGCCATCGAGGTGATCTCGTTCATGACCGTCGAGGGCTTCGCCACCGCGTCCGGCGCCCCCGGTTGCGCAGGAGCTCGGCGCGCGCCTTCGTGGTGCGCCTCGTCTTCACGTGGCTCGCGCCCTCGCGCGGCTTCGGCGTGATGGGCGTCTCGATGGGCAGCAGCACCGCCGACTCGGCGTCGCGCACGCTGCTCCTGATCGCGATCCGGCGGATCGGCACGTGGCGCGCCGCGCCGCGCGAGCTCCCGGCGGTCCGGCGGAGTGAACGCGGCCCGGACGTCATCAGTTCCACCATCTTCGATTGCCGCCGATATGCGACCGTTCATGTCGCAGCGCCAAGCTCACGGCAACCAGTATTCGGTGACAATCGTCAGCGTCACCGTGCGTCGCGTCCGCCCGAACACGCTGGAAATCGCGCGCGCGTCGCGAACGCCAGAACGTGGGGCAGCTTTCGCGGGCCTCGAAGGCCGTTGACCATGCGCTCGCGCTCGCCCAGGATCGCGCCCATGCAGAGCGATCGCGCGACGCTGCCAGCGGCCGACAATCAGGCCCCCCCCCCACAAATCCCGCATCGCGGCTGCCCGAAGGGCCGCGAGACGTAAGCGTGGTGGTGCGGTAGCGACGGCTCTGTTCCTGGCGCTTGGCGTTCTGTCGGTCCCCGCGCGCGCGTCGGCTACCGTCGGCTGGATCAACCGCGACGTTCAAGCATCGCAGGTGTACACGACAAGCGTGTACCTCACGACCGGCAAGACCTACTACTTCCGGACGTGGGCAGACTCCGGCGACACCGTAATGCACCTCTGGTACCAGAGCGGCAGCAGCGGGCAGGAGAAGGCCTACAACGACGACTACTCGGGGATGGGCTGGAACTCCCGGTTCGCGTTCACGCCGCTCATCGACGGGTATTACAAGCTCGTGGTCCGCGCGTACTCGATGTACGGCTGGGGCACCACGAAGGTGATGCAGTGCGATCGGAGCGCCAGCGACCCGTGGGACAAGTGTGAGGAGCGATGCGCGGACCTGCCCATCGGGTGTCCGACGAAGACTCCCGATCCGCTTTATCCGGCGAGCTGGACGACGTTGGCGTACACGGCGCCGTTCAAGGGCACGTGGATCAGCAGCCCGGCGAGCCACCTCAGCGCGCCCGGGTACGAGTACCAGACCGCCGAGGTCAACGCCGCGGCCGGAGGCACCAACGACACCGTTCTGCTCGCGTTGGACTCGGCCAACCGCCTCGCGGCTTTCGACGACGACTCGGGCGTCGGGACGATGGACCGCATCTCGGCGTCGACGGGGGAACCCTGGCGGCTCTACAACCTGGTCGTCGGCGCGTACGCCACCGAGGGAAAGACGCACGTCTACACGAATGACCGGCCGATCCGAGACGAGGACGGCGATGGCCTCGGCAAGTACCTCGAGTTCTACCTGGGCAGCTGCGACACCGCGAACACAGGCGACCCATGGTCGAAGCCGTACTGCCAGTCGCGCCACCTCGCCCGGCTGAGAGACTCCGACCGAGACGGCCTGCTCGACGCAGAGGAGCTGTTCGGGATCGATCAGGGCGGCTCCGGCAGGTTGGGTGAAACGAACTGCCATACCTTCGAGTCGTGGCCGATTCGCGCGGTACCGCTGACGACGACCGAGAACATCGCCGGCGTCAGCGCCCTCGAGTGGGACGGTCAGATCGTCCTTGCGTACACGACCACCGACGGGAAGGCCTGGGTGCGGCGCACCAGCACGATCACCCTCGATGACCTCGGTTGGCAACCTGGATCGGGGACACCGATTGCCTCCGACCTGCAGCTCGATACGGAGATCGATCTCTCCTACATGTACGTCACGCCGAGCCTGCACCCGGAGTACCCGCAACAGTCGTTGTTGGCGATGTTCCTGGTCGAGGCCGGCGATCCGCTCGGCCGACACGTCTGGTACTGGGCTACGGCGGCCGACGGCACTTGGACTAGAAAAGAGGTCCGCGACGATGGCGGGACGTGGCTACAGGCCCGGCGCGTAGCGGGCGTCGCCACGTGGCCGAATCGCCTTCCCGGCGGCCCGGATCCGGCAGATTTCGGTGCGGCCTGCGGCGTCTTCGGAAAGCCTCGCATCGACCCTGACCACGGCGAGGTTCGGGACGACGCCTACTTCTACTGCTACGACAGGGATGCTGACAGCTGGACCGAGGACATCCGCCTCCCGGGCAACCCCAAGCTCGCCGGCCGCAAGCCTTCGGTCGCCTTCCACACACTCCGCGAGGGCGGACAGAGCGTGGCGGAACCTCTTGGAGGCGATCGCACGGTCGGCCAGTTCTGGATCGCCGTGGTGCCGTCCGACGAGCCCGGCGGTGCCGTAGGCAAACAACACCCTATGTTCTACGTCACGCGCCAGATCAGCGCGTCCGCCCCGCCGACACCTGGCCCCGCTCCGCTGGCAGGTGGCAGCTACAACGGGCATCGCTGGCTCGACTTCGCGTGGGACCAGTGGGGCAGGACGCTCAAGAGCACCGGGTTCGTGCTTCGCGAGACGGGCGAGCTCTCTGCCCTCAAGGCCGCGCTGCACGTCAGGCTTCCTGTCCCCAACACGGAGAAGGACGAGGCGGACTACCTGACGTTCCTCCCGTTCGCCGACGGCACGTTCCACGCGGCGCTGACCGACATCAACGACTTCCGCGTCATGGAGCGCGGGATATGCCTCGGCCTGCACGGGCTGGGCATGTCCGATGAAGGCTTGGCGTGCGGTCTGAAGAACGGCGACGGGTACTGACGGGAGGCCATGATGAACACGAAGCAAACCGCCATCGTTGGCCTGCTCTTGAGCGCCATCACCGCGTCCGTGGTGCTGCACCACGACGCGGTGGCACCGGCGCGCGCCGAACCCGCCGGCAAACCGTCGAGCGTACCGGTCACGCGCATCGACGGGAGCAAGAAGCCGAAGAAGGCGCCGCCGCCGGAGGCGTCTGCGCCGGCCGCCGCCATGAAGCCCTGTGTAGCCGGACGGTATGCGGCGCTGGCCGCCGTGCGCACGAAGCTCGTTGCGAGCCACGGCGGCGAGAACACGGCCTTCGAGGAGGCGTTCGCCGCAGAGAAGCGCGCCCTCGTCTCGAGCGAGGCGCTTCGAGCCGCGGGGTGCACGCCGTGAGCCGCCTCGCCTGGTTCATCGCAGCCGTGCTCGCGGTTGGCTGCGGCAAGGTCGGCGAGAACGATTCGCCGGCGGCGCCCTCCCTCGACTCGGCGGTCGCGGCCGATGCGCGGGCCGAAATCGCGCTGCGCGACGACGGCTGCCCCGTCAACATGTCGGATCGAAAGGAGCCCTGCCCCCCGGGCAAGCTGTGCAAGTACTATCGCTGCACCGGTGAGAACGTCGGAATCGACACGATCGAGTGCGTTCTGCCGTTCGAGGGCAAGAGCGAGTGGGTGCCGGGCAGGCTGAAGTGTTTTCAGGAATTCGGTCCTGATGGCTGTCCGCTCGGACCACCCGATGACGTGGTGGGATGCAAGGATGCTGGGAAGATCTGCGAATACAAGTACTGCGGGGACGGCGGGGCCGGCCAGGTCTCCAAGTACTCGTGCCGACCGTGGGAAGGCATCGATGGCGGACTGATCTTCAGGCGCGATCTCCGTACCGACTGCGCCGATGCAGGTCTCTGAGACGTCCCGGGCATGGTTCCTCGCCGCCGCCCTCGCCGGCTGCGGCGCGCGCACCGGCACCCTCTCGACCGACGGCCCCTCGTGCCCGGAGCTTCCGCCCAGCGGGCCGTGCGGCCCCGCGCTCACCTGCGACTATCCCGAGCTCTGCGATCCTTCTACGCGACAGACGCTGTCGTTCTCGTGCACCGGCGAGGGCGCGACTTGGACGCCCGTCACCGGCACGCCCTGCGGCCCGCCACCGACGCCCGAGGGTTGCCCGAGCACGCGACCGGTCGTCGGCTCGGTCTGCCCCGAGCACGACATGATCTGCAAGTACCCGCTTTGCGACGCGTCCGCCGGCGAGGGAGCGGGCTTCATCTGGTACTACATCTGCGTGTACGACGAGACCGGACTGACGACGCGCTGGGGCCATCTGCCGCTCCGCTGCGACGGCCCGCCCGGTCCTTGATCGCACGCGCGTTCGCTTCGGGCTGCGACGCTCGTTCAACGCTTCGCACGCGCGAGCGCCCGCTCGCTCCAACGGACCTGCTTCTCGATGTGCGCGAGCGCCGCGCGGATCGGCGTCGCCTTCCCGAGCGCGGCGTCCATGAGCTCCTCGGCGGTCGCCCGCGCGTGGGCCCGAACGCGTTCGCACGTGTCGGCCACGAGGTCGAGCACGAGGCCGGCGCCGACGCCGCATGTCCTCGCCTCGAGCCGCCACGCCTCCGCATCGACGTCACCGGCCTGACGGCGGCCTCCGACGCGCAGGGCGAGCTCGGAGGACAGCGCGGGCCACGCACGCGTGCAGACCAGGTCGTACGCGGGCGAGAGTCCGATCTCGGGCTCGCGCACGAGCGCGACGTTCTTCGCGTGCGCGTCGTTGTTGCCGACGATCACGTTGAAGGCCTGCCAGCGGAGCAGGCGTTCGATGTCCGCCGCGGGCCGCGCGCAGGCGGCACGGAGCACCGCGACGATCTCGGCGAGCGTCGGACCGCCGTCCGCCTCGTACTTCTCATGGGGCGCGCGACCGGTCGCCTGGCAGAGATCCTCCTGGTGGAGTCGCCGTCCACCGCGTCGATCGAACCGGTCCACGAGCAGCGCGACGTCTTCGGTCGGCAGGCGCCACAGCGTGGTCGTCGGCACGATCAGCCCGGCCTTGCGGGCGACGCGCATGACGAAGTGCTCGTTCTCGATGACGCCGCGGAAGCTCTTGCTCGGGAGCTTGAGGATGTGGGTCGACACCGAAGACGTCCCGGGCAGGACCAGGTCGGATCCGGCCACGATCACCGGGACCTTCTCCTGCGCCCCGGCCAGCGACAGGCGCAGCCCTTCGCGGACGATGGTCGACAACGCGCCGTCGACCTGGAGCGAGATCGTCAGCGCGGACGTGAGCACGCGATCGGGTCGTGGAGGAGGCGCGTTCGTTTCGCCGAAGGGCAAGAGCTCGAGCGCGCCCGCGCAGTCACCACCGACCGCGGCCAGCAGCGACAGGGCGCTGTCGGGCGAAGCCCCGAGCGCCCGGGCCAGTCGTTCGCGCTCCTGGCCCTCGGGCAACAGGTTGGCGAAGAAGGTGCCGTCCTGCTCGTCGAGCGTGCGCGGTAGCGAATGGGACACCTGCGGACCCGTCGCGCTCGCGTATCGGAAACGCAGCGTGCGCCCGCCGTCCGACGAGCTCAGCTCGCCGACGATCGCGTCGCGCCATCGGACCAGCAGCTTCACGCGCCGCTCCGCTTCGTCAGCTGCAAGTCCAGCCCGAGCGTCGAAAGCACGCGCAGCGTGAGCGCGAGGCCGACAGTCGGCCGACCGTGCTCGAGCTCGATCAGGAACCTCGGGCTCACACCGGCCAGAGCCGCAAGCCGCGCCTGCGTGAGGCGCTGCGCCTTCCGCTCCGCTCGAATCGCTGCGCCCAGATCTTCGACGTGCCGGAGCCTCATCCGTGGTCCTTCCCGATCGGGAAGACAATAGCACGCCGGGCGATAAACTTCCCGATCGGGAACAAAGCGATCATGGCGCAGCCCTCATTCCCGATCGGGAAGAACCCACCCGGTCACCCTTCGTCGTCAAGCCGTCGTCACCAGCCGGACGACGCGTGGGTTCAAGGCCCGGAGGAGCGTCGCGGATTCGACCTTCGACCTTCGACGTTCGACCCGGTCCGCGAGCCTGGCCGTCACATGTGCACGATCAGCGTCGTCCCCTTCGCCGCCCCCGCGCGCCCCGAGTACACCCCGTGCCACCCCACCGGGACCTTCGGCTCGGTCTGACCGAACATCCACAGCGCGTCGCGCGGCGAGAGGTTGATGCAGCCGTGGCTCTTCGGGTTGCCGAACGAGTCGTGCCAGAACGCGGCGTGCAGCGCGTAGCCCCCGTGGAAGTACTGCACGTAGGGGACGTCGTCGATGCGGTAGCGCGGGTCGGGCTGCTCGCCCTCCTTCGCGGGCGGCTTCTCGTCGCCGGCCATGCGCCAGGAGAGGTGCTTGTTGCCGATGCGGTAGTGGCCGCGCGGGGTGGCGCGTGACGTCTCGGGATCGCCGTTCACGTCGACGCCGGTCGAGACCAGCGTGACGAACAGCGGACGCAGCCCCTGATAGAGGACGAGCGACTGACGCTGGATGCTCACCTCGATCCAGCGTTCGTCGGGGCCGACGTCGTAGGGGAGCTCGGTGGCCGCATCGACCTTGGTCGTGCCCTCGGCGCGCACGAGCCACGTGCCCTCGGGGACGCCCGCCGGCGGGGCGAGCAGCTCGAAGTACTTCGTGCCGTCGATCACGCGCTCCTTCTTCGCGATGCCGGCGTGCGCCTGGAACGGCATCAGGTGATCCTTGGCGACGGCCTTGCCGTTCTCGAGCAGGTGCAGGCGCGCGGGCTTCCAGCGCACCCAGACCATCGGCAGGTGCTCGCCCTGCTCGTCGGGCCCGGCGAGGTGCACGCCCTGGAAGTCGGCGAGGCGCGCGGCGCGCATGCGATCGGCCGGGACGATGTAGTGCTCGGTCGTGAGATAGAACGTGCGCCCCTCGCTCTCGAACGCCGAGAGCAGCGACAGGCGCATGGTCCTCCACGCCTCGCCCACGCGCACCGCGCCGCTCGGGACGTTCCACGGGAGGATGTTGGGCACCTGCGCGTGGTTCTCGAGGAACGACGGGATCGGCCCGACCGGCAGCGCGCTCTCGGGCGGGAGCTTGTCGGGCGGCGTCTTGGCGCGGAGCTTGGCGACGTTCGCGAGGTGCGCCTCGACGTCGCCCTCGAGCTTCTGCTGCTGCTCCTTGGTGGGGATGCGCACGTAGAGCGGCGCGCCGTTCGACGTCGCGTAGCCGTAGGGGAACGGCGAGGTCACGTCCGGCGGGCGCGCGGCCGCGGCGACGACCGCCTTGTCCTCGAGATCGGTGGTGACCCCGTCCTGTCCTTCGCAGACGAACCCCGCGGGCTCCACCGCCCACCACTTGCCTTTGCACCCCGCGCCGGCGAGCGGCTCGGCCGAGCGCACGACGCGCGTGCCGGCGCGGATCCACCCGGCCTTCGGCGCGTCGAGCCGCGGCTTCTCGTAGACCCACGCAAGGAAACGCCCGGTCGAGATCAGCGGCCCCGAAGCGGACGCGGACACAGACGCGGACGCCGACGGGAACGCAGACGCGGACGCGGACGCGGACGCGAACGCGGAAGCGGATTCGGCGGGCGCGACGGCGTAGGGAACCGCGGAGGTCATCGGCGCCGGCGGCTCGCCCGGCGCCTTTCCGCACGCAGGCATGAGCGCACCGCCCAGAGCGGTGCCGCACACGAGCCCGGCCGTCAGCAGCGAACGCACCGAGAGACGTTGCGACGGATCCGCGCCGGAGGCAAAGGTCTGGCGGACACGGTCGAACGTCGAAGGTCGAACATCGAACGTCGAAGGCCGAAGGTCGACATGCGCGGGCCGCCGGCCCGACTCTCGACTCTAGACTCTAGACTCTAGACTCTAGACCCAGCCCGCATCAGCCAGCACGACGCCACCGCCTGCGCCGCAGCTCAGCCCCGCGACCCGCTATCGTCGTCGTCGCTGAACGACTCGGCGACGCTGTCGAAGAACCCGCCGCCCTCCGAGCTGCTGCTCTCGGACCGCTCGTTCGACGACGAGGAGCCGCTGTCGAGGATGCTGTCGAAGAACCCGCCTCCCTCGGACGACGACGAGGACGACGAAGACGACGAGGACGACGACGACGAGTACGAGGAGTCCTCGGCGAACGACTCGCCGACGCGGTGACTCTCGGTGTGCTGACCGTGGTACGAGTGGTTGCCGTACGAGGAGCCCTGGTACGACGAGGGCCCGTGGTGGTGGCTCGACGGGCTCCACTGGTTTCCGAGGAACGCGCCGGCCACGCCGCCGAGCAGCGAGCCGGCGAGTGGCGCGACCGCGCCGGCGACCTGGAAATACTGCTGCCGTCGCGCGTCGGCGTCGCGCGCGGCCTTGCGCTCGGCGGCGCCGGCGAACGGCTCGCGGCAGGCGTGGCAGGCCGGCGCGTCGTTGCGCGTGAGGTGGTTGCAGAACAGGCACTGCACCACGAGCCAGCCCTTGCACTTGATGCACTGCTGGGCCGTCTCGACGTTCAGCGTCTGGCACTGGCGGCACGGGATCGCGCGCCGCGCCGCCTCGGCGCTGACCGGGTTCTCGCAGAACTCGCAGATGATGATGCCGGGCTTCGCGGGCGCGCCGCACGACGAACAGACGCCTTCCATCGGCCGTCAGCCTACCGCCGCTCGCGCTTCGCGGCGAGCGCCCGCCCCTCCCACGGCGCGCGCCCCCTTCCCAGGGCGTTCCGCCGGTGGCATACGTCTCCGCCCCCATGTCCGAAGACACCGAATCCAGCGCGCAACGTCAGCCGGCCAAGACGCTGATCGTCCCCGCGTCGCTCGACGGCGCGAGGCTCGACAAGGCGCTCACCGTCCTGGCCGAGGTGTCCCGCTCCGGCGCCAAGGCGCTCCTCGAGGCGGGCGTTCGCGTCAATGGCAAGCGCGCCGTGAAGGGCTCCGTCGTCCACACCGACGACCGGCTCGAGATCGCCTCCGCCGACGAGGACACCGATCCGCGCGCCCTGCCCGACGCCGACATCGAGATCGACGTCCGCCTCGAGACCGACTCGATGCTCGTCGTGCACAAGCCGCCGCGCCTCGCCTCCGCCCCGCTCCGCGGCGGCGAGCTCGGCACGCTCGCCAACGGCCTCGTCGCGCGCTTCCCCGACGTCGCCGGCGTCGGCGCCGATCCGCGCGAGCCGGGCCTCGTGCACCGCCTCGACACCGACACCTCCGGCCTCGTCATCGTCGCCCGCACGCAGGCCGCCTTCGACGAGCTCAAGATCGCGCTCCGCGAGGGGCGCATCGAGAAGCACTACCTCGCGATCATCGCGCCCGGGGCCGGCAGCGGCCGCGCGGCCTCGGTCGCGAGCGAGGGCGAGCTCGCCGATCGCGGCTCCATCGACGTGCCGCTCGCCCCCCACCCGAAGGACAAGCGCCGCGTGTTCGCCTGCGTGCACCCGCGCGACGTGCACCGCCTGTCGCCGCGCGACGCGCGCACCGACTACAAGGTGGTGCGCCGCTTCGAGACGCCCGACGGCGAGGCGCGCGTGCTCGTCGACGCCACGGCGACCAAGGCGCTCCGCCACCAGATCCGCGTCCACTTCGCCGCCATCGGCGCGCCGCTCGTCGGCGACGGCCTCTACGGCGGGCCGTCGGCGCCCGAGCTCGGGCGTCACGCGCTGCACGCGAGCCGCGTCTCGTACGCAGGCGGCAGGAACGTCAAACCCTTCGTCGTCGACGCGCCCCTCCCCGACGACATGGCGGCGCTGCTGCCCTCAGGCGAATCATGACCGACAAACACTCCGACGCCGACGAGACCCAACGCACCTCCGTCCCCGTGATCGAGGCCCTCTCGCCCGAGGCGGCGATCCTCCTCGCGCGCAAGGAGCGCTCGGTCAACGTGCGGGCGCGCGGCGAGGATCCGTTCGCCAACGACGTCGGCGCGTACGAGCGCGTCGGCGACGTGCTCGCCCGCTACGCCGACGCCAAGGTCGAGGGCGGCAAGTACGACGCGACGAAGGTGCAGCAGGTCGGCGGCACCGCGCGCATCACCGGCCGCATCGTGTCCGTGCGCTCGTTCGGCAAGGCGAGCTTCCTTCGCCTCCGCGACGCCACCGGCGAGATCCAGCTCTTCTGCCGCAAGGACGCGCTCGGCAAGGACTACGACCGCCTGCACGTCGCCGGCGGCGAGATCGAGGCCGCCGATCACGTGATCGCCGAGGGCGGCCTGATGGTCACCAAGACCGGCGAGCTCTCCCTCGAGTGCAAGTCGCTGCGCCTGCTGACCAAGGCCCACCGCGGGCTCCCCGAGAAATGGCACGGCCTGCAGGACGTCGAGCTGCGCTACCGCCAGCGCTACGTCGATCTGATCGCCAACACCGAGGTCGCCGACGTGTTCCGCGCGCGCGCCCTCGCGGTGCGGGCGCTCCGCCGCTTCCTCGACGATCAGGGCTTCCTCGAGGTCGACACGCCCTCGCTGGTCACGCTGGTCGGCGGCGCCACCGCGCGCCCCTTCACCACCCACCACAACGCGCTCGACCTCGACCTCTTCCTGCGCATCGCGCCGGAGCTGTTCCTCAAGCGCTGCCTCGTCGGCGGGTTCGACCGCGTCTACGAGATCGCCCGCTGCTACCGCAACGAGGGCATCAGCACCCGGCACAACCCGGAGTTCTCGATGCTCGAGTACTACCGGGCCTACGCGACCTACGCCGACCTGATGGACCAGACGGAGAAGATGCTCCGCTTCGTCGATCACGCGCTCGCCGTGGCGATGCCCGACGCCTACGCGCGCTGGACCAAGGACCGCCTCTTCACGCTCGACCGCCCCTTCGCGCGCGTCCCGATGCAGCGGGCGGCGCTCGACGCCGCGCGCGCCACGCGCATCCCCGAGATCGTCGTCGCCTGCGACGGCGGATGGCGGACGGTGGTCGACTTCCTCGACAAGGCGCTGCGCGACACGCCGGAGCGCATCAAGGAGTGGTCCAAGGTGCAGGCGCGCGCCATCGACTGGGGCAACCTGCGCAAGGGGCTCGCCAAGTGCGAGAACGCTGGCGAGCGGCTGTTCGCCGTCTACGAGTACCTCGCCGAGCCGTTCCTCACCCTCGACTACCGCACCGGTCCGGTCGACGACCCGACGTCGCGCTCGGTCCCGGTGTTCGTCATCGATCACCCGTTCGAGATCTCGCCGCTCGCCCGCCGGAAGGACGACGATCCCTCGCTCACCGATCGCTTCGAGCTGTTCATCGAGGGTCGCGAGCTGTGCAACGCGTTCAGCGAGCTCAACGATCCCGACGATCAGGCGGCGCGCTTCCAAGAGCAGGTCGACAAGAAGGCGCGCGGCGCCGACGAGACCATGGACTACGACGCCGACTACATCCGCGCGCTCGAGCACGGCATGCCGCCGGCGGCCGGGTTCGGCATGGGCATCGATCGGCTGGTGATGATGCTCTGCTCGCAGCCGTCGATCCGCGACGTGATCCTCTTCCCGCTCCTGCGCCCCGAAGACTGACGGGAATCCGCGCGGAGCTCCCCGGGTTCCCCTCCCGCTCCCGCTCCGGCTCCCGATTCTCGTGATGAGCACCACCCGATGATCTTCGGCATCCCCGTCTCGCTGTTGCTGCTCACCGCGGTGGGCATGGTGATCCTCGTCCTGCGGGCGACGCGGAAGGACCACCTCGCGGGCGAGCGCCGCCCCAAGCGTCCGGTCGTCGGGTGGATCCTCGTCGCCATCGGCGCCGTGCTGACGGTGGCCTTCCTCTGGCTTGTCCGCGCCGCCGCCGCGCTGCCGGTCACGCGCGGGTCGAAGGTGGTGATGCAGCACGAGATCATCCGCGCCAGCGCCCTCGGCACCGGCGTGCTGCTGCTCGTGCTGGTGCTCGCGGCGCTCTTGCCGCTCATCCTCGACGCGCTCGAGCGCGCGGGGTTCGCCCGCTACGTCGGTGCGCGGCACGTGCGCGCGCACAAGAGCGGCTTCCTCACGATCATCTCCATCCTGTCGATCCTCGGCGTCAGCGTGTCTTCGTGCTCGCTCGGCGGCGTCATCTCGATCATGGGCGGGTTCGGGCAGGACCTGAAGCGGAAGATCCTCGCCAACAACGCGCACGTCACGGTCGACACGCCACAGCCGCAGGGCTTCATCGAGTGGGAGCCGGTCATCGGCCGCGTGCGCGAGGTGCCCGGCGTCGTCGCGGGGACGCCGATGATCACCAGCGAGGTCATGGCGTCGGTCGGCACCAACACCGCCGGCGTGCTCCTGCGCGGCGTCGACCTGTCGACCGTCGGCCTGGTGATCGACCTGCCGAAGAACGTGGAGCTCGGCAAGCTCGAGTGGCTCGCCGAGCCGGAGCGGGTCGCGTCGCTGCCCTGGTCGGAGCGCCGCGGCGTCGACGAGGACGAGGCCCTGTTCCGGCCCATCGAAGACAAGCCGGCGCCGGCGTCGTCCTTGCCGCCTGGCTTCGTCACCAAGGGACACGAGGCGCCCGATCCGGAGGTCGACAAGCTCGCGCGCCCGCTGCCGCCGCCGATCCCCGATCGGCCGGTGTACCCGGGCATCGTCATCGGCCGCGAGCTCGCCAAGACGCTTCACCTGCGCCTCGGCTCCGAGGTCTCGCTGGTGTCACGCATGGGCGAGCTGACGCCCGCCGGCGTCATCCCGCGCGAGAAGAAGTTCCGCGTCGCCGGGATCTTCTTCTCCGGCATGTACGAGTACGACGTCTCGCACGGCTACATCCTGATGGACGTCGCCAAGGAGTTCCTCGAGCAGCCCGACCGCATCGGCGCCATCCAGGTGAAGGTCACCGATCCCGACGCGGCCGAGACGATCCGCCCGCTGATCGAGCGCGCGGTGGCGCGCCCCGAGCTCCGCGTGCGCGACTGGCGCGAGATCAACAAGAACCTCTTCTCGGCCCTCAAGCTCGAGCGCATCGCCACGTTCATCGTGCTCTCGCTCGCGATCATCGTGGCGAGCTTCTGCATCCTCTGCACGCTGCTCTTGATGGTGACCGAGAAGGGCAAGGAGATCGCCATCCTCAAGGCGCTCGGCGCCTCCGACGTGGCCATCCTCCGCGTGTTCATGGTCGAGGGCATGATCATCGGCGGCATCGGCACGATGTTCGGCGTCGCGACCGGCTACGCCATCTGCTACGGCCTGTCGTGGTTCGGCGTCCGCATCGACCCCGACGTCTACTACATCGATCGCCTCCCCATCGCGGTGAACCCCTGGGACTTCGCCGCCGTCACCGTCGCCGCGCTGGTGATCTGCGCGCTGAGCACGCTCTACCCGGCGCGCGCGGCGTCGAAGCTGCTGCCGGTCGAGGGGCTGCGGTACGAGTAGTCGCGTCACAGCGTGTCGCTGCGCGATCGGCGCGCGCGGTCGCTTGATTTCCGTGCTTCCCCGGCTTGCCGATGGGCCGTGGCGGCGTGCTGCCGGTGCGCTGACAGATCGCCTGCCGCGTCACCGGCCAAAGTAGTCGCGCAGATCCTCGCAGGCGTGCTCCGTCTCTTCCCTGCACTCCACCTCCAGCAGGGCACGCGCGCGAGCCGGATCGGATTGAACGATCACGCGCGCCAGGTTGACGCACGCCGTCCCATAGTCGTCGCGGCACGCACGCTCGAAGAGCGCGAGCGCGCGAGCCGGCTCCGCATCGACGATGGCCACCGCCAGGTTGTTGCAGCCCGAGGCAGCTCCTGCCTCGCACGCGCGCCGGAAGAGCTGCATCGCCCTCGCCCGGTCCTTCTTCCCGTCGAGGAGCCCCTCTGCGACGAGAAACCCGAGGTTGGTGCATCCGACCGGTTGGCCGTGCTCGCACGCACCACGATAGAGGCTGGCCGCCCGCTGGTAGTCGCGCGCCGCGCCATCGAGGTGCTCGTACCACCAGCCGAGCTGGAGGCACCCGACCTGGTCGCCCATGTCGCACGCGCGCTGGAACAACTCGCGGCTGCGCGTCTTGTCGAGCACGCCGAGCCTCGTGCAGCCGGGCGCAAAGTCGGCGGTGCACTGGGATTCTGCGAGCGCCTGCGCGCGTGGAAGATCCTTCGGTCCCCCGCGTCCGTCCTCGAGCGCGATCGACATCACGACGCACGCCTCACGATCGCCGTCGCTGCATGCTCGCTCGCACCGTGCGCGTACGTCGGCGTCGATGCGCCGCCCGTGCAGGAGCCCGAGTGAGAGCGGGCATGCCGCAGCGCCGCTCGCCGTGGAGGGGAGCGTCGGGCGGCAACCCGTGACCGCGAGAACGACGCTCAGTGCGAGGCGGCGCACGCGCGAGTGATGCGCCCGTCCCGCGGCTGCCGCAAGCACCTGAAGCGCTCGGCGGATCCGAATCGTTCTGCCGCCGCGCCCCCGGCACGCGCTTGGACGTCTTCACCGGTCCCAGCGGGGTCGGCGCGATCTTCGGCGTCGCGACCGGCGAGGCGCTCCGTGCGGACGTGAGCGTGCGGTGCTCGACGAGCACCGGGACCTTCCCCGTGGCGGCGACCCGCTACTCGCAGCAGGCGACAGGGCCCAACGTCACGCGTGCGCGCTCGCGCGGGCACAGGATCTGGAGCTTCTGACCGGCGCAGCGGATGGGGAAGCAGTCGGAGAGGACGATCTGCTTGCCGTCGCTCACCTGGCCGTCGACGGATAACTGCTCGGTGACGGTGAGCGTCTGCCTCGAGTCGAGGGCGCGGTTGGCCGTCCACGTGCACAGCGCGGCGCGTTTCCGGGTCATGACACCGCGGAGCGTGACGTTGCCGACGCCGCTGCTGCGAGCGGGGCTGACCGACGCATCCCTGTCGCTGCCGATCGTGGTCTCGGTGACCTCGATGATCAGCTCGCCGCCCGAGACCGACTCCCAGGCGGTGTCGACCTCTTTTCCTGCCGCGCCGTCGATCTCCACCTTGAAGCCGCGCACGGTCGCGAAGGACTCCGTTTGGGCGGCAGCGGACTGACCCGCAGCGCCTTCGCTCCCGTCGCCCGGTCCCAGGGCGCCGCAGGCGGTCAGCGAAAGCACCGAGCAGGCGAGGACGGCGGAGAGCTTCTTCATGGGTAGGTTGACCTGCCACATGGTTGACCACCCGGCAAGGCTCAGTCTCAGCGCGCACGGATCGGCCGCGCTTCCGCGGAGCGCGCGCGCAGTCGTGCGAGCCCCGACCACGTCTTGGACGTCACCGGTGGAGGGGGGACTGGACTTAGAGCATTTCGTGCACAAAGTCTCGGACGTGAGCTTCCTGGCCCCCGTCGACTGCCCCCGCTGCGGCGCCCCGCTCCCGCCCGAGGCGATCGGCGCCACCGTGGCCACCTGTCCCTACTGCGACGGCACGCTCGCCGCCGATCCGCGCGTCGTGTGGTCCTCGGCGTACCGACGCGCGCTCGCCGATGCGGTCGAGACGGGCGTGCCGCTGCTGAACGTGGGCAACGTCGCCTACGTGGTCGAGGGGCGCTTCGCGCGCGGCGAGAGCAGCGACGTCTTCCTCGCCCGCCGCGCGATCGCGCCCACCGAGCGCGTGCTCGTCAAGGTGCTGCGCGCCGAGGAAGACGCCGATCTGCTCGAGCGCGAGTGGTCGGTCCTCTCGGCGCTCCACGACAGCGACGCGCCGGGCGCCGCGCACTTCACCGGTCGGCTGCCGCAGCTCGTCGCGCGCGGCGCCGTCTCCGATCCCGGCCGGGGCGACCACGGCACCGCGACGGTGATGCGCTTCCAGAGCGGCTTCGTGCACACCCTCGACGACGTGCGCGCCGCCCACGGCGACGCGATCGATCCGCGCCACGCGGTGTGGATCTGGCGCCGCGTCCTCGAGCTCTTGACGTGGGTGCACGCGCACGGCGTCGCGCACGGCGCGATCCTGCCGCAGCACCTCGTGATCCACGCGCGCGATCACGGCGTCCTGATCGGCGCGCACGCGCGCGCGGGCGGCGACGCCGGCGTGCTCGAGCGCTTGGTCGTCCGCGCGGCGCGCGCCGCGTTCGGCCCCCCCACCTACGTGCCGTTGCGACTGCCC
Source organism: Deltaproteobacteria bacterium (assembly GCA_016182965.1). GTDB lineage: Bacteria > Myxococcota_A > Polyangia > Polyangiales > JADJMO01 > JALHOE01. The sequence continues at coordinate 42,699 of JACPFM010000133.1, read as the reverse complement.
TGAACGGGCGAAACGCTCGAATCAAAGGAGGACATCATGGGTTACGGAGACTACAGCCACGCCGCCCACGCCGCGCTCGCCGCCGGCCGCGCGAACCTCCCTCGCCAGGCGCTCTTCACGCAGACGAGCTGCCACCCGCTGATGAACCCGCACGGCGTCCGCATGCGCGAGTCGCGCGACAGCGCCGATCACCCGCAGTCGCTCGCGGTCGCGTTCGCGCTCGACGTGACCGGCTCGATGGGCGCGATCCCCGAGCTGCTCGCGCGCCGCGAGCTGCCGAACTTCATGAAGATCCTGACGCAGTGCGGGGTGACCGATCCGCAGCTCCTCTTCCTCGCCGTCGGCGACGCGACCTGCGACAGCGCCTCGCTGCAGGTCGGTCAGTTCGAGTCGACCGCCGAGCTGATGGACCAGTGGCTCACGTGGACGTTCCTCGAGGGCGGCGGCGGCGGTCAGGACACCGAGTCCTACGAGCTCGCGCTCTACTTCCTCGCGCAGCACACCGATCTCGACTGCGTGAACAAGCGCGGCCGGCGCGGCTACATGTTCATGACCGGCGACGAGCTCCCCTACCCCGAGGTGTCGCGCCACCAGGTCGACGCGCTCATCGGCGACAAGCTCGACGCCGATCTGCCGGTGAAGGCGGTCGTCGCCGCGCTGCAGAAGAAGTACCACCCCTTCTTCCTCGTCCCCGACCAGGATCGTCGGCGCCGCTGCGAGAAGCGTTGGCGCCAGCTGCTCGGCGACCACGTCATCTGCATGGATGCCCCGGAGGACACCTGCTGGGTGTCGGCCGACATCGTCGCGCTCTCCGAGGGCGTCGTCTCCGACGTCGACGCGCTCGCTCGAGCCCTGACCGCGGCCGGCGCCACGCGCGAGCGGGTCGCGTCGACGATCCGCGCGCTCACCCCGTTCGCCGCGACGCTCGGGCGCGACGCCGCGCCGCAGCCGCGGGTGGTGTCCGCGTCGCTCCCCGGGCGCGGCGCGGCGACCGGCAAGAGCGGGATGAGGAGGGCCTGACCATGCTCCCGACTCGAAGGCGCGCGGTGATCGTCGTCGATCTCGGGTTCGGAGACGCGGGCAAGGGCCTGGTCACCGACGCGCTGGTCCGCTCGCTCGGCGCCCGCGCGGTCGTGCGCTTCAACGGCGGCGCGCAGGCCGGCCACAACGTGGTCACGCCCGACGGGCGGCACCACACCTTCGCGCAGCTCGGGTCCGGCAGCCTCGTTCCGGGCGTGCGGACCTTCCTCTCGCGGCACGTCGTCGTGCACCCGACGGCGCTCGCCTGCGAGGCCGATCACCTCGAGCGCCTCGGCGTGCGCGAGCCGCTCGCGCGCGTCACGGTGAGCGCCGAGGCGCTCTTGCTCACGCCGTTCCACCAGGCGGTGTGCCGCCTGCGCGAGATCGCGCGCGGCGACGGGCGCCACGGCAGCTGCGGCGTCGGCGTCGGCGAGACCATGCGCGACGCGCTCTCGGCGCCGGAAGACGCGCTGCGCATGGGCGATCTGCGCGATCGCCCGCGGCTCCGGCGGCTGCTCGAGCGCGCGCGCGAGCGCCTGCGCGAAGAGGCGTCGCCGCTGCGGGTGAGCGGCGCCGAGGCCGCGACGGAGCGATCGCTGCTCGACGACCTTTCGGTGACCGATGCGTGGATCGACGCCCTGCCCGCCCTCGAGATCCTCGACGAAGAGGCGTGGGCGCGCCGCCTCGCCGCCGAGCCGACGGTGATCTTCGAGGGCGCGCAGGGCGTGCTGCTCGACGAGTGGCGCGGGTTCCACCCGTTCACCACCTGGAGCACCTGCACGTTCGACAACGCGCTCGAGCTCATCGGAGACCGCCCGGCCATACGCCTCGGCGTGCTGCGCACGTACGCGACCCGGCACGGTCCCGGGCCCTTCCCGACCGAGCGCCCGCTGCGCCTTCCCGAGCCGCACAACGCGCACGGTCCCTGGCAGGGCGCGTTCCGCTGGGGCGATCTCGATCTCGCCCTGCTGCGCTACGCGATCGCGGCGTGCGGCGGCGTCGACGCGCTCGCCGTCACCCACCTCGACGCGCTCGCAGCCATGAGCGAGTGGCGCGTCTGCCGCGCGCATCTTCCGGCACCGGGCGACGCGCACCTCTTCGACGAGCACGGCACGCCGAGGCTCGGTCGCTTCACCGATCTCGATCACCAGAGCGCGCTCACCGAGGCGCTCTTCCGCACGCGCCCCGTCATCGACGTCCCGCTCGCCGCGCCGACGCCCGCCCGCGTCGTCCGGTGGCTCGGCGATCAGCTCGGCGCCCCGGTGGTGCTCGGAGCGCACGGCCCCACGCACCTCGACGTGCGCCCGCTGCTGCCGCGCCGGTCGAGAGTCCAGGGTCTAGAGTCTAGAGTCTAGAGCCCGAGACACGTCGACCTTCGACCCAGCCTGGGCGAGCAGGCGCAGGGGCCCGCGGCCCACGACACAGCGATCTCCGACTCTAGACTCTAGACTCTAGACTCTAGACGCCTCACAAGACGACGACGCGGTCGCCCACCCGCAGCGTGCCGCGGGCCTCGTGGATCAGGTTCTCGCCGAACCACACCATGCCGTCGCGCGCGCGGAACGTCGCGAGCGTGCGCAGCGGCTCTCGCCCGGCGACGCCGGTGTCTTGATCGACGGTGGTCACCACGCAGCGATCGCACGGCTTGGGCAGCGAGAACCCGATCGGGCCGATGCGCACCCGATCCCAGTGATCCTCGGCCCACGCCGGCGCGCCGCGCACCACCAGGTTGGGGCGGAACCGATCCATCGGCACCGGCTCGTCGAGCCGCGCGTTGAGATCGGCGAGCGACGACTCGCTCGCGAGCAGGAACGGGAACGCGTCGGCGAAGCTGACGATCGCCGTGGTGGAGTACTTCGGCTTCACCGGCCGGCGCGCGCTGTCGGGCATGAACACGAGGGCACAGCGCACGCCGAGCGCCTCGGAGAACCAGGCGGCGGCGGGCTCGCCGAGCTCGATCGAGTCGACCGTCGCGCTCCACACGGCGACCGAGCGGCGATCGCCCTCCGGCGCGCGCGGCAGCCGCAGCGTGGACATCCCCGGAGCGTCGACCAGGAGCGCGTCGCCGTCGAACACGGGCCGCACCAGCGCGAGCCGCGGGTGCTCACGCTGGGTGATCGCGACGCCGACGTCGTCGACGACCATGAACCGGCGATCGCCGGCGAGGCCGCGATCGCCGACGTCCGCCTCCGCGAGCGAGAGGCCGCGCGCGCCCTTGATCGGGTACACGTGGATGGCGGAGAGCTCCATCTTCGCCGGACGCCGCTACTTGGTGCCGAACAGGCGATCACCCGCGTCTCCGAGCCCCGGCACGATGTAGCCGTGGTCGTTCAGCTTCTGATCGATCGCCGCGGTGACCACCGGCACGTCGGGGTGCACGTCGTGGAAGTGCTTCAGCCCCTCGGGACAGGCGAGCAGGCAGACGAGCTTGAGCGTGCCCGGCTGGTTCTTCTTGATGAGGTCGACCGCCGCGATCGCGCTGTTGCCGGTGGCGAGCATCGGATCGCAGACCAGCACGTCGCGGTCCTGGAGGTTTCCGGGGACCTTGAAGAAGTACTGGACGGCCTCGAGCGTCGTCGGATCGCGGTACAGCCCGACGTGCCCGACGCGCGCCGACGGGATGAGCTCCAGCATGCCGTCGAGGATGCCCAGGCCGGCGCGGAGGATCGCGATGAGCACGACCTTCTTCCCCTCGAGGATCGGCGCGTTCATCGCGGTGAGCGGCGTCTCGATGTCCATGCGCGCGAGCTTCATGTCGCGGCAGGCCTCGTAGGCGAGGAGCATCGAGATCTCCGACAGCAGCGCGCGGAACGACGCGGTGGAGGTGTCCTTCTTCCGCATCAGGGTCAGCTTGTGCTGCACGAGCGGGTGGTCGACGACGGTGACGTGGCGGTGCGAGTGGGCCATGGCGCTCTCCGTTTCGGGGGCGTGCTTGGGAAAGTAGACCAGAACGCGACGCAGCCGCGCCCCATTGCGTGAGATTCGCGTCGCACGGACCGGAGGGCGACGCAGGCGTACTGGCAGTACGTCGAGGAGACCGGAGGGAGTACGACGCGAAGATCGCGCAACATCGCGGGTTGCAGCAGGCTTCAAACCGTTCGGTGCTCTAGGCTTGGATCGGCATGCGCATCCACCTCGTCGCGCCCTCCAACGAGGATTCGACGTACATCAAGCCTTTATGGGTCGCGACCCTCGCGGCGCACACCCCGCCCGACGTCGAGCTCACCTTCAGAGACGACGGCATCGAGCCCATCGACCTGCAAGCCGAGACCGACGCGCCCGATCTGGTCGGCATCAGCGTCAACTCCAAGACCGCCTCGCGCGCCTACGCCATCGCCGACGCATACCGCGCCCGCGGCTCGAAGGTGGTCCTCGGCGGCATCCACGTCACCGCTCTGCCCGACGAGGGCCTCGAGCACGCCGACGCGGTGGTCGCCGGCGAGGCCGAGTGGCTGTGGCAGCGGGTCGTCGACGACGCCAGGGCCGGCCGCCTCGGCCGCGCGCGCTCGCTCACCGCGCCGCGCGTCTACAAGCACCAGACGTGGCCGGAGCTCGTCGGCCTGCCCACTCCGCGCCGCGAGCTCTTGAAGAGCGTTCGCTACGTGCCCTTCGACGTGGTGCAGACCACGCGCGGGTGCCCGTTTCCGTGCGAGTTCTGCAGCGTCTCGACGTACAACGGCACCACGTTCCGCTTCCGACCGGTGCGCGAGGTGCTGTTCGAGCTCGAGCAGTGCGGCCCGCGCATCCTCTTCGGCGACGACAACGTGATGGTCCACGTGAAGTACAGCCGCGAGCTGTTCGACGCGATGGTCCCGCTGAAGAAGCACTGGGTCGGCCAGGCCTCGCTCGCCGCGCTCGATCGGGTCGACAACGTCGAGGTGATGGCGCGCTCCGGCTGCAAGGCGCTCTTCATCGGCTTCGAGTCGGTCGACGACCTGACCGTCAACAACGCCGGCAAGCACCAGAACAAGCCGCGCAAGTACGTCGACGTCGTCCGCAAGCTCGCCGATCACGGCATCGCCGTGTGGGGCTCGTTCATCTTCGGCCTCGACGACGATCGCGGCGAGTCGTTCGAGAAGACGGTGCAGTTCTGCGTCGACTCGAAGCTGACGATGGCGCTCTTCGCCCTGCTGACGCCCTACCCCGGCACCCGCCTCTACAAGCGGCTGCTCGCCGAGAGGCGCCTGACCAAGGACCGCTGGTGGCTGTCGCCCGACCACGACACCGACGCGCCCTTCTACGAGCCCAAGCACCTGAGCCGAACGCAGCTGCGCGACGGCTGGATCCGCGCCTGGCGCGCGATGTACAGCTATGGCTCGATCGCGCGCCGCTACGACTTCGGCCTCGACCGCTCGTGGATCCAGAACCTCGCCTACTGGCCGATCAACCTGATGATGCACGAGCTCGCCGAGCGGAAGATCGCCGGCGGCGACCGCGCGTGGCGCAAGCACCGCGCCCTCGACGTGCCGTTCGGGCTTTGACCTTGCATCGGCCAATCGAGATCGGTTCCGATACCTTGATGGCGCCGGGGGAGCTCGACGAGGTCTGGCGTGTGCTCGGCGAGCAGGTGCAGCTCGGCATCGTCATCTATCAGCTCCGCGCCCCCGACGACGACGAGAGCCTGGTCATGGTCGGGGCGAACGGCGCCGCGGCCGCGTTCGCCGGCTTCGACGTGCGCGCGCGGCTCGGCCAGACGATGGCGCAGGCGTTCCCCGGCTCGACGCCGGCGCGGAGGCGCCTGTACGCCGACGTCGTGCGCACTGGCCGGGCGCAGAGCTTCGAGGTCGACTACCAGCACCTCGGCGTACCCCGGCACACGTTCGCGGTGCAGGCGATCCCGCTGCCTCACCAGTGCGTGGCCGCGGTGTTCGAGAACCTGAGCGCACAGAAGGACCAGGCCCGGCAGATCCGCAGGCTCAACACGTTCCTCGACGCGATCATCGACAACATGCCGGCGATGGTGTTCGTGAAGGACGCCGCGCACCTGCGCTTCGAGCTGTTCAATCGGACCGGCGAGCAGCTGCTCGGCTTGTCGCGCGAGAGCATGCTGGGGAAGACCGACTACGACTTCTTCCCCAAGGACCAGGCCGACTTCTTCGTGGCGAAGGATCGCGAGGTCCTGGCGAGCGGCCGGCTCCTCGACATCGGCGAGGAGCCGATCGACACCGCCACCGGGCTGCGGTGGCTGCACACCAAGAAGATCCCGCTCATCGGCGACGACGGGTCGCCGCAGCACCTGCTCGGCATCTCGCTCGACATCACCGACAAGCACGACGCCGAAGACGCGCTCCGCAAGACCCGCGACACGCTGGAGGTCCGGGTCCGCGAGCGCACCGCCGATCTCGAGCGGCAGATCGACGAGCGCGTGCGGGCAGAGGAGGCGCTGCGCAACACCGAAGCGCAGCTGCGGCACGCCCAGAAGATGGAGGCCATCGGCCGGCTCGCCGGCGGAATCGCGCACGACTTCAACAACCTGCTCTCGGTGATCTTGAGCTACGCCGACATCGCCCTCGGGGAGCTGCGCCCCGACGAGCCGCTCCGCGAGGACCTCTCCGAGATCCGGCACGCCGGCCAGCGCGCGGCGGAGCTCACGCGGCAGCTGCTCGCCTTCAGCCACCAGCAGGTGTTCAACCCACGCGTGCTCGATCTCAACCAGACGGTCACCGGCGTCGAGAAGATGCTGCGTCGACTGCTCGGCGCCGACATCGAGCTCATCTGCTTGACCGCCGCGACGTGGAGGGTGCGCGCGGACCCGGGGCAGCTCGAGCAGGTGCTGCTGAACCTCGCCACCAACGCGCGCGACGCGATGCCCGGCGGTGGCAAGCTCACGCTGCAGACCAAGGACGTGGAGTTCGACGAGCCGTACGCGCGCGAGCACCACGGCGTCACCCCCGGGCCGCACGTGATGCTGGCCGTGAGCGACACCGGCGTCGGCATGGAACGCGACACGCAGGCCAAGATCTTCGAGCCGTTCTTCACCACCAAGGAGAAGGGCAAGGGCACGGGCCTCGGGCTGTCGACGGTGTACGGCATCGTTCGCCAGAGCGGCGGGCACGTCTGGGTGTACAGCGAGCCGGGCAAGGGAACGACCTTCCGCATCTACCTTCCGCGCACCACCGACGTCGAGGACAGCCACGCCAACGGGCAGGTGCAGCCCGACTCGGGGCGCGGCAACGAGACGATCCTCCTCGTCGAGGACGACGAGCAGGTGCGGGGCGTCGCGCGCGGCATCCTGCGCCGCAACGGCTACGTCGTGCTCGAAGCGGCGAGCGCTGGCGAGGCGCTGCTGATCTCCGAGCAGCACGCGGCGAAGATCCACCTCCTGCTCACCGACGTGGTCATGCCGAGGATGGGCGGCCCGCAGCTCGCCGAGCGGCTGCGCGCGCGGCGGCCCGAGCTCAAGGTGCTCTTCATGTCGGGTTACACCGGCGAGGCCATCGCGCACCACGGGATCCTCGAGTCGAACGTCCCGTTCCTGCAGAAGCCGATCACCCCCGATGCGCTGACGCGCAAGGTGCGCGAGGCGCTCGTCGCGCGCGAGAACGGCTCGCTCCCGGCGTAGTGCGTCGACGGTCGCCCGGCTCTTCCCGTACACTGCCCGGCGCATGCGCCCGCCCCTCCTTCTCCTCTTCGCGTTCCCGGTCCTCGCCCTCGGCTGCGGCGGCGGCTCCGTCAAAGGCAGCGCCGACGTGAAGGTGAAGGGGCGCGCGCAGATGCTCGATGCGACGGCCGTCGCGAAGAAGTGCGACGAAGCGGCACACGGGCACGAGCGGCCGTTCGTCGTCGAGTGGGACGCGACCGACCTCGCGAGCTTCGAGGCGAAGGCCGCGCGCGACACGGTGTTCGTCAAGTACACCGGCTGCAAGATCGAGGTGCTCGACCGCTGCAGCGACAACTCCATCGCGGGCAAGTTCGGCACCTACGGTCAACCCCAGTGGACGAGCGGCACCGTGCAGGGCTTCGACATCGCCGACGAGGGAGAGCTCTACGCGAAGCTGCCGCTCGGCGCGGTGTCGCTCTCCGCCAAGGTCGCCGCCGGCGAGACGCTGCACCTCAAGTACTTCGTGAGCGGCGTCGCCATCGACTCGCGCGACATGGTCTACGCGAAGGATCTCGCCGGCTACCCCGGCTGCCAGGGCGCCACGCACTTCGTCTCTTCGTACAACCTCGGCGCGTTCGAGCTCGAGAGCACCTCGCACGTCGAAGGCGAGGCCGAGGCCAGCAGCTTCGGCGCGGGCGCGGGCGGCAAGGCCAAGCACAAGGAGGCGCAGCTCGGTCACGGCGGCGATCTCAAGAGCTGCACCACCAACAACCTCAACGCGTGCCGCGTCCCGATTCGCCTGGTCCTCCGGAAGATCGAGGCCGCCCCCGACGCGCCGACGGTCGCCGGCGCCGGGACGCCGACGCCGCCGCCCACGCCCGGCGGACCGACGCTCGCCGAGGCGAGCGAGAAGGGCCTCGCCATGGATCAGGCGAACAAGGCCTATCAGTCCGCCATCGCGAAGCTCGCCCAGGGCGACGGCGAGGGCTGCCTGAAGGACTTCGATCGCGCGCTCAAGCTCGACCCGAACCAGTTCGACAACGAGGGCGCGAAGATCACCCGCGCGCGCTGCCTGATGCGCGCGGGCAAGTGCGAGCAGGGCACCAAGGACTACCGCGCGACCATCGCCGCGCAGGACACCAAGAAGATCATCTCGGAGGAGGACCTCGACAAGAGGGCGCGCACCTTCGCGAACGCCGAGTGCCCCGCGTCCACCGCCACCAACGCCGTCGACTTCGTCGAGCGCGCCAGCCGCGAGATGAACGAGCTGACCCTGGACTACTCGACCGGCAAGACCAAGCCGGTCACGGCCAAGGTCTGCAAGGCGAAGTTCGACGCGATCTACGCCAAGGTCACCAAGCTCGACCCGAAGGACGCGACCGCGATGAGCGCGAAGCAGCAGGGCATCAACGCGCTCGACCGCGGCGCCGAGTGCGTCGCTCGCGCCGGCAAGTGCTCCGACGGCGAGCCGCTCTACGTCGAGGCGTACAAGCTCAGGCTCCCGGGCATGAGCGGCATCGACAAGACCGCGAAGGACAACTGGGCGACGCGCATCAAGCTGAAAGACAAGTTCCTCGAGGGATGCAAGCAGTAGGTTCCCGTGTTATCCGGCGCAGAGCATGGGGCGCCTCGTCGAGATCCACGGCCTGAAGAAGACCTTCCGTCACATGGGGAAGGAGCTCGAGGTCCTGCGGGGTATCGACCTCGAGCTCGACGAGGGTGAGGTCGCCGCCATCGTCGGCCCGTCGGGCGCCGGCAAATCGACGCTCCTGCACATCCTGGGCACGCTCGACCTCCCGTCGTCGGGCACCGTCAAGATCGCCGGCGTCGACATCACCAAGCTCTCCTCGGGCGAGCTGGCCGACCTCCGAAACGAGCGCGTCGGCTTCGTCTTCCAGTTCCACCACCTGCTGCCCGAGTTCAACGCGCTCGAGAACGTGATGATGCCGGGCATGATCGGCGGCCGCCCGCGCAAGGAGCTCGAGCAGAAGGCGACCAAGCTCCTCGAGGAGGTCGGCCTCGCCCACCGCCTCTCGCACCGGCCGGGCGAGCTCTCGGGCGGCGAGCAGCAGCGCGTGGCCCTCGCGCGGGCCCTGCTGATGAGCCCGAAGCTCCTCCTGGCCGACGAGCCGACCGGCAACCTCGACAGCGGCACCAGCAAGTCGATCCACGACCTGTTCTTCGACATCAACCGACGCCACGGCACCACCGTGGTGATCGTCACCCACAACCCCGAGCTCGCCCAGTCGATGCCCCGCGTCGTCACCCTCAAGGACGGCAAGCTCCACAGCGACGAGCGCAGATCGCGGCCCTCGGGCGCGTGAAGACTTTTCCCGCACCATTTCGAGCCCCACGTCCCCGGCGACCCGCCGCGCGGCCGTACGGGCGTTCAGTACCCGTTGAAAGCGGGCGGGCGCCGTGATACCCGCGCGCCCGCGGTTCGACTCTCAGCGCCGCGGCGCGCGCCCCGATCCGAGAACCTTCAGAGGCACCTAAAAGATGGCGAATCTCCAGAACGCAGGAAAGATCCGACAGGTCATCGGCCCCGTGGTGGACGTCGAGTTCACGCCGGGCAAGCTCCCCGCCATCTACAACGCGCTGAAGGTCAGCAACCCGTCGATCAGCAACCTGCCCGACAACCTGGTCCTCGAGGTCGCGCAGCACCTCGGCGAGTCGATGGTCCGCACCATCGCGATGGACTCCACCGACGGCCTGGTCCGCGGGATGGAGTGCCGCGACAGCGGCGCGCCGATCGCGATGCCCGTCGGCCCGCAGGTGCTCGGCCGCATCCTCAACGTCGTCGGTGAGCCGGTCGATGGCGGGGCGCGCCTCGACTACTCGAAGACGATGCCGATCCACCGGGCGCCCCCTCCCTACGTCGACCAGTCGACGAAGGTCGAGATCTTCGAGACCGGCATCAAGGTCATCGACCTCCTCGCCCCCTACCGCAAGGGCGGCAAGATCGGCCTCTTCGGCGGCGCCGGCGTCGGCAAGACCGTCCTCATCATGGAGCTGATCAACAACGTCGCGAAGGCGCACGGCGGCGTGTCGTGCTTCGCCGGCGTCGGCGAGCGCACGCGCGAGGGCAACGACCTGTACCTCGAGATGATGGAGTCGAAGCTCGAGTCGGGCGCCTCCGTCCTCTCGAAGGCCGCGCTGATCTACGGCCAGATGAACGAGCCGCCGGGCGCGCGCGCGCGCGTCGCGCTCTCCGCGCTGACCGCCGCCGAGTACTTCCGCGACGTCGAGGGCCAGGACGTCCTCCTCTTCGTCGACAACATCTTCCGCTTCACGCAGGCGGGCTCCGAGGTGTCCGCGCTCCTCGGCCGCATCCCGAGCGCCGTCGGTTACCAGCCGACCCTCGCGACCGAGATGGGCACCCTCCAGGAGCGCATCACCTCGACGAACAAGGGGTCGATCACCTCGGTGCAGGCCGTGTACGTGCCCGCCGACGACCTCACCGACCCGGCGCCGGCCACCACGTTCGCCCACCTCGACGCGACGACGGTGCTCTCGCGCGCGATCGCCGAGCTGGGCATCTACCCGGCCGTCGACCCGCTCGACTCCACGAGCACGCTGCTCGATCCGAAGGTCATCGGCGAGCGTCACTACCGCGTCGCCCGCGACGTGCAGCGCACGCTGCAGCGCTACAAGGACCTGCAGGACATCATCGCCATCCTCGGCATGGACGAGCGGTCGGAAGACGACAAGCTCCTCGTCGCCCGCGCCCGCAAGATCCAGAAGTTCCTCTCGCAGCCGTTCTTCGTCGCCGCGCAGTTCACCGGCCTCGCGGGGCAGTACGTGCCGCTGAAGGACACCATCGAGTCCTTCGAAGAGATCATGACCGGCAAGTACGACGACCTGCCCGAGCAGGCCTTCTACCTCGTCGGCAACATCGAGATGGTCAAGGACAAGGCCGCCAAGATGAAGGCAGGCGCCTGATGGCCGACCCGATCGACGGCATCCACCTCGAGGTGGTCACCCGCCACGGCGTGGCGATCCGGGTCCTGGCCGACGAGGTGCAGGCGCCGAGCGTGCACGGCGAGTTCGGCGTGCTCCCCGGTCACCTGCCGCTGCTCGCGGCGCTGCGGTCGGGCGTCCTCACCTGGCGCGTGAAGGGCCAGCTCTCGCGCGCGGTGATCGGCCCCGGCTTCGCCGAGGCCGGTCCCGACAAGGTGCTCGTGATCACCGAGCACTTCGTCGTCGAGGAGGAGATCGATCCGGCGGCCACCAGGCGCACGCTCGAAGAGGCGCGCGAGGCGCTCACCAGCCTCGCCGAGCAGGGCGTCGAGTCGGGCGCCCGCTTCAACGAGTTCTCGGCGCGCGCCGAGTGGTGCGAGGCGCAGCTCGCGCTCACCGACGTGTGGCCCCCCGGCCGCCGCGGCGGCAACAAGGGCGGCGAGCCCAACTGAAGATCTGAAAATCCCCCCGGACTGAAGTCCGGGGCACCGACTGCACCTCAAGTCCTTCGGACTTCACCGACTCGCCGGCTCGGCCTGGGGTTGTCGCCGCAGGCGTTGCCGAGCGTCGACGGTCAAACAGCTATTGCCGCGCGACCGCCACGTCGCGCGCAACGCGCCAGTCCTCGGCGTGTGCGCGGAGCGTCTCGACGAGCGCTCGGACGTCCGGCCGCAGCGCCTTCGCGTGGACGACCCGGTAGTCGACGGACGCCAGATCGACGATTGGGCGGCCCACCAGCCCGCGCGGCAGTCGGCAGCAGCCGTTGACGATGGCCAGCCCGAGGCCGAGCGCGACGAAGTGGAGGGTCACCTCCCAGCCGGTCGCTTCGACATCGGGCGGGTGATCATCGCCGGCGACGGCCCGGACACCTCGTTCCTCGGAGCGAGCGACGAGCAGGCGCTGAGGGCGCCCGCAGTGTCCGGCGCGTTCGAGGCCGTCGCGGAGATCGTCGAGGCGTTCGAAGGCCGGGTCTGGCTCGTTTCGAAGTGTGGGCCGCGGATCGAGCGGAGGACGCGGCTCTGGCTCGATGCTCACCGTTTCTTCGCGCACACCGGCCTCGCTGCGAGCCACCTGCGTTTCTGCCGCGAGCGGCGCGACAAAGCGGCCATCGCGGTCGACCTCGGCCTCGATCGCTTCGTCGACGACCGCGCGGACGTGCTCCGCGCGATGCGCGGCCTCGTACCGAGGTTGATCCTCTTCGGCGCCGCGCGCGCAGAGGGCGGGATGATCGCCGCTCCCGACTGGCGACGGGCCCTCCGCGCCGTTACGGAAATGAGATGAACCGAGCGGGGACCGCCTCGACGAGCCACACGCCGTTCTCGGTGACCGAGAAATCGTGGCCCTCCCGGTGCATCGACGCCGCGTCGACCACGAGAACCACTGCCGCTCCACGCCGCGCGCCGACGCTCTGCGCGGTCACGAAGTCCGCCGACAGGTGGACGTGGGTCCGGGCGCCGCGCCTCAACCCTTCTCGCCGGATCGAGTCGAGGAACCGTGCGACCGTCCCGTGGAACAGCGTCAGCGGCGGCTCACGCGGCGAAAGGGCGAGGTCGACCGCGACCGAGTGGCCCTGGTGCGCGCGGATTCGGCCGTGCTCGAGGGCGAAGCGCTGCTTGTCGCTCGTGCGCACGATCTCCTCGAGCTGCTCGCGCTCGAGCGGGCGACCGTGCGCGCGGAGCGCGTCGAGCAGCGCGTCGACCGCGACCCACCCCGCCTCGTCGAGCGTGATCCCGATCGCAGCGGGGTGATGCCGCAGCACGTAACTGAGGAACTTGCTGGTTGCGACGCGATCCATTCGTCGCCCTCATAGCGCCGCCGCGAAGGCGCGGCCGAGCTCCATCGGCGACGGGCGGTCGCCGGGGTTACGAAGCGTCGCCTCCCGCAGCACCTTGGCGATCGCCGCGGGGAACCCGCGCAGCCGCTCGGGATCCTCGAACGGATCACGTCGCAGGTGCGCGAGGATCCGATCGCGCTGCCCCTCGATCTCGTCGAAGAACGAGCGTCCCGTCGTGACGTTGTAGAGGGTGCCCGCGAGCGCGTACACGTCGGCGCGTGGATCGAGTTCCACCGGATCGAGCACCTGCTCCGGCGCGATGTAGCCGACGGTGCCGGTGACGAAGCGGCCCGCTCCGGCCGGCGGGATGCGCGTCGCGCGCACCATGCCGAAGTCGATGACCACCGAGCTCAGAGGCTGAACGCGCGCGGGATCGCGGTGCTTTCCGGGATCGAAGCGCTCGCCTCCCGAGAGCGGCAGCCGCAGCCAGATGTTCGCCGGCTTGATGTCGCGATGCACGAGGCCCGCGCGGTGCAGCGCGTCGAGGCCGGCGCACGCCTCGAGCACCACGGTGCGCAGCTCGAACAGCGACATCTTCTGCGCCATCGAGTACTGCCGCAGATCGGCGCCGATCAGGTACTCGAGCACGAGGAAGGGGACCCCGGACGACACGCCGCGATCGATGATGTTCGCGACGTTCGGGTGATAGAGACCGGCGAGCGCCTTCGCCTCCTCGACGAACGACGCGAGGATGCCTTCGCGCTCCGTCGGCGTCGCGCTCGCGAGCGCGTCGGCTTTCGGGATCTTCAGCACGAACAGGCGATCGGCGCCCGGCTTGCGCACGAGCCACACCGAGCCGATGCCGCCCTCGCCGAGCGGCGCGATCAGCTCGTAGCCCTCGATCAGCTTCACCTCGGGTTTGCGCGTCGGAGGCGGCGGAGGCGGCGATCGACGCATCGCGCCCTGCACCGCCTGTTCTAGGAGCACCGACGCGATCGGTCCGAGCGAGGCGAGCCAGACCTCGAGCATCGACACGTCGCGCGAGCGGATCGCTCGGGCGACGAGCGCAGCGATGCGTGGCGCGTTCTCGGTCTCGCGCCTCGACAGCGAGTCCTCGCGGCTCGCCTCGCTGGCCGCGTGGAGCGCGCGCACCGGATCGGCGAGCGCGCCCTGCAGGCGCTCGCCCGCGAAGACGAGCTGGAGACACAGATCGTCGATGCTCGGCCGGTTGCTCGCCGCGCCCGCGAACGCCGCGAGCGCCCGCGACAGATCGGCGAGCGCCTCGGCGAGCTCGGTGTCCTCGGCGTGGAGCTCCGCGAGCGTCGCCGCGACCGAGTCCCCCCACGTGCCGTCCGCCTGGCCAGAGGACAAGGCCGTACGCAGCGCGTCGGCCTGCTCGCAGCAGCGCGCGAGCGCGCCTGCCTCCATGATGGGCAGCGCCGTCGCGAGCTGCAGCAGCATCGCCGGTCGATCGATCACCAGCGCCCACCAGGCGGCGAACGGACCGAGCCAGCGCACGTCGTCTACCTCGCCGAGCGACGTGCCGCGCGTGGTGTCGACGAGCCGCCACAACAGCGTGCCGAGCGCGGTCTGCAGCGCCGGCGGCACCTCGCGCGCCGCGCCGGCCAGCGCGTCGAGCTTGCGCAGCCAGAGACAGGTCTGGTGCGCGGCCTCACCCGGTCTCGGGCCGACCTCGCCCTCGCCGCACGCGTCGAGCGCGTAGCCGCCGATCCGCACGGCGAGCACCTCGAGCGTCCGCAGCTCCGGCGCGTCCGATCCGCGTGCGCGCCGCGCCTCGGTCACGTGGTCGAGGATGTCGGCCGGCGCGCGCGCGAGGATCTTCCACGCCTCTTCGAGGCTCGGCTCCTCGACGTGCTCGGCGGTCGGCGAGGTCGCGAGCAGGGGTCTCCAGAGCCGAAGCGCGAACGAGCGCGCACACCCCTCGAGCGCGTTCATCGCGGCGGCGCGCGCACGGATCGTCCCGGCGCCGATCGCGAGGCGATGCGCCTCGCCGAACGACTGCGCGACCGACCCTGCGAACCGTGCGGCGCGCGCGTCGGCCTCGACGTCGTCGTACCGCGCCGCCACGCGCACGAGATTCTCGAGGCCGATCTCGAGGTCCAGCGGATCGCGCTCGGCGCCGTCGATCGGATCGGTGACCGCGATGACCTCGATCCAGCGGCGGGCGTCCTCGAGGGAGTCGGGGCGCGCGCGGCGCGCCCTCTCGCGGAGCGCCCTGAGCGGTCGCTCGATGTCGTCCTGGTGGAGCCCCCGCCGAAACAGCGCGGCGAGCCCTCGGGCGAGCGCGCGCGCCGCGATCGAGCCGCCGTCGCCGCCGAGCACACGCGTGCTCAGGTTCTGGAAGAGATCGTTGCGCTCGAAGAACAGGTACGGCGTCGCCGCGGCGACGGCGGCGAGCACCCACCCGACGTCGTCGGGCGCCTCGATGATGTTCTGCAGCTGTCTGCCGAACATCTTGAGCTGTCTCGCGCGCAGGCACGCGAACGCGGTGATCGCGCGTTGGCGAAGCACCTTCGCGTCGCCCATGACCCAGTCGAGCAGCGTGCCCTCGAGCTGGTCGATGGTCCCGGTCAGCCGGCCGAGCGCGCGCGCGGCAGGCAGCCACACGAGGGGCTCGGGGTGGAACAACAACGGTTGCAGGACGGCGAGCGTGCGGCCGACCAGCGGGCTGCCTTCGGGCATCCCGTCGGCGGCCACCTCGAGCCGACGCGCTGCGAGCACGCGGCCGCGCAGCGCACCGTGCGCGGGCGTGCGCACGAGCGCGTCGAACGTCTCCTCCGAGCCCCACAGCCAGCGCCCCAGCTCCTGGATGCGCAGCGCCGTCGCGCCCGCCTCCCAGACGAGGATCTCGAGACGCGCGCAGGCCTCCACGTTCTCGGCGGACGCGAGGTCCGCGCCCTGCCCGATCAGCGGCGCACACCGGAGCGCGTCGAGCAGCGGACCCTCGATCACGCGACGACGCGCGAGCTTCGCGACGTCGTCGAGTGGGCGGCGCTGCTCGCGCGCCGCCCCTCGGAGCAGCCGCGCGAACGCGATCTCGTCGCGCCACGCGTTGGCGGTGCACCAGAGCAGGATGACGGAGCGGGCGGGCGTGGCGAGGAGCCCCGCGAGCGCCTCGGTCGCTTCGTGGTCCTGCAAGAGCGACAGCATCGCCTCCTGGAGCTCGTCGGCGGCGGTCCTTACGTCGCGCGGGAGATCGCCGGGGATGCCGTCGGACCAGCGCGCGCGGAGCTCGTCCTCCACCCCGGGCAGCGTGTCGACCGACGAGGCGAGGGTCGCGATGGCTTGCTGAAGGCGAGGGGCGATCATGGAGGTCCTCGTGAGCGATCGCACGTCGCGTCGCCGGAAGCGAGCGCGGCGGCGGCCGACCGTCTTCGACCGCGCCCGCACGGCTTCAGCCGCGGCGCCGGACGCGCTAACGCTCGAGCAGGATGCTGGACGACCGCCCGCCGCGCTCGACCTCGATCGCCGTCGGCGTCGTGGTGCTGGCCGTGCTCGCGTTCGTCATCCTGCGCAAGCCCAAGCGGCCGGAGCCGCCACCCTCGGTGAGCCCGGCGTCGGCGCCCGTCGCGCCGTACAGCAGCGCCGCGGCCGATCAGCTCGCCTCGGCGATGGCGGAGCTCGAGAAGCTCCCGATCAGCGAGGGGCCGCCGCTCGCGAAGATCCAGGCGGCCCTCGAGGGCGTCGGCAACTCCGAGAAAGGGTTCAAGCTGCCCGACGGGCGCGATCCTCCGCCGCTGCCCGAAGGTACGCCGCGCGCCATTCGCATCGGCGTCGTGCTGGTGCGCTATCAGGGCGCGCAGCTCGCGACGTTCGACGAGCCGCCGCGCGATCAGGCGCTCGCGCGTGCCCAGCAGCTCGCCGCGCTCGCGAAGACCGACTTCGCCGCGGCGGCGAAGGCGGGCGACACCGGGTCCGCGACGGACATCGGCCGCGTGGAGCGCGGGCTCCTCGAGCCCGGCACGCAGTACGTGCTCTTCACCCTCCCGATCGGCGCGACGTCCGAGGTGCTCGACACCCCGCGCGGATTCTGGATCGCTCGGCGGATCCGATGACCCGCCTCCTGCTCGCCGCGCTCCTGGGATCCGCGATCGTCGTCGGGTGCCGCCGCGACACGGGGCGCGCGGACGCGCGCGCGATCGTCCGCGCCTACGAGAGCTTCCAGGGCGCCAGCGCGACCGATCGCGCGGCGGCGCTCCGCGCGCTCGAGTCCGCGCAGTGCGACGACGCGCTGGCCTGCGCCGATCGCGACGCCTGCTCGAAGTACGGCAAGCACCTCTTACGCGCGCAGCAGCTCGTCCAAAAAGCCCGCGAGCTCGGCCCCGAAGACGCCGGAGGGAACGGCGCCGCGACGGAGTCCGAGCTCGCGATCATCGTGGCCGGAGCCGACGACGCCTCGCGCGAAGCGAGCGCCGCCGAGCCGCCGTGCCGCGCCGCGCTCGAGCGTCTCTACACCCGAGCGCGCCGGTGACTCAGAAGGAGTCGAGCTCCTCCTCGTCGGCGTCCTCGGAGGTGAGGCGGGCCTTCTCGTCGGCGAGCTCCTTGTCGAGATCGCGCGTGGAGATCACCGGCAGCTTGCGCTTGCCGATCGGCCCCTCGTCGACGTAGTCGCGCAGGTTCGACATGTCCTGCAGCGCCTGCAGCTTGGCGAGGCCCTTGACCTCGACCTGGCGGATGCGCTCGCGGGTGAGGTTCATGATCGCGCCGACCTCTTCGAGCGTCGTGCCGCCGCGGTCGGCGACGTCGAGCGCGCAGGTCTCGGTCATCTCCCACACCTCGAGATCGGGGAAGTTCAGCTTGATGGCGCCGGTGCGCGGCGAGACGTCCAGATAGAGGTGGTGCGCGCACGAGACGAACGGGCACGGACGCGGGCCATCGAGGCACTCGGCGCGGCTCTGCGGACGCACCGACGCGGTGTCCTCGGGGTAGAGCAGCCGTCCGCGCTCCAACTCCGCCTTGCTCAGGCGCTTCACGCTGATGGTGCGGGCGCGCACGTCGCGCTTGCGACGCGACCGACGCTGCTCGCGGGTGAGCTGCGGCTCGGGCGCCAGCGCGAGGGCGCCGTCGGTCTGGAGATCATCGCCCCCCTCGGACTCGACGAGCTCGCCCTCCGAGAACCCATCCATGTCGTCGTCGCTCTCGAAGCCGCCCATCTCGTCGCCGTGCATCTCGTCCATGGCCGTCCCTCTCCCGTGGATCGTTGCTCGTAAACCGCCTCTCGAAGGCCGCCCGCCTCGCCTCGACTTGGGGGCCCCACACGACGGCTCGCGCGTCGTCCCCCACGTCGCCACGTGAAGACACACGTCGAGGGCCCCGCGCCGCCGCGCGGGTCGTCGTGATTCACTGCGCCGTTCCCACCGCGAACGGCGCGCTCGGGTTCAGACGGCGGCTCTCCGCAGCCGCGCCTGCATCGTCAGCTTGTTCTCGATGTCGGTGAGCTTGTCGACGAGCTGCTCCGCGAGGTCGCGGGCTTCGCCGATGTCGCGCTCCAACTTCTTCGCGGCCGGCGCGCCGGCTCGCTCCACGATCGCGCGTTCGAGCCCGTCGATCGCACGCCCGAGGACCCGCTCGGTCTCCTCGATGTCGGAGCGCGCGAACAGGAACTCGCGCTGGATCTCCTCGATCGTGAAGTCGGCGGACATCATCTCCTTGATCCGCTTGATCTGCCGGATCACGCCCACCGGGTAGATCCCCTGCGAGCCCTGGTGCTTCCCCTTGCGACCGACGCGCACGCTGCGCGGGAGCAGACCGAGCTGCACCCACTTCCGCAACGTCGCCTCGCTGATCTTGAACTTCGTGCCGTCGAGCGCGTCGAGGATCCCCTGCGAGGTCAGCCCACCGGAGTGCGCCGCCTCGAAGCGCGCGATCGCCTCGTCGTCGAGATCGTTCGCGCTGGTCAGTGATTCCTCGGCAGCCACCGGCTCCCCCTCCTCGATCCTGATCGGCATCCGGGCGTCGTCGTTCCGCAACGTCGGAACGCACCTTGGAGACGCTCGGACCTGACTGCGCCGTCGTCTTGGACGATCGGTCTCCTCATCGCTGTCGTCGCGCTGGTTCGTTCACCACGACGAGATGGGAGCGGAACTGCGGTTCCGCGAGAAGGGTGACCTTCAATGTCGCCGTCCTCGAGGTGCTCGTGAATGTATTCTACTCAATGTAACGAGGTCAACGTTGTGCGATGGAAGTTTGGTTTAGATGCGTCCTGCTGCAGAGGTCCTATGGTTCGGCTTCTTACTGATGTCAGAAGCTGTCCGCAGCAATACCGATAGAGATAGGGCCCACGCGCGCCTCTTTGCGCGCGTTCCACCCGTGTTTTCTCGGGTCGCGAGCCCAGGCCCTCCTCGCCGGCAGCGGCCCGTTCCCCGGAATGGCTCCCCGCTGAGGAGTTGTCCGGAACCCGCGCAGCATGAGCGGCGATGTAGGCACGAATCCGATCGCGGTCGGGGGCGTTACACGACGCGCCGCGGCAGCTATGGTCCCCGCCCGCTCGCCCCCATCGCGGAATGAACGCCTCGCCGCCCACGCTCGCGCCGTTCGACGTCACGCTCCGCGGCGTGCGCATCCGCTACGTCGACGGCGGTCCGCGCGACGCGCCCGCGATCGTCATGCTCCACGGCCTCGGCCGCGATCACGCGCAGTGGACCGCGCTCGGCGCCGCGCTGGCCGGCCGCCGGCGCGTCGTCGCCCTCGATCTGCCTGGCTTCGGGGCGTCGGCGCCGCTCCCCGGCGCGACGAGCTTCGAGGCGCTGGCCGAGAGCGTGCTCGACGTCGTCGCGGCGCTGGAGCTCGGTCGGGCGACGTGGCTCGGTCACTCGATCGGCGCCGCGGCCGCGATCGTCGCCGCCGCCGATCGGCCGGAGTTCGTCGAGCGCGTCGTGCTCGTCGCGCCCGTCTGCTACCCCGTGCCGCGACGCTTCGACGACCGCGTCACCTCCGCGCCGCTGCTCGGTCGAACGCTCGGCCGCCGCGTGCTCGGCGCGCGCGTCCTGCGGAGGTACGTCGGCGAGGACGTCGCGGCGAGCGCGCTCGGCCTCACCTGGCGGCTCCTCGAGGAGGGCCGCACGCCCAAGACGATCGAGGCTCGCGTGCCCCGGGTGCGCGCGCCGGCGCTGGTCGTGTGGGGGCGCGAGGACGACGTCGCGCCGTGGACGCACGGTACGAGGCTCGCGCGCGAGCTCGCCCAGGCCCGCCTCGAGATCCTCGACTGCGGACACTTCCCGGAGTCGGAGCGCCCCTCGAACGTCGAGGCGCTCGTGCGCGACTTCCTCGGGCTTTCCACCACGGGCGTGGGCGAGCGCGGCGAACGCGCCGCCCATCGAGCACGCGGCGCGGTACGCTGACGCGCTCGCGATGGACCGTCGCGCAATCGCTCGCTTCCGCAGGAACCGCGGCGCCCTCGTCGGCCTCGCGCTGGTGGTCGCGATCGTCCTGTTCTCGTTCGTCGGCCCGCTGATCGCCGGGCACGACCCCTACGTGCCCGACTTCGATCGCGGCCGCGGCCCCTTCGGCGTCCCCGGCGCGCCGTCGCGCGTGCACTGGCTCGGCACCGACAACATCTTCCGCGACCTGCTCGTGCGCCTCGCGCACGGCGGGCGCCTGTCGCTCGAGGTGGCGTTCGTCGCCACCACCATCGCGGTCACGCTGGGGACCGCGGTCGGGATCGCCTCGGGCTACTTCAAGGGGACGCGCGTGCGGCTCGACGCCATCGGCGACGTCGTCGCGCTGCACTTCGGCGCCGCGGCGGGGCTCGCCATCACGCTCGGCAGGGACCTCGCCGGCTTCCGCCTGCTCGGGTTCGCCGCGTGGCTGGCCACGCTCGGCGCCATGGTGCGCGCCGGCTCGGTCGGGTTCTCGCTCGTGCGCAGGCGCCGCGCGGTGATCGCGACCGACCTGCTCGATCTGGCGCTTTCGCTGCCGCTCGTCGGGTGGGTCGCGGTCCACCGCCTGGGCGCGCTGCGCGAGCACCGCGTCGCGGCTGCGGTCGTCGCCGTCGCGACCGTGTCCGGCGCGCTGCGCTGGTCGTTCGAGAAGCGGAGGCGGGCGACGCTCGCCGCGCCGCGGGTCGACGTCGACGACGTGGCCATGCGGGCGGTCGACGTCCTCCTCGCCTTCCCCTTCCTCCTCCTGGTGATGGCGCTGGCCGCCGCGATCGAGCGCACCTCCGAGGCGACGATCTTCCTCGTGCTCGGCCTCACGGCGTGGACGGGGACCGCGCGGGTCATCCGCGGCAAGACGCTGCAGGTGCGCGAGCTCGAGTTCGTCGTCGCGTCGCGCGCGCTCGGGCAGTCCGCGCCGGCGATCCTGCTGCGGCACGTGCTGCCCAACGTGATCGGCGTCGCCATCGTGCTCGCGACCAACTCGGTGGCCTCGATGATCGTGGCCGAGGCGGCGCTCTCCTTCCTCGGGCTCTCGCTGCCGCCGCCAGCGGCGAGCTGGGGGCGGATGCTCGACGACGGGCGCGCCTACTACTCGGTCGCTCCCTGGCTGCTCGTCTGCCCGGCGGTGGCCATCCTGCTCGCCGTGCTCGGCTTCAACCTCCTCGGCGAGGGGCTGCGCGACGCAGTCGATCCGAAGGATGCGTCGTGAAGGCCGAAGGATGCGCCATGAGGGCCGAAGGATGCGCCATGAAGGCGGAAGGACGCGTGATGGCGGGCCGGCTCCTCTCGACGCTGCTCTTCGCCGCCGCCGCCGCTCTCTTCGGCTCGGTCGGGTGCAGCGGCTGCCACGAGGGCAGCGGCCCGCGCGGCGCGCCGAGCGAGTCGACGCCGCGCCGCGGCGGCACGCTGCGCCTCGCGACGTTCACCGACCTGCGCTCGCTCGATCCGGCCGTGTCGATGGACACCGAGTCCAAGCCGTACCTCGATCTGCTCTTCGCGGGCCTCGTCGACTACGACGACGGCGGCGCGATCGCCGGCGATCTCGCCGAGCGGTGGGAGCGGAGCGACGACGGTCGCACCTACCGCTTCTTCCTGCGCCGCGGCGTGCGCATGCACGACGGCAACGAGCTCGTCGCCGACGACGTCAAGCGGTCGGTCGAGCGCGCCCTCGCGCCGGACACGCCGACCCCTGCGCTCACGTTCTACGAGCGGCTGGAGGGCCTCGCCGAGTACCGCGCGAGAAAGGCGCCGGCGCTCTCCGGCGTGCAGGTCGAAGGACCGCACGTCGTCACCTTCCGGCTGACGTCGCCCGACGCCACGTTCCTCGCCGTCCTCGCGTTGCCGTTCTTGCGGCCGGTCTGCCGCAGCGCGGGCACCCGCTACGACGACACGTTCCAGAACCAGCCGTGCGGCGCCGGTCCGTTCCGCTTCGAGAGCTGGCAGCCTGGCCGCTCGCTGCGCGTGCGTCGCTTCGATCAGTACTTCGAGAAGGGGCGCCCGTGGCTCGACGCCATCGAGCTGCGCATGGACGTCTCGCGGCTGACGCAGCGGTTCCAGCTCGAGCGCGGCGAGATCGACGCCATCCTCAACGAGTTCGAGCGGCCGGGAGCGATCTGGTTCCGCACCCACCCCGAGTGGTCCAAGTACCTGCGGCAGACGCCGGTGCCCGAGTTCTACGGCGACTTCATGAACGTCGAGATGCGCCCGTTCGACGATCGGCGCATCCGGCAGGCGGTCGCCGCCGCGCTCAACCGGCCCAACCTCCAGAAGTACTACGAGGGCTGGACCGAGGTGACCGGGCACCTCCTGCCGCCGGGCATCGCCGGCTACGAGCCGCATCCGCCGTGGGAGCAGCGGTACGATCTCCCTCGCGCGCGCGCGCTGATGGCCGAGGCGGGGTACCCCTTCGATCCGGCGACCGGCAAGGGCGGCTGGCCCGAGACGATCACCTACTACGCCGGCGAAGGCGAAGGCGCCGTGCGCTACGCGCAGATCCTCCAGCACGATCTGAAGCAGATCGGGATCCGCATCGCCATCAAGGACACGAGCTTCGCCCAGCACCTCGCGGAGACCGGGCGTCCCAAGACGGTGGCCTTCGGCTACTACGGTTGGCTGCTCGACTTCGCCGACCCGAGCGACTTCTTCGAGCCGTTGTTCTCGTCGGCGGCGATCAGCGAAGAGGACTGCCAGAACAAGGCGTTCTACCGGAACCCTGCGCTCGACGCGCTGCTCGATCGAGCGCACGGAGAGCTCGATCCGAAGAGGCGCGTCGAGATGTACCGGCAGGCCGAGCAGATCGTCTGCGACGACGCGCCGTGGTCGTTCAACTACAACCCGCTGCGTCTCGAGCTCCTGCAGCCGTGGGTGCGCGACTACCGCTCGCACCCCGTCCTGTTCAAGCGCTTCAAGCCGGTGTGGATCGACGACACCGCGCGCCGCGCCGCGTTCGCGCTGGTCGGTCCCGGGCGCAGCGGCGCCGCGCTTGGCGTGCTGCTGCGCGATCCGGTCCATGCCCTCGGAGGCGGCCCCGACGCCTCGCGGAGGTCGCCACCATGAACGCGCTGCGCTTCGTCGGTCGGCGCCTCGCGTGGGCGGCGCTGGTGGTGTTCCTGGTGACCACCGCGACCTTCGTCCTGAACCGCGCGCTGCCGAGCGATCCCGCGCGGATGGTCGCCGGCGCGCAGGCGCGGCCCTCCGACGTCGCCAAGATCCGCAAGCAGCTCGGCCTCGATCGCTCGATCGCCGAGCAGTACGGCATCTTCCTCCAGCGCCTGGTCCACCTCGGTCCTCGCGAGCCCGACGTCCGGTCGACGTCGGAGCACGCGAGCTGCGGCCACCTCGGGGCGCTGCACGTCGACCTCGGGCGCAGCTACCAGCAGCGGCGACCGGTGGTGACGATCATCGCCGATCGGCTGCCACGCACGGTGGTGCTGGCGCTCGCCGCGGTGACCATCAGCGTGCTGCTCGGGGTCGGCAGCGGGCTCCTCGCGGCGCTGCGCCGCAACACCTGGCTCGACACGACGACCGTCGCGATCGCGCTCCTCGGGATCAGCGCGCCCACCTTCGTGCTCGGCGTCGCGCTGCAGTGGCTGCTCGCGTACCAGCTCCGCTGGCTCCCCTTGAGCGGCGCGGGCGAGGGCTTCGTCGACGGGCTGCGCCACCTCGCCCTGCCCGCCCTGACGCTCGGGGTCTTCGGCGCCGCGTACTACACGCGCCTCGTGCGCGGCGAGATGATCGAGCTGCTCGAGGCGGACTACGTGCGGACGGCGCGCGCCAAGGGCGTCGCCGGGTGGCGCGTCGTGCTGGTGCACGGGCTGCGCAACGCGCTCGTGCCGATCGTCACCGTGGTCGGGCTCGAGCTCGGCGCGCTGCTCGGCGGCGCGGTGATCACCGAGCAGATCTTCTCGTGGCCCGGCATCGGCTCGCTCGCGGTGCGCGCGATGCGCGATCGCGACGGACCGGTGATCGTCGGCACCGTGCTGGTCGGCGCGGTCGCGATCGTGCTCGCGAGCCTCGTCGTCGATCTGCTGTACGCGCTGCTCGATCCGCGCATCCGCGCCCGCTGAGCGACGCCCGTGCTAGGCTGCCCCGTGTTAGGCTGAAGAAGCGATGCTGGGCCCGGCTGCGCCGCAATCCCGCTCGATGCGAGCGCCCACGCCCTTGCCACCGGAGGTCGAGGTGGCCACACCGGGCGTGTGCATCGTCGTCGACGAGGGCGGCCGCCTGCGCGATCGCTCACCCCGCGCCGCGAACGACGCGGAGCTCGGCGCGCTCCCTCTCGGCGCCGTGGTCCAGGCCGAGATCGTCGAGGCAGCCGACGCGCGCCGCTTCATCCACGAGGGCTCGCCGCTCGACGCGCTGTGGTTCGCCCGCGGCGGCGACGCGCTCGCCGGCGGCCTCGACGAGCGCGAGTTCGGGGTGATGCTCGAGCGCGTGCGCAACCTGGTGACCGTGCTCCTCGCCGCCCTCGAGACCGAGGAGATGGTCGGCACCGGCCCGGTGTCGACGCGCCTCGGCACCACCCATCGGCGCGAGCTCGACCGGCTGGTCGACGTGGTCGGCGGCCTCGGTCACGCGTTCGGCCCCGTGGGGGCGCGCTCGTTCGTCGACCTCGAGCTGATCCTCCGCCGCTCGATCGACTCGCTGCGCGGCGCCGCGCGACGGCGCGGCGTCAACCTGCGCCTCGAGGGCGCGCGCGAGGCGCGCCGCGGCCGCACCGGCGACGAGGGGCTGCTGCAGGCGACGATCGACGCGCTCGTGGCCAACGCCATCGACGCCAGCCCCGACGGCGGCGAGGTCCGGCTGCGCGCCGAGGCGTCGGCGGCCGCGGTCACCGTCTTCGTCGAGGACGACGGACCGGGCCTGCTCGCGCCGACGCGCGGCGAGCTCGGCGCGCTGTTCGCCACCTCCAAGCGCGGCCGCGTCGGCCTCGGCCTGCGCGTCGCGCAGCGCGGCGCGTTCCTGCACGGCGGCGAGCTGCGCGTGGCCACCCGCGCCGTCGGCGAGGGGGTCACGGCGTCGGTGTGGATCCCGACTGCGTCCTCGTAGCCGCCCTCGGCTCTCCGGCAGTCGCGGACCGGGTGAGATCAACGCGTAGCGTCGACACGCATCAGCACGAAGCCGCTGTCGCCCGACGAGCCCGGTGAGCGCGCGAGGATCGGCCCGGAGACGCCGAGCTTCTTCAGGTGCACCGCCCACGTGGCGACGAAGACCGGCTTGCCGGTGGCGAGCGCGTCGTGGACCCAGCCCGGCGCGTTCTTGTGGGTGAGCTGGCGGCGATCGAAGCGGTGGCGATCGAGGCCGCTTAGGATCTCGACCGTCGGCTCGTCGCAGAAGACGATGCCGTCGACGTCACGGACGCGCGCGGCGATCTCGCGGCGGTCGGGCCACGCGCCGAGGCTCGCGTTCTCCCAGTCGCGCATCCACACGCGGAGGATCGACCAGCCGTCGCCGAGGACGGCGACCGCGAGGCCGAAGATGACCGCGGCGCGCGCGGCGCCGGACGCGGCGAACGCGTGCACCGAGGCGCCGGTCGGCTTACGGAAGCCGTGGTCGATGCCCTCGGCGACGGCGACGATGCCGTTGGCGATCATCGCCGCGTAGAACGGCACGATGACGACGAAGTGACGATCGAGGCCGAGCGACGAGCGCAGCATCCACGTCAGCGTCACGAACGCGAGCAGCGCCCCGAACACCACGAAGAACCGCAGGCCCTCGCGGCGCAGCGTGCGCCACACGCCGAACGGCACGAGCAGGATCGGGTAGCCGACCACGCGCCAGGGGACCTTGATCGCGTACTTCCCGAGGTCCTCGAGGACCTGCGCCGGACCGAGCGCGAACGAGCTCTTGGCGCCGAGCGCGCCGGTGGCGAACTCGCGCGTCTGGTGCAGGAAGCGGAACCAGCCGCCGTCGACGCCGCGGCGGATCGCCGCCCAGACGAAGATGGCGACCAACGGCGCGACGACCGGGAGCCACGCGCGCGCGCCGGCGCCTTCGAGGGAGGCGCGCTCGGTCGGGCTCAGACGCGCCCGGACCCAGGGCACGCGCGCGAGCAGCAGGAACGCGGCGATCGCCGGCGGGACGGCCCACGCCTCGTAACGCAGCAGCACCGCGACCGTGAGGGCGAGCGCGGCGAGGCCGTGCCTGGCCCACGAGAGCAGGGCGAGGGTCGAGGCGACGAGCGCCGCGAACAGCGGCTCGGTCTGACCGGTCGTGCCCATCTGCATCGCGATGGGCGACACCGCGGCGAGCGCCGCCGCGATGGTCGGCGCGCCGTCGAGCCCTTGCGCGGGGTCGGTCGTCCGATGGCGGCGCATCAGCGCGTACAGCAGGAGCGGCGTCGCCGCGGCGAGCACGACGTTGAACAGCCGCACCGACTGCAGGGTCCCGCCGAGGGCGATGGCCGCGGCCTGCGCGTAGTGGAAGAACGGCAGCCACACCCAGTGCACGGTCAGATCGCGGGGATCGACGAGGATCTGCCGCGCGATGGTGTGGTGGCCGTACGCGTCGCTGTCCGGATCGACGCCGGCGACGACGAACGCCGCCCGCCAGATCGAGAGGCCGACCACCACGCACACCACCAGCCCCCAGCCGCGGCCGGCGGCGAGCGCGCCGAGCAACGACGCGCGTTCGCGCGACGTCTGCCGCGCGTTGGAGGCGGTCCCGAGCGGTGCCCCGGCCATGGCGGCGCGCTTTACCACGAGCGACCCCGCGCCGTCCGGTTGGCAAACCGGGCGCAATCGCGGTACAGGGCCAGCCTTCCGTGTCCACACCCGACGGTGCAGTCGTCGTCGCCGCAGGCGAGCCAGAGTCCACGCGCGACGCGCGTCCGGCCCTCGGCGCCGCGCCGGACGGAGGCATCCGCGCGCTGCTGACGCTCGACTCTGCGCACGCGACGGTCGCGTACTGGGCCGGCGTCGTGCTGGTCGCCGCGGCCATGTTCGTGCCGCGGCTGATCCCGTGCGTCGACTACCCGCAGCACCTCGCGCTGGCCGACATCGCGCGGCGGCTCGCCGATCCGGGGGCCCCCGAGCAGGTCACGCATCAGCTCAACTACTTCACGTACAACGGGCTGTTCCACGTGCTGGTCGCGCGCCTCGCGCGCGTCATGCCGATCGAGCTCGCCGGCCGCACCGTGGTCGCGTTCTCGCTCGTCTTGCTCGGCGGGTCGGTGCTGGCGCTGCTCCGCACCCTGCGCCGGCCCGCGCACTACGCCGCGCTGGCGACGCCGGTCCTCTTCTCGTTCGCCCTCGGCTGGGGCTTCGTGAACTACGCGCTCGGCACCGCGATCGCCTTCACCGCGCTCGTCTCGGTGGCGCGGACCCTGCGCCGCCCGACCGTCCCGGCGATGCTGACGACGGCGGTGCTCGGCCTCCTGTGCGCGATGACGCACGTGCTGGCCATGCTGCTCTTGTGCCTGTTCGCCGCGTCGCTCGCGCCCGAGGTGGCGTGGCGATCGGTGCGCGGCGCGGGTCTCCGGCGCGTCGCGCGCGGGATCTGGCGCTCGACCATCGCCCTCGCGCCGATCCTCGTCGGCGCGTGGTGGTGCATCGCCGTCTACCGCGAGCAGTACAAGTGGGACCCGGTGATGTACAAGGACGCGACGCTGGAGGGCACCGCCCCGCCCATCTCGCAGAAGCTCATGTACTTCGGGTCGTGGGCGAGCGGCGTGCACTCCGACATGACCGATCAGGCGCTCACCCTGTTCGCGGTCGCGGTGTGCATCGTGGCGAGCGCGCTCGGCGCGCTGCGCCTGCTCCGCCGCGAGCACTGGGACGGCGAAGGCGACTCCCACCCGGTGGTCCTGCCGGTCATCGCGATGATGACGGCGTATCTGATGACGCCGATGGTCTTCATCGGCACGCACCTGATCTTCCCGCGGCTGACGCAGGCGGTGATCATCGCGGCGATCCTCGCCGCGCCGCGCATCGTCGGCGTCTCGGGTCAGCGCGTCCGCGTCGCCGCCCTCGCCGTCGGTGCGGTCGCCGGCGTGAACCTCCTCGCGCACTCCGCGGCGTACGCGTACGAGACGAACGACGCCTCGCGGGTCATCGACGATCTGCCGCCGGGGCGCCGCGTCACGGCGGTCGTGTCGGGCGCGGGCACCTTCTCGTTCCGCCACGGGACGCTCGTGCACCTCGCGGCCTACTACGCCGCGCGCAAGGGCGGCGACTGGTCGTTCTCGTTCGCCCGCTACCTCTCGGTGCCGGTGCGGTTCAAGGTCGGCGGCGCCCCGTGGTGGCCGGTCAAGGGCTGGGAGTTCACGCCGACCGACTACAACCCGCGCTGCAAGTACGCGCGCCACTTCGACGTCGTCCTGGTGAAGGCGCCGCTCGGCCTCGACGCCGAGCAGGACGTCCGGCGCGTGGTCTTCGGGCCGGACGCCCAGCGGGTGAAGCTCGTCTCGCACCACGGCGCGTACTGGGGCTTCGACACCGCGGGGCTGCCGGACGACGGGACGTACTGAGAAGAGGTCTAGAGTCTAGAGTCTAGAGTCTAGAGCCCTGAGCCGAGAACGAGAGCCGAGAGCCGAGAGCCGAGAGCCGAGAGCCGAGAGCCGAGAGCCGAGAGCCGAGAGCCGAGAGAATCGAGCCGGAGTCGACCTTCGACCGGGCTGAGGGCCGACGGAAGCGGGGTGAGAAGCGCGAACGCTGACCGACTCTAGACTCTGGACTCTAGACTCTAGACTCTAGACTCTCGATCAGACGCCCTCACGCATCAACGCGTCGATCTCCTCCACCGAGCGGCCGACGCCCTTGGCGGCGCGGTAGTCGGTGAAGAGCGACGCGAGGATCGTCGAGGCGCCGGCCATCACGTGGATGGCGGCGACCGCCGGGTCCTTCTTCCAGTACCCGAACGCGAAGGGCGCGATGATCGCGCTCAGGCCCCACAGGTGATCGATCGCCTCGTGGGCCTCGATCGGGATGATCTTGGCGACGCTCAGGCGGTAGTCGGTCAGCGCCGAGACGCACACGACCGACGCGCCGAGGGCCGCGCCGGCGATCTTGCCGCTGGTCGAGTCCGCCATCAGCGCGGTGGCGAGGCAGGTCGCGCCCGACCCGTAGTCCATCGCCGAGTGGAGGTCCTGCGGGAGCACGCGCGCGAGCGGGAGCACGCCGAGGAGCGGCTTGCTCGGGAGCTCGAGCGACGGCGCGATCGCCTCGAGACTGCGCTCGAGCTGCCGCACCAGGTCGCGAAAGCCCTGGGCCGCCTCGCGGTAGAAGGCCCGGACCTCCGGCGCGACCCGCTCGGAGAACGACGCGAGGTCGTCGACGATGCGCACCAGCTCTGGGACGATGGGCAAGGCGCTGCGGCCCCCTCCGAGCGCCTCGTCGACGTGGACCAGGGCAGTCCGGAGGCTGTCGAGCGCCTGCGCGACGGGCTCGTGGTGCGCCTCGTGCGCCGACCGGCTGAGCTCGTCGGCCCGGTTGATCGCCAATCGCACGTCCTCGTGCACGCCCTTCTGCATGTGAGCCATCTCGACAACCTCCGGGCACGCCGCGCGATCGGCGCGCGAATACCGTCGAGGTCGACCCGGCCACGGCACCGACCGCAGCTTTCGCCGACGTCCAGAGGTTGGAGGTGGCCGTCCGGGGCGGGTTGCTCGGCTCGTCTGCAGGCGCCGGGTTGGGGCTCCCGGTCGAGACGTGCTAACTCGGCCGCGAAGGTTTCGGTCCGTTCGGAGAGGTCCCCAGATGCACGTTCTCGTCGCCGGCGGTGCCGGCTACATCGGCTCGGTTCTCACGCCCCTGCTCGCCGAGCGGGGTCACAAGGTGACCGTCCTCGATCGGTTCTACTTCGGCCCGACCCTGCCCAAGCACGACGCCATCCACGTGGTGCGCAGCGACATCCGCACCTTCGACCCGGCGATCCTCCGCGGCGTCGACGCGGTCGTCGACGTCTCGGGCATCTCCAACGACCCCTCCTGCGAGCTCGAGCCCGAGCTGACGCGGGGCGTGAACATCGACGGCGGCAAGCGCCTGGCGCGCTACGCGAAGGAAGCCGGCGTCCGCCGCTACGTCTACTCGTCGTCGTGCTCGGTGTACGGCCACGGCGAGGGCCTCGGCCTGACCGAGACCTCCGGCCGCCACCCGGTCTCGCTCTACGCGCTGGCCAAGGCCGAGATGGAGGACGTCCTCTTCGGCGAGCTGAAGGGCCCGTCGTTCGAGGTGTGCGCGCTCCGTCTGGCGACCGTGTTCGGCCTCTCGACGCGCATGCGCTTCGACCTCGCGATCAACGTCATGACCAAGAACGCCTACGTCAACCGGCGCATCATGGTCGACGGCGGCGGGCGTCAGTGGCGGCCGTTCGTGCACGTGCGCGACGTCGCCGACGCGTTCGCCCTGGCGATGACCGCCGACGCGAAGCTGGTCGCCGGCGAGGTGTTCAACGTCGGCTCCACCTCGAACAACGTGCAGATCCTCAACCTCGCCTTCCGCGTCCGCGACGCGATCCCGGGCACCGAGGTCGTGCACGCGCCGACCGACCCGGATCTCCGCGACTACAACGTCAACTTCGACAAGATCCACCGGGTGCTCGACTACTCGACCAAGCGCACGATCGACGACGGCATCCGCGAGGTGCTCGAGGCGCTCCGCGAGGGCCGCGTCGATCCCGACGAGCGTCGCTGGTACACGCTCAAGCAGTACCTGTTCCTGCGCGAGGCCGAGCGCGCGCACGCCGAGCTCGCGCTCGACGGTCGCGTCCTCTTCTGAGTCTCGAGAAACCTGGCGAGCCGCGAGCCGAGCTCGCGCGAGTGTGAGTGATCGATGAGCGCTTCGGATCGAGTCGAGTTCTACCGCCACCAACTGGGTCAGGAGGAGGCGGAGTCGTGGCGCGGCGTGCTCGACACGCTGTTCCTCACGCTGGGTCCGCAGGTCGCCGCCTTCGAGAAGGAGCTCGGCGAGTACCTGGTCCGCTCCCCAAGCGCCCGCGTCGGGGGCGACGGCCGCGACGAAGGGGGTCCGGCCCCGCTGCGGCAGCCGCCGCAGGTCGTCGGCACGTCGTGCTGCTCGATGGGCCTCCTGGTCTCGCTCCGCGCGCTCGACGTCGGTCCCGGCGACGAGGTCATCACCACGCCGATGACCTTCGCCGCCACGAGCAACGCCGTCCTCCACCTCGGGGCGACGCCGGTCCTGGTCGACGTCGAGCCGACCACCGGGCTCATCGATCCGCGGGCGATCGAAGCCGCCATCGGCCCGAAGACCAAGGGCATCTTGCCGGTGCACCTCTACGGGCAGCTCGCCGACATGCGGGCCATCCGCGAGCTCGCCGATCGCCACGATCTCTTCGTCGTCGAGGACTCCGCGCACGGCATCGAGATGGAGCGCGACGGCGTCCGCCCCGGCGACCTCGGCGACGCGGTGGTGTTCTCGTTCTACGCGACCAAGAACCTCACCAGCGGCGACGGCGGCGCGGTGGCCACGCGCCGCCCCGAGCTCGCCGATCGCCTGCGCCGCCTGCGAAACCACGGCGTGTCCAAGGCGGCCGCCGATCGCCACGGCGGCATCTACCAGCACTGGGATCTCGTCGAGCTCGGCTACAAGGCGAACCTCACCGACCTCGACGCGGCGCTCCTCCGCCCGCAGCTGCCGCGCGCCGACCAGAAGCGCGACGCCCGCCAGCGCATCGTCGAGCGCTACGAGAAGCGCCTGCGCGAGGCGATCGGCTCGCGCGTGCCGACCACCTCGCGCCGCGGCGTGCCGTGGCTGGTCGAGCGGCGCGGCAAGTCGTCTCATCACCTCTTCACCATCCAGCCGCCGGCGGCGATCCGCGACGAGATGCTCGTCTCGCTCGGCAAGGCAGGCATCGGCACCGCGGTGAACTACCGCGCCATCCACACCCTCACGTACCTGAAGGAGCGGCTCGGCCTGCAGCGCGGCGCGCTGCCGATCGCCGAGGAGATCGGCGATCGCACCATCTCGCTGCCGCTCTACCCGACGCTGAGCGAGTCGGAGCAGGACCGGGTCGTCGAAGCGGTGGCGAAGGCCTGGCGCGAGGGCACGTGATGGCCAGCACGAACGACGCCTCCGCCGAGGGCGCGCTCGGCGCGACCCGCCCGACCTACTCGATCGTCGTCCCGGTCTACAACGAGGAGGGCAACGTCGAGCAGCTCGTCGCGCGGGTCGTCCCGGTGATGGAGCGCCTCGGCGAGCCGTTCGAGATCCTCTTCGTCGACGACGGCAGCAAGGACAAGACGCCGGCGCTCTTGCGCAAGCTCGCCGCCGCCGATCCGCGCGTGCGCGTGGTCCGCTTCACCCGCAACTACGGGCAGGAGGCGGCGGTCGAGGCGCTCTACCTCAACGCGCGCGGCATGTGGCTGATCCAGATGGACGGCGACCTGCAGCACCCGCCCGACGAGATCCCCAAGCTCGTCGCCAAGAAGGACGAGGGCTTCGACGTCGTCTACGGCGTCCGCGAAGGCCGGCAGGACACCTTCTTCCGCGTCGCCGCCTCGCGCACCATGCAGTGGGGCATGCGCTCGCTCATGGAGATCGAGCTCCCGGAGGACGTCTCCACCTTCCGGCTGATGAGCGCGCACATCGCGCGCCTCTGCGCCGCGCTCCCCGAGCGGCGCAAGTTCTTCAGCGCCCTCATCGTGTGGAGCGGCGCCCGCATCGGCGTGGTGAGGGTCAAGCACTCCGCGCGGCAGGCTGGCACCACCAAGTACAACTTCACCAAGCTCCTCAACCACACGTTCGATCTGGTGGTCGGCTTCTCCAGCAAGCCCCTCCGGTACATCGGCGTGATGGGCTTCTTCTTCGCCATGGCCGGCTTCGTCCTCGGCGCGTGGACGGTGCTCCGCAAGCTGATCTGGGGCTACGGCGCGATGGGCTGGTCGTCGATCTTCGCCGCGGTCGTCGTGCTCTCGGGCGTGCAGCTGATGGCCCTCTCGATGATCGGCGAGTACATCGCGCGCATCTACGTGCAGGCGCAGGCGCGGCCGCTCTACAACATCGCCGAGCGCCTCAACTTCGGCGACGAAGAGGCGCAGCGCGAAGACGAGCTCTACCGCCACTCCCTCGAGCCGGGGCGGGTCGCGCCGGTGCGCCCGCCGCCGCGCGCCGACGGCGAGGCCGCCGCGCCTCCGCGCGCGTCCGAGCAGGCGGAGGCCTCGTCGTGAGCCGCGTGTTGATCGTCGGCTGCGGCTTCCCG
This sequence comes from Deltaproteobacteria bacterium, assembly GCA_016182965.1. Lineage (GTDB taxonomy): Bacteria > Myxococcota_A > Polyangia > Polyangiales > JADJMO01 > JALHOE01. The sequence continues at coordinate 8,852 of JACPFM010000133.1, read as the reverse complement.
CAGCTGTCCTTGATCCGCCTCGCCCGGCGCCTCGGGCACCACGTCATCGGCGCCGATCTCAACCCGCGCGCGCCGGCGGTGAAGGACTGCGACGAGTTCGTCGAGGTCTCCACCAACGACGTCGACGGCCTGCTCGCGGCCCTCTGGAAGACGCGCGCCGACGCGATCACCACGAGCGGCAGCGAGGTCGCGCTCAAGGCGACCGCGCACGTCGCCGCGCGCGCGAAGCTGCCGTTCCACGCCGATCCCGAGACGATCCGTCGCTGCCAGGAGAAGGACGCGATGCGCGCCGGCTACGAGGCCGGGGGCGTGCCGGTGCCGCCTTATTCGCGCTGCGAGACCTTCGCCGAGCTCGAGGCGTTCGTGCAGGCGCACGGGTTCCCGGTGGTGGTGAAGCCGTCGCGCGGCTGGGGCCAGCGCGGCGTGGCGCGGGTCGACGACCGGTCCGAGCTCGCGGTCGCGTTCGACGGCGCGATGGCGCAGTCGAAGAGCGCCGGCCTCGCGATGGTCGTGGTCGAGGCGTTCCTCGAGGGCGGCGAGTACTCGGTCAACGGCTGGATCGAAGACGGCCGCCTGGTCAGCTACTGCGTCACCGAGCGGCTCACCGTCCCCGGCAAGCGCCCGCTCGGCGTGATGGTCGCCGAGCTGTTCCCGTCGGGGCTGCCCGGCGAAGAGGAGGCGCGCGTCGTCGAGGCGGCGCGCCTGGGCGCGGCGGCGCTCGGGCATACGCGCGGGCCGTGCTACTCGCAGGTCATGTCGTCGCCGAAGGGCGCGGTGCTGCTCGAGACCGCCGCGCGCATGGGCGGCGGCTTCGACGCCGACGTCACCCGGCTCGCCAGCGGCGTCGATCTCTACGAGCGCGTGCTCGGCGTCGCCCTCGACGATCGGGCGCTCGAGCGGTCGGGCAAGAAGCACGAGGCGCACCCCGCCGCGATCGCCAAGTTCCTCATCGGCAAGCCCGGCGTCGTCCGCTCGATCGACGGCGTCGATCGCGCGCGCGCGCGCCGCGGCGTCGTCGAGGCCGACGTGTTCGTGCCCGTCGGCGGCGAGGTCCTCCCCCTCACCGACAGCGCCAAGCGCGCCGGCTACGTGCTCTCGTGGGGCGACGGCCGCGACGCCGTCGTGGCGACCGCCGACGCCGCCCTCGCAGACATCTCCCTCGTGACCTCGTGACGGAGCCCGATCCGATGACCACCGACCCGCACGTCAACGGCAAGCAGAACGGCCACGCGTTTCACGGCGCCGGCGCGACCTCGATCTGGCAGCTCTTCAAGGAGCGCAACACGCGCGACGCGCTCTACGCCGACGCCGGCTACTGGGACGCCCGCGCCTCGGCGCGCGAGGGCATGGCGCGCTCGCTCTGGCCGTCGAACGTGTTCAACGAGGTGTGGGACGTCCGGCAGCGCGAGCTGCTCATCCGCGTCCTCGGCGATCTGCGCGGGCGCCGCGTGGTCGACGTCGGCTGCGGCACCGGGCGCATGACCCGCTTCTTCGCGGCCGCCGGCGCGCGCGAGGTGGTGGGCGTCGACTTCTCGCCGAGCACCGTCGAGGCGGCCCGCGCCGAGACCGCAGCGACCTCGCAGGCGAACGCGCCGATCCGGTTCTCGGTCGGCGACGTGGTCGCCGGGCTCGACGACATCGGCGTCGGCACGTTCGACGACGCGATCGTCCTCGGCTGCTTCAGCGTCGCCTGCCGCGACGAGGCCTCGCTCGAGAAGGCGATGCGCAACGTCGGGCGGCTCGTGCGTCGGGGCGGACGCGTGCTCATCCTCGAGCCGATCCACCGCTCGCCGCTGCTCCGCCGCGTCCTGCCGCTCGGCATCGAGGAGTGGGTCGCCGCGGCCAACCGCGCCGGCCTCCGCCTGCAGGCCGCCGATCGCATGGGCTTCGTGCCGGTGCGCTTCTTCTTCTCGGTCCGCGATCTGCCGCGCTTCCTGGTGACGCCGGCGTTCCGCGCGGGCGAGTGGCTCCTCGACAAGGCGCCGTACCTCGCGCCGCTCTCGGACTACAAGCTGCTGCTGTTCACCGCCGACGGCCCGCGGATCGACAGGACGTGAGCGCGCCTGCGCCGCCGGACTCCCGCGCCGAGTCCCGCGCCCGCTCGAAGACCGCGCTCAAGGCGGCCGCGACGCTCGGCATCCTCGCGATCGTCCTCTACAAGGTCCCGTTCAGCGAGCTGGCCGCGCGGCTCGGCAAGCTGCGCCTGTTCGACGTGCTCGCGCTCGTCGCGCTGACCATCGCGCAGGTCAGCTTCGGCGTGGTGCGCTGGTTCCGGCTGCTCCGGCGCCTCGGCGAGCGCCCGCGGTTCTTCGCCCTCTACGGCGACGTGCTGGTCGGGCTCACCTACAACATGTTCCTGCCGACGACCGTCGGCGGCGACGTCATCCGTGCGCTGCGCGCCCGCAAGCGCGTGTCCGCCGCGCATCGCGCGTGGTCGACGTCGCTGTTCGAGCGCATCGCCGGCCTCCTGGCGATGGCGGCGAGCGGCGCCATCGCGGCCACTATTGGTCTCGGGGGCGGTCTCGGGGGCGGTCTCGGGGTCGGCGGCGAGAACCGCGTGCCGCCCGCGCTCCAGTGGATCGCCGGCGGCGCGACGCTGGTGCTGCTGCTGATCTTCTTCTTCGCATCGGCGCCCTTCCGCGTGCTCGTCCGCATGCTCGAACGGCGTCTGCCCGGCGCCGCCGACGACGTGCGGGGGATCGTCGAGGATCTCGAGGGCCCGCTGGCCACGCCGGGGGCGCGGGCCGAGGCGCTCGCGTGGTCGATCCTCGTGCAGGCGCTGGGCATCGCGTTCGTGGTGGTGGGCGCGCGCGGGCTCGACGCGCCCGGCCACGACGCGGCGATCCTCGTCGGCGTGCCGCTCGTCCACGTGCTCTCGATGGTGCCGATCACCATCGGCGGCCTCGGGCTCCGCGAGGGGCTCTTCGTCGGGATCCTCGGCATGCTCCGCGTCCCGGCCGACGTCGCGCTCGGCCTCGCCGCGCAGTGGCTCGCATCCAGCGTGGCGTTCGCGATCGCCGGCGCGGGCGTCGCGGTCGCGGACCCTGCGCCGTCGGTCCATGGCGACGCGCGGCGCGGCCAGGCGCGCCCCTGATCGGTCGTCGCGGCCACGCCGCGCGGCGGCCGACGCCGAGGTGCCATCACCGCCGTGACGGGGGGGCGCCGGGTGGCATCTGACCGAATCTCTTGCGAGGCGCGGGCCCGCGTGCGATACGCACGGCCGCGTCGGGGCCTTTCGGGCCGCGGTCGCAGAGTGACCTCAGGAGGACGTATCGGATGAGCCGCGGTGATTTGCTGGAGATGGAGGGTACGGTCGTCGACGCGCTGGGTGGCGGGTTCTACGCGATCAAGTGCGACGTTGGCTCGACCGTGCGCGCGCAGCTCTCGGGCCGCATGCGCCGCTTCCACATCCGCGTTCTCCCGGGCGACCGCGTCCGCGTCGCGGTGTCCCCCTACGATCCGACCCACGGCCTGATCGTCTTCCGCGGCAAGTAAGGCCGAAGCCCCAAATCCCCCCGGGCTGAAGCGCTGAAGCCCGGGGCACCGACTGCACCTCAAGGCCGGGGCATGAACCCCGGCCTTCGCGTTCTCGCGGGTCCTGGCTGAAGGCTGCCGCCGCTGATCTGAAACAACCGGACCGGCGCGTTCCGAAGTCGAAGGTCGAACGCCGAAGGTCGAATCGAGAGCCCATTTCCCTGGGGTTCCAGGGGCTCCGCCCTGGTTCGACCTTCGACCTTTCGACCTTCGACCAGGCTCGACGGAAGATTCACAGTCTCTGACGACTGACGACTGACGACTGACGACTGACGACTGACGACTGACGACTGACGACTGACGACGGACCGCGCTACCGGCTCGGCAGGGTCGACTCGGAGACGGGGGCCGTCAGCGAGGCTGCCGCCGCGTCGATGGCCTCGATCGCCTCGTCGAGCAGCTCGACCGGGATGTTCAGCGGCGGCGTGAAGCGCAGCACGCGCTCGCTGGCCACCGACAGGAGCACGCCCTTGGCGCGCGCAGCGACGAGCATCGTCCGCGCCTCGACGCCGGGACGCATCAGCATGCCGCGCAGCAGACCGAGGCCCCGCTCGCCTTCGAAGATGTCCGGGTGACGGGCGGCGACGTCGCGCAGCCGCGCCGCGAGGTGCTCGCCCATCGCGCTCGCGCGTTGGACGAGCTTCTCGTGCTCCATGACCTCGAGCACCGCGAGCGCCGCCGAGGTGGCCAGCGGGTTGCCGCCGAACGTCGACCCGTGCGAGCCCGGCGTGAGCACGCCGTTGAGCTGCTCGCGCACGAGCATCGCGCCGACCGGCACGCCGCCGCCGAGCCCCTTGGCGAGCGCGATCGCGTCGGGCACGACGCCCTCGTGCTGCTGGTAGCCGTACCAGCGGCCGGTGCGGCCGATGCCCGTCTGCACCTCGTCGACGATGAGCAGCGCGCCGTGCGCGTCGGCGAGGCTGCGCAGCTCGCGGAGGAAGCCGGGCGGCGCGGGGAAGACGCCGCCCTCGCCCTGCACCGGCTCGACCACGATCGCGCAGTACTCGCCCGGCTTGGTGTCGAGCGCGACCTGCACGGCGTCGAGGTCGCCATAGGCGACGTGGGTCGCGCGCTCGACGTCCGCGCCGAAGCCCTCCCAGTACTTGGGCGTGCCGGTGAGGGCGAGCGCGCCCATGCTGCGGCCGTGGAAGGCGTTGTGGAACGCGAGGAAGCGCGTGCGCTTGTTCTCGCCGGCGAGGAACGCGCGCCGACGCGAGAGCTTCACGCACGCCTCGATCGCCTCGGTGCCGCTGTTGCAGAAGAACGCGCGCGAGAGCAGCGGCGCCGCTTCGGGCGACGGGCGCGTGTACGAGACGAGCCGCTCGGCCAGCCGTACGCTCGGCTCGTTGTAGACGAGGTTCGTCGTGTGGAGGATGGCCGCCGCCTGATCGGCGATCGCGCGCACCAGCTGCGGGTGCGCGTGGCCGAGCGTCGACACCGCGATGCCCGCGTACAGATCGAGGTAGCGCCTGCCGTCGGCGTCCCACACCTCTGCGCCCTGGCCGCGCACGAGCGCGATGGGCGCCTGGCGGTAGTTGGAGACGAGCACGTGCGACGCGAGGGCGGCGATCTCGGCGTTGTTCGACATCGATGACTCCTCTAGCTTCCGGCGCTCCGGGCGTCACTCGTCGCGCGCCTCGGACCTGCCCGGCGTCACTTGTCGGGGAGGGCGCGCGGGGCGCCGTCCTGGCGCACCTCTTTCACCACGGTCTCGCCGGTCTTCTTCAGCTCGCGGCCGAGCTCCGAGGCGGCGGGCGTCGAGAAGATCGCGCGCAGGTGCTGGTAGAGCGTCTTGCCCCCGAGCGGCACGAGGAAGAACGTCACCGCGGCGAGCGCCACGACGACCAGGTTGACCACGCGCTTGACGAGCTCGCCGAGCACCGCGCCGACGATGCCGCGGCCGCGCCGGGATGGCCAAGATCCGCTCGGTCGAGGGACCGGACGGTTCTGGTATCGTGCGTGACACGTGCATCACGTCTATCTGATCCCAGGGTTCTTCGGGTTCGCGAACCTCGGCCAGGTGAAGTACTTCCGCGCCGTCCGCGAGACGCTCGAGCGGCACTTCCAGGCGCGCGGCGAGGAGGTCGAGATCCACGGCGTCAAGACGTTCCCGACCGGCAGCCTGCGGCGGCGCGCGCGGCGGCTGCTCGAGACGATCGTCGAGTTCGAGAGCATCGATCGCGCGGAGCACATCCACCTCGTCGGCCACTCGACCGGCGGCATCGACGCGCGGCTGCTCGCGTCGCTCACGCGCGATCTCGGCCACGACGCCGAGCGCGCCCGCCTCAACGAGAAGCTGCGCACGGTCGTGAGCGTGGCCTCGCCGCACTACGGAACGCCGCTCGCGAACTTCTTCACCACGCTCTACGGCAAGAAGCTCCTCTACTTCATCACGCTGCTGGTGTTCGTCGGGCTGTGGCGCCGCCCGGTGTCGGCCGCGGCGGGCCTGCTCGGCCTCGGGTTCCGGGTGACCGACGTCCTCGGGCTGAACGAGGGCATGCTCCGCCAGATCACCAACCAGCTGCTCCGCGATTTCACGCGGGAGCGCGAGGCCGAGGTGCGGCTGTTCCTCGAGAGCATCCTCACCGACGTCAGCCTGATGGTGCAGCTGACGCCCGAGTCGATGGACGTGCTCAACCCGGCGATCGAGCCGCTTCCGGGCATCCGCTACGTCTCCTACGCGACCGTCTCGCCGCCGCCGCTCCTGGCGATCAAGCGCTCGCGGTGGAAGGAGCTCCTCACCCCGCTCGAGGCGGTCCTCTACTCGACGCTCTACTTCATCACCGCGCGTCCGGAGCCGGGCTTCCGCTACCACCTGCCGATCGATCCGATCGAGGCCGTCACCGGCCGCCCCCTGCCCTTCGGGCTCGACGAGACGTCGAACGACGGCGTGGTCCCCACGCTCTCGATGATCCACGGCGAGTTCCGTGGCTTCGTCCGCGCCGATCACCTCGACGTCTGCGGTCACTACCTGCGCGGTCCGCTCGAGAAGCGCGACGGCGCCGACTGGTTCCTCTCCGGCGCGCACTACGATCTCGACCAGTTCGAGCGGCTGTGGGGCGACGTCACCGACGTCATGCTCCGCAGGCAGTGATTCCGCGGGTTTGCCCCCGAACATGTCAGGTCGTTCCTCACCTTCCACGCGCCCGTTCGCGTGATGCATGAGCGGCTCCCGGCAATCGCGCGACCTGGGAACAGACGGCCCCGTCACGTCCCTGCATCGCGTGGCGCTCAGCCGCGCGCCGACCCGATCACGCGGCGACGGCGCGCAGCTTCTCCTCCTGGGTCATCCGGAAGAACTTCGATAGCTCCGCGCGCAGGTCGTCGTGACGCCCCGCGCGCACGAACGTCGTCGACAGCTTGTGCACGAACCGCGCGGCGAGGTTGTTCGCCAGGCGATAGCGCTCCCCCTCGACGGTGTTGGCCGGGTGGAGGAACTCGCCCTCGCGCGACGCGCGCGCAATCGGGAACAGCGCGTCGCGCAGCTCCAGATCGGCGTCCCGGTCGAGGCGGCCACCGTTGGAGAGCACGAGCCACTTGTCGACCTCGGCCTGCAGCTCGAGCTCGAGGTGCGTCGTCGACCGGTCGGCGCGGGCGCGCTCGCAGACCATCAGGAAGTGGCTCGCGCCCTCGACCACCTGACAGCGGTCGTCGAGCGTCAGCGTCTGCCAGCCTTGCGGCGGCACGGTCGCGAGCCGACGCGGCAGCACCAGCTTCAGCTCGAGGTCCTCCTCTCCCTCGCGGACCAGGAGCAGCTCCCGCCCGCCGTCGTCCTCGTGGACGGCGACGAACGGGCGCGGATCCTCGGCCGAGGCCTGGTAGTAGCGCTCGAGCGCGCGGACGACGCGCGCGACGATCTCGCCTGTCATGCGGAGCCGATGCGCGTGGTCGGGGTGAGGCCCTGCGCGGCCAGCTCGCGGGCGAGCCGATCGCTGCCGGTCCGGACCCATTTCTCGTACATGCGCAGGGCGCCGGTGTTCGTGCGCGGCGAGAACGAGGTTCGCTCCGCGACCTCGGCGAGGATCTCGACGAAGACGCGGAACCGCTCCGCGAGCTCGGCGTAGATGTCGACGAGCGTGACCGAGCCGCCGCGGAGCATCGCGCCCGCCGTGCGGTAGGCGAACCCGCCGATCGAGGCGACGAAGTCGTCGTCGACGCCGCGCGCCTCGAGGTGATCGCCGAAGAACCCGGAGACGTACAGCGTGCCGTCGCCTAGGCTCTTGAGCCTCTCGAACCGCTCGGGCGGGGGCGTCTGCAGCGCGTCGTCGAGGACCAGCGTGAGCGGGCGGTCGAGCGTCTCGCTCAGGGTCGCGTGCGTGTCGGGTCGGACGAAGTCGGCGAGGACACCGGCGAGGTAGGTCGTCGCAGCGCCGCTCGCCTCGACCTTCTGGTTCTTGCAGGCCGCCTCGACGGTCTCGAGGAAGAAGCCTTCGATCTTGCCGCTCGTGTCGATCGTCATCGTTCAACCACCTCCGGGGACCACCTGCAGGAACGCTCCCGGGCTGACCTCCCCGGGAGAGAGGAGGACCGGGGCCGGTCGCTCCTCGGGCCCCTCGAAGGTGGCGCCCCGGATTCCCAGGGACCGCACGCCCGCGTGGGGCTCTTCCCTTGGGTATGCTCCACCCGTGCCGACGGGACACTTCGTGGCGTGCACAACCGGTAGGCGGGGGTGCGAGCACGGCCGTAGCTATCAGCCACCCGGAGGATCGAGTGCCAGCGTCGCGCGGCAGCTCCCAGATCGCGAAAAATCCGCGTGGGGGGCCACCTTGACAGGCCCCGCGGCGTTCCTATTCTCCGCGCCGTCGCGTTAGCACTCGCCCCAGGTGAGTGCTAACAATCGACGAAACGGCCGAGCCCAGCCTCCCTCGGACCCGAGCACCGCCCTGCAGGAGCGGCCGGTCGGATCGCGAAGGAGGCCAGGGATTCGTTCGCCCTGCGCGTCCCCAGGCGCGCGGGTACCCCCATCTGCTGGAGGCATCGTCATGAAGATTCGTCCGCTCCAGGACCGCGTCATCGTGAAGCGCGTGAAGGAAGAAGAGAAGACCAAGGGCGGGATCATCATCCCGGACACGGCCAAGGAGAAGCCGATCGAGGGCGAGGTCATCGCCGTCGGCAACGGCAAGGTCCAGGAGGACGGCAAGGTCCGCGCGCTCGACGTCAAGGCGGGCGACCGGATCCTCTTCGGCAAGTACTCCGGCACCGAGGTCAAGATCGACGGCGAGGAGTACCTCATCATGCGCGAAGACGACATTCTCGGCGTGATCGGCTGAGCCGGCACGCGAAAGAGGGAGAAGGAACATGGGAGCCAAGATCGTAAA
>JACPFM010000135.1 GCA_016182965.1 Deltaproteobacteria bacterium | reverse complement strand
GAGCGGTCCTCTGCCGACAACGGCAGCGGCACCGTCGGGCTCCCCGGATGCGGCCGGGACGCCCACGGGCTGGAATCGATCATGATCGCGCCGCTATCAGGAGCCGCGATCCCTGGCCAAATTTCCGGCGGGCGGTACTAGTACGGCAATCGGTCGGCTGTCTCCGCCGAAGGGAAAGAGCTGCTTGTAGAGCGCGTCGTTGCCTTTCGGCGCCGACGCCCAGGCGAGTTCAACACGCACCTGCGGACCCAACGGCTCGAACCGGACTTCCACCCACCGCGCAGGATCGTGTTCGAAAGTCGCTGCCAGCACGGTCGGTTCACCTGCGACTGGCCGGTCTCTCTCCCCGATAAGTGGAGCCGTGTGCCCAAACAATTGCACCGGAGTATCCCAGCTGAGCGTGAACTGGCCGTCGGCCTTGGGGAGAACGAGCGCGAGCGCGCGAAAGAAGAGGTCGATGGCAGTAAGAGCCGTCGACTTGCCCGACCCGGTATCGCCATGGAACACGGTAACGTCGGGCTGGAATGCGATAGCAGTCCGTTCACGAAACGTCCGGAAGTTCTGGATGGCGAAAGAGCGTAGCCGAAGGGCTCCGTGCCGGGTCCTGCTGGTCATCGAGGTTAGGCTACGACAGTTCGCTCCGGACAGCAGTCGGCGCGACGCCGATGCGAAGGCCGCGCCGTGAACTGCTCATCAGGCACCTCATGGGCGGCGACGGTCCACTTGTGGTGTCGCTGGCAGAATGCTCAGCGCGGAAGATCTCGCGCGAGTGTGCCACGCCACCAGTTACCGTCACCCACCGTCGGGCGCATCGACGACCGCGTCCGCATCCGCGTTCGCGTCCGCATCCGCGTTCGCGTCCGTGCCGGTGTCCCTCACCCCGGTGTCCGGCGGCGTCGCCTCCGGCACGCAGCACGGCACGTCGCGCGGGTCCTCCCCCTGCGATTTCCCGCACGCGTTCTTGCGCAGGGCATCGGTCGCGGGCTCGTACCCGGGCGCGCAGCGGAAGGGGAAGTTGCCTTGACACACCGCTCCGGAGCGGACGCACGCGTTCGCCGTCGGCGGCGTGGTGCTGGCGTCGTCGTCGGAGCTGCAAGCAGGGAGCGTCAGCGCAAGGAAGGCGAAGAGGAGACCGAGGCGCATCGCGCGACTCCACCGCATGAGCCGGAGAGAGGCAAGCGGCTCGCACCTCGTGCCCAGCTCCGGCCCGTGCCATAGGCACCTTCATGCCGGAGCGCCGCCGCCACGTCCCCGACGAGATCCTCGGTCACGTCTCGACGCTGCGCGTCCGCGCCCTCACCTCCGCCGGTGCCCTGCTCGCGCGCGGGGCGCTTCCAGAGCGCCTGCTCGGCGCGGACGACAGCGATCGCGACGCGGTGCTGCTCCCACGCCGCGAGGTCGGCACCTCGCACGAAGGCGACGACGTGGAGGTGTTCGTGTACCTCGACTCGGAGGACGCCCCGGTCGCGACCCGCGTCCGACCCAAGGTCGCGCGCGACGAGGTCGCCTTCCTAGAGGTCACCGACGTGGCTCCGTTCGGCGCGTTCGTCGACTGGGGGCTGCCGAAGGAGCTGCTGGTCCCGAAGGACGAGCAGATCCGCGACGTACGCGTCGGCGATCGCCACCCGATCGGAGTCTACCTCGACGACACCGGTCGCCTCGCGGGCACCATGCGCGTCAGCGAGATGCTCCGAAAAACCGGCGGCTACCGTGTCGGCGACTGGGTAGACGGCGAGGCATGGCGCAAGGAGCCCGGGCTCGGCGTGTTCGTCATCGTCGAGCGGCGCGCGGTCGGGCTCCTGCCGGAGAGCGAGCCGCACCAGCTCTCGCGCGGCGAGGCGGCGCGGTTCCGCGTCAGCCACGTGCACCGCGACGGGAAGATCGAGCTCTCGCTCCGCGCGCTCGCGCACGAGGAGCGCGACAACGACGCCCGCCGGATCCTCGAGGTCCTCGCGCGGCCCGGCGCGCCGAGGGTCTCCGACGCCTCCAGCCCGGAGGACGTCCGCGCGCTCTTCGGCCTGAGCAAGAAGGCCTTCAAGCGGGCCGTCGGCGGCCTGCTCAAGAGCGGACAGGTCGAGCTCGCGAAGGACGGCACGATCATCAAGCGCTGACAAAAGACCGGCGGGCCGCCGCGTGCGACCCGCCGATCACCGTCTTCGACGAATCAGGTCACGGGCAGAGCGAGCCCTCGACGCAGATCGCCGACTTCATGCTCCCGTAGGCCGGGCAGAACGTCGAGCCGCCGAAGCTCGACGCGCACGTCGGGCAGGGGCTCGCCGTGCAGCCGACGGCCGGGCGATACGAGCGGCAGTTGCCCTGCACGCACAGCTCGTCGCGGTTGCAGACGTTGCCGCAGCCGCCGCAGTTGAGCGGATCGGTCCTGGTGTCCACGCAGCCCTGCAGGCCGCCGATGGTGCACCGGTTCTGTCCCGGCGCGCAGGCCGTGGTGGCCGAGACGCAGACGCCGGCCTTGCACTCCTGGCCCGAGGCGCAGACCTTGCCGCAGCCGCCGCACGCGTACGGGTTGCTCGAGGTGTCGACGCAGGTGGTGAAGGAGCCGCCCCCGCCGGTGATCGTGCACTGCGTGAGGCCCGGACGGCACGCGCAGGTGCCGGAGCCGTTGCAGTACTGACGATCGGAGCACTGGGTGAAGCAGCTGCCGCACGCGCGGGGATCGTCGCTGGTGTCGGTGCAGGTCGGCGTGCCGCCCGGGCTGCAGGTCGTGGTGGCGACCGGCGAGCTCGGACAGCCGCAGGTGCCCGTGGAGCACGTGCCGAAGCGCGCGCACTGCGTGGTGCACGATCCGCAGTGCAGGGGATCGGTGCTGGTGTTGACGCAGCCCGCGCCGGTGCACATCGTCGCCGGCGCCGGGCAGGCGCACGCGCCCGCGGTGCAGGTGCCGCCGGTGCCGCAGCTGTTGCCGCAGGCGCCGCAGTTCGCGGTGTCGGTCTTGGTGTCGACGCACCTGCCGCCGCAGAGCGTCTGACCGGCCGGGCACACGCAGACGCCGCTGACGCAGCTCTGACCGGTGCCGCAGCGGCGGCCGCACATGCCGCAGTTGTTGGTGTCCGCCGACAGATCGGCGCAGCCGCTGCCGGTGCACAGCACCTTGCCGGCGCCGCACACGCAGGCGCCGGAGGTGCAGGTCGCGCCCGCGCCGCACTTCACGCCGCACGCGCCGCAGTTGTTCGGGTCGGTGGTGACGCTGGTGCACGCGCCGCCGCAGACGTTGGGCGACGCCGTCGGGCAGGTGCAGGCGCCGCTCGTGCACGTCGCGCCGGTGGCGCATTTGGTGGTGCAGGAGCCGCACGCCAACGGATCGCTGGAGACGTCGTTGCAGGTGGTGCCGCAGTTGATCTTGCCCGTCGGGCAGACGCACGCGCCGGCGGTGCACGTCGAGCCGGTGGGGCAGGCGTTGCCGCAGGTGCCGCAGTTCTTCGGATCGGTCTGGCGGTTGACGCAGGCGCCGCCGCAGCTGTCCGGCGTCGCCGTCGGACACGCGCTGCAGGTGCCGCTGATGCAGGTCTGCCCGGTCAGGCACGCCTTGCCGCAGGTCCCGCAGTTCGCGGGATCGCTGCTCAGCTCGGCGCACGCGGTGCCGCAGGTGACCTTGCCGGTCGGGCAGGCGCACACGCCGGAGGTGCACACCTGGCCGGCGCCGCAGACCTTGCCGCAGGTGCCGCAGTTGGTGTCGTCGGTCGTCGTGTCGGTGCACGTGCCGGGCGCAGTCGTGGTCGCGCCGCAGATCGTCGCCTTCCCCGTCGGACAGGCGCACGTCCCGCTGCTGCACGTCGCGCCGGCCGCGCAGGCCTTGCCGCACGAGCCGCAGTTCGCGGAGTCGGAGGCGAGATCGACGCAGCTGGTACCGCAGGTGACCTTGCCCGTGGGACAGGCGCAGACGCCGGAGGTGCAGACCTGATCGGTCGCACACGCCTTGCCGCACGCGCCGCAGTTGCCGTTGTCGGTCGACAGATCGACGCAGACGCCCGCCCCGCTCCCGCACAGCGTCAGCGGCGCGGTGCACGACGCGTCGGCGTCGGACGAGGTGTCGACCACCGCGCCCGTGTCGTCGACCGCGCCGGTGTCGGGGGTGCTGCTGGTGTCGACGGTGACGTCTTCGCCCGCCTCCGAGGTGGCGGTCTCGCCGCCGGTGTCGAGGTTCTCCTCCGCGGGGATGTCTTCGGAGCCACCGCAGCCGGCGGTGGTCACGAAGAGCGCCGCGGCGGTCAGCGCAATCCAAGGATTCAAGAGCTTCATCCGGCCTCCCGGCGGACCATCGCAACGCTCGAGCGAGATCGCGCCGAAGGCGGCAGTACCGCCAGGCAGTCACGATCAGGCACCGACCGGTCCGTGCCTGCCGAACGTCGGCGCGCGGTACGAAGCGGGCAGACCGCTCACCATCGGAGGCTCGATGACGAACCGCGCTCTTCCTTCCGTACTCCTGCTCGTGTCGAGCGTCTTCCTGGGTGCCTGCGGCTCCTCCGACGTGTCGTTCGACGAGCCGATCGGTGACGCGTCGACGACGACGGACGGCTCGTCGAGCGCCGATGGATCGCCGGATGCTTCCGGCGCGTGCCCGGCGACGTGCGGCGGACGCTGCACCGACACCGCCTCCGATCCGAACAACTGCGGCGCGTGCGGGAAGACATGCGCGGCCGGGCAGGTGTGCGGCGCGAGCACCTGCTCGTCGAGCTGCCCCTCCGGTCTCGTGAACTGCGGCGGCGGGTGCAAGGACCTCTCGGCGGACCCGGGCAACTGCGGCGCGTGCGGCGCCGCGTGCGGCGCGGCCAGCGCGTGCATCTCCGGCAAGTGCGCCTGCACCACCGGCGCGATCACCTGCGGCGGCCGCTGCGTCGACCCCACCAACGATCCGAACAACTGCGGCGGGTGCGGAAAGGACTGCGGCGGTCTCGCCTGCATCTCGGGCGTCTGCGCGTGCCCGAGCACGGCGAAGACCTGCGGCGGCACCTGCCGCGACGTGACGACCGATCCGTCCAACTGCGGCGACTGCGGGAAAGCCTGCGCGCGGAACGAGGTGTGCGCGGGCGGCGCGTGCGCCTGCAAGCCCGGCCTGTCGGCGTGCGGCGGCGCGTGCGTCGACACCAGCGCGGATCACGCGAACTGCGGCGGGTGCGGCAAGGCGTGCGCGTCGGGGCAGGTCTGCGCCGCCGGCGTGTGTCAGGCATCGGGCACGACGTGCGGCGGCGGCACGCGCCTGTGCGCGGGCGGCTGCGTGAACACGCGCACGAGCAACCTGCACTGCGGCGACTGCGGCAACTCCTGCAGCACGACGGAGCTGTGCGTCGCCGGCAAGTGCGAGAGCTACGAGCCGCTGCCGTTCTGCAACAAGTGCCCCTGCGCCGGCTGCGGCGATCGCTGCTGCGATCCGCTCTCGGCCGGATCGTCGGCGCTGTGCGTCGACGCCGACGCCTGCCCAGCGCCCTGAGGCGCCCTGAGACGATCCGTTCGCGCCGCTCACGGCTCCGAGGAGGGGCGCTCCGGCAGCGGCAGCCCCGACGGCATCGACTGATGCATGGGCCCGGGAGGATCGAACGTGGGCGTCTCGACCGGCGAGTCGTTGCGCGGCGGACGCCAGCGGTTGGCCGACAAGGCCTTGCGCAGCGCCTCGGCGACGCGGCGACGGGTGTTCTCTTTATCGCGATCGCGCATTCCGTGCACGAGTCGCAATCGACGTGCCGGTCACTCGTTGGCCTTCAGATACGACATGATCAACGGGAGCTCGGCCTCGGCCACGCCCTGGCTCGGCATGGGCGTCAGGTGCGTCTTGAAGAGCTCCTTGGCGACCGGATCCTCTTTGATCATGACATCGGGCTTCATGATCATCTTCGCGATCCACTGCTTGTCGCGGCGGGCGGTCACGCCCTTGAGGTCGGGGCCGACGAGCTTGCCGCCGCCGAGCTTGTGGCAGGCGTTGCAGCCCTTCGCGGTGAACAGCTCCTTGCCTTTGTCGATGTCGGCCTGCGCGGACGAGTACTGGATGTCCGGGACCTTGATCTGGTCGACCGGTGAGCCGCCCGGCGCACCGCCTTCGCCTCCGGCTTGATCCTTCTTGCAGCCGAACGCGGCGGCCGAGACGGCGAACGCCGCCACGAGGATGAGACCGCCGGGACCACGAAGACGACGCGTCGAGCTCATGGCGCGAAGGTTAGAGCAAGATGGGTGCTGAACGGCCTCAACCAATGGCGTCTGCGCGCGAAACGTTGCGCGAAGCGAGCGCAAGCGCGACGCAACCGATCAGGGCGGGCCAGGCGATGGCGATGAGCAGCGCCTTCGTCGCCCCGAGCGAATTGGCGAGCCAGAAGCCGACGGGGCCGAGCACCGACAGCTCCGGGTCGACGCTGCTGAGGATGCCCACCCGCGCCGCCTCGGACGGGTTCAGCGCCGCCAGCAAGAACACGACCCTGGGCGGCAGCCTGGTGTTGAGCAGCACGCCGATCAGCAGGAAGTCGTGCAACGCGGTGACGAACACCCACAGACCCAGCGCGTAGACGACCGCGCGCTCGGGCGTCTTCGCGACGGCCGAGATGAGCAGACCGGTGCCGAGATAGCACCACGCGAGCGCGACCGAGATCGAGAGGCAGCGCGCGACGATGCGGCCGAGGCCCTCCTCGCCGGCGCCGAAGCCCCCGAGGATGGAGGCGACGACGAACACCAGCACCAGCGGTCCGATCAGGATCGCAGCGCGTGAGGCGAGCACCCCGAAGAACCACGACCCCCGCGCGGTCGGTTGGACGAGCGCGAGCTCGAGGAGCCCGCTGCGGCGCGCCCGCACGACGACCTGGGAGGTCGCGAGCAGCACCAGCAGCGGCACGGCGACGAGCACGCCGTTGGTGACGTTCAGGACGACGCGCGAGAGCCCTGTGAAGCCGAGCACCGACGACTCCCGCAGACCGAACGCGACGAACGCGACGAAGACCAGCGCGTAGAGCACGATCGTCGAGCCGAGCCACTTGGATCGCAGCGAGTCGGCGAGCTCGAAGCGGGTGAAGGCGAGCGCGTTGCGCATGGTCACGGTCCCTTCACGACGTCGCGCGCGGCGGCCCGCGCGCGCACGTCGTCCCAGCCGACGCCCTCGTTCGCGGCGACGAAGCCGTAGTCCATCGGGGTCTTGGCGTCGGTGCGGTAGCGGGCGGTGCGCGCGTCGACCCAGCCGTCGTCGTTCGGGGCGCGGACCCACATCCGCTTCGGCTCGGCGTGCTCGCGCGCCCAGGCGGCCATGCACCCGATGTCGTCGAAGTACTGACGCTCGCCGCTCTGATCGACGAGCTGCGCCGCCGCCCGGCGCTCGCTGACGAGCATCGCGCAGTGGGCGCACGGCTGCTTGCCCCACACCGGATCGATCGCGCGCCCCTCGTCCGAGCGGCACGCGACGACCGGGGTCGCCGCGACGACGAGCGAGAGGAGCATCGCGCGCCTGCCGAGCGTCACGCGGTCCTCCGCTTGCTCGACGCGGGCGCCTCGGCGAACCCGCCGATCTCGCCCTCGTCGAAGATCGCGAGGTCGTCGACCTGACGGCCGTGGTCGCGCATCAGTTGCGTGACCAGCTCGAGCATCTCCCCGTGCTTGAAGCTGCCCCAGAAGCGGCCGCGCGCGATCTCGGTGAAGCCGCGAGCCTGCAGCCACGTGTTGGCCGCCTCGGCGCCCCCGATCGTGCGGACCTCGACGCGGCTGATGCGCAGATCGCTCATCAGCTCCGCGACCGGGACGTCGCGCGCGACCCGCCCGTCGCGCAGCTCCACCACCCGATCGACCAGGTGGCGGACCTCGTCCGCGCGGTGGCTGCACAGGACCAGCGTCGTCTCGCCGAGCCGCTCGCCGACCTGCGCGAAGAACGACGCGCGCGCCGGCGCGTCGAGGTTCGCGGTGGGCTCGTCGCAGACCAGCACCGGGGCGTCGCTCGCGAGCGCGAGCGACGCGAGCGCCTTCTGCTTCATGCCGCCGGAGAGGTCGCGGAACCGGGTGCGCGCGATGGCGTCGAGATCGAGCCCGAGGCGGCTCGCGCGCTCGACCACGCTCGCGCGCGACAATCCGCGCAACGTGCACTGCAGCCGCACCAGCTCGCCGACCGGCGCGTCGATCGGCGGCGCGATCTGCGGCGCGTACGCGACGCGCGAGAGCGCCTCCTTCGGGGCGCGGGCGACGTCGTGGCCGTCGATGGTGACCGTTCCCTCGACCCGGACCAGCCCGAGGATGGCGCGCAGGAGCGTCGTCTTGCCGGAGCCGTTCGAGCCCACGATGCCGATCCGCTCGCCGCGCTCGAGGCGGAGCGACACCCCGTCGAGCGCGCGCACCGCGCCGAATCTCTTGCTGACGTTGTCGACGATGATCACTTCGTGCTCCGCAGGGGGCGCATCGCAGGCCGCCCGTCGACCAGGATCCTCCGGGGGGAGAGGAGAGGGAAGGTCCTCGCGACCACGTCGAGCAGCGTCATCGCGACCGTGCCGTGCACGAAGGCGATCTGGGGGTGGTCGGACGCGAGCTCGCTCGACAGTCGCGCGTGCGTGAAGGGCACGTCGCCGGCGCCGTCGCGGTCGAGATCGTAGCCGACGTACTCGCTGAAGTGGTTGCCGGCGAATTCGAGCTTCATCGCGTCGCCGCCGCCGGTGATGTCGATGAGGGAGGCGTTGTTGACGAGATCGTTGGCGAGGAAGGAGACGCCGTTGGCGTCTCCGTGCAGCGCGATGGCCACCTGGTTCAGCCGGATGCCGTTGTCGCGCACGACGACGTGCTTGGTCGGATCGAGCGGCGAGCGGTCGAGGAACAGGCCCGTGGTGTTCGCCACGATGGTGTTCCCGGAGACCGAGACCCCGTCGCTCTCCTTGAAGCCGAGCCCCATGCCGGCGGCGCCGCGCGCGCCCGCCAGCACGTTGTCTTCGACCGAGAGCCGAGCGCTGTACATGACGAACACCCCGACCACGTTGTCGAGGAGCGTGCTCTCGCGCACGGCGCTGTCGTGGGCGTACATGAAGTGCGTGCCGTAGCGGCTGCCGCGGACCACGTTGTGCTCGAGGCGCGCCTTGCGCGAGTACCACACGACGATGTCGCGCACCCGTTCGACGTAGTTGCGCCGGACGACCGAGTCGTGCGCCTCCCACAGCTTGATGCCGTCGCCCCGGAGCACCTCGGCGACGTCGGCGCCCCGCACGTGCGAGTCCTCGACCACGCAGGCGGCGCACGCCTCGAGGGTGACGCCGAACAGGGTCCCGTCGACGAACAGGTGACGGATGGTCACGCGCTCGCCGCGGGCGCGGACGGCGGCGTCCTCGCTGACGAAGTTCTTGCCCGAGCCGCGGACCACGAGGTTGTCGATCACCACGTCGTTCGCGCGGACGCTGAGCACCGTTCCCTGGCCTGGTCCCTCCAGCGTCGCGCCCTTGCGCCCGCGGAGCGACAGCGCACGTCGCACGAGCAGTGACGTGCGGTAGGTCCTCGCCTCGAGCCAGATCTCGGCCGGGCCTTCGTCGATCAGCTGCCGCAGGTGCGCCTCGTCGCGCGCGACGGTCGCGCCCGGCGGCGGCTCGGCCGCGACGGGGCCGGTCGTCGCGGAGATCTCGGTGCCGTGCGTCGCGCCGCGCGCGCGCGGGAGCACCGACGAACCGGCGGGGGCGCTTCGAACGCCGAGCGCCGCCGCCGCGACGAGGATCGCGGCGGCGGCGAGGAGACGACGAGCGTTCACGTGTCGATCACTTCTTCGGAGCCGCCCCGCTCGCAGCCGGGGGCGCGGCGCTCCCGGACGGCGCTGCGCTCGCGGAGCCGGCGGCGGCGGCGGAGCCCGGCGGCGTGCCCTTGGGGCGGACGAGCAGATAACCGGCCATCTCGAGGTGCAGCGCCGAGCAGAACTCGGTGCAGTAGAACGGATACACGCCGGCCTTGCTGGCGACGAACGTGACGTTCTCGTGCTTGCCGGGCTCGAGGCTCAGGTCGATGTTGTGGAGGTTGAACGAGAGCCCGTGCGTCTGATCCTCGCTCTGCTCGAGGGAGGTGACGTGCAGGTTGATCGTGTCGCCCTCCTCGACGTCGATCCGATCGGGCGTGAAGTGGCTGCGGATGGCCGTCATGTAGACGTCGACGGTCGTGCCGCTGCGGACGATCTTCTCCTGCCCGGCGAGCGTCGCGCTCGGGTCCTTCTGGCCGGTGTAGATGTTCTCGCCGACCGGGTAGACCTTCCTGGTCTTCAGCTTGTCCATCTTGATCATCTGCGAGTAGTGAGGCTCGCCGATGCCGATGGGCATGTCGACCAGCAGGCGCATCTTCGGGCCCTCGATGTCGATCAGCTGGAAGTCCTGCGGGTAGAGCGGACCGACCGGCGAGAACCGATCGATGGACATCTTGTTCATCGCGACGACGTAGTTGCCGTCGGGGCTGACCGTGTCGCCCTCGGCCGAGAGGATGTGCCCGATGTTGTAGTGCACCGGGATCTTCTCGAGCAGCTTCATGTCCTTGTAGTTCCACTTGGCGACGGCGCTCTCGATGAACACCGAGGTGTACGCGTTCCCCTTGTTGTCGAACACGGTGTGGAGCGGACCGAGGCCGATCTCGACCTGACCCTTGATCGACTGCTGGAAGTCGAGCGTGGGCACGCCGTAGGCGTCCTTGCCGCTGTACTGCTTTCCGTCGATCAGCTTCTTGATCTTCTCGAAGCTGTACGAGGTCGCGTGCGTGTCGAGCTTGCCGCCGACGATGATCTCCTTGCCGTCGGGGGTGACGTCGCACCCGTGCGGCGACTTGGGCTCGCCGATCAGGTGGAGGATGCCCTCGTTGGCCGCGGTCTCGAGCGAGATGACCTTCACGCCCTTGATGGTGGTGCTCTTGCCGTCGGCGACCAGCTTCTCGGCCTTCCTCCAGTCGATGACATGGAGGTAGTCCATGTCGTTCTGCGACGCGCCCGACTCGATCGGCGGCTTGCCCTCGAGGGTGCCGCCGATGGCCATCTCGGTGTTGAACGAGTTGAGGAACGCGAACCCGTCGGAGTCGAGCTTGCCCGCGTCGGCGAGGTCCTGCGTGTAGGGCGGCAGCTCGATCGCCCACGAGGCGGCCTGATCGATGCGACCCTTGGCGCGATCGAACTTCCAGAACATCGCCAGGCCGCGGTACTTCTCCTTGTACTGCTCGATCGGCGCGTAGTCGCGCCCGAGCGGCGCCGGGTACTGGCTGGTCTCGATGACGTACTCGGTGTTGGGCGTGACGAACGCGCCGCCGTGATCGCTCGAGACCAGCGGGTTGACCACGATCTGCTTGGTGGCGAAGTCGCTGAGGTCGACGACGGCGACGCGCGCGTTGGCCTTGTCGTTCACGAAGATGAACTGGCCGTCGTAGTCGCCCTTGGTCTCGGAGAGGTTCGGGTGGTGCACGTCCGCCCAACCGAGCTTCTGGTCGCCCTGATGGCCCTGCGCGAGGATCTCGTTGCCGCCGCCGCCGTACCCGTAGCCCTGCCACGGCTCGGGCGTGAACACGCCGATGACCTTCAGCAGACGCATCGAGGGCGCGCCGATCGCGAGGATCTGACCTGCCTGGCCGCCCGACGCGAGGATCATGTATTCGTCGGCGCGACCGCCGGGCGTGTAGGTCCGCAGCGCGGCCTCGACGTCGGCCTCGGTCAGCTTGCGCTTGTCCATCAGCTCCTTCACGGAGGCGGAGGCGCCGAGCTGACCGGCGGGGCCCTTGGGTTTCGCGCACGCGAAGGCGACCGCGATCACCGCGGTGGCCAACGACACTCCCGTCAGCAGGTGCTGTTTGTTCATCCTTGTGCCCTCGGGATCGGTTGACCGCGTAGGCCGCGTCGGATGTCGCACGAGCTCGGCCGTTGCGCCGCGAGACCGACCGCGAGGGCGCGAATGTCGCTATTTCGTGCTGGGGCCGGCGTCTCTGCCGCCCGCCGGTGATTGGCTGGTCGCGCCGGGTCGGCCTTCGGGCTGCGCGCCGCTGCTCGGTCCGCCGCCGTGCCCGAGACCAGAGGGACCAGGGGGCTTCTGCCGCTGCCCGGAAGCGGGCGGGATCATGTCTTCACGCGACGACGACTTCTCGCACGCCGCCGCCGAGAGCACGAGGAGCAGAGCCGGGATCATGCTCGTGATGCGGTGCATGGTCGCGACGAGTGCGACCGCGGTACCGGTCAGGCGGTCGCGGCCTTCTCGCGCCGCGCCGCCTCTCGTCGCGTCTGGATGCGCCCGACGATCAGGTGCACCAGCGTCAGCGCGACGACGCCGAGCACCGCCGCCGTGAAGAAGTACGTCCCCGCGACCGGGCGCCCGTAGGTCGTGAAGTTGCCTATCTTCTTCACACCCATGATCACCGGCATGAAGGGCTCGACCTTCACCGGCGCGTCGGGCGCGAGGTGGTGCCCGTACGACCATAACTTGTAAACGAAGCGACCGGCCGAGAACGCTCCGAAGTAGAAGATGATCACGCAGAGGTCGACCAGCGCGCGCACGTTGCCGATCGCGGCGACGCGCAGCAAGAGGATGGCGACGATGCCGAAGCCGAACGGCATCCAGTCGAGATCATCGAGCTCGACGTGATCGAGCTTCTTCATCCCGATGTAGTGGTTGAGGATGTTGATCTCGCGGAGATCGTTCCCGTCGTGCCCCGATTCGAGCTTGTAGCTGAACACCTCGAACGACAGGCCCTTGGGGTACTGGGGCGCCTCGAAGTCGAAGTGCCACAGCGGCTTGAACGTCGCGAGGATGATCGGGATCACCAGCAGCGCGAGCACCGGTCGCGACCAGAGGAACAGCGGCCGCTGGAGGAACTCGTAGAACCCATCGAGAGCGAGCTTCAGGCGCGCGAGCATGGCAGGCGAACACGGCAATACTCGCGCCAGCTGCCCTCTGCAAGTGAGCGCTTACTTTGTAGCTCCGCTCGAGGGCACGCGACGAGCGCGGCCTCCCCGGGGTTCCCGCGACGATTCAAGGCTTGGTCGAGGCGGCCCCCGACGCGCTGGTCGCCGGCGCGCTGGTCGCCGGCGCGCTGCTCGTCGCCGGCTGCGCCGGCGCGCTGCTCGTCGCCGGCTGCGCCGGCGCGCTGCTCGGGGCGGGCGCGGCGGGCTTCTCGAACCATCCCTCGAGCTTGTCGGTCTCGTCGGGCGGGGGCGCCTCGTGCGGGTAGCACTTGGGCTGGCACGCCGCGAGGTCGACGACGTTCTTCGCGCGATCGGCGCAGTCGGCGTAACACTCGTACGCCTTGCCGTCCTGCTTCTTCTTCTGCGACCACACCTTGGTGCACTGCTCGACGCCCCGCGCGTGCGAGCCCTTCGGATCGTCGGGCTTGTCGGGGCCGAACTGACGCTCGACGAGCTTGGTCACGTGCTCGCACAGGCTCTCGGGCGAGCGCGTGCAGCCGACGGCGACCGCGGCGAGCCCGGCCAGGACGAGGAATCGCGGGCCGAAGCCCGCCAGGCGACGGAGCATCCCCAGGGACTACCAGCGACCGGGTGCGCGGTGAAGCGGTAGCATCCCGGCATGCGTCCGCTCCTCGCCCTGTCGCTGGCCGCCGTCGCGTGCGCCGGCGCGACGCCCGAGCCGCCGCGACCGGCCCCGAGGGCGAGCGTCACCGCCGCCCCGAAGGCCTCCACACCACTTCCCGCGAGCAAGCTCCCGATGAACGTGAAGCGTCCGGTGACCGACGTCCTGCACGGCGAGTCGATCGTCGATCCGTACCGCTGGCTCGAGGACGGCGATTCGAAAGAAACGAAAGCGTGGACCGAGGCGCAGAACGCGCGCACGCGGGCGTGGATCGACGCGGGCGACCTCCGAGGCAGGCTCCGGGCGCGCCTCGACGAGCTGCTGTCGATCGGCTTCGTCGCGAGCCCGGTGCTGCGCACCGGCACGGCCGGAAAGGGCGGCAAGCAGCCGCGCCGCTACTTCCACGTGCGCCGCGAGGGCAAGCAGGATCAGCCCATCGTCTACGTGCGCGAGGGCCAGAACGGCAGCGACCGCGCTCTGCTCGACCCGACGACGTTCGGCGCCGACAAGACCTCGGCGCTCGACTGGTGGTACGTGTCGCAGGACGGCGCGCGGGTGGCCTACGGCGCGTCGGTGAGCGGCGACGAGCAGAGCACGCTGCGGGTGCGCGACGTCGAAAGCGGCAAGGACCTCGCCGACGAGATCCCGCGCACGCGCATGTCGTCGGTCGCCTGGCTCCCCGACGGCAGCGGGTTCTTCTACACGCGCGAGCCGGAGCCGGGCACGGTGCCCAAGGACGAGGAGCACTACCACCGCAAGGTCTACGAACACCGCATCGGGCGGCACTGGCGCGACGATCCGTTGATCTTCCCGCTGCCCTCCGACACGCGCTGGAAGATGACCGACTTCCCGAGCGTGCTCCTCTCGCCCTCGGGCCGTTGGCTCGCGGTGCGCGTCTTCGAGGGGTGGGCGAAGTCGAGCGTGCTGCTCAAGGACCTCGCGGATCCGAAGGCCGACTTCGTGACGGTGGTGACCGGCGTCGAGGCGCTCTTCGATCCGATGTTCCACCGGCAGGGCAAGGACGACCTCCTCTTCATGCGCAGCAACGAGGGGGCGCCGAACTTCGAGCTGTACCGCGTCGACCCGAAGAAGCCGCAGAAGGAGGGCTGGAAGAAGATCGTCGCCGAGGGTCCCGATCCGATCCGCGGCTTCGACGCCGCGGGCGACGCGCTGTTTCTCGGCTACCTGCACCGCGCCTCGTCGCGCCTCGAGCGCCGCACGCTCGACGGCAAGCTCGTCGCGGAGATCCCCCTCGGGACCGTCGCGACGGCCAGCGTGCCGCACGGCGACCTCGACGGCGACGACGCGATGTTCGAGGTGCAGTCCTACGCCACGCCGCCTTCGATCAAGCGCATCGACCTGAAGAAGGGCGCCGTCGCCACCTGGGCGACGATCGACAGCTCCATCGACTCCTCGAACATCGCCATCGATCAGATCGAGGCGCGCTCGAAGGACGGCACGCCGGTGACGGCGTTCGTGGTCCGCCGAAAGGACGTGCCGCGCGACGGCAGCGCGCCCGGGATCCTCTACGGCTACGGCGGCTTCAACATCAGCCAGACGCCCACCTTCAACCGCACGCTCTACTCCTTCCTCGAGAGGGGTGGCGTGTACTGCGTCGCGAACCTGCGCGGCGGCGCCGAGTACGGCGAGACGTGGCACCGCGCCGGCATGCTCGACAAGAAGCAGAACGTCTTCGACGACGCCGTCGCCGTCGCCGAGAAGATCCTCGCCGACAAATGGGTCTCGTCGTCGCGCCTCGGGGTCCTCGGCGGCAGCAACGGCGGCTTGCTCGTCGGCGCGCTGATCACGCAGCGCCCCGAGCTGTTCCGCGCGGCGGTCAGCGCGGTCCCGCTCCTCGACATGCTGCGCTACCACCACTTCCTCGTCGCCAAGCTGTGGATCCCCGAGTACGGCTCGCCCGAGGATGCCAAGGCGTTCCAGTGGCTGAAGGCGTACTCGCCCTATCACCACGTGGTCGACGGCGCCGCGTACCCGTCGGTGCTGTTCATGACCGCCGAGAGCGACTCGCGCGTCGATCCGATGCACGCGCGCAAGATGGCGGCGCGCATGCAGGAGGCGACCTCGTCGGGGCGGCCGATTCTGGTCCGCATCGAGACCAAGGCGGGGCACGGCGTCGGCAAGCCGCGCCACAAACAGCTCGAGGAGCTCGCCGACGAGTACACGTTCTTCTTCCGCGAGCTCGGCCTGGCGTTCTAGTACCGCCGGCC
Source organism: Deltaproteobacteria bacterium (assembly GCA_016182965.1). Lineage (GTDB taxonomy): Bacteria > Myxococcota_A > Polyangia > Polyangiales > JADJMO01 > JALHOE01. Next base: position 190 of record JACPFM010000135.1, on the reverse strand, counting down.
GGAAGTGTCTGCATACTTCGAGCGATGGGCCGCGGTACGCGGCAGCGGCAGCGGCAGCGGCAGCGGTAGCGGGCGCGGGAGCGGAAGCGTGAGCGGCGGCGGCAGCGGTCAGCGGGATGGGCTCGCGATCCGTGGTCCGCTCCCGCAGTCGCTACCGCTGCCGTCACCGCGTCCGCTTCCGTGACCGCTT
>JACPFM010000005.1 GCA_016182965.1 Deltaproteobacteria bacterium | reverse complement strand
CCCGACAACGCCTGGAGCCGGAGCCGTGGAGAGGAGCCGAGCGACGCAGCCGGGCTGTCCCATCATGAGGCTTCAGCGGGCTTACGACGCCGTCGGTGCCCCGGGCTTCCAGCCCGGGGGCATTTAGGGACAGGCCCTAGATCTCCTTCCAGAAGGAGCGCAGATCGTGCGGGAGCACGTGCTGGAGCGACGTCACCTCGCCCGGCGGCAGGTGGTGCTCGAGCACGCGGAAGAGCGCGCGACCGATGCGCTGCGGATCGCCCGGCACGCCGTGCAGCTCGGCGCTGATGCGGGCGAGCAGCTCCTGGCGATTCTTGATGCTCTTGTCGGGTTTGTGCGCCGGCCGCCACCCCTCGTAGAAGAGCCCGCGGACGACGAGCGGCATCTGCGCGGCGAGCTGGGCGCACTCCTCGACGCTCAGGCGATCGCGCAGCGCGTGCAGCGCCGCGCGCAGATACGCCCACGCGCGGTGGTCGTCGGACGTCCCGGTCTCGGTGGCCAGGTCTTCGAGCCAGCGCGACGCGCTGTCCGTTGCTTGTTGGAGCTCGGCGATCATGGGTCCCTCCCTCCTCGACTCTCGCCGTCTTCGGCCCGACAGCCGCCCGGCAGCCGGCAGGCGGGTCGACTGGACGCGAGTCTCAGCAGGTCTGCCGGTGCGACGAGATGCGATTGGCGGGCCGTCAACCCTTGAGGACGCCGATGGGCACGAGGCGCGCGACCTTGCGGGCGACGCCCGCGCGCGCGACCACGTCAACGACGCGCTCGACGTCTTTGTACGCGACCGGCGCCTCCTCGGCGAGCTCCGCGTTCGACGGGCAGCGCACCACGATGCCCTTCGCCTCGAGCTCGCGGCGGAGCTCCGCGCCCACGACCTTGCGCTTGGCGGCGCCGCGGCTCATCGCGCGCCCGGCGCCGTGACAGGTGCTCGCGAGCGAGACCTGCTGCGCGGCGTCGGTCCCCGCGAGCACGAACGACGAGGTGCCCATGCTGCCGGGGATGAAGATCGGCTGCCCGACGCCGCGGTAGGCAGCCGGGAGCTCGTCGCTCGAGGGACCGAACGCGCGCGTCGCGCCCTTGCGGTGCACGCACAGCAGCTGGCCGTCGACGAACCGCTCGAGCTTCGCGACGTTGTGCGCGACGTCGTAGACGATGCGCAGCTGCTCCGGCCTCACGCCGAGCTTGCGCGCGAAGACCTCGCGCACCCGGTGGGTGAGCACCTGGCGGTTGCTCCACGCGAAGTTCGCGGCGGCGCTCATCGCGGCGAAGTAGCCGCGCCCCTCGGGCGAGGACAGCGGCACGCAGGCGAGCTGCCGGTCGGGGACGGAGATGCCGTAGCGCGGCATCGCCTCGTCCATCACGCGCACCCAATCGGTGCACACCTGATGGCCGAGCCCGCGCGATCCGGTGTGGATCAGCACGGTGACCTGCCCCCGGACGAGGCCGAACGCGCGCGCGGCCTCGTCGTCGAACACGGCGTCGACGACCTGTACCTCGAGGAAGTGATTCCCGCCGCCCAGCGTGCCGAGCTGATCGTGGCCGCGCTCGCGCGCGCGGGAGGAGACCTTCGACGGATCGGCCGAGGAGAGCGCGCCGCCGGACTCGATGACCGCGAGGTCCTCCGGCCGACCGAGCCCGAGGGACTCGACGACCCAGCGGCAGCCGTCGGCGAGCACGCGATCCATGTCGCCTCCGTCCAGGACGACGCGTCCGCCGCGTCCGTAGCCCGTCGGGACGCTGCGGCTCAGCTCGTGGACGAGCGGCTCGAGCGGCTCGACCTCGGTGCGATCGAGGCCGGTCGCGATCAGCCGCACGCCGCAGTTGACGTCGAAGCCGATCCCGCCCGGCGAGATCGCGCCGTCCGGTGCGAGCGTCGCCGCCACGCCGCCCACCGGGAAGCCGTATCCCTCGTGCATGTCGGGCATGCCGATCGCGAAGCCGGAGATGCCCGGCAGCGTCGCGACGTTCATCAGCTGCGAGAGGCTGTGATCGGCGCCGATCTGCGCGATCAGCTCTTCATCGGCGAGCACGCGGACGGGCACGCGCATGCCGGGTCGCGAGCTCGCGCTCGCCTCGTAGATCACGTCGCCGACCCGTCGGAGCTCCGCCATCCGCTTCTTCTCCTCGTTTGCCGCTCAATTAGGTGAGACACGACGTGAGACGCGTCAGACGTCGAGGACGACCGACGCGCGGAACCCCTCGGGCCCCTCGTCGATGCGCAGGTCGTGGAACGTCGCGGCCTTGACCGCGGTGCGCAGGTCGGTCGCGTCGACGCCGTGCGCGGCGACGCTCAGCTCGTGATCGTCGACCCGTTCGACGTCGAACTCCGTGTAGACCTTCTTCCTCGTCTCCGATCGATAGACGAGCTCGTTGATCCACTCGACCAGCAGCGCCTCGCGATCGCGCGCGCGCACCACCACGTGCTCGGTGGCCCCGGTCGGCGCGCCGGCGGCGTCGGTCATCAGCTCCGCCAGCGCACGGCCGGACTCGGCGAACAGCTCGGCCAGCGTGCCGGCCCGCACGAGCAGGCGCACCTCGCCGACGTGCTCTTCGAAGCTGTGATCCGCCATCCTCGTCCCCGTGGCGTCGTTCGAGCAGGACGCATGCCGCGCGGCGTCGCGGCACCCGGGTTGCACCTCATCGAGTCGGACGCGACGCGGACGGTTCGAGACGAGCCCGACGCTGCAGGAGGGGGCGCCCATGCAAGCCATCCGTCACGTGCTCATCCCGACCGACTTCAGCGAGACCGCCGAGGCTGCGATCGACGTCGCGATTGGCTTCGCCGCGAAGTTCGACGCGTCCATGACGCTGCTGCACGTCTACACCCTTCCGATGGTCGCCTACGGCGACATCACCGTGTTCCCGGTGGTGGACCTCGAGACGGCGGCGCGCAGCGCGATCGACGGCGTCCTCGCCCGTGTGCGCGCGCGCTACCCGAAGACCGAGGCGGTCGTGCGCCAGGGACCCCCGGCGGAGACGATCGTGGAGGTCGCCCGCGAGCGCGGCTGCGATCTCATCGTCATCGGCACCCACGGGCGCCGCGGCATGTCGCATCTCTTCCTCGGCAGCGTGGCCGAGCGGGTCGTCCGGAGCTCGCACGTCCCGGTGCTCACGGTTCGAGCGCGGTAGGCTACCCTGCGCACTCCATGCGTCCCCTCCCTGGCGCCGTCTCTCCGAAGAGCGCGGCGTACCAACGCGTCCTCGAGCGACTCGCCGCCGGCGAGGGGCCCGAGAGCGTCGTTTCGGCCACGCTCGGCGCGGCCTCGATCGTGAGCGCCGCGCGCGACCCTCGCCTGTCGCAGGCCGCGCGACTCGTCGTCTCGATCGCACGCGATCCACATGCCGCGCTGCGCGCGCTCGGCCAGAGGCCGCCGCGGCGCCCGACCTCTCGCCTCGCGCTGGTCGCGGCCGTGGCCGAGGCGCTCGACGAGGCGCTCGACACGAGCGACGACGAGGCGCTCGACACGAGCGACGACACGACCACGCGCGAGCCCCGGCCCGACGTCGCCGGCGCCGGCGAGCTCGCCGTGCTCTCGGCCGTCGAGGCGCTGCTCGCGGCGCCCGAGCCGCTCGACGCCGCGGCGGCGCCGCGTCTGCTCCGCGACATGCTGACGCGGTTCTTCGAGCGTTGGCTGCTCGCGCAGCTCGGCCCCGCGCTCGGGACTCACGTGGGCGAGCGGTTCGCGTCGGTGCGGGCGCACGAGGAGTTCCGCGCCGCGCTCGCCGAGCACGTGCGGCGCGCGTCATCGGCCGTCGAGCCGATCGTCGCCCGCTGCGGCGAGGCCGGCGCCGACGAGCTGCCCGCGCTCATCGAGGACGCGCTGGCCGCCCTCGAGCGCGCGCTCGGAGGCGCCGCCCGGCCCGGGGGCGCGCGATGACCACGGTCGTCGCCTGCGGCGACGCGAGGGTGGTCGTCGCCTGCGGCGGCGCGCGGGTGAGCGCGCGCAAGGACGCGATCGTCGTGCGTCTGTCGCCGCCCCGCTCGAACCTCGCGCTCTCCGTCGCCGGGCTCTCGCGCGACCTCGCCGCGCGCATCCCGCCGGCGTTCGTCGACCTGGTCGAGATCGCCGCCTACGTCGAGGCCGCCGATCTCGCTGCGCACGCGCCCGATCGCCGCGTCGGCGGCGCGCGGCGTCGCTTCCACGTCGTGGTCCCGGTGCGCGAGCCGGCGGTGTTCCAGGATCCGGCGGTGTTCGTGCCGCTCGAGCGCACGCTGTCGGCGCTCTCGGGCGACGACTGGCGCATCGAGGCGCAGCCGCGCCGCGCGAAGACCGACGCCGGCGCCGCGGCCTGGATCGACGGCGAGCCCGCGGCGTCCGCCGCGCGCGGGGCGATCGACGCGCGCGAGCCGCGAGACCAGCGCGCGCGCGAGCCGCGCGACGTGGTGCCCTTCTCCGGCGGGCTCGACTCGTTCGCCGGCGCGCTCCGCCTGGTGCGCGAGGGGCGCCGGGTGCTCCTCGTCGCGCAGCGCAGCGCGCCGAAGATCGAGCCGCACGTCGCGCGGCTCGCGCGCGCGCTGGTCGACCTCGGCGAGGGGCGCGTCGCCTTCCTCCCGGTGTTCGTCCGTAACGACCTGCGCGTGCGCGACGGCGCGCCGAGCACGCGCGGCGCGTTGTGGACCGCGCTCGCAGGCGCTCTCGCCGCCGCGCACGGGCGCGGATCGGGCGTTCGCTTCTTCGAGAACGGCGTCGTCGCGCTCGGGCTGCCGCTGTCGGCCGCGGCGATCGTCGCGCCCGCCGCGCGCCCGACCGATCCGCGCGTGCTCGCCGGGTTCCAGCGGCTGCTCTCGGCCGTCGCCCGGCGCGCCACCCCGGTCGACAACGGGTTCGTCTTCGCGACCAAGGCCGACGTCGTGCGCGGCATCGAGCGCGACGAGGGCGCCGGGTGGATCGCGACGACGGTCAGCTGCACCCGGCGCGCGCCGCGCCCGCACACCCACTGCGGGCTGTGCGCGCAGTGCATCGACCGGCGGTTCGCCACGCTCGCTGCCGGCGCGCGCGCGCACGACCCCGAAGGGCTCTACGCGGTCGACCTGCTCACCGGCGCGCGCCCGGCCGGCGCGCCGCGCGCGATCGTCGAGGCCTACCTGCGCGCGGCCACCGCCGTCGCAGGCGCCACCGACGCCGAGGTGTTCGCGCGTCACGGCGAGCTCGCGCGCGTCTTGCCGTACCTCCCCGGCTCGGTCGACGACGCGGCGAGCGCGCTGATCGAGCTGCAGCGCCGGCACGCCGCCGAGGTCGAGGAGGTCCTCGACGCGGGCATCCGCGAGCACGCCACGTCCCTGCGTCGCGGCGCCGTGCCGCCGAGCGCGCTGCTGCGCCTCGCCTTGCCGGACGCGCGGCCGGAGGAGCCGCACGCCGACGTGCGCGCGGCCCGTCCGCCCGCGCCGCCGGGGGTCGTGCGCGTGCTCCACGTCTCCGATCTCCACTTCTCGCGGCGTCGCGCGTGGGATCAGGATCCGGTGCTGCGCGCGCTCGCCGACGACGTGTCGCGGCTGCGCGCCTCGGGGCTCGCGCCCGATCTCGTGGCGGTCACCGGCGACGTGGCCGATCGCGGCGCGCCCGAGGAGTACGCGCTCGCCGCCCGCTTCTTCCGCGAGCGCCTGCTGCCGGCCGCCGGCGTCGACCCGGACCGGCTGCTGATGGTCCCCGGCAACCACGACGTCGATCGCGGCGCGGTCAAGCGGGTCGCCCAGGCGACGCAGTCCGATCTGCTCCGCGCCGAGAGCCAGGACGCGATCGCCGCGATCGTCTCCGACGCGGCCGAGCACGCGCCGCTCCTGCGCCGTCACGACGCGTGGCGGGCGTTCGTGCGCGATCTGGGCGTGCCGCGCTCGGACGATCACCCGTGGTGGTCGCGCACCTTCACGCTCGGCGCGCTGCGGGTCCACGTCGCCGGTCTCTGCTCGTCCTGGGTTTCGTGGTGCGACGAGGACAAGGGGCGCCTGCTCGTCGGGCGCGCACAGCTGCACGAGACGCTCGACGGGGCCGATCGCGCCGACCTGTCGCTGGCGCTCATCCACCACCCGTGGGACTACCTCGCCGACTTCGACGCGGCCGAGGCGCGCGAGGCGATCCACCGTCGCTGCCACGTGCTCCTCCGCGGCCACCTCCACAAGGGCGAGGGCGCGTCGCGCGTGCGCCCCGACGGCGGCTCCCTCGAGCTCGCGGCCGGGGCGTCGTGGGGCGGCACCCAGCACCTGCACGGCTATCAGCTGGTCGAGCTCGAGCCGCAGAAGGCCGAGGCCCGCGTGCACCTCCGCACGTGGGACGGCCACGACTGGATCGCCGATCGCAACGCGTACCGCGGCGCCGCTGCCTCCGGCGTCGCCGTCTTCACACTGCGAGCGTGACATGCGCCCCGAAGATCTCGCCGTCGAGCACCGCTTCGCGACCACCAACGGCGTGCGCCTGCACTACGCGGAGGCGGGCCCGCGCGACGCGCCGCCGGTGCTCCTCCTGCACGGTTTCCCGGAGCTGTGGTGGTCGTGGCGTCATCAGATCGGCCCGCTGGTCGACGCCGGCTTCCGGGTGATCGTGCCCGATCAACGCGGCTACGGCGACAGCGAGAAGCACGGCCCGTTTCACATCGACACGCTCGTTTCGGATCTCGTCGGCCTGCTCGATGCGGCCGGCGTGCCGCGCGCGCACGTCGTCGGTCACGACTGGGGCGGCGCCGTCGCGTGGCACCTCGCCGCGACGCGCCCCGAGCTCTGCGATCGCCTGGTCGTGATGAACTGCCCGCACCCGACCATGATGGCGCGCGCACTGCGCAGCAGCCCGAAGCAGTTGCGCAACAGCTGGTACATCTTCATGTTCCAGCTGCCGTTCTTCCCCGAGTGGTACCTCGTCCGCGACGACGCGCGCGCGGTGGCGAACGCCTTCTACGCGATGGCCGTCGATCGCAGCGCCTACACCGCCGAGGAGCTCGCGCCCTATCGCGCCGCCATGAAGAAGCCGGGCGCGGCGCGCGCGGCGGTCGGCTGGTATCGCGCCGCCTTTCGCGACGCGCTGTCGGGCCGCGCCGCGCTGCATCTGCCGATGGTGGAGGCGAAGACCACGTTGATCTGGGCGCGGCCCGATCGCGCCCTCGACTTCGACCGACTGGTGCCCGGCACCGAGCGCTTCGTGCGCGATCTCACGGTGCGCATCGTCGAGGGCTGCGGGCACTTCCTGCAGACCGAGCAACCGACGCGCGTGAACCCGCTGCTGCTCGAAGGACTCGGCGCGGGCGGGGCCTGACACCGCCCGTCGGGCCCTCGGCGCGCGGACGGCGCGCGAGGCGACGGACGTTGCGCCGCCTCACCTTGCGTCGACGCGTGGCGTGGTACCTTTTCGGGCATGCTTCGCCCTTCGCTCTCGCTCTCCGCGCTCGCGCTGCTGGCGTGCTCCTCGAGCAACTTCGAGGTCTCACCGATCGAAGACGCCTCGGTCGACGACGGTCAGACGACCGACGACGGCGCGCCCGCCGATTCCGCGCCCGACAAGTGCGCGCCCGAGGAGGGCAAGGCGAAGTACTGCATCGAAGTGAAGCTCGCCTTCCCGGAGCACCCGCCGTACGACGCGACGAGCGGCGCCGCGGGCCTCGGCCTCGACGGCAGGGGAAAGGTCTGGATCGCCGCCTACGACAAGGAGCTGACCGTCGGCCCCGGCGGTGCTCCGCCCACGCCGAAGACAGTCATCCAGTACCCGCCCGACACCGAGGTCGGGGCGGAGGTGGCCGTCGACAAGGACCTCCCGGTGGTCATCTCGGGCAGCGCGCCGGCCGGCACCTACCACATGATCGCGGGGTTCGCCGACAACCTGAAGGCGGACCGCGGGACCGGGACCAAGGGCGTGCTCCCCGGCGACTTCGTGGTGGTCCCCGGGGTGGCCGCCGGCAAGCTCGCGTACCCGAAGATGACCCTGGTCGACGGCGAGACCGCGAAGGTGACGATCGAGCTCCGGCCCTACCGGCGCCTCTCGGTCGCCGTGCGCGTCTCCACCGAGCTCAAGACCAAGGCCACCGCGCAGCCGACGGTCCACGGCGACGGCCCGCTGCTCTTCGGCATGTTCGACGGCGGCGATCCGATCGGCGCCTCGACCGCGTGGCTCACGCTCGACGACGCGCCGTGCATCGACACCAACATCCAGGGCATCCCCACCGAGAAGACGGCCAACTTCGGCACGACCGTCGACGGCGGCCACAACGTGTTCCTCGCGCTGTTCGACTACACGGCCGAGCCGTTCCCCGGGAAGGGCACGCTGGTGAGCAAGCTCACCGCACCGTACCCGCGCATCGAGATCAGCAAGGCGACGTGGACGGCGAGCGCCGCGATCGACCTCGTCGACATCGCGTACAGCGCGCAGCCGACCGGCACGCCCGACCCGCTGGCCTGCGACTAGCAGCATCACCGCTCGCGGTTCTCGGACGGCCGACGTGTCGCTGGATGAAGCGGCCCATGGCCTTGGGTCCTCAGTCGTCAGTCGTCAGTCATCAGCCAGAACGAGAGCGAGAAACGCAGGTCTCCCGTCTCGAGGCTGACGACTGACGACTGACGACTGCTGATGACCGGGCCTTCGCGAGCATCGACACGTCGGCCGGCGCGAGAATCGCGACCGGCCGGAGGTCTCGAGCGTCAGAAGCGTGCGTCGACGAGCAGGGCCCTGGCCAACCGGTCGAGGTAGGCGCTGCGACGGATCTCGACGCACCCGAGCGACGCCAGGTGCTCGTTCATCACCTGGACGTCGAAGAGCTGGAACCCACCGGCGCGCAGCCGTTCGACGAGCGTGGCGAACGCGAGCTTCGATGCGTCCGTTCGAAGGTGGAACATCGACTCGCCGGCGAACACACCGCCGATGGCCACCCCGTAGATGCCACCGACGAGCTGCTCGCCCTCCCAGACCTCGACGCTGTGCGCCCATCCGAGGCGGTGCAGCGCCGTGTAGCCCTCGAGCATTTCCGGGGTGATCCAGGTCCCCTCCGGGCGCGTGGAGCCGCACGCCCGCATCGTCCGCTCGAAGGCCTCGTCGGCGGAGATGCGGAACGGATGATGACGCAGCGTGCGACGCAGGCTCCGTGACCAGTGGGGCGGGGTTTCGAGCGGGAAAATCGCGCGGGGATCGGGGCTGCACCAGGGGACGAGCGACCGCGACTGCGGCCAGGGGAAGATCCCGCGCCGATACGCCGAAAGCAGCGTCCCCGGCGAGAAGTCGACGCCGACGGCGACGATCTCCCGCCGACCCGCCCGACGCGGGTCGGGGAATTCGACGCGGGTCGGCGGCGGCTCGATCGGAGGATGAGGAGGCAAGGGCGACATTTACGCTACACTGGAACGCGATGCTTCGATCGACGTGGCTCGTCGTGATCGCGTTGGCGGCGAGTGCCGTCGGATGCTTGGATGCAAGTGGTCTCGGCGCGGAGCCGATCGACGGCGGGTCCCTCGTCGACGCGAGCGGCGACGGCGGCGGCGGCTGCGCCGGAGGCGGCACCAAGTGCGGCGATCTGTGCGTCGACACGTCGCGCAATCCCGCGCACTGCGGCGGCTGCGGCATCAAGTGCGCCGACGGCGAGCTGTGCTCGGCGGGCACGTGCAGCGGCTTCTGCAAGGGCGGCACGACCGAGTGCAACGAGGAGTGCGTCGACACCGACGTCGATCCCGCCAACTGCGGCTCGTGCGCGAACAAGTGCGCCGCCGGTCAGGTGTGCCTCTCCGGGAAGTGCGCCACCACCTGCGGCGGCGGCACCAAGCTCTGTGGCACGGCCTGCGTCGACACCACCAGCAATCGCTCGCACTGCGGTGACTGCGACGCCGCGTGCCCGACCGGGCAGGTGTGCGTGCTCGGCACCTGCCAGATCAGCTGCGGACCGGGCACCCTGAAGTGCGGGACCACCTGCGTCGATCCGTCGACCAGCCCGGCGCACTGCGGCGGGTGCTCGATCCCGTGCCCGTCGGGGCAGGTCTGCTCGGCCGGCGCTTGTCAGCTGAGCTGCGTCGGCGGCAGCACCAAGTGCGGCACGTCGTGCGTCGACACGCGCACCAACCCGGCCCACTGCGGCGGCTGCGGCGTGGTCTGCCCGACGGGGCAGGTCTGTTCGGCCGGCGTGTGCGCGCTCGCCTGCGCCGGCGGCAGCACCAAGTGCGGCAGCGCCTGCGTCGATCTCACGAAGGACCGCGCCAACTGCGGCGCGTGCGGCACGGCGTGTCCCACCGGGCAGTCGTGCGTCTCCAGCGCCTGCCAGCTCGTGTGCAGCGGCGGCAGCACGAAGTGCGGCTCCGCGTGCGTCGACACGACCAAGGACCCTGCGAACTGCGGCGCGTGCGGCACGGCGTGTCCCGCGGGGCAGGCGTGCGTGTCGGGCGCCTGCCAGCTCGTCTGCACCGGCGGCACCACCAAGTGCGGCACCGCCTGCGTCAACCTCACGAAGGACCCTGCGAACTGCGGCGCGTGCGGCGCGGCGTGCACCGGCGGCACCGTGTGCTCCGCCTCGACCTGCCAGCTGACGTGCACCGGCGGCACGACGAAGTGCGGCAGCCTCTGCGTCGACACCACCAAGGATCCGGCGAACTGCGGCGCGTGCGGCACGACGTGCACCCCCGGCGACGTGTGCTCGGCCTCGACCTGCCAGCTGACGTGCACCGGCGGCACGACGAAGTGCGGCAGCCTCTGCGTCGACACCACCAAAGACGCGGCGAACTGCGGCGCATGCGGCCTCGCGTGCCCGTCGGGGCAGGCCTGCGTCTCGGGCTTGTGCCAGGTCGTCTGCGCGGGCGGCACCACGAAGTGCGGCAGCGCCTGCGTCGACACGACGAAAGACGCGGCGAACTGCGGCACGTGCGGCAACGCGTGCACGGGCGGGCAGGTGTGCGTCGGCTCGACCTGCACCACCGTGTGCCCGGGCTCCACGAAGCTCTGCTCCGGGACGTGCGTCGACTCGAGCAGCGACAAGAACAACTGCGGCACCTGCGGCAACGTCTGTCCCGCGGGGCAGGTCTGCGCCGGCGGCGTGTGCGGCCTCGTCTGCGGCGGCGGCACCACGCTCTGCAGCGGCTCGTGCGTGACGCTGGCGAGCAACCCGAGTCACTGCGGCGCGTGCGGCAACGCGTGCAGCGCGCCGAGCAACGCGGTCGGGTTCTGCAGCGCGAGCGCCTGCGGGTGGGCCTGCCAGGCCAACTACGCCGACTGCGACGCGACGGCGACCAACGGCTGCGAGATCGATCTCCGCGTCGACGCGAACAACTGCGGAACCTGCGGCACCAAGTGCACCGCGCCGGCCAACGCCGTGCCGACCTGCGCCGCCAAGAGCTGCGGGTTCGCCTGCACGTCGGACTTCGGCAACTGCGACGGCAGCGCCACCAACGGCTGCGAGGTCGATCTCCGGACCGACGTCGCCCACTGCGGCGCGTGCGGCAGCGCGTGCTCCGCGCCGGCGAACTCGACGGCGACCTGCGCCGCCAAGAGCTGCGGCTTCAGCTGCAACGCCGACTTCGGCAACTGCGACAGCATCGCGAGCAACGGCTGCGAGTCCGATCTGCGCGTCGACGCGGCCCACTGCGGCGCCTGCGGGAACGGCTGCACCGCCCCGGCCAACGCGAGCGCGACGTGCGCCGCGAAGACCTGCGGGTGGGCGTGCCTCTCGGGTTTCGACGACTGCGACGGCGTGCCGACCAACGGCTGCGAGATCGACACCCGGACCGACGCCGACCACTGCGGCACCTGCGGCAACAAGTGCACCGGCACCGAGGTCTGCACGGCCGGCGTGTGCGGCCCTCCGTGAGGGGCGGAGGCAGACCCCCGGACCGAAGTCCGGGGCACCGACTGCACCTCAAGTCCTTCGGACTTCAGCAGATCGCAAGGCTGGCTGGAGTCGTCGCCGCAAAGCACGCGGCACGCCGACGAGCTCGTGACGCATCGGATACGCGCGGGCCGGTGCCGCGGACGAGGGCTTCCTGAGCACATGTCTCCGCGAGCCCGGAGGGCTTCGCTGTGCTGTCGGTGCCCCGGGTTTTCAACCCGGGGGCATTTCTGCCGGCGTCAGGACTGCGGCGGCGTCGACCTTCGCGAGGCGGGCGGCGGCGCCGACTTGTTCGGCTCGCGCTCGTCGATCGCGAGGCCCTGCTTTCCGGTGCGCTTCGCCAGGTCGAGCGCCTCGGCCGCGCGCTCGAGCACGTCGTTGCTGCTCTCGCCCGACGGCGGGACCCACACCGCGGCGCCGATGGAGACGGAGACGTCGACCTTCTCGCCGAGGTCGATGGGCGCCCTCGCGACGGCGTCGGCCATGCGCTGCGCCACCACGCGGGTGCCGTGCCCGTCGGCGCCGGGGATGAGCAGGATGAACTCGTCGCCGCCCCACCGCGCGAGCAGGTCGTACTCGCGGCGGCCCTCGCGGAGGCGCTCGGCGATCTGCTCGAGCACCTCGTCGCCGCGCGGGATGCCCTGCTCGTCGTTCACGCGCGCGAGATCGTCGACGTCGATGCGCAGCACCGCGTAGCTGTCCCACGCGCGCGCCGCGCGGCCGTGCTCCCGCTCGAGCTCCTCGACGAAGCGACGCCGGTTCGGCAGCTGGGTCAGCGCGTCGGTCGCGGTGATCTGCTCGAGCCGCTGCAGCAGCTGGTGCGAGCGGCGCTCGGCGGAGCGCTCGCGCGTGACGTCGCGGGCGATGGCGATCCACCCGTCGGGGAGCGGCTGGGTGCGGAGCTGCACGATGCGCAGGGTCGGGCGCTTGAGGTCGAGCTCGCCGACGCACGCCGCCGAAGGGTCCTTGACCACGTCCAGGAAGCTCTCGGGCTCCTCGCAGGCGCTCGCCAGCAGGGCGAGCACGTCGGCCTCGGGGCCGCCGAGCAGCGCGCCGCGCTCGACGCCGAAGATCTCGCCGATGCGCCGGCCCGCCAGGGTGCAGCGGTGGCCTGCATCGAAGACGATGAACCCTTCGTCGGCCACCTCGAGGATGGCCGTCAGCGCGACCTCGTGCATGGGAGCGGACGCGACCTCGTGCATGCAAGCGAAGGTACCACGATCGCGCGTCAGTGCAGTTGCTGCCGCACGACGTCGAGGAACGCGTCGCCGTACGTCTCGACCCGGTAGGGGCCCATGCCGGGCACGGCGAGCAGGTCACCCTCCGTCAGCGGCCTGCGCTGCGCAATCGCCAGCAGCGTCGCGTCGTTCGCGACGACGTACGCGGGGACCCGGCGACCGCGCGCGATCTCGGCGCGGCACGCGCGCAGCGCCTCGAAGAGGGGCGCGTCGCCTGCTGCTGCCTCGAGCTCGCGCTTGCCGCGGCGCTCGCGACGAGCCCGCTTCTCCTTCACGACCTCGACGGGGAGGCGCAGGCGGATCGGGCCGCTGCCGGTCATCACCTTCCAGCCGGGCTCGGTGACGAAGGGCACCGGGTGCTCGGTCGGTGTGAGATCGATCCACCCGGCCGCGAGCAGCGCGCGGAGCAGCGAGAGCGTCCAGGTCTGCGTGCGGTTGGAGAGCAGCCCGAACGTCGAGAGCTGGTCGAACCCGAACCTCTCGACGCGCGCGCTCTTGTCGCCGCGCAACATCTCGGCGACCGCGATCATGCCCGCCCGCTGCTTCACGCGCGCGACGCCGGCCAGCGCCTTGCGAACCTCGGTGGCCGCCTCGTCGCCGAGGTCCTCGAGCTCACCCTCGTCGTCGAGCGCTTCGCAGACGTCGCAGTGCCCGCAGCCGCCGAGGACCTCCCGCTCGTCGCCGAAGTACCGGAGGATGAAGTCGTGGCGGCAGGTGCGTGCGTCGAGGTAGCGAAGCAGCTCGCGAAACAAGCCCCACGCGCGCGCCGCCGCCTCCGGCGCCGCAGGGCCGTCGGTGCCGAGCTCGCACAGCCTGCGCCGCAGCTGCACGTCGCTCGCGCTGCAGAGCAGGAGCCCGAAGGACTCGTCGCCGTCGCGCCCCGCGCGCCCGACCTCCTGGTAGTAGGCCTCGAGCGACGCCGGCGGCTGCGCGTGCACCACGACGCGCACGTCGGCGCGATCGATGCCCATGCCGAACGCGTTGGTCGCGGCGACGATGGGCAGCGCGCCGGTCGCGAACCGCGCGTTGACGTCGGCGCGCACGTCCGCCGGGAGGCCGGCGTGGTACGCCTCGGCGCGGTGACCGGCGCGCGTCAGATCGGCGGCCATCTGCTCGGTCGCCCGGCGCGTCGCGCAGTAGACGATGGCGGCGGCGCGCGGCGACCCCGCCGGCCCCAGCGCGCGCTCGAGCGCGGCGAGCACCTCCGCCTTCGCCTCGCGCGGGCCCTCGACCGACTTCGCCTCGAGGTGGAGGTTCGGCCGCGCGAAGCCGCGCAGCACCTCGTGCGCGCCGTCGAGCCCGAGGCGCGCGCGGATCTCCTCGCGCACGCGCGGCGTGGCGGTGGCGGTGCACGCGAGGACCTTGGACGGGCGCAAACGCGCGAGGACGTCGCCGATGCGCAGGTAGTCGGGGCGGAAGTCGTGACCCCAGTGCGAGATGCAGTGCGCCTCGTCGATCGCGACCATGCTCACGTCGCAGCTGGCGAGGAAGTCGACGAACCAATCCGAGGCGAGCCGCTCGGGCGCGCAGTACAGGAGCTTGAGCTTGCCCTCGTGCGCCTCGCGGATGCGCGCGCGCCGCTCCTCGATCCCGAGCGTCGACGCGAGGAACGCCGCAGGCACGCCGCGCGCCTCGAGCGCCCGGACCTGATCCTCCATCAACGCGACGAGCGGCGAGATGACCAGCGTGACGCCGGGCAGCACCGTCGCGGGGAGCTGGTAGGTGAGCGATTTGCCGCCGCCGGTGGGCGCGACGACGAGCACCTTGCCGGGCGCGCCGAGGAGCGCATCGATGGCCTCTCGCTGCCAGGGTCGGAAGGATGCGAGCTGGAACCGGGTTCGCAGCACCTCGTCGAGATCGGTCGGCAGCGGGGGCATCGCGGGGAAGCAGGGAGCGTGTAGCACGAGCATGCCGGTGGTCGATCGGGGAACGCGGCCGGTTGCGTGCGCGGCGGAATCTCGGGCGCGTGCGCGTGCCCGAGCCCGTGCCCGTGCATGAGCGTGCTCTGCTCGGGGCTCGCTAGCGTGCCGCGATCAGAAGAAGCCTGTGACGGCCAGGCCTGCGTGGTCCTTCCCCGCGGTCGGCACCACCTGCACCGGCGCGCCGTGCAGCGCGGGGACCATCACGCCCACCGACGTCCCCACGATCGCGCCCGAGAGCACGTCCGTCGGGAAATGGCGGCCGGCGAGCATGCGCGCCGTGCCGACCAGCGTCGCCGCGGCGTCGCCGACGGCGAGCACCAGCCAGTGCGCGCGCGAGCGGGGGTGCAGCCGGCGGTAGGTCATCCAGGTGGAGGTCGCGACGGCGAACGAGATCGCCGTGTGGCTCGAGATGAACGACATCGACGCGTCGACCGTGTTGCGGTCCTCGAGCGGCGCCTTGTCGCCGTAGAGGAACGGGCGCGGGCGTCCGGCGGCGACGGTCATGATGGTGGAGGTCGCGCTCGCGAGCAGCGCGGCCTCGCCGATGACCACCGCGTCGTTGAGCGCGTTCAGCGGGCCCTCGTCGGCCAGCAGGTAGATCGCCGGCGCCGCGATCACCGCGGCGATGCCGATGTTCGAGACGTTGGTCCACGCCGGGTCCCAGCGACCGGCGGTCAAGCGGTCGAACGCGTTGAGGTCCTTCTCGTCGCAGCGCGGGGCGCACCAGGCCTTCTGGGTGCGGACGAGGCGCGCGCCGGCGAAGACGACGCCGATGCCGAGCGCCGGCAGGTCGAACTCCGCGTAGAGTTGGAACGCGGGCCGCGACGGATCGCGCGGGCTCGGCTCGATGGGCGTGACCTCCGCGCGCGCGCCCGCGGCCGAGAGCGCGAGGGCGAACATGGCGGACACCGAGAGCGTGGCGGCGGCGCGCTTCATGGTGCGCCAAGCTAGCACCCGTCAGTTCGCAGCCACCACCCGCGGCGGCGGCGTGATCGGCACGCGGGCGTCCGCGATCGCCGCCGCGAGCAGCGGACCGGCCTCGGCGCCGGTCAGCCGGCTCGCGCGCTGGATGCCGCGACACGACGGCGCCGATCGCGGGATGGGCAACCGCGCGCGGAGCGTCGGTCCGACGTCGCCGGCGAGCAGCACCACGACCTCCCCGCAGCGCGACTTCGAGCCCGGACCGATCGACGCCTCGACGCCGCGCACCGACACCGGCGCGCGCGAGAGATCGAGCGCCCCATCACGGGTACGCGCCCAGGCCGAGAGCAGCGGCGCGGCGCTCGGGGACGCGCCGAGCCATCCCTCGAGCACGCGCGCGGCCTCCGGCGCCGGCACGGCGGCGAGCGCGCCGACCAGCTCGTCGAGCCGGACCTCGGGCATGGGGCCGAGCTGCGCGGCCCTGGAGCGCTCTCGCGCGTCGGGATCGACCGCGCGATCGGGGTCGTGACAGCCGACCCCGATCAGGCATGCACATGCGGCGATCCGCCATCGTGCACGCAGGGTTCGAACGGTCGTCATGGCGCGCCCTGGCCGACCGAGCTGCGAGGGTCGTGCCCGGCACGGTGCACCGCGCGAGCGCGACGCCGCCGCGAGCGCTCAGCGCAACGCGGCGACGACCTCTTCGACGAGGCGCGGGACGTCGCGCTCGGCGACGGAGCAGAGCGCGATGCGCAGGCCGTCGCCCTGCGGGACGACGAACACGCCGCGCTCGCGGAGCTTCGCCGCGGCGCTCGCGACGTCGACGCCGCTCGGCGCGACGACGGTGGTGAAGAAGCCGCCGTCGTAGCGCGGGTAGCGCAGGCCCTGGCCCTTGGCCGCGGCGTTGAACGCCTTCACGCGCCCGCCGAGGAGCGCGGTGAGGCCGGCGCGCTCGCTGTCGACCTTCGCGCGGAGCGAGGCGTCGGACAGCATCTTCGTGATCGCGAGCATGCCGAGGTGGTTGCAGTTCGACCATGTGCCGCGGCACGAGTACGCCAGCGCGTCGAGCGTGCGCTTGCGACGGGTCACCTCCGGATCGACGACCAGCAGCGCGCCGACGCGCGCGCCGTACTGCGTGAACGACTTCGAGGCCGACCAGGCGAACGCCAGCGCGGCCTTGCCCATCAGCGGCTGGAGGTGCTGCAGGAACGCGCGCGGATCGCCCGCTCCATAAAGGAAATATGCAGCGTCGACGAGCAGCGTGGTCGGGACCTTCGCCGCCACCGCCTCGACGCTCTCGCGCACCGCGCGCCACTGCGCCGGACGCATGGAGTAGCCGGTCGGGTTCTGGCAGGGATCGTTGAGGAAGACGAGCGCGCGGCCCTGCTTCTGGGCCACCTCGTTCAGCGACCTGTCGAACGCCTCGAGGTCGAGCTCGCCCTCGTCGCCGTTCCACTGGAACATCGGGAAGGTGGCGACCTTGCGATCGTTCTCGTCGGCGATCGTCTTGTACGGGCCCCAGTAGAACGACGAGGTGAGGAGGGCCTGACCGGGCTCGAGGAAGTTGGCGACCGCGTGGCGGAGCGCCCCGGTGCCGCCCGGCGTCGCGACCGCGATGGCGTGCTCGGCGAGCGGCGAGCCCCCGAGGAGATCGCCGATGACCGCCTGCAGGAACGCCTGCGGACCGGCGAGCGGCGCGTAGCCGGCGGCCTGGACCGGAGGCACCTCCCGGAGCGCCTCGATGACCGAGGGCAGCACGGCGAGCTTGCCGTCGTCGTCGAGGAGGGCTCCGACGGTGGCGTTGATCACGGATTCGCCTTTGGCCTTGCGCGCGTTGGCCTCCGCGTTGAGCGCGAAGATCGGATCGTCGGCGGGGCGGGCGGTGCGAGTCGGAATGAGGAATTCCATCGGCCTTCTCCGTTTCTCCCGTGCAGTGTGCGCGCAGTGGATCGCTCGGCCCGCGCCGGGAGGGAAGAGGCGCCGATCAGCACGCGTGTGCATGGCCACGGCCGCGCTATGCTGCACCGCGTGCCGACTCGTCGTGAGCTGATGGAACGCGCCGACGCGCGCCTCCGCACCCGTGGCGGTGAGGAGGGCGCGCTCGAGGCTTCGCGCTGTTTTCTCCGTGCGATGTTGATGGGAATCGACGACGGCGGCGCCGTCCCCGACGACCTCGTCGCGCGCGTCGGAGAGTTCCTTGCGATCGATCATGGCGAGCTGATGGGCGCGGCCGCTCGCCCGAGCACCCGTCCACCGCCGAGCTCGGTCATGCTGCAGGCCGTTCCCGGCGAGAGGCTCCGCCGGGTCCTCGTGCTCGGCCGCGGCGACGGCGGGCGCGTGGCGATGCTCGACGCGGTCGGTCGGACGATGCTCGTCGAGGAGGCGGAGCTGCGCGCCGCGTGTCTCGCGCCGGTCGCCTACGATCCGCGCGCGCTCCGCGTGCTGCGTCTCGCCGGCTACGCCACCGAAGGCCTCGGCCCGCGCGCGGTCACCGTCGACGATCTCACCTGGGCCGATCTGGTGATCACCGTCGGCGGCGAGCGCGACATGTGGGAGCGCTTCCTGCCGCGATCGATGCCGCACCAGCACGAGCCGATCGACGATCCGATCGCCCTCACCCGCGGCCTCTCGGGCGAGGACGACGAGCACGAGGCGTTCCGGCTGGCGCTCCGGGTCGTCGAGCGCGTGCTCTCGGCGCTGAGGCCGCCGCGCTCGTCGCGCCTGCCGGTGGCGCCGCCGTCGATCCGCCCGTCGCGCTCGCGCATCTCCGTCGCGCCCCCGGTCGCCGACGAAGAGCCCCGCACGCGGCGCTGATCAAGCCTCCTTCTTCGCCTCGAGCTCTTCCCAGCGCGCGATGAGCCGCGCCGCCCTCTCGCGCGCGGCCTCGTGCCGCTGGGTGAGCGCGGGCACCTCGGCGGCGCGCGTCGCGTACAGCGCGGGATCGGCGAGCTCCGCCTCGCAGCGCTTCACCTCCGCCTCCGCGGCGTCGATCGCGTCGAGCATCCCGTCGAGCTCCTTCTGCTCGGCCCACGACAGCCCGCGCTTCTTCGCCTTCGGCGGCTCCGTCGCGCGGTCGGTCGCGCGCGGGCGCGCGCTCTCCGTTCCGCGCGGGCGCGCGCTCTCCGTTCCGCCCGTCCGCGCGCTCGCCGCCTTGGCCGCGAGCTCCTCCCTGTGCGCGACGTAGTCCGACCAGCCGCCCCCGTGCTTCTCGACGTGCGCGAGCGCGCCCGGCCGGCGCTCGAACGCGAGGAGCGACGTGGCGGTGCGGTCGAGGAACGCGCGATCGTGGGTGACCACGATCGCGCAGCCCGGCCAGTCGAGGAGCATCTCCTCGAGGGCCGCGAGCGTCGGCAGATCGAGATCGTTGGTCGGCTCGTCGAACAGGAGCAGGTTGGCGCCGCTCTTGAGCATCTTGGCCAGCGCGACCCGTGCGCGCTCGCCGCCGGACAGCGAGCCGACCTTCTGCCGCTGCTTGTTGGCGTCGAAGAGGAACCCCTCGAGGTAGGTGCGCATGTCGAGCGTGCGATCGCCGATGGTCACCGACGGCGCCCCGTGCGGGCCGCGCACGTCGTCGAAGATCGACTTGTCGTCGTCGAGGCCGGCGCGCGCCTGATCGAGGTAGGCGATGCGCGTGTTCTTGCCGAGGACCACGTCTCCGCGCGCGGGGCGCGTCGACTCGCCGGGCGCGCCGGCGGCGGTCATGATCGCCCGCAGCATGGTCGTCTTGCCGACGCCGTTCGGACCGACCACGCCTATGCGCTCGCCGCTCGCGACGAACAGGTCGAACGGCTCGGTGAGCGCGCGATCGCCGACCGCGAGCGTGACGCCGCGCAGCTCGAGGATCGTCTTGCCGAGCGACGAGGCCGTCGCCACGAGCTCCACCGTCGCCCCGCGGCCGGCGTTCGCCGGCGTCTCCGCTTCGAGCGCCTCGGCGCGCTGGATGCGCGCCTTCTGCTTGGTGGTCCGCGCCTTGGGACCGCGCGCGAGCCACTCGCGCTCGCGGCGCAGGACGTTCTGTCGATTGCGCTCGGTGCGCTCCTCGTGCGCGAGCTGCTCGGCCTTCTTCTCGAGGTAGGTCGAGTAGCTCCCGTCGTACGAGGTCAGTCTCCCGCGATCGAGCTCGACGATCCGCGAGACCACCGCCTCGAGGAAGTAGCGATCGTGCGTCACCAGCACGATGGCGCCGGTGTACTCGCGCGCGAGGTGCTGCTCGAGCCAGGCCGCGGTGTCGGCGTCGAGGTGGTTGGTCGGCTCGTCGAGGATCGCCACGTCGGGCCGCTGCACCAGAAGTCGCGCCAGCGCGATGCGGCGCCGCTCGCCGCCGCTGCGCGCGCCGGTGGGGCGGTCGATGTCGGTGACGCCGAGCCGATCGAGCATGTCCTCGACGACGTGGCTGCGCTCCCACCCACCGAGCTGCTCGATGAGGTGATCGAGCTCCGCCTGCTCGGCGAGCAGCGCGTCGGTCGGCCGCTGTGCGATGGCCGCGCTGACCTCGTGGTGGCGCTGGACCGCCGCGCGCCAGGCGACGAGGCCCTCCTCGACGATCGCCCGGGCGGACGCGGCGGGATCGAGCTCCGGCTCCTGCGCGAGGTACGCGACCGAGAGCCCGCGGCGCACGGCGAGCGTGCCGCCGTCGGTCGTCTCGACCCCGGCGAGGATCTTGGCGAGCGTCGACTTGCCGGTGCCGTTGGCGCCGATGAGCCCGACCTTCTCGCCGCGCGCGAGCGAGAAGGAGACGTCCTCGAGCACGACCTGCGGCCCGCAGTGCTTCTCGAGGTGCTG
>JACPFM010000136.1 GCA_016182965.1 Deltaproteobacteria bacterium | reverse complement strand
CGCCGCCGCCGACCTGGGCTGGCTGGCGCTGGCCTGGCTGATCAACCTCGCCGCGCAGGGCTTGAGCGCTTATCGCTGGTGGTTGCTGACGCGCGCGGTCGGCTTCGCCGCGATCTTCTTCGCGCGGCCGCTCGCGCCGCGGCGCGGGCGAGGCTCTGCTTTGGCGAGTCCCCGCACTGCGTCCCGCGCGCGATCGATCAGCCCGGCGCCGATTCCGGCGACGAAGCTCCCGGGCGGCGCGTCGGGCGCGCGGGGGTGCGGGTGCGTGGGCGCGACCTTCTTGGCGGCGGCCATGGCGCGACCGAGCTCGTCGAGCGCGCGGTGGTCCATGTGCTTTCGGACCAGCTTGAACAGCTTGGTCTCCTCTTCCTTCACGTGGTGGGTGACCGTCTCGCAGAGCACCTTCACCTTCGCGTCGAACCGCTCGTCGTCGGGCGTCATCTTCTCGAGCTCCGAGAGGACCCACTTGACGATGTGGTGCTCCTCGAGCGCCTCGAGCACCTCGTCCTCGGCGTCGTCCACCGCGTCGCGCACGGCCGGGTAGAACACCTGCTCCTCGACGGCAGCGTGGACCGACAGCTCCTTGACGATCTTCTTGATCAGCGACTGCTTCTTCGACTTCGCGTTCGTGCCGAGGATCTCGTCGAACAGCTGCGCGACGGTCCGATGATCGGTCTTCAGGAGCATCAGCGCGTTCATGGCTTCACCGGTCCCTCCGCCGTCGACGCCCTGCCGACGTGCGCAGCTCCTTGGAAGCCGGTTATGGTCAGGGGGAGCGGTCATGGTCAGGGGGAGCGCCTGCTGTCGCTCCCCCCGACACCCCCCACCAGCCGCTCAGCGCCAGTGCCCGTCGCTTCGCGACGAGGCACGGCGCTTCGCGATCGATGCCGCGCTACCTCATGTCGCTGCTGGTGTTGGCGCGCGGCGCGACCGCCGCGTCGAGCTGCGCAGGCGCGGGAGGACCGCAGGCGACGGGAGGACCGCAGGCGTCGGCAGGAACGCAGGCGTCGGAAGGACCGCAGGCGTCGGAAGGACCGCAGGCGTCGGCAGGACCGCAGGCGTCGGCAGGACCGGCGGTCCCGCGCCGCTCCGCGCTCGGCACCCCGGCGCGTCCGAAGAGCGCAGGCGTCGGGAGGACCGCAGGCGTCGGGAGGACCGCAGGCTTCGGGAAGGTCGCGGCGGGGTGCGGGGCGGCGGGGAGATCGATCCGGGGGGCCGCGCGTTAACGGGGTGAAAGGCGCCAAGCGGTTCCAGCGTTGTGTGTCGGAACCTCGAGGCCACTTCCGGTGTCCCAAGGGCTCGCCAAGCCATGACCTCCTGCCCCCACTGCGACGCGCCCCGCGGCGACGCGCCCCGCGGCGACTCGGCGCCCGCGCCCGGTTGCCGACAGTGTGGGCGTCCGATGGCGGTGTGCGGGGGCTTCGGGCTGCGGGCCGAGGTCGGTCGTGGCGGCACGGCCAGGGTGCGCGCGGCCGAGCACGCCGACGGCCGCACCGCCGTGGTGAAGGTCCTCGAGCGCAACGCCTTCAACACGTGGAAGGTCCACCAGTTGTTCGCGCGCAGCGCCCGGCTCGCGGCCACGTTCGATAACGTCGGTCTTCCCCGGGTGCTCGGCTTCGAGCGCACCGGCCTTCGGTCCTTCCTGGCGATGGAGCGCCTGAACGGCGGCACGCTCAGCGATCGGGTCGTCGCTCGTCGATTCGTCACCGGTGCCGCGTTCGAAGACCTGCTGCGCAAGCTGCTCGAGGTGGTCGCCTACCTGCACGATCGCTCGTTCATGCACGGCGACGTCACCCCGCGGAACGTCATGTTCCGCGGCGAGCGCGACAGCCAGCCGGTGCTCATCGATCTCGACGGGCTCTGCTCGCCCGATGAACACGGCCTGCCGTCGCTGGTCATGACCCCGGGCTACACCGCGCCGGAGCAGAAGGCCGGCTACGTCGGCGTCGCCGGCGATCTCTACGGCGTGGGCGCGACGATGATCTACGCCGCGACCGGCAAGCCGCCCGACAAGCTCGACCGGGTGGGCGATCGGCTCGAGCTCGAGGTGGCGCTGCCCGGCGTCTCCGCCGAGGCGCGCGAGCTGATCCAACGCCTCGTCGACCTGCGCCCGGAGCGTCGCCCCAGGAGCGCGCGCGCCGCCCTGCGAATGCTCGATCGCGGCACCCGCCCGCGCCTCCGTCACCTCGGCGCCATGCTCGTCGCGGCCGCGGTGTTCCTCGCCCTCATCATCTCCGTCGCCGTCGCCACCCACGCCAGCACCCTGCGCTGACTGGCCGCGCAGACCGGGTCGTCCGTCGGCCAGTCGTCAGTCGTCAGTCGTCAGTCGTCAGTCGTCAGTCGCCAGTCGTCAGTCGCCAGTCGTCAGTCGTCAGTCGTCAGCGGTGAGTCGTCCGTCGTCAGCCGTCGGTCGTCAGTCGTGAGGCGCCAGGGCGAGAAGGAGAGTTCTCCCGTCCTCCGTCGGCTGGGCCGATGCGGGACGACCTTCGACTCGTGAAGCGCCGCACATCGCGACAGCGGATGCTCGTCGCGACAACGCCTGCCGTCGCGACAACGCGGCCCGCTCGTCGCGCCGACACCCCTCATCACGGCCGCGCGCACGAACCGCCGCCAAGACCTCGACGCACCCGCGCGACAACGAAGCGCCACGCCCCGTCGCGGCCTACCGGTCCCAACCGGTCCCAACCGGTCGTAACCGATCCAACCGGTCGTAACCGATCCAATCGGTCCCAACCGGTCGTAACCGCCGCGCGCACGAATGGCAGCCAAAGGCCGCGCCGCCCGCATCGATCGCGAGCCGCCGCGCCTCGTCGCGACCAGCGACGGGCGCTGGCGTGCGAGCGGCTGTTGGGGGGTGTCGGGGGGAGCGGCAGCAGGCGCTCCCCCTGACCATGACCGCCCGCATCCTTCGCGAGCCGCCGCGCCTCGTCGCGACAGCGACGGGCGCTGGCGCGCGAGCGGCTGTTGGGGGGTGTCGGGGGGAGCGGCAGCAGGCGCTCCCCCTGACCATGACCGCGCGATGCGCTGCACCAGCGCGCATCCGACCTCATGCGACCTGAGCGAGGACCTCGCATGAACATCACCAAGACCAACGATCTCTCGTCACGCGAGCTGCTCGCGCGCGAATCGCGGTCGACGCTGCCGACGCGGCCGTCGATCGTACGCATCGTCGACTTCCACGGGCTCTCGCGCTCGATGCAAGAGCGCTTCGCCTCCTGCGCGCGCGGCTCGCTCGCGCCGAAGCCGCTGGCCGTCGCGACGGTGCGATCGCGCGCAGGGCTCCTCTTCGGAGCGGCGGTCGCCTTCGGCGTGGGGCTGCTCATCGCCGTCGTCGCGTTCGGGTTCGGCGATCTCGGGCAGCGGCAGGCGATGCACGACACGTCCGCGTTGCCGGTCTACGTCGTGGCCGTCTCGTCGCTCACCCTGGGCGCCGTCCAGCTGCTCGTCCGCCGCCTGCAGCGCAAGGCGCTGCCGTGGCAGCGCGCCCACTACGTCTTCCCCCTGACGCTGATCGACGCGCGAGACGAGCTGCTCCGCGTGATCTCGCTCGGCGACGTGCAGAGCGCCGAGCGCGATCCGCACGCGCGGCGCGACGTGCGGGTCGTGATCGTCAACGGCGAGGTCCTCACGCTGCCCTGCCGCGACGAGGCGCACGCCGTCGCGACGCTCCGCGCGATCGAGTCCGGTCGCGACGAGGCGCGGGCCGCGCGCGACTCCGACGAGCGCATCACGCTCATGTTCACGCTCGATCCGCTGCAGCGACCGCGCCTCTCGAGCCCGCTCGGCCCGCGCGGCGATCTCGCGCAGCGGCTCCCGCCGTGGACGACGCGCGCCTGGATCGTCGCGCCGATCGCCGGCCTCCTCCTCGCGCAGCCCGCGCGCGCCGCCCGCAACGCGGCGAGCGATCGCGCGCTCTTCTCCGCCGCCAACGAGCGCGGCGACACCGCGTCGTTCGAGAGCTACCTCGCGCTCGGCGGCAAGCGCAGCGAGGAGGTCCGCACCGTCCTCCTCCCGCGCGCCGAGCTCCGCCTCGCGGAGAAGGAGGGGACCGTGGAGGCGATCGACCGCTTCCGCACGACGCATCCCGATCAGATCCCGCAGGAGGTCGACGTCGCCCGCCGCACGGCGATGCTCGACGAGCTCGATCGCGCCAAGAAGCGCGGGACGGTGGCCGCGCTGCAGGACTTCGCGCGCCGTCGCCCCGATCACGGCCTCGAGAACGAGCTGAGCGACGCGATGCACGCGATGTTCGCGCCGGCGCTCGACGCCTACCGACAGAAGCCGATGCCGAGCCAGGAGGTCCGGTCGTTCGTCGAGCGGCTGTTCGCCTGGTCGGAGGCGAAGGCGCACGCCGGCTCGACGTCGACGACCATCCAGATCCGCTTCCACAAGCGGCTCTCGCCCTCGATGCGGCGCGCCGACAAGCACGTCGCCGAGCACCACTGGTTCATCGGCGAGGCGTCGTACCCGTCGCGCTACTTCGACGCCACCCACGCCGAGAAGCGCGAGCGCGCGCACGGTGAGGTGCTCGCGAGGCGCGTGGCCGACGCGTTCGGCCCCACCGTGTTCACGGTCGTCCTCGGACCGCGGCTCGAAGACGCGCAAGACAAGCTGCCCGAGGTCACCGAGCCCACCCTCTTCGTCACCCACGTCGAGGACTGGAAGGGCACGTTCGACGGCAGCATCACCAAGCCGCGCGGCGTGTGGGTCGGCCTCACGCACCGGTTCGAGGCGGTGTTCGTCATCCCCGGCGACGATCAGCCGCTGCGCTTCGAGCTCGAGAGCGCCGAGCCGATCCCGGCCAACGTAATCAAGGACCACCCCGAGGGCGGCACGCCGTCGCAGCCGCTCGAGGAGAAGATCTACGGCACGATGGCCGACGGCGCGTTCAAGAAGTTCTCCGAGCGGTTCTGCGCGGCGTTCCTCCCGAGCACCACGGGCTGATCGAGGAGAGGTCCCCCGGGCCGAAGCCCGGGGGCGAACGAGCGTACCGGCCGATCACCGTGGGTAGTACGCGACGAGCTCCCGCGGCGGCCGCGTGACACGCTCGAGCTCGGAGGTGATCACGTGGTGCTGTCGACCGTCGTCGAACACGATCTGATCGCCGGGCTCGGGGCGATCGCGGAACGGTAGCTCGCCGACCTTCTGCGGCGTGTGCAGCGCGCCGCACATCTTGTGGCCGAGCGCGCGGTGGCGGGGCTCCCACTGCCCCGTCCTGCGATTCCGCACGGCGACGCAGACGTCGTCGCGCGTGTGGTACTCGGTGTTGTGCGTCACGTACACCTTGTGACGCCGCCGTTCGCCCCCCGCGTATCCGCTCGGCACCGTTCGCTCGTGCATGCATCGAGAAGGGCAGCGGCCGTGCCGGTGGAGGCTCGACGTCGCCAACCGGTCGCGATGAGCTGCCGTTCGGTCGTATCCCACCTCCACCTACCATGAACTTGGCCGCGAATCCCAGGGCTTCGCACGATGCGGCCATGCAGGAGATCGTCCACGCAAAGGATCGCATCGCGTCCCGCCGCATCGTCCGCCTCGGCTGCGAGGTCGTGCGCACGCGCGACTATCGGGTGGTCGCGCGCAAGATGATCGACCTGTCGCTCTCGGGGATGCAGGTGCTCGCCGAGGACGAGCTGACGGTGGGCGAGGACGTGGAGGTCTTCTTCCGCGTGCCGTACTCCGGGGTGTGGGCGCTCGCGGAGGGGAGCGTCGCGCGCGTGATCCGCGGCAAGCGCCCGGGCGACGAGGGGCCGGCGTACGGGATCGAGCTCGGCCTGTTCAACCCCGATGTCGCGCACGCGATGCGCGAGGCGCAGTTCCGCTTCCCGCCCACGCTCCCGTGGCGACCGCGCCGGGTCGACTACGCGGCGACGGTGCGCGCGATCTCGCTCAGCTGATCTCGTCAGCCGATCGCGCGGAGGCGTTGGCGCGCCTCGTCGGCGAAGCGGTGCTCGGGGAAGCGCGTGACGAGCTGCGTGAGCGTCTTGCGCGCGAGATCGGGGCGGCCGCCGTCGTGCTGCGCGGTGGCGACGTCCCACAGCGCGCGCGGGAGCAGCGGGCTGCTCGGGAACGCGTTGGCCATCTTCTGCGCGACCTGCACGCAGCGCTTCGGATCGCGGCACTCGACGGCCGAGCGCACCAGCATGGAGAACGCGCGATCGCTCAGCGGGCGCTCGATGCCCGAGGCGAGGAGCGCGTCGTGCAGCGATCGAACGTCGCGCCAGCGCGACTGCTCACCGAGCCAGAGGAGCGTGCGGGTGGCCGTCGCCTCGATCGAGTCGGCGTCGCGCGCGCCGATGGCGTGCTTGCACAGCTCGTAGCGGAGGTCGTCGCGTGACGGATCGGCCTCGAGCGCTCGGCGGAGCGCCTCCATCGGCGAGTCGATGGGTATGGTCGAGTCCATGCGGCGCGGCGGCTCCGCGGCGACCGGCGGAGGCCACGGCGCGACGTCGGCGATGGGCGGCGGCCACGGCGCGACGTCCGGGAGGTCGGCGGGCGGCGGGAGGAGCTCGGGAGCAGGCGACGGCGGAACGCTTCGCGCCGCGGCGTTGGGCGCCGGAGGGACGCTGCGCGCCTCGGGCGCCGCCGGACGCAGGCTCTTGGCGCGCACGAACGGGTCCGGCGGGACCTCGCGCGTCAGCGCGATCGGCAACGGCGGCGGCGGCGCGGCGTCCTCTTCTTCGTCGGGATCGGCGAGCCACCTGCGCTCGATCCCGCCGAACCGGATCACGGTCCCGAACGCCATGCCGCAGACGAAGCCGCCGACGTGCGCCGAGTAGGCGACCTCGTCGAAGCCGCTCGCCTCGAGGAACGACTGACCGAGCTGCGAGAGGAACCACACGGGGAACGCGACGTACGCCGGGAGGTAGGTGGTGCCGGTGCGGAACCCGTACCACCACCAGTACTTGATCTGCGCGGAGTGGAACCGGATGAGGAACGCGCCCATCGCGCCGGCGATCGCGCCCGAGGCGCCGACCAGCGGCACGTCCGAGCCGCGATGCCAGAGCGCGAAGGCGATCGACGAAACGAGCGCCGAGGAGAGGTACACGACGGCGAACGCGACGCGCCCCCACTTGTCCTCGAGGTTGCAGCCGCACAACCAGAGGAAGAGCAGGTTTCCCGCGAGGTGGATCCACCCGCCGTGCACGAACGCCGAGAGCAGCAGGTTGATCGACGCGCCGGACGAGGGACGATACCCCCACGCCTGCACCAGATCGCGTCGCTGCATCTCCACGAATCGATCGTGCGCGGCGCGGTAGGCGGCGATGGTCGGATCGTCGCCGAGCTTCCCGGCGCGCGCGGCGTCGAGGACCTTCTTGCCGTCGGCGCCCTGAAGGTCGGATGGCAGCGTGATCGGCGCCGGCTGCGCGAAGGGCGCCGGCGCAGGGTGGGGCGCGAGCTCCTCGTCGTCTTCGGGCTCCGCGGGCTGCTGCGGCACGCCCACGCGCTGGAGCACCGCGAGGCCGCGCTTCTCGCTTTCGCGCGCGGCGTCGCCGAGCTCGAAGATCGACGGACCGAACAGCGTGCGGTGCAGCTGCAAGAGCACGCAGATCGCCATGATGGCGACCGTGAGCCATGGGAACCGGCGGATGCTCTGGTCGTGACCGATCGGGAGGAACAGCACGCTGGAGGGGAGCTTACCCCTCCGCGGCGGGGGTCTGCAGCGCGCCCGGGACGCGCAGGGGCTCCGGGACCAGGGAGTCGTCGTCGCCCGGCGGACCCGGCGGCGACTGCAGCCCGGTGAGCGCGTGGAACATCGCGTCGTCGAGCAGGTTGCGCCCCCAGCACACCAGCGCGCCGTTCGCCCGCTTCGCGCACGTGCGGCGACCGCCGGCCGCGAGGTCGACCGCGTCGGTCAAGCGGGCGACGGCCGCCGGCGTCGCGCGGCCGACCCGCGTGCCGTCGCCGAGCTCGCCGAACTCGTTCTCGCCCCAGCACAGGACCGAGCGATCGAGCCGGCGCGCGCAGACGTGCGCCTCGCCGCTCGCCAGCTGCACCACCTGGTCGATCGGGATCGCGCGGGCCTTCAGCGAGGTGCCCTTCAGGTCGTCCTTGCGCAGCGACCAGCAGGCGACGGCGCCGGTGACGTCCTTGGCGCAGGCGTGATCGTGGCCGGCGACGATCTGCGTCGGCGCGGCGAGCCCCTCGACGGCGAGCAGCGAGCTGTCGCCGCGTCCGCAACGGACCCACCCGTCCTTCATGCGCAGGCAGAAGGTCGGGCCGCTCATCGCGAGCTCGACCACGTTGGCGAGCACCGGCAGCTGCGCCGGGTCGCGGCGGACGCCGAGGTAGGTGCCCCAGCAGACGACGTGCCCGTCGATCAAGAGCGCGCACGAGCGCTCCTCGCCGAGCGCCACCTGCGTGACCGCGCCGCTGATCGGCACGACGCGCGGCCAGGGCACGATCAACTCGTGGCCGGACACCTCGCCGTGCTCGTTGTCGCCCCAGCACTGCACGACGCCGTTGGCGCGCCGCACGCACCCGTGCGAGCCGCCGAGCGCGACCTGCTGCACGTCGCCGCCCTCGAAGACCGGGACGAAGCTCGCGGGGTGGGTCTTCGCCTCGGGCGGACGCCAGTCGCGGCGACAGAGCACCGCGCCGTTGACCAGGCGCGCGCAGATGTCGTCGTCGGAGAGGGTGACACCGGCGACGCTCGCCGGCGGCAGGAACGGCACCTTCGGCGGCGCGGGCGGATCGGCGAGGCGCCGATACGGCTGGCACGCACCGACCGACGCGCTCGATGCGATGAACGCGGGTAAGGCGAGCAAGGCGAGAGAGGCGACCGAGGCCAAGCGCATGATGGCGCCAGTCTGGTCCCGCGCCGCGGCGCGCGCCAGCGGTAGACTGCCAAACCCCTCTTCGAATCACCGGGAAATCAGGCACCCGCGAGGTCTCCGTCCCTCACCCCGAGCACATCCAGCAGCCGCTCATCGAGACCGTGGTCCAGGCGCTCTTGGGACGGGGCTCGTGTCCGAGCACCGGCGACTCGGCGATCCGCACCACGCGGGTGATGGAAGCCGCGCTCGCCGGGTATGTCGGCAGAGGTGGGCGGAAACTGGCCTGAACGCGGCGATCGCGCATACCGTGGTGGTGGGCCTCTCGTCCCGCCCCGTTCATGGCCTCCGCACCCCCGCCGCCGAGACAGCGCTCGCGCCTCCCCGCGCCGGATCCGCGCCTCTTGCAGGCGATCCGTGATCCGAACATCCGCATCCCGGCGTCGGGCCTGGTGCAGCACGCGCTCGAGGCGCTCGGCGATCTGCATCGCCTCGACGAGTCGCTCTACGAGCGCTTCATGGAGGGCGGCGGCCGGGTCGCCGACGACGCGGCGCCCGACGCCCTGTTGCGGCGACTGCAGACCGTCACCTTCCGCGGGCTGCGATCGCTGCTCGTGTACTCCTCGCGCGTGCGCCCGAAGGACGCGCAGGTCGAGGCGCAGCCCGAGAGCATGAGCGACTTCGACTTCGGCGGGCTCGACGACTCGCCGTCGGCCGAGTTGGCCGCCGCCGAGCAGGCCCTCGACTTCAAGGACAGCGACATCGGCGATCTCCTCGAGATCATCGACGAGCACGAGGTGGCCGGCGAGTCGGAGCGCTGGACGACGATGCTCGAGAAGGTCTCGTCGATCGAATACGGCCTGCGTAGCCAGCTGCGCGATCTCGAGGAGCGGCTCGAGACCTCGCTCGGCGCGCGACAGGTCGGTCAGGCGCTCGAGGCGCTCGACGACACCCGCAGCTCCACCAGCGAGGGCATCTTCGCGATGCTCTCGGCGGTGTACGAGGCGTTCCTGCCGGAGGTCGATCCGGCGACGGTGGCGCCCGGGCACCTCACCTCGCTCGGGCGCGCGCTGCTCGTGCGCCGCGGCCTCACCGATCTGGTGCGGGCGGTGTCGCCGCGCAACGACGTCTTGCAGAGCGACAAGGCCACGCCCGACAAGAAGCAGCGCGCCCTCGAGAAGCTGCGCGCGACGATGGCCACGTTCATCGGCGGCGACGTGTTCCGGGCGATGCGCCCGGCCGATCGCTGGGAGCTGACCAAGTTCGAGCGCACGCTGCGCGAAGAGTCCGGCCCCGCCGCGTACATGATCGCCGAGGGGCTCGCGAAGTACCTCGAGTCGCTCGGCTCGGTGAACCGTCGCGAGGTGCTCATCGCGCACGACGAGCGGGCGCTCGAGGAGCTGCGCGAGTCGCTCTCGGCGGCGCGCCCGCTGCTCGAGATCAACCAGGGCGTCGCCGCCGATCTGGTGCGCCGGGCGTACAACGCCGCGCTCTCGCTCTACGGGCGCAACCCGGCGAACGACGACCTGATCATCGCGCTACGCGACGCGCAGCCGCAGCTCGATAACCGCTCCGAGATCGAGGCGACGGCGGGGACGCTGGAGCTCCTTCTCGCCGAGGAGCCGCACTGACGCCGACGCGCTCCGCCAGGCGCTCGGCGTCGAACGGCGCGTGCACCTTCGCGTCGTTGTCGAAGTAGACGTACACGTCGCGCGCCGCGCGCTTGGCCGGCCTCTGGGTCGAGGCGCGGATCGCGTCGGCCGGCTCGACGCCGCGTCGCCAGGCGCGGATCTTCTTCGCCCACGTGTCGAGCGCGTCGTCGCCGTACCCGCTCGCATACAGCTCGACGTCGCCGTGCAGGCGCACGTACACGAACTCGGCGGTCACGTCCTCGAGGAACGGCCAGCGACCGGCTGTGTCGGCGACGCATAGGGCGACGTCATGCTCGCGTAGCACCGATATGAAATCAGGATCGGCGAAGGACGGGTGCCGCACCTCGATCGCGTAGCGAATGGGCCGGCGCGCCTCGGTGCGCAGCCACGCGCGCCCGGCCACCCGCCGGTCGTGCCCTTTGGCCACGCGCACCGCGGCCGTGGTGTCGCGCGGGAGCGCGTCGAAGAACGTCGCCAGCCGCTCGCGATCGAACCCGAGGTTCGGCGGCAGCTGCCACAGGATGGGCCCGAGCTTTTCCTCGAGCGCGAGCACGCCCGACGCGAAGAAGTTGGCGAGCGCGACGCCCGGGTCGCGCAGCTTCTTCATGTGCGAGATGAAGCGCGAGCCCTTCACCGCGAAGACGAACCCCGGCGGCGTCGCGTGGTACCACGCGCGATACGACTCCGGGCGCTGCAGCGAGTAGAACGAGCCGTTGATCTCGACCGAGCCGAGGCGTGAGGCGATGTACGACAGCTCGCGCGCGTGCGGCAGCCCTTCGGGGTAATACGTCTTGCGCCAGCGCGGGTAGAGCCACCCGGAGGTGCCGATGCGCACAGCACCGGTCGGGCCGGTCACGCGAGTCCGGGGCACGAACGTTCGATGCGCGAGCGCACCGTCGGTGGTGCCGATCAGCCGGCGCAGCACTCCCAGTCGTAGCCGCGGAACCCGCCCACGCCGGAGCAGGGCTCCTCGTACTCGATCGCGCCGAGCGTCCGGCCCTCGCGCGCGCAGTCGTCGACCGAGTACTTCTTCCAGGTCTCGGGCGACTTGCAGCTCGTCTCGCTGCCGTCGCGGATCATCGGCCCGCAGGTCGATCCGAGGCAGCAGCTGTATCGCCGATAGCGATACGCGTCGCCGCACGGCGACCGCGGCGTGAAGCTCGCGAGCCCGGTGCGCTTGCACGCGTCGAGCGCCCGCGCGCGGAGCGCGGACTCGGGCTCGCACGCGGAGCCGGTGTAGCCGCCGCCCTCGCCGCCCGACTTGCACCCAGGCGCGGTGTCGGTGGGCGCGGGCCCGGCGTCGGCGGGCGCGGGATCGGGGCTCTTGGGCGCGGGCCCCGCGTCGTCTTCCTTCGGGACCCCCTCGGCGGGCCCGGCCGTCTGGGAGGAGCGATCGTCGACGATGCCGCCGCAGCCGACGGCGAGGGTGAGCACCACGAGGAGCGTCGCGCGCATGCCCCATGATGGCACGCCTCGCCGCGGAGGCGAGAGGCGGCAGCATGGTGATCGATTTGGGCGGATCCGGTCAGGCGTTGGTCGGATCCGGGCGGCGGCGAGGAGGCGGGTCGACACGTGTTCGCATGCGACAGGGGTTGTCGCGCCGGGCACGCAGCCTGCTGGAGCGCGAACTGCCGTCTTCGACCAGGAGGAACCGCCAATGCCAACTCCGACCACTCCACCCATTGTCGCTTTGCCGCAAGGCGTCTTCGACGCACTCAACGGAATGAGCTACGACTCGACGGCGCGGGCCTTCCGCGATGGGTCGAACAACGCCATCTACCTCTTCGTGGAGTCCGACTCCAACGGCCTTCCACGATGGCAGTACGCGACGGACGCGCAAGGGAGCATCAACCCGCGGGCGGACATCCCCTTGCTCACCGCCGATGTGATCCTCGGCGGGACCTTCGACGCGCAAACCGGCGCAATCAGCTACGACGGTCAGAGCTATCGCATCCGGCTGGAGCGGGACGGCTCCGGCCCCATCGCGAAGGCCTACTAGACGAGTAGCCGACGCGAGCGCAAACGTCGCACTCGCGCTAGTCTGACGCGGTGTCAGCCCTGGCCGACGCGCACGCCGCTGCTACGAAGGTGGTTCCCTTCCTGGCCTGGGCCGTGGTCCGCAGGCAACGCTCGCACGTGGCCCTCGCAGCCTACGTCACGTGGATCGCGGTGGCGGACTTCACGCGCATGGAGCTTCTGTCCCCGATGTATCAGGGACGCGCCGTGCCCCTGCAGGGCGCCGCACGCATCGCGAAGTCCGTCGACCTCGCGCTCACCCTCTCGTGGCCGTGGCTCTTCCTGGCGTGCACTCTTCATTACTTCGCCGGGCGGGGGGCGCGCGCCGTCGTGGCGTTGTGGGCGGTCGTCGCGGCGCTCATCGTCGCGACCCGAACCAACGCTCCGGACGCACGGGTCTTCGGAGCGGCGTATCAGGCGGCGACGAGCCTCTGCTGGCTCGTGATCCTGTTGGCGATTGTCAGGCGGCGCGGGCTCGAGCCGACGATCTCGCACGTCGTGTTGCTGCTCTACGTCGCCGCGGACCTGGTCGCGGCCGCCTTTCCCTGGGTCGGCGTTCCGCAGCAGATCTCGAGCTCGTGGGATCTCGTCCTCACTTCCAGCGTGATGGGGGCCGTCGCCGTGATCCTCGCGCACATCGTGGCGCTGCTGCGCATGCGATCGGGCGCGACGACGATCGAGACGGCGCGCTGACGCGATTCGAGAGGCGTGAGTGGTTGTCGGCGGCACCGTCGCCGGACCGTCAGCCTACAAGCCAACGCGAGCGGCGCGCCGGCCGTCCGGGTACGCTCGAACCATGTCTGCCCTCGAGCAGGCGCAGCTCGTTGGCCTCCAGCGTCTGACGAAGTGAGCAAGCGGGCGCGAGCGGCCAGCCATGCGCGCGTGAGCTCTGCATTAGGATGCGATCGAGATGCGCGGGCTCGACGTGGTGCACATGACGGCGACGCTCCTCGTGCCGGTGTTCGCCTGGGCCGTCGCTCGGACGCAGCGAGCGCACATCGCCCTCGCGGGGTATCTCACGTGGATCGCGGCTGCGGAGATCGTTCGGACCGTCGTCCTGACACCGCTCAGGCGCGGAGAGACGCACCCGCTGCACGGCGTCGCGCTCGTCGCCCTTCAATGCGACCGAGCCCTCACACTGTCGTGGCAGCTGCTGTTCCTCGCGTGCGTGCTGCACTACTTCCTCGGCCGCGGCGCCCGGCTGGCGGTCCTGGGGTGGGTCATCGCTTCCGCGGCGGCGATCGTGGGGTACCCGGGCAATGCGGCGACGTTCCCGCAGATGTACTCGGCCATCCACAACCCGGCGACGGCGATCGCCTGGCTCGCGATCGTCTTCGCGATCCTCAGGCGGCGCCGGCTCGCGCCGACGATCTCGCACGTCGTCCTGATGATCTACGCTGCGGCGGACGCCGTCGTCACGGCGTTCCCGCTGCTGTCCCTCCCGCTGGACCTCCGGGCGAGGTGGCTCCTGGTCGTCGTCTGCAACGTCACTGCCATCGCCGCCGTCATCATCGCGCACGTCGTCGTCCTCTTTCGCGCGCGCTCCGACGCCCCGACCACCGGCGCGGTGCCCGGCTGATCGCGCCCGCGCCGCGCACTCCCGTCGTGCGCCCTGCCGGCCACCGCGCTATGCCGCCGCCGTGTCTGCGCATCGACCGTACGTTCCGCCTTCGTTTCCGCCCGCCGAGCTCACCCTGACCAGCCTCGAGGGCGTGCGCGCCGCCGGTGTGCGCGCCGGCATCAAGGCGAGCGGCAACCCCGACGTCGGCCTACTCGCCTTCGACGAGCCGGTGGCGATCGCCGGGGTGTTCACCCAGAACAAGCTCGCCGCCGCGCCGGTCACGCTCTGCCGCGCGCACCTCGAGAAGACCGGCGGTCGCGCGCGCGCCATCGTGGTCAACTCCGGCAACGCCAACGCGTGCACCGGCGAGCGCGGCGACGCCGACGCGCGCGCGATGTGCGAGCGCGTCGCCACGGCGCTCGGCTGCCCGGTCGAGGAGGTGCTGGTCTGCTCGACGGGCGTCATCGGCGTGCTCCTGCCGATGGACAAGGTCCTCGCCGGCATCGACCGCGCGATCGCGGACCTGTCGTCGGATCTCGAGGCCGGGCGCGCGTTCCTCGCCGCGATCCAGACCACCGACGCGTTCCCCAAAGAGGCCTGCGGCCGCGACGCCGGCGGCGCGTTCGCCGGCGTGTGCAAGGGCGCGGGGATGATCCACCCCGACATGGCGACGATGCTCGCCTTCGTGGGCACCGATCTCGCGGTGTCGGTCGACGAGCTCCGCGCCGCGATGCCGAAGATCGCCGCGTCGAGCTTCAACGCGGTGCACGTCGACACCCACCCGAGCACCAACGACACCTTCCTGCTCTTCGCCACCGGCAAGAAGGCGGCCGAGGGCGATTTCCGCCCCGCGGCCACCCGCGTGAGCCGGCGCCTCGCGTGGCTCATCGCGCGCGACGGCGAGGGCGCGACCAAGGTCACGACCATCGAGGTGCGCGGCGCGTCCTCCGAAGCGGCCGCGCGCGCCGTCGCCGATCGGGTCGCCTCGTCGGCGCTGGTCCGCGCCGCGCTGTTCGGCAACGACCCGAACTGGGGGCGCCTGGTGAGCCAGGTCGGCAACGCGAAGGAGGTGGGCAGCGTCGCCGGCCTCCGCTGCACCATCCAGGGCATCACCGTGTTCGAAGACGGGCAGCCGGCCCCGTTCGATCGCGGCGCGGTGTCGCACGCGATGGCCGCCGAGGACGTGCACGTGCTCCTCGAGCTCAAGGAGGGCGGCGGCCGCGCGACGCTGATGACCAGCGATCTCACCTACCGCTACGTCGAGGTCAACGCGGAGTACACCACGTGATCTGGCGCTCGCTCGTCCGCCCTGCCCTCTTCACGCTCGACGCCGCCGAGGCGCACGAGCTGGCGACGGCGGCGATGGGCCCGCTCGAGCACGTGCCGCCGCTGCGCGCGCTCGTGCGCGCGATGTGCGCCGCGCGCGACCCGCGCGTCGCGGTGCAGACGATGGGCCTCTCGTTCCCCTCGCCCCTCGGCCTCGCCGGCGGCTTCGACAAGAACGCGCACCGCCCCCACGCGCTCGCCGCGATCGGCTTCGGGTTCCTCGAGCTCGGCACGGTCACCGCCCGGGCGCAGGAGCAGAACCCCACGCCAAACCTCTTCCGGCTCCCGGCCGATCGCGCCCTGATCAACCGCCTCGGCTTCCCCAACGAGGGCGCCGCGCAGGTGGCCCTGCGCTTCGTCGAGGGCGGCGGCGCCGCGTCGTGCGGCGTGCCGGTCGGGTTCTCGATCGGCAAGTCGCGCGTGGTCGACGTCGACCCGATCGAGGGCGCGATCGAGGACTACCTCGCGAGCTTCCGCGCCGTACACCCGGTCTCCGACTTCGTGGTGGTCAACGTCTCCTCGCCGAACACCAAGAACCTCCGCGCGCTCCAGGGCGCCGACGTCGCGCGCGCGCTGCTCTCCGCGCTCGTCCGCGAGAACCAGGGTCGCAAGCCGCTCTTGCTGAAGATCGCGCCCGATCTGGGCGACGCCGATCTCGAGGCGCTGCTCGCGGTCGTCGACGAGGTCGGCCTCGACGGCGTGGTCGCCACCAACACCACCATCGGCCGCGCCGACCTGCGCACGCCGCGCGAGGTGGTCGACGCGATCGGCGCCGGCGGGTTGAGCGGCCCGCCGCTGCGCCTCCGCGCGCGCGAGATCGTGCGCCGCGTGCGCGCGCGCCTCGGCAAGAAGATCACCGTCGTCGGCGTCGGCGGGGTCGAGAACGCGGGCGACGTGCTCGCGCTGGTGCGCGCGGGCGCCGATCTCGTGCAGATGTACACCGGCTTCATCTACGGCGGCCCGTTCACGCCCCGCCGCATCGCGCGCGAGCTCGGCGAGCTGGTGACGCGCGCGGGGGCGACGTCGATCCGGGAGCTGGTGGGGACGGAGTAGCGCCCCCTTCACTCCGTCGACCCGCCCGCGATCCGATCGAGCAGCCGCACCGGCGCGAACCTCCGCGCGTTCGCCGCCTTCTCGCGCACGCCGGCGCCGACGCGCTTCATCCACGCGAGCTCGTCCTCGCTCATCGGCCCGCGGTCGAGCGTGGTGAGCGCCTCGTCGACGTCGGCGCCGTCGCGCGGGCCGAAGAGGACGACGTTCACCGCGCGGTGCGAGAGCGCGAAGCGGTAGCAGTCCGAAGCGCGCGGCGCCCTCTCGCCCTCGGGCACCATGAGCGGATCGAGGAGCGCGCCCCATCGCGTCGCGGTGTAGGCGACCACGCCCGGCGGGCGCTCGCCGAGATACGGGAAGACCTCGCGCTCGGCGCCCGGGTGCGCGGCGTTGTAGCGCACCATGATCGCGCCGTACGTCGGATCGGCGGCGTAGCGCGCGAACGTGTGCCGGTCGTGACACGAGATCACGATGTGCCGCGCCTTGCCGCTCTCGCGGAGCGCGATCGCCGCGTCGAGGATGCGGCGCGGCGGCGGCTGGTTCCACCATCCGAGGAGCAGCACGTCGGTGTACTCGAGCTTCGTCGCGCGCAGCGCCCGCTCGAGCGAAGGACGCATCAAGGCGCCGACACGCGTGTAGGATTGGATCACGGTGACCATCGCTTCGCGACGCTTCGCGCCGAGGTTGCGCAACGCCTCGCCGAACGGCGCCGTACGAGCCGTACCCCAGTACAGGTAGTTGATGCCTCGCTCGAACGCCCGCTCGACGTCACGTGCCTGCACGCCGAAGCTGGAAGCGATGCCGAGCCGAGACACCGAGAGCCCGGTGCGCCCGAGGACGACCTTGTCACGCCACATGGCAGCATCGTACTCCCGGCCCGTCCTCGCGATCGTCGCGAACCTCATCGCGAACCTCATCGGGAACGTGGTCGTCTCGTGCGCCTCGGGCGAAGAGCCCGCGCACGGTGACCTCGAATGCGCGGCGTTCGGCGACCCGACCTGCCCGGCCGAGTGCCGTCGCGCCCTGGAGCACCGCCTCGATGTCGCCGGCAAGTGCCTCCGAAAGGAGCCCATCACGTGCACGACCACGCAGGCCGGCCGTACCGCGTTGAGCGGCTGCTGCGCGCGTGACGACGACGCGCTGTTCCGCACGTCGGGCGGCGGGCCGGGCTGTCCGTACCGAGCGCCGGCCTACCGCGGCTTCCGCGACTGCACCGACGCGGAGCGGGCGCTCTTTCCGTTCGACGACAAGAGCTGTTGATCGCCACCACGCCGAATCGGCACCGCAAATGCACGCGGCCCACCGCCAGGGGGTCATTCATGCACACGAGGTTGCAGGTGTTCGCCTTGGTGTCGGCGCTCTTCGCCGCCGGCTGCGCCGCCGACGTCGACGTCGGCATCGAGCGCGAGCCGCTCGCCACGGGCGATCGCTACATCGTGAAGGTGCGCGACTGGGCCTCCGCGGTCGCTGCCGCCCGTGGCGCGGGGGCGACCATCGTCCTCGAGCTGCGCAAGCACGATGCGTTCGCCGCGCTCATCCCATCGACGGCGACATACGGCCTCTCGCACCATCCGGCCGTCGAGTACCTCGAGATCGATCCGCAGCGCTGGCCGAGCGCTGAGACGGTCCCGTACGGCATCCCGATGGTCGAGGCGTCACTCGTCACGACCGCGTCGACCGATGCGAAGGTGAAGACCTGCATCATCGACTCGGGCCTCGCCACCACGCACGCCGACCTTTCGTCGCTGCCGATCACCGGCGAGTCGGGCACCAACTGGAACGTCGACGGCTGCGGCCACGGCACCCACGTGGCCGGCACCATCGCGGCCGTGCACGACACGGCCGGCGTCGTCGGGTGCGCGCCCTCGAACGTGGCGCTCCACATCGTCCGCGTCTTCGGCGACGACTGTCGATGGGCCTACGCGTCGAGCCTGGTCGCCGCGCTCGACGAGTGCGAGGGCCAGGGCGCCCGCGTGGTGAACATGAGCCTGGGCGGCGGGCTGAAGAGCCGCGCGGAGGAGGAGGCGTTCCAGGGGGCGTGGAGCCACGGCGTGCTCGCGGTCGCGGCCGCAGGCAACGACGGTAGCGGTCGCATGAGCTACCCGGCGTCCTATCCCTCCGTCGTCTCGGTCGGAGCCATCGACGCGAACAGGAACATCGCGTCCTTCTCCCAGCGCAACGCCGAGGTCGACCTCGTCGCGCCGGGCGTGTCGGTGCTCTCGACGGTGCCATGGAAGACGCCCACGGTCGACGTCGACGGCGCGACCTACCACGGTCAGGCGATCGAGCTCGCGGCCACCGGCTCGGCGAGCGGGGCGCTCGTGAACGGAGGCCGTTGCACGAGCTCCGGCGCGTGGACGGGGAAGGTCGTCCTCTGCGAGCGCGGCGACGTCAGCTTCTCGACGAAGGTCGCCGCCGTGCAGAGCGGCGGAGGCCTCGCCGCGCTCATCTACAACAACGCCACCGGCAATTTCAGCGGCACGCTCGGCGCCGGCAACTCGAGCTCCATCCCCGCGGTGAGCCTGAGCCGCGAGGACGGGCTGACGCTCGTCGCCGGCGCGCTCGACAAGAGCGCGTCGGTCGTATCGCCGACGGGCGCGGGCAGCGGCTGGGAGTCGTGGAACGGCACGTCGATGGCGACACCGCACGTCGCAGGCGTGGCGGCGCTCGTCTGGAGCAAGAACACCTCCTGGACGAATCAGCAGGTCCGCGACGCGCTCGAGCGGACGGCGCTCGACCTCGGTCTCGCCGGACGCGACGACACCTACGGCCACGGGCTCGTGCAGGCGAAGAAGGCGCTCGACCTCCTCCTCGCGGGCGGCGACGGAGGCGGCGGCGCGTGCGCTCCGCTCGGCGCCTCGTGCACGGCGGACGCCGACTGCTGCTCGGCGCGGTGCCGCGGTCGAGGCGCCGCGAAGGTCTGCAAGTGACGCGAGCGAACGGCCCGCCCGCTCTCGTGCGAAGAAGAATTCGCGCCCATAGGCAGATTTTCGTCAGCCCAAGGCCGCGCTCCTCCATCGCCGAGTAGCGGCAAAAATGCGCGGTTTTTCCGCACGTGCCGTGATCGCGTGTTGCGCACGTGCACACGGCCGAGGCGCACACTTCACACACGTGCTCCCTTTCGACCCAAGCGGTGAGTCCCAAAGCATCGGCCATGCTGTCGATGCGCACACCGATCCTCGCTGCAGTCGCGCTGCTTGGCTCCCTCACCGTCGCGTGCGGTGGTGGCGGCTTCGAGCAGCCCGGCGCCGAGCAGATCGCGGAGCCCAACACCACCTCCAACACGACCTCCACCAACACGAGCTCCACCGAGACCAGGCAGAACGCCCAGGTCCCCGAGACCCAGCCCGTCGCCGCCGAGATGAGCGCCGAAGAGGGCGTCGACACCGCGTTCTCGACCGAGGACGGCGAGCTCCCCGACTACGCTGAGCCGACCGAGGAGGAGACCGGCGGTCTCGTCGTCGAGGGTCGCGAGGGCATGGACCAGGGCCTCGAGGCCGCGCTCGCCGAGAACCCCGCCGAGCCGGAGGCGCGGCCGGTGGTCGACGGCGTCGGCACCAGCAGCCAGGCGCTCCTTTCGGACCGTGGGACGTCGCTCGCCAACGAGGCGCGCCGCATCGCGGGCTACACCAACCGCTCGACCTCGTACTACGCGTTCACGCTCTACATGAACGAGTCGACCGGCACGCGTCGCACGGACTGCTCCGGCCTCATCGCGTACATCCTGTCGCGCAAGCAGTCGGGTGGGTACGACCTGATCCCGACGGACGGCACCTACCGCCCGATCGCGAGCGACTACTTCGACTACCTCCTCTCGCGTCCGACGACCGCGAGCACCACCACGAGCCCGCGCTGGCGCCGGATCCTCAAGCCGATCAGCCTCAAGCCCGGTGACCTCGTCGTCTACAAGAACCCGCCCGGCGGCTCGACCAGCGGCCACGTCATGATGGTCAAGGACCTGCCGTACGCCGGCCGCAGCGGCGAGGTCATCGTCCCGGTCGTCGACAGCGCGCGATCGGGTCACGCGAAGGACACCCGCGGCTCGACGTACAGCGGCCCCGGCGCCGGCAGCATCGGCGTCAAGGTCGACTCGTACGGCAAGCCGACCGGCTACTACTGGAAGGGCGGCCTCACGAGCTACCCGACCTACACGAAGATCGTGATGGGTCGCCTCGAGTAGTCGTTCGCTCCGCTCTCCGCGGGACCGTGCTTCACCGCCTCGTCGTTCGGCGCGAAACGCCGGAGACGAGGCGGTCGTGCATTTCACGGTTGGGCTAACATGGCGGCCGAATGCCGCTCCCCGCCATCGCCGACGTCGCGAAGGTCGTCGGCGACTCCGCGCTCTATCGCCTGAAGAAGCGCGAGGCCGGCAACCTCGTGACCAGCATGACGCTGGCGGTCGCGATCGGTCTCTCGGCGGGCGACGTCGCCCATCGGTTCCTCTTCGGCCTGCTGCTCAACGTCTTCGTCTACCTCGTCAACGACGTCCTCGACGTCGATCTCGACATGAAGGCCGAGGGTCGCGACGTCGCGCGCACGCGGTTCCTCGCCGAGCACCAGGCCGCCGGCTGGGTCGGCGTCGCGTGGGTCGGGCTCGTGTGCGCGATCGTCGCGGTGGCGCACGGGGCGTCGCTCCTGCTCGTCTTCGGCGTGAACGTCGCGTTGATCCTCGCGTACTCGCGGTGGCTCAAGCGGCTGCCGATCGTCGATCTGCTCGCCATGGCGGCGTGGGGCGTGTCGATGGCGCTCGTGGGGTGCCCGCTCGATCACGCGGTGGGGCTGCGCCTCGTGGCGCTGCTCGGGCTGCTCTCGGTCGTCACCGAAGGGGTGCAGGTCATCCGCGACGAGGCGACCGATCGGGCGGCGCAGGTGCGCACCACCGCCGTGGTGCTCGGCGTCCCGCGCACGGCGGCGATCACCCGCGTCATGATCGGCGTGGCCGCGCTCTACGCCACGCTCTTCCTCGACAAGTGGCTCGGCCCGGTCCTGCTCGTCGGCGTCTTGCCCGCGCTCTCGACGGCCACGGCGTCGCGCTCGTGGGACTATCTGCGCGCCCTCTTCGGGCTGACCTGGCTCGCCATCCTCGTCCACCTCCGCGTCATCGGGCGCCTCTCCCCGCTGCTGTGATCCGATGTCGCTCGCGAAGCTCCGCCTGATCACCCTCGCGCTCTTCGCGGCGCACCTCGGCGTGATGCTCTACGTGTCGCCGCCCTCGGTGATCCTCGGCCCGACGCCGCTGATCTCGATGGACTGGTCGACGCACTACGAGCAGTGCAAGCGCGCGGTCGAGACGTTCGCGGCGTCGGGGCGGACCTGGCTGTGGGATCCGCACCTGCTCGCCGGCCAGCTCTCCGGCGCGATCTTCGACGCCGACAACAAGGGCTTCGAGCTGTGGTGCATCGCGCTCGGCAAGCTCGGCGTCCCCTTCGACCGCGCCTTCAACCTCTTCGCCTGGCTCGGCTCGGGGCTGCTCTTCCCGGTCGTCCTCGCCTCGGCGCGCCTGCTCGGCGCCTCGCGCGGCGGCGCGGTCGCGGGCGCGGCGCTGGCCTCGCTCGTGTGGTGGTTCGACGCGTTCCACCACTGGCTGGTCTACGTCGGGATGATCAGCTGGGCGATGTCGGCCTACCTCTACCTGCTGCCGCTCGGGCTGTTCGTCGCGTACCTGCGCGATCGGAGGCCGTGGACGGTGATGGCCCTCGCGCCCGCCCTCGCGCTCACCCACACCGTCCATCCCTACGCGTTCTTCGTGCTCGCAGCGCCCATGCTCGTCCTCTACGTGCGTGAGCGGAAGGCGCTGTCGACGCGCGAGCACGCGGCGATCCTCGGCGCCGCGGCCTTCACGGTGATCGCGAACCTGTGGTGGCTGAAGGTCGCCGTCCGGTTCTGGCATTACATCCTCGACAGCGGCTACTACCTCGACGCGACGCCGGGGTTCATCCTGTGGGACTTCCTCGGCGTCACCCGCGATCCGTGGGTCACCGGCGTCCTCGCCAACCGCACCGGCTTCCGCGTG
Organism: Deltaproteobacteria bacterium; assembly: GCA_016182965.1. Classification (GTDB taxonomy): domain Bacteria; phylum Myxococcota_A; class Polyangia; order Polyangiales; family JADJMO01; genus JALHOE01. The sequence goes on along the minus strand of JACPFM010000136.1, from coordinate 70,525 downwards.
CTCGTCGTCGTGCTCGCCGCGTGCGGGCTCGTGCAGCTGCGCAGGCGCCGCGACGAGCGGTTCGCGCTCGCGGCGATCGCGCTCGGCGTCCCGTTCTTCATCGCCTACGTCGGCGGGATCACGCCGCTCCTGCGCCAGGTGCAGCCCTATCGCTTCGTCAGCCCGGCGCTGATGCTCTCGGCGATCGTCGCGGGCGTGGTCGTCGTCGAGTCGTGGCCCACGCTCGTCGAGCTGCTGCGCCGGCGTTCGAGCCCGGTGGCGGCCGGCGCCATCGCCGCGCTCGCGATCGTGGCGCTGCCGCGGCTGCTCCGCGACGTCATGTACTTCGTCCCCGAGCTCGTCCCGCGCCACAAGAAGGCGCTGCCGCTGCCGCCGCCGAACGTGACCGGCCGGGCCGAGCTCGGCTCGCTCCCGTGGGACGAAGCCATGAGCTTCCGTCACGCGCCGCCGCTGCCGCACGAGCTCGCGCTCATCGAGGCGACCAGGCGGCTCGACGACGGCAGCGGGCGCTTCCTCGTGGAGTGGTGGGCGAGCGGCGAGCAGCTCGCCGGGATGACCAACGCGCAGGTGCTCGGCGGCTTCCGCGAGATCAACCTCGCCCACTCCGACGCGAACTTCTTCCGCGTGCAGCCGGAGGACGCGCCCGTCGATCCCGAGGCCTTCCGCACCTACCTCGAGGCGTTCAACGTGAAGTGGGTCGCGCTGGTGAAGCGGTGGCCGGCGATCGAGCGGCGCACCGATCTGCTCGAGCCGGTGCCGGGCGCGCCGGGCGCGCGGTGGTTCCGCGTGAGGTCGCCGAGCGGCTGGATCGTCGGCGGCGGACCGGGCACGGTGCGGGCGAAGAACGATCGCATCGAGGTCCGCGGCTCGCAGGGGGGCTCGATGACCCTCCGCTACCACTTCCTCGAGACGCTGAGGTGCACGGCGCCGGGGTGCACCGTCCGCCGGATCGAGAGCCCGAAGACGCGCGTCGGCTTCATCGGCGTCGACGGCGCGCCGCCCGATTTCGACGTCGTCAACGCACCGTGACGGCGCCACCGGCGACGCGAGTCCGCGCCCGACGGCCGAGTCAGTCGTCGTAGAAGAGCGGCTCGCGATGCCCGACGAACCGCTCGATCACCGCGTGGGCGTCCTCCGCCAGCTCGACGAACGCCGCGCCGAAGCCCGGCACCCCCTCGGCGTCCGGCGCCACGCTGCGCAGCCAGCGGACCTCCACCTTTGCCTCGATCGGATCGTCGACGCCCGGGAGGCGGAGCGTCACGCGCAGGCGATCGCCGATCTCGTGTCTTCGGTAGGTCGCGACGAAGATCCCGCCCTCGGAGACGTTGGCGGAGAATCCGGCGTAGAAGTTGGACTCCGTGTGGACGCCGACCTCGATGTCGGTCGGGAGGCGCTGGGTGGCCCGGCGCTGAAGGGCTGCTCGCGGCATCGCGCAGTCAGTGCCACCTCGGGCGTCGGAGCAGACAGCGCGGGGGCATGGCGCCTTCTTTCTATGATGCGTCTGCCGCGGTCTGCCAGGGGGCACTAAGGGGCGTGCTGTCATGCCTGCCACCAGGAGGCCCTGTTCATGACCTTCCATGCCTACCGCAGCGGCGTCGCGCTCTCGCTGCTCCTCGTCGCCGCCGGGTGCTCCCGCAAGATGGACGGCCCCACCCCGTCGATCGCGCCGCCGCTGGATCCGAAGGCGGTCTGCAACGCCTCCAACGCGGAGAACGCCGGCGTCGTCACCACCGTGACCATCCGCTCCGAGCAGGACTCGTTCTCGCCGATGGCGGTGAACGTCATGGACTCGCCGCAGCTCGCCCTTCCGCGGGTCACGCTCGCGTCGAGCGGTAGGAGCATCGAGCTGCAGAGGGTGGGGTTCGTGACGCCGCGCGAAATCAAGGCGACGCTCGGCGCCGACGAGAAGCTCGCCGCCGGCAGCTACGACGTCACGATCACGAACCCGAACGACAAGGCGGGCACCTCGGTCGGCGTGCTGAAGGTGGTCGATCCGCCCGCGATCACCGGCGTCAAGGTGCCGACCGCCGGATCGGACACGATCTGCAACGCGATCGACAACACCCTCACCGTCGAGGGTACCGGGTTCCGGCCGGAGGACGGCGCGGTCGTCGAGATCGTCGACGCCGCCGGCGCCGTCGTCCTCACCGGCACGGCGACGGACGTCACGGTCGTGAGCGCGAGCTCGATCACGCTGAGGATAGCAGGCGCGACCCCGCCGAAGCTCGCGCCCGGCACCTACGGCGTGCGCGTCACCGGCACCGAAGGGCCGCCGGCGTGCGTAGGCACGATGCAGGGTATCTTGAAGGTCGTCCCGCCGCCGACCATCGCCTCGGTCCAGCCGCCGAGCACGTGCACCGAGGTCGCCGCCACGTTCAAGGTCGTCGGCACCGGTTTCCGCACCGGCGCGACGGTCCTCTTCGGCGCGATCGCTCCCACGAAGACGACGGTCGTCAGCGACACCGAGATCCAAGCGACGTTCGATCCCAAGACGCTCCCGGCGGGCGAGGTGACGGTGACCGTCACCAACCCCGAGGTGGGCGATGGCGGCAAGCAGTGCTCGGCGACCTCGACGGCGAAGGTCGTGGTGTTCCCGCCGCCGACTGTCAGCAGCCTCGAGCCCTCGACCGTGTGCAGCGGCGGCGGGCAGACGGTGACCGCGACCGGCACCGGCTTCCACGGCGCGATGTCGGTCACCGTCGGGACCACCCTCGCGACCGGCGTGACGGCGGCGAGCGACACGTCGCTCTCGTTCGTCGCGCCGCCCCTCGTCGCCTCGGGATCGCCGTACGACGTCACGGTCAAGATCCCCGAGGGGTGCTCGTTCACCTTCGAGAAATCGCTCACCGTCGTCGCCGGGCCGCGCATGGACAGCGTGGAGCCGGCGAAGGGGTGGAACGGGATCGACAACCCGATCACGATTTACGGTGAGTCGTTGCCGATCGGCGCGACCTTGTCGCTGAAGGGCGCGGCGTCGGGCGGCGGCGATCTAGTCTTGATCGACGTCGTGGGCACCGGCACCTTGATCCGCGCGACCGTGCCGGCGGGCGGCGCGGCCGGCGGCCCATACGATCTCGTGCTCACCGTGCCCAGCGGCTGCGGCGCCACGCTGCCGAAGGCGTTCACCATCGACGCCACCCCGTCGATCACGGTCGCGAAGGTGACGCCGCCGTTCGGCTGGAAGGGGGACAAGACACCGATCACGGTCACCGGCGACGGCTTCAAGTCGACGCCGCGCGCGTACCTCGTCATCCCGTCGCTCACGCCCAAGTCGCAGCTGCTGAAATCGACGGCGTTCGTCACCGCGCAGAGCATGAGCTCGATCGTGCCGTCCGGCTTCCCGTCGACGACGGTCGGCAACGAGTACGATCTCAACATCATCAACCCCGACGGGGGCGGCGGAAAGCTCGCCAAGGCGTTCCGCGTGACCGATCTCCCCATCCCGACGATCGACAACGTCGCGCCCGCGGCGGGCACCACGCAAGCGAACACCAGCGTGACGATCACCGGCTGCAACTTCCGGTCGCCGACCGTCGCGGTGGTGTCCTCGAGCGGCGCGCTCACCTCCGCGACGGCGGGCACGCTCTCGTGCACGGGTCCCGCGACGTGCCCGAGCGGCACCAACGTCTGCACGCTGCAGGCGACGATCCCGAGCACCACGCTCGCGACCGGCGCGTACCTCGTGCGCGTCACCAACCCCGACGAGAGCACGTACGGCGAGTACTCGGCGTTCGTGAACACCAACCCCTCGTCGAAGCTCGAGACCGGGTTCGTCGTCTCCAAGCCGCTGGTGACCGGCCGCCGCTCGCTCGAGACGGTGTCGGGGCGCATCAACGCAGCCTCCCGCTACCTGTACGCGATCTCGGGCGAACAGGCCGACGGCACGGTGCTCGACACCCTCGAGGTCGCGCCGCTCGATCTCTTCGGCACGCTCGGCGACTGGTACGTGCAGCGCAACAAGCTCACCACGCGGCGCTCCGGCCACGCGGTCGTGCAGCGCGGCTCGTTCATCTACGTGCTCGGCGGCACGAGCACGACGAACGGGACCGGCGGAGTGGCCCCGAGCGGCGCGCCCCTCGACACGATCGAGCGCGCGAAGATCCTCGACCTCGGCGATCAGCCGCAGGTCGACGATCCGGTCACCGAGTCAGCCGGCACGCTCGCCAAGGGCACCTGGTACTACATGGTGTCGGCGATCAAGGACGCCGCCGCCGATCCCGACAACCCCAACGGCGAGACGCTCCCGAGCGACGAGATCATCGTCACCCTCGGCCTCAACGGCAGCGTGAAGCTGACGTGGAAGGCGGTTCCGGGCGCGAAGTCCTACCGCGTCTACCGCACCGCGCTCCCCAACGGCGCCTCGCACACCGAGGTGCTCCTGAAGGACGGCCTGACCGGTCTGACGTACACCGACACGGGCGTCGACACGGTCACGTCGACCGTGACCCCGCTGCGCCGCGGATCGACCGGCCTGTTCGTCGCCCTGACGCAGAAGCTCGCGCGGGCGCGCTTCAACGCCTCGGCGACGATCGCACCGGACGCCGGCGGCCAGCTGCGCGTCTACGTCGTCGGCGGCCACGGCTCGTGCTCCGGAGCTGGCGCGGCCAGCACGATGAATTGCTGGGAGTCGACGACGCTCTCGAACGACGGTCGGACGCTCGGCGCCTTCGCCGCGGGCGCCACCACGATGGCCGTGGCCCGCGAGCGCTTCGGCGTCGGCGCGCTGTCGCGCGAGAACGGACCGCCCGGCTACACCGGCACCCAGGCCTTCGTCCTCGCGAGCGGCGGGCTCGGGGTCGGCGGCGCCGGCGCGTCGTTCGAGTACGCGTCCGTGGACGCAGGCGGCGCGCTGACGTGGAAGACCATCGCCGACTACGCGCCGAAGGCCAAGGACGGCTCCGATCTCGGCGTCGCGAACGGCGGCGCGTTCGCCTTCGGCGGCGGCAGCGTGACGACGACCGGCGCGCTCTACAGCACGAGCATCAAGCGCGCGGGCCCGTTCACCATCAGCGGCTCGACCCTGTCGCTCGGCACCGGCGCGATCTGGTCCGATGCGACCGCCGCCATCCCGGTGCCGGCGGGGGCCTCTGGCGTCGGTCGCTTCGGGTTCACGCTCGAGAGCGCGTACTTCTACGTCGTCGGAGGCACGACCAACGACACCGACGCGATCACGAGCGTGTCGCAGGTCATCTACTGATGTCGAAGGCAGGAGCCATGACCATGAGCAAGTATCCGTTCGCAGTCCCTGCCCTCGTCGCGATCGTCGCTGCGACGTCGCCTGCCGTCGCGCAAGACGCGAAGGCGAGCGACCCGCCGGTCGAGAAGAAGAAGGACACGGCGTTCGAGGCAGGCGCGGCGCTCGGGCTGATCATCGGGACCTCCGGTCTCGGGCTCGGCCCGGGTGTCGGCGTCGATCTCGGGTCGCGCTTCCGCCTCGGCGGCGGCGCGCTCGCCGTGCACCTGCGCACGCAGTACCAGCAGGCGAGCACCGACGGCACCGTCGAGGCACGCTGCGCGACGCCGCAGACGGCGCCGTGCATGCAGGCCGGATCGATGGACTACTCCATGACCGAGCGAGCGCTCGATTTCGGGCTGCGCGTCTCCTACCGCGTGCTCGCGATCGAGGAGCGGTGGACGCCGTACTTCGGACTCGGCCCGAAGCTCTACCTCGTGCGCGCGACCACCACGTCGCTCGGCCTCGAGAACAGCGAGACCGACACGAGGTTCGGCTTCGTCGCCTTCGGCGGCGCGCAGCTGAACATCGGCCCCGGCCACGCGTTCGGCGAGCTCGAGTTCCAGCGCGCAGGGCTCCGCCACCGGATCACCGGTGACTCGTCGCTCAGCGGCGTCGGTCTCATCTTCGGGTATCGCCTCGCGCTCTGACCGCGAAGTCCGGCTGCGCCTGACGCCGGCTGGCATCCCTGGTGCACTTCGGCCCCGCCGGAAGGGCGGGCCATGTACACCAAGCTCTCGCATGCACGCTCGCTCGTCATCGTGTCGGTGCTCGTCAGCGTCGGGTGCGGCTCCGATGTCGACGTCGACGCCGAGCGCGACCCGCTCCAGAAATCCGATCGCTACCTCGTGAACCAAGGCGGCAATTTCAGCGGCACGCTCGGCTCGGGCAACTCGAGCACCATCCCCGCAGTGAGCCTCAGCCAGGCCGACGGGCAGCACCTCGTCGCGGCGGCGCTGGGCAAGAGCGCGACGGTCGACTCTCCGTCCGGCGCGGGCAGCGGCTATGAGGCGTGGAGCGGCACCTCGATGGCGACACCGCACGTCGCGGGCGTGGCGGCGCTCGTCTGGAGCAAGGACACCTCGTGGACCAACCAGCAGATCCGGGACGCACTCGAGCGCGCCGCGATGGACCTCGGTGCCGCGGGTCGCGACGACGCGTACAGTCACGGGTTGGTGCAGGCGAAGAAGGCGCTCGACTTCCTGCTCGCGAGCGGCGACGGAGGAGGAGGCGGCGGCGGCTCGTGCGCGCCGCTGAACACGGCGTGCGCGAGCGACGCCGAGTGCTGCTCGACGAAGTGCCGTGGACGCGCAGGGGCGAAGGTGTGCAAGTGACGTCGGTCAGCAGGCACCCCGCCGTTCGTCGCACGGTGTCGTCGCGCGCGGCGCGCGGGCACGCAGCGGCGCTCTCTGACGTGAAGTCCGGCGGCTGCGTGGGTTGCGCGGCGCCGCTCGTCCACGACGAGGGGCGCCGCACCGCGCAAATGCCAGACCGTGCTCTCCGTCGTCGCTGTTGATGGCGTGGCCGCGGCGAGCCCCTCGTCGTTGGAGCGCAGCCGATCGACGAGACCGCCACCCTCAGCGACAGGCCTGCACGCGACTGCCGGTGACCGGCTGGCACACCCCAGCCGTCAGCTTGCAATCGAGCACGTACGCCTGCGCCATCCCGCACGCCGGAAGCTCGGTCGCACGCCATCCCTTCGTCGTGATGCAGCCGCCCACGCCGTCGGCGCCGCATCCGCCAAGGCTCATGTCCTGCAGCTGCTCCTTGCCGTCACAGTCGTAGTCGAACGACGTCGTGGCACCCGTGGAGTAGCCCGTCGCGAAGAAGCTCGCCTGCGCGGGATTCGCTAGGAGCACGCCGTCGGCGCAGTCGAAGAGGTCGGCGCGGTCGGTCGTGCCCGCAGGGCACGCGCACCGCTGCGAGGCAACGGTCTTCAACCCGAAGCCGTCGCCGTCGCCGTCGGCGTAGCACGTCCTGAGCACGCCTTCGTCGATCGAGCCGTCGCAGTCGTTGTCCACGCCGTCGCAGACCTCTGCTGCTCCTTTGTAGGCCGACGGATCGCCGTCGTTGCAGTCGGTCCCGCAGCTGCCGAGCGACGCCGGCGCGTGTCCGTCCCCGTCGGCGTCCACGAGCGCGCTCTTGCACCCGGTCGTCGGGCTGCAGGTGTCGGTGGTGCAGGCGTTGCCGTCATCGCATACGAGCGGCGTTCCTGGCACGCACCGATGCGAGCTCGAGTCGCACGCTTCGAGGCCGTTGCAGACGTTCTTGTCGTCGCAGTCGGCGTGGACGGTGCACGTGTAGCGACAGTCGCTGCGACACCCATCGTCCTCGATCGCGTTGCAGTCGTCGCACTGCTCGCCGACGTCGACGACGCCGTTTCCGCAACCAGGTGCGGCACACGTGGTCCCGTTGCACACTCCAGCCGCGCCATCGCTGCGCACGCAAGGCGTTCCCTTGGAGGCGGTCGAGCCCGACGTGCACCGATGGGCCGCCAGATCGCAGGTCTCGCCGATCGTGCAACCGTTGCCGTCATCGCAGTCGGTAGCCTTCGTGCAGGAGAAGGCGCACGACTCTGGATCACACCCGTCACCCTTGAGGGTGTTGCCGTCGTCGCAGACCTCGCCTTCTCCCGGGTCTATGACGGCGTCGCCGCATCGGCTGACGACGCATGCCCCGGCGACGCAGATCCGGCGCGTACCGTCGTCTGGGCCGCAAGGCGCTCCGGTCGGCTTGCCGTCGCACGTCGGCGTGATCGCGTCAGCGCCCGCGTCGCCGCTGATGGAGCCGTCCGAGGCCGCGCCATCGGTTGCCGCGTCCTGAGCCGACGGCGCGATGTCGAACTGCCCGGATGAGCACGCGGCCAACAGAGTGGCCGTCGCGACTGCGGCTGCAGTGATGACAAGAGGAAGCATGTTACTGCAGTACCGCAACACCGCGGACCGATGACAGGGGACTTCGACGCGCCGACCAGCGCCGCACGAGCGGGTGGACTGGCTTCCACGCGACCCTGACGGCGAGCCTTAGGCGCGGTGTCGCTCGACCGGCGCGAGACCGGCAACGACGCGCGGGACGCGGCTCGAGGCCACGTCCCGCGTATTCGCCGAGCTCGGGTGTCAGTCGTCGTTCGTGATCGTCCCGAGGCCCTCGTTGTCGGCGATCGTCGCGTTGGTTGCGGCCGACAGCCTGACGAAGAACGTCTCGTTGGGTTCGACCGTCATGTCGCCGATCACCGAGATGATGATCGTCTTGCTGGTCTCGCCCGGCGCGAAGGACAAGATACCGGAGCGCGACACGTAGTCTCCGCCGGGTCCGGCCGTCGCGGCGGTGGCGGTGCCATTCGCGGTGGCGTAATTGAGCGTCACGGTCTTGCCCGAGGCCGCCGAGAGCGTCACCGTGAAGGTGAAGCTCTTCAGGCCGAAATTGCCCTCGGTGCTCGTCACGTCGTTGATCGAGATCGAAGGCACCGCGTCGTCATTGGTGATCGTGCCCGTCCCCGTCCCGTCGGCGATGGTCGCGCCGGTGGCGGCCGAGAGGTTCACCCTGAACGTCTCGTCCGGCTCCTCGAGCGTGTCGCCGTTGATCGTGACGGAGATCGTCTTGGAGGTTTCTCCGACGGCGAACGACAGCGTACCGCTGGTCGCAACGTAGTCGGCGCCGCCGACGGCGGCCGCTCCGGCGGCAGTCGCGCTGCCGTCGGCGGTCGCATACGCGACGGTCACCGGCGCGGTCGCCGCGCCGGAGAGGCTCACGGTGAACGTCGCCGTCTTGGTGCCGGTGTTGCCCTCGGTCACGGTGACGTCGTCGATCGAGATCGTCCGCATCGTCGTCGCGGCGTCGTCGTTGACGATGGTGCCGCGCCCCTGGTTGTCGGCGATCGTCGCGTTCACCGCGCCCGACAGGTTGACGTTGAAGTGCTCGTCGCCTTCGACGGTGGTGTCGCCGATGACGAGCACGTCGATGGTCTGCGACAGCGACCCCGGCGCGAAGGTCAGCGCGCCGGTCTTCGCCGTGTAGTCGGACCCCGACGTCGCCGTGCCGTCCGCGGTGGCGTAGTTGACGCTCGTCGTGGTGCCGCTCGGCGCGGACATGCTGACGACGAACGTGAACGCCTTGGTGCCGGTGTTCCCCTCCGTCGAGGTGACGTCGGTGATCGAGAAGGTCGGCGCCGCGTCGTCGTTGGTGATCGTGCCCTGCCCGGTAGCGTCTGCGAGGGTCGCGCCCGAGGGCGAGGAGAGGGAGACGGTGAACGTCTCGTCGGACTCGTGCAGGACGTCTCCGTCGATCAGCACCGTGATCGCCTGGCTGGTGCTGCCGGCCGGGAACGTGATGCTGCCGCTCGCCGGAACGTAGTCGCCGCTCGCGGCCTGGGCCGTTCCGTCGGCGGTCGCATAGGCGACGGTGATCGGCGTCGTCGACGCGCTCGACAGCGTGACGGTGAACGTCGCGCTCTTGGTCCCCACGTTTCCTTCGGAGACGCTGACGTCGTTGATCGACAGCGTGGGCAGCACGACGGACGTGTCGGTCGCTGCGTCCGTGGTGCCGGTATCGCTGCTCGCGCCCGTATCGCCTGCGGTCGCGGTGTCGCTCGCGGTGGCCGTGTCGGTCGCCGTCGCCGTGTCGGTCGCCGTCGCCGTGTCGGTCGCCGTCGCCGTGTCCGTTGCCGTTCCGGTGTCGTCGGCGGCGCCGGTGTCGCTCGTTGCGCTGGTGTCGCTCGGCACGCTGGTATCGCTCGGTGCGCCCGTGTCGCCCGGCTCGGCCTCGGCCGCACCGGTGTCGGTCGGCTCCGCCTCGGTGACCGCCGTGTCGGGCACGTCGGTTTCGAGCCCGGTCTCGTCGCTGACCTCGATACCGACGTCGTCGCCCGGGATCTCGCCGAGCCCGCCGGCGTCGCCGCCACACCCCCAGAACACGCCGCCCGCCGCGATGGCCGCAGCCAGCGCACCGATCGCCGCGAGTGACGAAACGCCCGATTGCACTCTCTTCATCGATAAGCCTCCGGTTCCATCGCCGGCGCGAACGTCGGCACGCTTCCTTGGTGCCGCGAGGAGCGGGGGGGCTGACACGACGGCCTGCAGCGACGTCGCGAGCTCGCCCGAGCCTGCGCTGCGGTTCGACCGTCGTCCGCGCATCGATTCGAGCCGGCCACAGTCAGCCGACGACGTGGCGGCGGCACTCACCGGTCATGCGATCACACCTCGGCAGAGTGCTTCCTCTCGTGCTCCTGCTCGCGCCGCCCGCGATCTACGCGTCCGGCTGCGGCGGCGGCGATGAACTTCCCGATGACGTCCCCGTCGACGGCGGCGCCGACACGGCGAGCGACGAGACCGCGCGCGAAGACGGCTCGATCGGCGACGACCGATCCGAGGCCGAAACCAGCGGCGACGGCGGCGCTGCAGGTGACGCCGCCGACGACGCGCTGCTCGACGCCGATGGCGGCGCGAGCGCGCTGTGCAGCGCCGGCGAGAAGCTGTGCTCGGGCAGCTGCAGAGACATCCTCTCCGATCCCGCGAACTGCGGCGATTGCGGCGCCGTGTGCGCGGCGGGCAAGGTCTGCTCGTCCGGCGCCTGCGCGGACACGTGCTCCACCGGCCTGACGAGCTGCTCCGGCGCGTGCGTCGACACCACGAGCGATCCGAAGCACTGCGGCACCTGCGTCACGGCCTGTCGTACGGATCAGGCCTGCACGACCGGAGGTTGCGCGTGCCCGAGCGGCACGTTCGAGTGCGGCGGCAAGTGCGCCGATCTCTCGAGCGATCCGGCCAACTGCGGCAGCTGCACCCTGACGTGCGCCTCGCCGAGCGTGTGCTCCGCGGGTGCGTGCACCTCGACCTGCGGCACGGGCCTGACGAGCTGCAGCGGATCCTGCGTCGACGTGACGAGCAGCAACACCAACTGCGGCAGCTGCGGGACTACCTGCACCGGCGCGCAGACGTGCGTGAGCGGCGCCTGCGCGTGCCCGACGGGGCAGGCGCTCTGCTCGGGCGCCTGCACCGACACGCGCACCGACGTGAACAGCTGCGGCGGCTGCGGAACCAAGTGCGCCACCGGGCAGGTCTGCTCCGCCGGCGCGTGCCTGTCGAGCTGTCCGACCGGCACGACGAGCTGCGGCGGCAGCTGCGTCGACACGAGCAAGGATCCCTCGAACTGCGGCGCGTGCGGGGTCACCTGCACCGGCGGCAAGACCTGCAACGCGGGCGCCTGCACCTGCGCGGGCGGCCTCAGCGACTGCGGCGGCGTCTGCACCGACGTCAAGAGCGATCCGAAGAACTGCGGCAGCTGCAGGACCACCTGCACGAGCACGCAGGTCTGCTCGTCGAACACGTGCACCACGAGCTGCCCCACGGGCACCACAAACTGCGCCGGCTCGTGCGTCAACCTGTCGAGCGACTCGAGCAACTGCGGCGCGTGCGGCGTCACGTGCACGGGTGGGAAGCTCTGCGTCGGTGGCGGCTGCGGGTGCCCGTCCGGCATGACGCTCTGTGGCACGCAGTGCGTGGCCACGTCGACCGATCCGAACAACTGCGGCACCTGCGGCAACGCGTGCGGCAGCGGGCGGATCTGCGTCAGCGTTTCGTGCGTGGCGGCGGGAGGGGTCGACGGCGGCGTGGGAATCGACGCGGGCGGTGCGGTCGATGCCGCCGCTGCGGTCGATGCCGGCGCTGGGGTCGATGCCGGCGGCGGGGTCGACGCGGGCGGTGGGGTCGATGCAGGCGGCCTGGTCGATGCAGGCCGGCCGGACATCGGCCTCGCCGGCTGACGAGCGGATTACGATCGACGGGCCGCGGTGCGCGCCGCGGCCCGTCGTCGTCTGTGACCGAGGGCGCGCCGGACGGAGTCCACACACGTGGACTCGGGAGTCCACACGTGTGGACTCGGTCCGATTGGCGGTAGGCTCGGGCCATGAAGCGCGTCACCGGCCCCAAGCTCGCGAAGGACCTCGCACGTCTGGCCAAGAGCACCGAGACCGCCGCCGTCAAGCGCGCGCACGAGCTCCTCGAGCTCATCGCGCGCCGCATGCAGCGCATCACCGAGGACTTCTACGACATCGGCACCGCGCTGCGAGAGCTGCAGGACAAGAAGCTCTACGCGGCGCTCGGGTTCGCGTCGCTCGGCGAGCTGTTGAAGGCGCGCAGGCTGATGAGCCGCAGCCGCGCGTTCGAGCTGATGCACATCGTCAAGACCGTGCCGCGCAAGCAGGCCCTCGCACTCGGCGCCGAGAAGTCCTACGCGCTCGCGCGCCTCACCGCCGCGACCAAGGAGATCGACACGGTCGAAGAGCTCGTGACCGCCGGCGTCGAGGTGCGCGGTCGCAAGCGCAGCGTCGACGATCTGTCGGTGCGCGAGCTCGAGACGCGCGTGCGCGAAGAGCGTGTGAAGTCGAGGCACGCCAAGGTCGATCCGCAGGAGAAGGAGGCAGCCAGGGTCGCGCGGGTGATCCAGGCGGCGCTCCGCAAGAAGGGCGCGCGCGAGGCGAGCGTCGCGGCGCGGCGGCGGGCCGCCGGATGGTTCCTCGAGATCGCGCTCCCCTTCACGCACCGCGCGGCGCTCGGCGCCCTCGCGCGGTAGACAGCCCAAAAGAGACGCGCCGCGCGCGGGGAGCGTTGGCTCCATCGCGCGCGGCGCGAATCGCCGCTCAGAGCGCGCGCTCGGCCGCCGTGACGCCGGGCTGCGCCGGCGATCCGAGGACGAAGTTGCCGCCCTGCGTGCCGCCGGTGCCCGTGTTCAGCACGTTGGAGCCCACGCGCGTGACCTCGGCCGAGCCCGACTTCGCGATCACGATCGACGGCCCGCCGCCGCCGCCGCCGGCGTTGCCGCCGTTGCCGCCGTTGCCGCCGTTGCCGCCGGTTCCTCCGGCGCCCATGTTGCCCGACTTCGAGCCGCCGGCGCCGCCGCCACCACCGGTGCCGCCGGTGCCGCCGAGCGTCCCGGCGCCGCCGTTGCCACCGTTGCCCGCGGTCAGCTGGACGTTCTCGATGCGGACGTTGGAGCCGATGACGAGCAGCGCGAACGACGCTCCGCCGCCCTTGCCTGCTTTGCCGCCCTCGCCACCGCAGCCGCCGCCACCACCGCCGCCGCCCGCGGCGCCGTACGACGGGCAGCACGAGGCCGAGCCGCTGATCCCGTTGCCGCCGCCGCCGCCGCCCCCGCCGCCGCCGCCGGCGCCGTTGGTGCCGGTGCTGCCGTTGGCGCCGTTCGACGCCGTCCAGGTGATGCCGCCGATCGAGCCGGTGCCGTTGCCGCCGACACCTTCGGCGCCGGTGGTACCGGTCGCGCCCGGGGAGCCGTTTCCGCCGTTGGTCGCCGGCGTCGACGACGAGCCGCCGAGGCACGCGGCCGCGCCGGTACCGGCGGTTCCGCCGGATGCGCCGCCACTCCCGGGGCCGCCCGCGGTGCCATTGGTGGTGTTCAGCCCTGGTGCGCCGCCAGCACCTCCGGGGTTGCTGCAGCCGCCGGTTCCGCTCGGGCCGCTCACCGGCTGCGGGTTCGACAGGCAAGCGGGGGTTCCGCCGTTGGTCGCACTGTCGCCGCCCTTGCTCCCGGGGCTGCCGCTCGCACCTGCCGCGGCCGTGCCGCCCGCGGTGCCGTTGCCGCCGTTGCCCGCCGCTACGATCGAGCTGCGGAGCGAGAAGTTCGCGCCGCTGGCGGCGACGACGATCGCGATGCTCGCCTCGCCCTCGCCGGCCAGGTTCGTCGAGCCGTTCGCCGAGGTGATGGTGAACCGATCGAGCATCGTCGCCTTGGTGAGCCCGACGGCGGCGACGGTGGACAGCCCCCCGTTGACGCGCGAGACGTTGGCCGCGCCGCGCCCCCAGTAGCCGGCCGGCGCGCCGGTGAACGGTGTGGCCCGGTCGTACCCGCCGTAGATGCTCACGCCGTCGGCGAGGCTGACGGCGGTGTCCGCGTAGACGCCCTTGTCGGCGTACACGTCCTTGCCCGCCAAGGCCGCCGCCGAAATCCCCTTCGTCAGCGTGCGATAGGGCTTGGCCATCGTGCCGTCGCCGGTGGTGTCATCGCCGGTCGGCGAAACGAAGATCGCCTTGGTGATGTCTCCGTCGATGCCGTCACAATTGGTGTCGCCGAAGCCGTCGTCGGGTTTGTCCTCGCCGACAGTCGGCGTGCACGCGTACTCGCAGCCGTTGACCGGGTTCTTGTCGAGATCGTGGTAGCCCGCATCGCACGACGCGATGCCGCAAGCGCTCGCCTCGCACTTCGGCACCGCGTGCGCGAGCACGCACTTGTTGCCGCACGCGCCGCAGTTGTTCACGTCCGTCGGCAGGTGCGACTCGCAGCCGTTCGACGCGGTGGTGTCGCAGTTCGCGTAGCTCGCGGTGCAGGTGACGACGGTGCACCCAGCGCTGCTGCAGCCGTGCGTCGCGACGTTCGCCAACGCGCACACGGTGCCGCAGCCGCCGCAGTTGGCCGGATCGTCGGTGAGGCTCTTCTCGCAGCCGTCGGAGGCGGTGGCGTTGCAGTCGCCGAACCCTGCGTTGCACGCGAAACCGCACGAGGACGACGCGCACGTGGCGGAGGCGTTCGCGGGCGCGGTGCACGAGTTGCCGCACGCGCCGCAGTGCGCGAGATCGGTCGCGAGGTCGACGCACGCCGAGCCCGACGAGGTCGTGCACACCGTGCCGGTGCAGGTCTCGGCCGCGTCCGAACCGTCCGCGATCGCGCCGTCCGCCGCGTCCTCGGGTCCGCCGCCGTCGGGCCCGCCGGTGTCCGGCGCGACGCTGTCCTCGGGCCCGCCGGTGTCCGGCGCACCGCTGTCCTCGGGCCCGCCGGTGTCCGGCGCGACGCTGTCCTCGGGCCCGCCGGTGTCCGGCGCACCGCTGTCCTCGGGCCCGCCGGTGTCCGGCGCACCGCTGTCCTCGGGCCCGCCGGTGTCCGGCGCACCGCTGTCCTCGGGCCCGCCCGTTTCGTTCGACGTCTCGGGCAGATCGCCCGTGTCGGCGGCCGGTTGCTCCTCTGGAGCGGCGTCGCCGCCGCCGCAACCGGTCAACGCGGCCAGCAGGATGCCGACCCCAAGGCAAGAAACTTTGCGCATGAGCCCCTCGTTTGGTGTCTCGTCGGATCGCCTACGGCGCGCTGCCGAGAGTGCGCCGATGCCTACAGTGCCCCGAGCACGAGCGAAGCAGACAAGCGATCCGACCTGCCTCCGGCGCGGCTCGCGCCCTGCTGCGCGAGGACGGTGATGTGACATCTGTGCTGACGCTGCCAAGCGCCTGTCAGCTCGGGCGGGCGACCAGGAACCAACCCCATATGCGAGTTCCCTACGTCTCTCTCTTCGCCTTGTGCGCCGCTGCCGCCGCGTTCGCCGCCTGCGGCGGCGGCACCGAAATCATGACCGATCCGCCCGCCGACACCGGCGGCGCCGACGGCCCGCTCGACGACGCCAGCCTCGACGGCGCGACCGACGGCCTGGTCGACGGCGGCTCCACGCTCTGCGAGAACGCCGACGAACGCCTGTGCGGCGACAAGTGCGTCGCGATCCTCTCCGATCCAGCGAACTGCGGCGCGTGTGGGACGGCGTGCGCGTCGGGCGCCGTTTGCGCCAGCGGGGCGTGCGCGTCGTCGTGCACCGCGGGGCTCACGAACTGCAGCGGCGGCTGCGTCGATCTCGGCAGCGACGAGCGCAACTGCGGGGCGTGCGGCACCGCCTGTCGCGAGGATCAGATCTGCAGCGGCGAGTGCGTGTGCCCGGCCGGCACCGTCGACTGCGGCGGCAAGTGCGTCGACATGGCGAGCGATCCGGCCAACTGCGGCACCTGCGGCACCGCGTGCACCGGCGCCTCGCCGGTGTGCTCGGCCGGCAAGTGCGCGGCGAGCTGCGCGACGGGCCTGACCGCGTGCGAAGGCGCATGCATCGACCTCAAGAGCGACGGCAAGAACTGCGGCGGCTGCGGTGTCACCTGCACGGGCGGTCAGACGTGCATCGCGGGAACCTGCAGCTGCGGCGCGGGCGAGACCGTGTGCTCGGGCTCGTGCACCAACACGACGAGCGATCCGGCCAACTGCGGCGCCTGCGGCAGTGCGTGCACCTCGCCATCGGTGTGCACGGCGAGCGCATGCACGGCGACCTGCGCGACCGGGACCACGAGCTGCGGCGGCGCCTGCGTCGACACCTCCAAGGACTCGAGCAACTGCGGCGGCTGTGGCGTCGTGTGCTCGGGCGGCAAGACGTGCAACGCCGGCGCGTGCAGCTGCGGCCCGGGCATGACCGACTGCTCGGGCGTGTGCGTCGACACCAAGAGCGATCCGAGCCACTGCGGCGCCTGCGGCACCAAGTGCGCGACCGGTCAGGTATGCGCGAAGGGCACCTGCGCGACGACCTGCCCTACCGGGACGACGGAGTGCGCGGGCGCGTGCGTCGACACCAAGACCGACTCGACCAATTGCGGCGGCTGCGGGATCACCTGCACCGGCGGGATGGCGTGCGTGGGCGGCGGCTGCGGCTGCCCGTCGGGCACGACGAAGTGCGGCGATCGGTGCGCGGTGACCACCAGCGATCCGAACAACTGCGGCGGCTGTGGCGTGAAGTGCGCGGCCGGCCAGATCTGCAGCGGATCGACCTGCGTCGGTGCGGCCGACGCGGGTCCCCCGGAGGTCGGCATCCCCGACATCGGCACACCGGACGTCAGTACACCGGAGATCGGCATCCCCGACGCCGGCAAGCCCGACGTCGGCCCGCCTGACGTCAAGCCGTGAGCCCGAGCTGAGAGGAAGCGCGCGGGGTGCGGCTCGACGCCGCATCCCGCGTGTCGTCTTTTGGCCAACAAGAAACCGAGACCGAGCACTCCCGCTCCGACGAGCGGTGCGCTCGACCTCCAACGAGCCCCGACGCGCTCCGTCGTCGTTGCCGACGCTGCCGAGGCCCTGGTCGTCCGCGATGTTCGCGTTCACCGCAGGTCGACGAAGAACGTCTCGTTCGGCTCGACGGAGTTGTCGCCGATCACCAAGACGGTGACCCTCTTGCTGCGGGATGCATGTCGGCTACGGCGGCCACACCGGAACCTCAGCACTCCCGTCTCCAGGCAGCTCGTCTGGCGGGCCGTCGGGCGGAGCGTCCGCGCGTGGTGTATCGGGAAGGGCATCTGGCTTGGGCAACGAGTCCAAACCGGCGTCCGGAACCGGCGCTGCAACGACGTCACTCCCGCCCGTGTCGCCGCCGGTCAGGCTGTCGACGGTCGGCGCGGCGTCGCCGCCGGCGGCGGTCTCGACGGCCGACCCTGCGTCGCCGCCCGATGCCGTCTCGCCCGAATCGAGAGACGAGCCGGTGTCGTCGAACGCACCCGCATCGCTCGAGTCGCCGGTCACGCCGGGTTCGGCGGTGCTCGACGACTCCGTGTCCGTCGCCCCGCGTTCGCCCGCGTCGGCGAGCGGCGCGGCGCCGCCGTCTTCGAACCGCGCGTCGAAGACGCACGCCGCGGCCCCAGCGGCGACGATGACGGCGACGCCGGCGAAGGCGTACTTCATGGCGTACCCGCGACGATCGCCTCGGCATCGCGCCGCGCGTACCCGCCGGGATACCGATGGAGATACGCTCGCGCCGCGTCGACCGCGCGCGATCGATCCGTCACCGCCAGGAGCTTGAAGCGCTCGACCGTCGCCTGCTCGGCGAGCGCACAGCCGGGGAACCGCGCGAGCAACCGCTCGAAGCCGACGATCGCCGAGTGCGCGTTGCCGGCGCGCTTGTGCGCGATCGCGGCGGCAAACATGTCGTTCTGCTCGGCGAGATCGGACGCGGACACCTCGGTCGGCTTGGGCGACGAGGCGCCCGCGAGCGATTTCGGCGGCGACACGGGAGCCGAGCTCGGCACCGCGACCGACGCGACCGCCGGAGCAGCCGGCGTGACGGGCGCGGGCGCAGAGCAGCGCGGCCACCGCTCGCCCGCCGCGACGCGCGCCTCGACCCCGTTCGCCCGCACGACCACCAACCCCTCGAACACCTCGACGCGCGTCGAGCTCGCCGGCTGACAGGTCGGATCGGAGGCGACACGCGCGACGCGGAACGACGTGCCACGCACCTCGATCTCGCCGTCGGCGGTGCGGACGAGGAAGCGCTCGCCCTCGCGAAGCTTCGCGACGTCGGCCCGCACCGCTCCGCTCGCGAGGAAGAACGACTGCGTCGCCGCCGTTCCCGTCACCGCCACGTCGGTGCTCCCCTCGACCAGGAGGTGCGTTCCGGTCGGGAGCGCGAGGCCGGCGCGCGCGCCCGGATCGTTGACGATGCGATCGCCCGCCTCGACGCTCACGCCCTCGGCGACGGGCAACTCGACTCCCGCGCGCACGACGACGCTCCTCCCCTCGAGCGTTCGCGCGACCGGCGCCGCCACGAGGGCCGGCGCGGGCTTGCGCGGCCACTTCGCTGCGATGCCGGCCACGAGGAGCGCCGCCGCGGCCGCGGCGAGCGGCCACACCGCGCGACGAAGCGTCGTGCGCCGCTGCGCTTGATCGCGCGCGGCCTCCATCATCACGACGGCGCGCAGGCGGTCGTGCTCGGACGGCGGCGGGACACGCTCGGTCGCGGCGTCGCGCAGCACCTCGGCGGCCGCTCGGAGCAGCGGATCGTCGCTCATCGCGCACCTCCGAGGTCGCGCAGCAGGTCGGAGAGCTCCGGATCTCCCTCGATGCGGGCCAGGAGCTCGCGGCGGCCGCGGCTGAGGCGCTGCTGCGTCGCGGCGACGCTCGCGTCCATGATCTCGGAAACCTCGCGCACGTCGTGACCGAACACGTCGTGCAGCACGAAGGCCCACGCCTTCTTCTCGTCGATCGCCGAGAGGTGCGCGCGCACGCGACGCAAGACGCTGCGCGCGCGCACGTCACGCTCGGCGCAGCGGACGTCGGGCAGATCGTCGAAGCAGAAGGTCGCCGCGTCGAAGATGCGACGCTCGAGGCGACGGCGACGCACCGCCTTGTAGACGCAGCGCGCGGCGATGGTGGTCGCCCAGGTCGCCAGCGAGCAGCCGGCGCGCCAGCGCGGGAGCGACAGGACGATCTCGATCAGCGCGACCTGCACGAGGTCGTCGAAGTCGTGGTCTCGCGCGCCGAGCAGACGCGCGACCGTTCGGTCGACGACGGGGCGCACCCGATCGTGCAACGCCTCGGCGGCGCCGCGTTCGCGTAGCTGGAACGCCGCCACGACGTCGGCGTCGGACGCCGCAGGCGCGGCGCTCTCCGGAGCTTCGGGCTCCGGGCCGACGAGCCGCAGGTGACGTGCCGGGAGCGCCGATGCCATGGGTCTGCTGAGGATCTGGTGCCTCGGTGACGCTCCAGCATGACACGATTGTCGCGGCGGCGTCGTGTCGCACTCGCGCGCACGTCGGCACCCGAATCAAAGGCGTACGCGGACGCCGAGCGACCCGAGCGCGCGCACCCGCGGGAGCGCGTCGATCGCGCGCGTGCCGACATGCACGCGGGTCTCGGTGGAGAGCAGCTCGGCCCCGACCCCGACGCACACGTCGAAGCGGGGGCTGGCCTGCCAAGCGAGCTCGCCGAGCGCGAGCCCGCCGACCATCCAGGTCGCGCGGGGCTCGTCGACGGCGGAGGTGCGCCACAGCGACTGCCGGGCGATCAAGGCATCGACGCGGAGCGACGTCGAAAATGGGCCCGCGAGCTGGAGCTGATGGGAGAAGCCGACGAGCACCCCGACCTCCGCGACGCGCGTCGACGCGGCCGCGATCGTCCCGGTGTGCGCCTCGGCGCCGAGGTGAAGCCACCACGACGACGGGAGCGCCCACCACGCGCCCGCTTCGCCGCCGAACATCCACGCGCTGCCGGCGAGCCTCGCCGTCCCACCGACGCCGAGCCTCAGGCGCGTCGGCGTCGAGGGCGCCGTGGACGGTGGAGGCGCGATCGGCGCGCGCGGCGGGGCGGGCGACGCCGGCGGGGCGGGCGACGCCGGGACGACGATCGTGGCAGGCGACACGATCGCAGCCGGCGACGAGGCGCCCGGCTCGGCGTCGTTCGGCACCATGGCCGCGAATGCGTACCCGACCGTGCGCCCCCGCTCGCTGTCGCCGTCGGTCGCGGCGAAGGTGATGTCGCGCTGCACCCACTCGCCGCGCACGCGCGGGTACATCCGGATCCGCGCAGCCGCGAGCTTCGCCGCGGGCCACGTCACCTCGACGACCGCGGTCAGCCGCAGCATGTCCGCGAGCAGCGCCGCGTCGGGATCGCTCGGCATCTCCTCGACGGTCTCGATGGTGATGCGCGCGCTCGGACCGAGCGTCTGGTGCGCGGCGCCGAGCATCGAGGTGGTGGTCGGCGTGCTGGCGTGCCCGGCGGTCAAGAGGACGAGGATCGTGAGCTCGCCAGCCATCGGAGGGCACCGACGGAGGAGTAGAGCATGCGTCGCTCCCCGCGACTTCCTCCTTCGGTGTCCCCGCACGCGCGCGCTACGCTCCACGCCGTGCCGCTCGTCCGGGACAAACTGGCGAAGCTCACGCTCGCGGCGTCGCTCGCCGGCTGCTCGCCCGACGCCGACGGTCTCGCCCGACGCGCCGCGGAGATCCGTGCCGGCGAGGCGCACGACGGTGATCCCGCCGTCGTCGCGCTGGTGAAGCGCCGCGCGCACTGTCGCGAGCCGTGGGTGGAGTCCTTTTGCACGGGCGTCCTCGTCGCCGAACGTGTGGTGCTCACGGCAGCGCACTGCGCCGGAGAGCCCGCGCTCGATCTGGAGGTGTACGCCGGGGTCGATCCGAACGGCGGGACGGGGCGCTTCTTCGGGGTAATCGATCAGCGCATCCACCCCGGTTACGATCCCGAGACCTTCGCGAACGACCTCGCCCTGCTCCAGCTCGAAGAGGCGCCGAGGGCGACGCCTGTCCCGGTCGACACGCGCGATGCGCCTGCCGTCGGCGATCGCGTTCGCGTCGTCGGGTTCGGCGGCGAGGGCTCGGGTGGCGGCGGCCGCAAGCGCCAGGGGACGAGCGAGGTCACCGAGGTCGAGGCGCGCGTCTTCCGCACGGCGGCGGCGCCGTCGCTCGCGTGCGGCGGCGACTCGGGCGCGCCGGTCTTCGCGGGCGAGCAGCTGGTCGGCGTCGTGCGGTCGGGCGATCCCAAATGCGCCGAGTTCGCGAACGTGACGTTCCTGTCGCCGTACCTCGACGAGTTCGTGCGCCCCTACCTCGCGTCGCCCCCGGCCCCCTCGCGCAGGATCGCTCCGCTGACGGAGAACCTCTGCGCCGAGCGCTGCATTGGCGACGACGACTGCCCGCGCGGCATGCTGTGCCTCCCCGAGCGCGAGCTCGGGAGCGTCTGCGGGTGGGCGCTGAGCCGCAGCGGCGTGATCGGCGCGCCGTGCACCGACGACGCGCAGTGTGCTTCGGAGCTGTGCGCCTCGTCCGGTCCCGGCGATCTCGGGCGGACGTGCGGGTGCTTCGTGTCGTGCCGGGATCTCGCGCAGGCGCCGCCCTCAGCTGGTCCGAGCACGATACGGGCGCAGGGCGGCGGCTGCGGATGGGCCCGCGCGGCACCGCCCGGCGGCGCGCTCACGGCGACGCTGGTTTTGGGCTTGTGTCGAGCGCGGCGACGGCGTCGTCGAAGATCCGGATCGGGGTCCGGCTCTTCAGCTGCGTGACGAGCTCGGCGATCGCCGCCTCCTTGCGCTCGTGCACGATCACGTTCTTGGCCTTGCTCTTCGTCTGTTCGTCGAACGCGGGCAGCTTCGTGATCTCGACGTCGGTGAGCCGCACCACGTAATAGCGACCGTCCGCTGCCTTGATGGGGCCGCCGATCGATCCTGGGCGGCGCAGGGCGAGCCCGAGCATGAGCAGCGCCCTATCGGCGAACTTCGACGCGCGCACCACGCCGAGGTCGCCGCCCTTGGCCTTCGACGGCTCGTCCTCCGAGAACTCCGCGACGATCTCGGAGAACCGTTTCTCGTCCGCGCCCTTCGCCGCCTCGTACGCCTGCTCCGCCTTCTGCGGATCGGACGTGATCACCGCGTGCAGGCGCAGCTCGTCGATCTGCCCGAAGTGCTCGGGGTGCTCGTCGTAGAAGCGGCGCGCCTCTTCGTCGCTGACGGCTTCGCGCGACAGCCCGCGGCGCCGTGCCTCGTCGGCGATCAGCGCCTGCGCGAGCGCCGCAGCGGTCTTTGGAACGCCGGGCGCGGGGGCGACGCCGCGGCGGAGGGCCTCCTGCGCGAGGAGACGGAGCCGGATGGCCTCGTCGACCGCGTTGCGCCGCGGATCGGGGAGCGTCGCGGAGCCAGGCGTCCACCACGGCTCGCGCAAGAGCTCGCGCGCGTCGCCGGTGCGGACGGCGTCGTCGCCGACGCACGCGACCACGGACTTGTCGGCCGCGGGCCCGCAACGCTCCCGCCTGCACGCGGCCGCGACGAGCAGCAGCGCGACGACGCACAGGTCACGGAGCCTTCGCACCGGGGTCCTTGACGGAGTGGAAGAGGATCCAGTCGCCGGCATGAAACGCGAATTCGCCGGTCATGTACGGCTGGAGCTTCGCGGCGTAGCCGCCGAGGATCGGCTGGTACTCGTGCGCGCGCGTCTCGAAGTCGTCCTTGCGCCCGCTCTCCTTCTCGTTCAGCTCCTTGGCGAGCGCGAGCGTGATCGCGGCGACCTGCTGCTCGTCGCGTACGTGGGCCTTTTTCGCGATCCCGATCTTGATGGCGCCGTACGACGCGACCACGCGGAGCCCATCGTCGCCCTTCGCCTCGAACGGGTCGCGGCTGCCTACGGCGATCGAGTGGAGCCCCTCGGGCGGCGGCGGATCGGGATCGGTCGGGAGCAGCTTCTTGCGCGGGCTCGGCTCCGGCGCGGCGGACGGGTTCAGCACCGCGAACGAAGGTGTCGCGGTCTGCACGGGATGCGATTGCGGCTGCGGCGCCGATACGACCGACGTGGCAGGTGCCGGGTCCAGCGGCGCGCGGACCGCACGCGCGTCAGACCCGGTAAACCAGACGATCAGGGCGGCGACAATCAGGACGAACACGCCGAACGCGATCGCCACGCTCCGCCAGCTCGGTGCCGACGACGTCACGGCGGTGGTCTAGGCGGTCGTCGTCGCGGCGTCACTTGCCCGGGCCGACGGAGTTGCCGTTGTCCTCGCAATCGCTCGGGACCGAGCCGCAGCTCGACGAGTAGCTTGAGCTGCTGCCGTTCATCCAGTCGCTGTACGCGTCCGAGTACTCGTACCCGCAGTCGCCGGACGAGCTCGTGGTGGGCGCCTTGGGGTGGTAGTCGAGGCAGACGTCGTGATCGAGGCAGTCGTACGTGAAGTAGAAGTTGTACGTGCGCGGGCAGCCCGCGCCGCAGCGACCTTCACACGAGCCGCGGCCGTTTCCGCCGGACGAGGTCGCGCGACCGACGCGGCAGCCGCCCGGCGTGTTGGTCCAGAGCTTCCCGTGATACTCGTTGCCGGTCGTCGCATTGCGACCCGAGCCGCCCTCGCCGGTCAGGCTGTCGTGCTCCGCCCACTGCGTGTCCCAGCTGTTGCGGAAGGCCTTGCCATTCGTGCCGGTGCAGAAGTACGTGATCGAATCGTTGGTCACGGCATCCGACTCGCGGTGCTGCACCTCGGCGGCGACGCCGGCGCCGCCGCTGCGCACGAGGAAGGTGTACCCCGCCGGAGCGCCGGCGTGCACCGAGACCGTCGTGAACAGGCGCTGCCACGTGCGTCCCGCCTTGCCGACCGACTCGAGGTGCTTCTCGAGCTTCTGCAGCGCCTCGAGCTCCTTGGCGAACAGCGTGTTCTTGTGACCGTCGGCCGTCCACGCGTGGGTGAAGTAATCGAAGGTGGCGTCAAAGTCGGCGCCGTTGACGACCAGCTTCACGGTCGAGACGCCCTCTTCGGACATGTGGCTCTCGAACTGGACGACGGTGTCGGCGAACAGCCACGTGCCGGCGAGGTCGTAGTCCGTGCTTGGCGCCGATCGCGCGGGCGGCCATGGCGAGCAGGTTGCGCATGACGACCGAGCAAAGCAGGCGCCATGCCGAACCATTTTTGCGCTGTTTTCTGCGTGCGAACGATCCGCGGTTCAGAATCTGAACGTTCAATCACCGAACTGCCGTTCGGATTCTTAACGCGCGACCCGAGCCGCGCCCCGTTCACCGCACCTCATGGCCTGATTGCTCACTCGGTCCCCGCAGACATCAGCTGTCGCGACTGCGCCACGAGGTTGCCGGCGCTGTCCCAGATCTCGCCGTCGGCCTCGAGGTAGCCGCCGAACACGAAGCGACTCTCGAACTTGCAGCGCAACCAACCGGGCGCCGGACGCGCGCGGACGTGCACCGTGAGCTCGATCGTCGGCACCCACCGGAACGTGGTGACGTTGAGGATCGGCGGCGGCAGCGCGTCGGCGATGAGCGGCAGCGCGTCGACGTCGGGCTCGCGGCCGTCGACGAAGCGCACCCAGGCGCGCAGCTCGGCGCGGCCCGAGAGGTTGCCCGCGAAGAACCCGCCGGTCTCGGGCGCGTAGCGCGTGTCGAAGCGGTGGGTGATGGCGACCGCGTCGGTCATCGGGCCGCGCAGACACTCCTCGACGGGCGGCAGCTCGGGCGGCGTGCCGCGCACGTGCTCGGGACCGGGGCGGGCGTCGGGCGAGGCGAACGTGGCGAGCACGCGCGCGTGCTCCCTCTTCGCCACCACGCCGTCGGCGTCGGCCACCTCCTGGATCAGCCGGGCCATCGCGGTCGCGTAGGTGCGCCCCTCCTTGACCG
The DNA here is from genome assembly GCA_016182965.1 of Deltaproteobacteria bacterium. Taxonomy (GTDB): domain Bacteria; phylum Myxococcota_A; class Polyangia; order Polyangiales; family JADJMO01; genus JALHOE01. Next base: position 45,613 of record JACPFM010000136.1, on the reverse strand, counting down.
GCTCGACCTCGATCTCGATCGGCGCGCAGCGCGCCGGGCGCAGGTAGTGCGCGGTGATCGTGCGCAGCTCGCGGCCGGGCAGCTTGGCGCCGATCGCGCGGGCGGCCATGGCGAGCAGGTAACCGCCGTTGGGCACCGGACCGACGTTCCAGCGATCGTGGACGTTGCCGCGGAAGATCCCCGGCTCGACCTCCACGACGGCGGTATCGGCGTCGAACTCGTAGGTCATGCTGGTCTCACGCGAGGAGCTTCAGCAGGCGCGCCTTCAGCCCGTCGTACGGCGGGTACATGATCGGCGGGTCCATCTTGAGCGGCTTGCGGAGCACGCCCTTCTTGTGGGTGAACGTGTCGAAGCTGTACTTGCCGTGATAGGCGCCGAGGCCGCTCTCGCCGACGCCGCCGAACGGCAGATCGGGCACGCCGAGGTGCAGCCAGACGTGGTTGATCGACACGCCGCCCGACGAGGTGTTGGCGAGGATCTTCGACTGCAGCGACTCGTTCTCGGAGAACACGTACAGCGCGAGGGGCTTCGGTCGATCGTTGATGAACCGCAGGACCTCCTCGGGCTCGCGGTACGACAACACCGGGAGGATCGGCCCGAAGATCTCGTCCTCCATCGCCTTGCTGTCGGTCGACACGTCGCGGAGGACGGTCGGCGAGATGTAGCGATCGGCCTCGTCGACGTCGACGCGGGTGACCGCCTCGCCGGACCGGAGCAGCTGCGACAGGCGCTTGTGGTGCCGCTCGTTGACGATGCGACCGTAGTCGGGGCTCTTCTTCGGATCGTCGCCGTAGAACTCGCGCACCGTGGCGCGCACCTTGTCGAGGAAGGCGTCGCGGACCTGCTCGTGCACCAGCACGTAGTCGGGCGCCACGCAGGTCTGCCCGGCGTTGTAGAACTTGCCCCAGGTGATGCGCCGCGCGGCGACGTCGAGATCGACCTGCTTGTCGACGATGCACGGGCTCTTGCCGCCGAGCTCGAGGACCACCGGCGTGAGGTGCTTCGCCGCGGCCGTCATGACGATGCGGCCGACGTGGCCGTTGCCGGTATAGAAGATGTGGTCGAACTGCTGCTCGAGGAGCTCGGTCGTCTCGCGGACGCCGCCTTCGATCACCGCGACCGCGTCGGGCTCGAGGTACTGCGGGAGCAGCCGCGCGAGCAGCGCGGAGGTGTGCGGCGCGACCTCGCTCGGCTTGATCAGCACGCAGTTGCCCGCCGAGAGCGCGCCGACCAGCGGCGCCATCGCCAGCTGGAAGGGGTAGTTCCAGGGCGAGATCACCAGGCACACACCGAGCGGCTCTTTGTGGATCTCGGCGCGCGCGGGCTGCAGCACGAGCGGCGCGGCGACCTTCTCGGGGCGCATCCACTCGGCGAGGTGCTTGATGGTGTGATCGACCTCTTTGACCATGAAGCCGACCTCGGCGATCCACCCCTCGAGGCGCGGCTTGCCGACGTCGACGTGGAGCGCGTCGAGGATCTCGTCCTCGCGATCGACGAGCATGCGGCGAATGGCGTCGAGCTGACGCATGCGCCACTCGATCGAGCGGGTGCGACCGGAGGCGAAGGTCGAGCGGAGCCGGGCGATCGTCGCCGCTATCTCGGAGTGTGCGGACATGGTGCCGCCACACGGTAGGACCGCCGCGCCGGCCCGCCAAGCGCACCGCCCGAGAACGCGCCGCCCGAGAACGCGCCGCCCGACCGAGGCTGCCGCATTGGGGCGCACTGGACGACGTGCGATGGTCGGCGCGTGACGATCAAGCGGCTGCTCGTGGTGGCGTTGCTCGCGGCGCTGACGCTGCGGCTGCTGCCCGTGATCGGCCCGATCCTCTGGCCGGGGTGGCGGCGCTCGCTCGCCGAGGTGCGACGTCGCGCCGACCTCGCCACCGCCGTCGTCATGCTCGCGGTCGTCGGCTCCATGCTCGCGCGACGCGAGCTGGTGTGGGCGGCCGTCGTGGCCGTGCTGAGCATCCCCGCGCTGGTGGCCGGTGTGCGGGCCGTGCGCCGCCCAAGCTGAGACTACCCACAGGTTGTCCTCGTCTGTCCCCACCTACATCGTCCATAGGGATGCACCACCGCTCGGGGCAATCGCAGAGATGAAATGCGACCGCGATAGTACTGGTCGCAAGTGCGCGAAACCACGTCCTGGAGTGGTTGGCCCGATGGCTGCAAACAGCCCAATCGCGCTGCGGTGAGGCCAGCCCCCCCCCTGGGCCCGCCGCAGCGCGATTTGCTTTTTGTCGTCACGCTCGCCCTCGGACGAGCATGGTCACGCCGATGGCGACGCCGATGACGACGACGAGGCGCCGAACGTTGGTCTCCCCGAGGCGCCTGGCGATACCGGCGCCAGCGAGCCCCCCGACGATTGCGCCGATCGCCATCACCGCCGCGTAGATCGGCTGGACGCGACCGAGCGCGACGAAGGTGATCGCGGCCACGCCGTTGATGCAGACGGCCGCGAAGTTCTTCACGCCGTTCATGCGGTGGATGCCGCGCACGCCGAGGAACCCGAGCGCCGCGAGCATCAGGATGCCGATCCCCGCGCCGAAGAACCCGCCGTAGACGGCGACCAGCAGCTGGAACGCGATCACCCATCCCAGCCGCGAGCGGCCCGGCTCGGCGTCGGCCCCACGCTCGAGCCAGCGCTTCACTACTGGCTGCAGCGCGAACAGCGCCGTGGCGCCGAAGATGAGCCACGGCACCACGCGCGCGAACGCGCGGTCGCCGACGCGGTCGACGAACAGCGCGCCGATGACGCCCCCGATCAGGCTCGGCACGGCGAACCAGAGCATCTCGCGCCCGCTGCCCGCGGCGGCGCCGTGCGAAGCCCGCAGCTCGTCGCGATAGCCCCAGAACGCCGCGAACGATCCGGGCACCAGCGCGACGGTGGAGGTCGCGTTGGCGGCGATCGGCGGCACGCCGATCGAGAGGAGCGCGGGGAAGGTCAGCAGCGTCCCGCCGCCGGCGACCGAGTTCACGGCGCCCGCGACGAGCGCGGCGAGGAACAGGATCAGCAGCGACAACGCGCGCCCGCTGTAGGGTCGTTTGCGAACCGCGCCAAGCCGCCTGAAGCTTCCCGCGTGGACCGGGTGGATTCGCCGTCTTGCGCGCACGTGACGGCGGTGCCGTTCGTCCCCGAGCTGCGCCTGTGGATCGCCGACTCGATCTCGGCGCTGTGGGAGCAGGAGTCCCGCGAAGGACCGCCGCCGTACTGGGGCTTCCCCTGGCTCGGCGGGCAGGCGCTCGCGCGCTTCGTCCTCGATCGGCCGGAGGTCGTCCGCGACCTCTGCGTGCTCGATCTCGGCACCGGCTCGGGGCTCGTCGCGATCGCCGCCGCCCGCGCGGGCGCCCGTCGGGTCCTCGCGACCGACATCGATCCACGCGCGGTCGAGGCGACGCGCGCGAACGCCGCGCTCAACGCCGTGGAGGTGGAGGCGCGCTGCGTCGATCTGCTGGTCGATCTGCTGACCGAGGCCGCGGTCGACGTCGACGTGATCCTCGCGGGCGACGTCGCCTACGAGCGTCCGCTCGCCGAGCGGGTGTTCCCGTTCCTTCGCGCGCACGTGCGCGCCGGCGGCACCGCGCTGATCGGCGATCCCGGTCGCGCGTACTTCCCGAGCGACGGCGTCGAGCGCCTCGCGCGCTACGAGGTGCCGACGGCCGCCGATCTCGAGGGGCGGAGCGTGCGCGCCGCGGGGGTGTTCCGCGTGCGCGGGTGACTCACTTGTACCAAACCTCGAGGTCTTCGACGGTCCACGAGCTGTACGTGCCGCAGAGATCGGCTTGGCAGGTGGTCGAGGGGTACGTTCCGACGCGGCACGTGTACGTGTGCCCGAGGTAGCAGTAACCGCCGTTCATCGTGCTGTTCACGTGCCAGTCGTGCCCGCCGCCGAACGTGGGCCCGTAACTCGAGTTGTTGTACGCGTACGACGTCGACGTGGTGGAGGTGCCAGGGTACGTGTGCTTGAAGTCGTTGGTGATCGAGAACAGGAAGTTCGCGCTGCTGCCGATATAGGCGCCTGTCGCCGAGCTCGCCCAAGCGCCGGTGTTGTAGCCCCCCATGACGCGCGTGACCCCCGCAGAGTTCAGTCGCGCGACGGTGACCGTCGGCGCCTTGCCGCTGCAGAGGGACCGGAAGGTCGCTCCGGTGCCGCCGTTGACCGCCTTCGAGTAGCACCGCTGCCACAGCTGCCCGGGCGTCCCGACCCACTGGTTGATCCGCGTGGCCTGCGTCACGTTCACGATCCCCGACCCCGGGAACCCTCCCTGCAGGCACGCGCTCCCGAAGCACACCTCGGTCGCCAGACACGCCTTCCCGCAGACGCCGCAGTTCTTCGGATCCTTGGTGGTGTCGACGCACGCGTAGCTGCAGGCGGTGGTACCGGCGCCGCACGCGCCGGAGCAGGTGCCCGACGCGCAGTAGGCCGTGGTGCCGCTGCAGGCGGTGCCGCACGCGCCGCAGTTGCTCGGATCGGTGCTCGGATCGACGCACACGCCGCCGCAGGCGATCTGACCGGCGGGGCAGCACATGCCGGCGCTGCACACCTTGCCGTAGCCGCACGCGGCGCCGCACGCGCCACAGTTGCTCGCGTCGGTCTTGGTGTCGGTGCACGCCGTGCCGCAGCGGGTGAAGCCGGTCTTGCACTGGCAGGCCGACGCCGCGCAGCTCTCGCCGGCGGGGCAGACCCTGCCGCACAGACCGCAGTTGGCGTCCGAGCTCGTCGTGTCGACGCACACGCCGGAGCAGCGGGTCGTGCCCGTCTTGCACTCGCACTTGGACGAGAGGCAGGTCTCGGTCGCGGTGCACGCCTTGCCGCAGACGCCGCAGTTCTTGTCGTTGTTGGCGAGGGTGATCTCGCAGCCGTTGGTCGCGTCGTCGTCGCAGTTGCCGTAGCCCGTCGCGCAGGTGAGCACGCAGGAGCCGCTGGTGCAGCCGGCGGTGCCGCTGGTGCCCGTCGGGCAGACCTTGCCGCAGGCGCCGCAGTTGTTCACGTCGAAGCCGACGTTCACGCATTTGCCGGAGCAGGCCTCGGATCGGCCTGCGTGTCGACGCAGACCGCACCGCAGCGCGTCTGACCGGTCGGACACGGCGCGAGGCACTTGCCTTCGTTGCACGTCTCGCCCGTGACGCACGCCTTGCCGCACGCGCCGCAGTTCGCGCCGTCGGTCTGGGTGTCGACGCACGCGCTGCCGCACTTCGTCTTGCCCGTGGCGCACGCGCACGACGCGCCGACGCAGACCTCATCGCTCGCGCACGCCTTCCCGCAGGCGCCGCAGTTCGCCGGATCGCTGATCAGCTTCACGCATGCGGTGCCGCAGCGCGTCTCGTCGCTGGCGCACGCCGCTGCCGTGTCGGCCGGCGTCTCGGACGGGGCCGTGTCGACGACGGCGGAGTCCTTGCTCGTATCCACGGACGCGTCGGTCGCTGCCGGCGGATACGAGGTCTGGGAGGAGCAGGCGACGAGGACCAGAGCAAGCAGGGGAAGGCGCCCAAACATCGGCATCGGTGCCGCAGCGTATCACTCGCGGTCGAGCGCGCCGAAAATGCACGACGCAGGCTGGTTTCGCCGCATCGCGGTGGCGCGTCGCGTCGTCTCTTTTTGACGAGGTCGCGCTTCCCGATCGCGATCTTTCGAGCAAAGATCGGCCGGTGACGCCGACACTCCACACCGAGCGCCTGATCATGGTGCCCGTCACGCTCGCGATCGTCGAGGCGATGCTCGAGGGTCGTCGTGAGGTGGCGGAGTCGGTCCTCGACGCGCGGCTGCCCGATGCGTGGCCCGGGCCCGCGCTCGTCGAGCGCGCGTTCTGCGCCGATCTGCAGGCGATCCGAGCCAACCCCGACTACCGCCTCTGGGGCGACCGCGTGATGATCACGCGTCACGGTGCGCGCCGCGTGGTGGGCAGCGTGGTCTTCCACGGCGGCCCCGACGCCGACGGCGCCGTCGAGGTCGGCTACGGCGTCGAGCAGGAGCTGCAGTGCCGGGGCTACGCGACCGAGGGCACCCGCGCCGCCGTCGAGTGGGCGCTCGCCGAGCCGACGGTGCGGGTCGTCCGCGCCTGCACCCCTTCGTGGCATCTCGCTTCGCGACGAGTGCTCGAGCGCGTGGGCATGACCCTGGTCGGCAGCCACGATCACGACATGCTCGGCGACCTGCTGGAATACGAGCGAACGGCGCCGGCCGCGCGCGCGAACCTGATCCCGGACAATCGCATGCGCGCAGCGCAGTGAGGGCGCTCGCGCCGGACTGCGAACGGCTGCGGCTCTGATATGTTGCGCCGGTGAGCAGCGACACCATCCCCAGCCGCCTCTTCCGCCAGCAGCGCATCCGCCCGACCGAGCCCGCCTACCTCGAGAAGCGCGGCGGCGAGTGGCGCACCACGACGTGGCACGAGTACGCCGAGCTCGTGAAGCGCGCGGGCAAGGCGCTCATCGCGCTCGGGCTCGAGCCCGATCCGGCGCGCGGCAACGAGGGCGTGCCGACGGTGTGCATCCTCGGGTTCAACCGCCCCGAGTGGGTGATCATGGACCTCGCCGCGATGTGCATCGGCGGCGCGCCGGCGGGCATCTACACGACCTGCTCGCCGAGCGAGGTGCAGTACATCGTGCACCACGCCGAGTCGGCGGTGGTCCTCGTCGAGAACGAGGTGCAGTGGAAGAAGATCGACGAGAAGCGCGGCGAGCTGCCCCACCTGCGGCACGTGGTCATGATGCGCGACGCCAAGCGCGTCGACGATCGCGCCGCGCCCGCGTGGGCGGGCGACCCCCTCGTCATGTCGTGGGAGGAGTTCCTGGCGCATGGCGATCGGGTCGAGGACCAGCGCTTCTTCCAGCGCGTCGACGCCCTCGAACCGGGCGGCCTCGCGACGCTGATCTACACCTCGGGCACCACCGGCCCGCCCAAGGGCGTGATGCTCTCGCACCGGAACCTCGCCTGGACGGCGGCGGTCGCGCAGGAGATCACCGACATCAGCGCGGCCGACGTGACGCTCTCGTACCTGCCGCTGTCGCACATCGCCGAGCAGATGTTCACAGTCCACGGCCCGGTGACCACCGGCATGAAGGTGTGGTTCGCCGAGTCGATCGAGAAGGTCCCCGACAACCTCAAGGAGGCGCGCCCGACGGTGTTCTTCGGCGTGCCGCGCATCTGGGAGAAGTTCTACGCCGCGCTCAGCGCGAAGCTCGGCGAGGCCACCGGCAGCAAGAAGAAGATCGCCGACTGGGCGCTCTCCGTCGGCGCCAAGGTCGCGCAGCACAAGGCGCGCGGCACCGAGCTGCCCGTCGCGCTCGCCGCGCAGTACGCGCTCGCCAAGAAGCTCGTGTTCTCGAAGGTGAAGCAGGCGATCGGGTTCGATCGCGGCCGCTTCTTCGTCAGCGGCGCGGCGCCGATCGCCCGCGAGGTGATCGAGTTCTTCGCCACGCTCGACATCATGATCAACGAGGTCTACGGCCAGTCCGAGGGCACCGGCCCGACGAGCTTCAACCGCCCGGGCCGCACGAAGTTCGGCTCGGTCGGGCCGGCGATCCCCGGGGTCGACGTGCGCATCGCGAAGGACGACGAGATCGTCTTCCGAGGTCCCAACGTCTTCCTCGGCTACTACAAGGAGCCGGCCGCCACCGCCGAGACGCTCGTCGACGGCTGGCTGCACTCCGGCGATCTCGGCGTGTTCGACGACGAGGGCTTCCTCTCGATCACGGGCCGCAAGAAGGACATCATCATCACCGCGGGCGGCAAGAACGTCACGCCGAAGAACATCGAGGGCGCGCTCAAGCAGCACCCGCTCGTCGGCGAGGCGGTGGTCATCGGCGATCGCCGCAAGTACCTGACCTGCCTCGTCACCCTCGATCCGGAGGCCACCGCGAAGTGGGCGCAGGAGCGCGGGCTCGACGGCGCGCGCGCGCACGAGCTGCCGGAGGTCCGCGCCGAGATCCAGCGCCAGATCGACCGCGTGAACCAGGATCTCGCGCGCGTCGAGCAGGTGAAGAAGTTCGCCGTCCTCGACAAGGTCTTCGGCATCGACACCGGTGAGCTGACGCCGACGCTGAAGCTCAAGCGCAACGTCGTGCAGAAGAAGTTCGCGGACCAGATCGACGCGCTCTACAGCGGCGACGAGGGCTGAAGACCTGTCGGAAAATGCCCCCCGGACTGAAGTCCGGGGCACCGACTGCACCTCAAGTCCTTCGGACTTCACCGGCTCGCCAGACTGGCTCGGGGCTGTCGCCGCAAGGACGTCCAGCGGCGAACGGGCCGAAGATACACGGGTGCAGGCGACTTCACCGGGCCGTCGACCGCGTCACTTCCTCCAGAGCGAGCGCTCGTAGCCCGGAGGGCTTCGCCCGGCTGTCGGTGCCCCGGACTTCAGTCCGGGGGAATTCCTGACGGCTCCTGAGCCCTCGCATCGAACTACGAGGCGCTGCGCCGACGCTTGCCCTGAAGGACGTTGGCGACGGCGTCGCGGAGCTTCGCGAGATCGATGGGCTTCTCGAGCACAGGGTTCTCGACCCGCGCGACGAGCTCCTGCGCGCGCTTGGTGAACGCACCGCCGGTGACGAAGATCGTCCGCGCGGCGACCTCGGGCCGCGACGCGCGGAGCCACTCGAAGAGCTCCATCCCGGACTCGCCGGGCATCATCAGATCGCAGACGACGGCGTCGAACCGGGCGTCGTGCGACAGCTCCGCGCGCGCGGCGGCGGCGCCGCCGGCCGTGACGACGTCGAACTCGGGCTGCAGCATCATCGCCAGCGCGCGCAGGACCATCGGCTCGTCGTCGACGAGCAGCAGGCGGATGCCGGGACGCGCGAACGCGGGCTGCCCGATGGGCGACTGGACGCGCTCGGCGGCGAGCCAGCGCGGCAGGCGCAGGGTGAACGTGCTGCCCTTGCCGACCTCGCTCGCGACGGTCAACGAGCCGCCGTACGACTCGACGATCGACGCCGAGATCGAGAGCCCGAGCCCCGACCCGACCCCGGGCGCCTTCGTGGTGAAGAACGGCTCGAAGATGCGCCGCTGATCCTCGGGCGGGATGCCGACGCCGGTGTCGCTGACCGTGACCACCGCGTCGGCGTCGTCGACGAGCGTGCGCACGGAGATGGTGTCGCGCTTGACGTCGCCGTCGCCGATCGCGTGCGCCGCGTTGATCACGAGGTTGAGCAGCACCTGCGCGATGCGCGCCTCGGTCGCGCGCACGAACGTGCCCGGCTCGAGCTCGAGCTCGACGTGCGCGCGGTGCCGAATCTCGGCGTTGCACATCGCGAGCACCACCTCGATCACGCGCGAGAGGTCGACGGCCTCGACCGTATCGTCGTCGCCGTGGCGGGCGAACGTCTTCAGATCGCGGACGATGCGCGCGATGCGCTTGCTGCCGGCGAGCGCGTTCTCCACCGATCGCGCGGCGCGCTCCCGCAGCCCGGCGCGCTCGAGCGACTCGAGCTCGAAGAGCACGTACGTCAGCGGGTTGTTGATCTCGTGCGCGACGCCCGCCGCGAGGCGGCCCACGATCGCCATGCGCTCGGTCTCTTCGAGCGTGCGACGCGCGGTGACGTCGGTGATCTGCGCGAACCAGTATCCTTCACGGTGCGGCGTCGGATCGACGCGGCTCGCGGCGACGCGCGCCCAGAAGCTGGTGCCGTCCTTGCGCAGGCAGCGCTTCTCGAGCTCGAGGTGCGCCGGCTCGGGGTCGCGCCGGCGCATGACCTCCTCGCTGCGCTCGCGGTCGACGGGGTGGGTGATCGCCGCGACCGGCAGACCGATCAGCTCTTCGTCGCCGTAGCCGAGCATGTTGCAGAGCGCCGCGTTCGCGCGCTTCAACCGCCCGTCGAACCCGACGATGCACATGCCCGTCGACGCGTGCGCGAAGCCGGTCTGGAAGAGCGTCTCGCTCTCGAGCGTGCGGCGCCGCAGCACGACGGCCTCGAGCGCCACCGACATGTGCCGGGCGAGCAGCTCGAGGAACGGTCGGTCTTCGTCGCCGGGCAGCGGACGGGCGTGCGACGGAGGCGCGCCGAGCGTGCACGCGACGAGGACCGCTGCGCCGTCGCCGATCGGGAGCACCAGGACGCGCCGCGGCGCGCGCGGATCGATGGTGGCGGTGCCGAGGCTGCGGTCGACGGCGGCGAGCCAGGCGCCCGAGTCGTCGGCGGTGAGCGGCGCGGACGGCACGAGATCGGGCGACACCGCCGGCGCCGCGTTCACGATGCTCGTTGGACCGGCGCTGTCGCGCGCGGCGGTGGGCGAGAGCCCCGCGTCGCCGCGCACGAACGCCACCGCCAGCTCGTGGGGGAACGCGGTGAGCAGGGAGGCGAGCGCGCGGTCGAGCACGTGCGCGGCGTCGCCGGAGCGCGCGGTCGAGAGCGACAGCTCGTTGACGATCTCGATGCGGCGGACCTGCTCTTCGAGCGCGCGCTGCGTAGCCGAGAGCCGCTGCTCGGTCTTGAGCAGCAGCTTCACCTGCTCGGCGAGGGCCTCGGCCTGACGACGCGCGCGATCGAGCTCGTCTCGCCCGCCGGTCACGGCTGCCCCCTGCTCATCGGTGATAGAGCGCGCACAGCGCCATGGTGTATTGGTGGAAGTGGTTGCGACCGCGCAGCGGCGCGAGCTCGCCGTACGAATGGAACCCGATCCACGGCACGTCCTTGCCGAGGACCTGCTGCACCGGCTGGATCAGCTGCGAGGTGACGTTGGGGCCATAGAGCGACGCCCCGCGCCCCGCGCAGTCGAACTGCAGGACCAACGCCGGCGCGCGGTCTGGGTGTCGCGCGCGGAGGCGGTGCGCGGCCTCCGTCGCGTTGCGCGCGATCTTCTCGGCGTCGCGGCGGGCCATGGTCAGCTCGTCGCCGCGCGCGAGGCCGCCCGGAAAGAACAGCGCACCGGTGCTCTCGTCGAGGCCGAGCGGGACGCGGATCAGGTGCTCGCCCTCGCCGCCGGAGGGCCCCGGCAGGGGCTGCGCCATGCACAGGTACGGCTGGTCGGGGGAGCTCAGCCCCTTCGACGGATCGGTGACGTACTCCTTCATCACGTCCCAAGCCGGACGCCCGTCGATCTCGCGGACGAGGCCGTCGTCGGCGTTGGTGACCTCGTGCACGAGCCCGAGCAAGGTGCAGCCGTGGGTCACCTCGAGATCGAGGTCGATCGGTCCGCCGAGGACGGCGCCGACCACCGCGTCCTCGAGCACCTCGCCGTCGTGGTACTGGTAGGTCCGATCGAACCGCATCACCTCGCCGGCCGACCCGCCGAGGATCGGCAGCGGTGCCGGCAGCCGCGCGTCGATCGCCGAGAGCAGCGCCGACGCGTTCGCCTTGAGGCCGTCGGGGAAGAGGAGGATGACGCGCGGGTCGGGCGTCGCGCGCACCGCGGCGGCGATCGCCTCGGCGGCGCCGCGCACGTCGTGCGAGACCTCGCGGCCGACCGCCGTGCGCACGTGCACGCCGTCGGACGAGAGCGCCATGACCGCGACGCAGAACGCCGACTCGTCGGAGCCCGCGTGGGTGATGATGCCGGTGCCGGAGCAGCCGGCGAGCGGCGCCGCGCCCGTGACGTCGACGATGCCGCGCAGCAGCTCGCGCTGATCGAAGCCGACGGTGGCGAAGACCAGCACGAGGGCCGGGGCCCCCGACAAGCGCTCCACCGCGCGGCGCGCCGCCTCGCGCCCAGCCTCACGGCTGGCGTGCAGCGTGCTGCTGCCCACGCCGACGCTGACCCCCACGAAAAGAAGAATCGAGTCGACCGCTACTGCTGTCAACGCGGTCGAAGGGACCCGACTCTGCAACAGAGAGTCCGCTTCGTCAGCCGTGCGGGCCCGGTCGAGCGAGCGAACGTGCGGCGCGCAGGGCGTGCTCGGCGAACGCGATGTCGTCCTCCGGGCGCTCGCCCGGTGAGCGCGCCTCCAGCGCGTACGCCTCGAGTCCCGCGTCGAGAGCGGCAGGCATCCACCGCACGCTGCTCTTGCTCCGATCGGCGAGCAGCGCGCGGACGACCTGCTCGGCAGCGGCGGCGAGGTCGGCGTAGCGCGCGTCGATACGGCCGAGTCCCGTCCGATCGGCCAGCGCGCCCTCGAACGACGCCAGCGCCTCGCCGTACCGCTCGAGGGCGCGCCACGTCGCCGGGGTGACGCGTGGATCGCGCGGTGGCAGCGACTTCGCGCGCGGTGGCAGCGACTCCGCGCGCGGTGGCAGCGAGTCCGCGCGCGGCGCGCGACGGACGCTCTCGGGTGCGCCGGGCGCTCCGCTGTCCCTCGTCGTCCCGACCGCCCGCGATGCCATTCACTCGTCGTAGCGCACCGATCGGGGCTGCGCGACTGCGCGTGCGTTCAAGAGAGCACGGCGATCTCGAGCCATCGAGCACCGTCGCGCTCGCGCGCCGCAGTCGTCGCGCTGGCGTCGCGCACGCGTCACTTCGTGAACGCGAACGGCACGACCGCGTGCGAGGCGCCGGCCGACGCCGGGAAACGCCACCACCACGCCTGACCGAGCAGGCAACGTCCGACGCGCGCGTCGCCGCCCTTCTGCTCCGCGAGCGTGGCGTCCACCACCACGCCGCTCGCCCCGACCATGATCTCGATCTTCACGCTGGCCGATCCGCCGCCCGAATAGGGCTTGAAGCAGATCTTCTCGAGGATGCCCTTCTGCGGCGCGAACGTCGCCGCGATCGTCGCGCCGTCGAGGCCCTTCCCCGACGCGTTCACCGGCCCGGGTGGCGCGACGCCGAGCGCCCGCTCGACCGCAACTATGGCCCGGTCGGTCGCGAGCAGCGCCTGCGCGCGATCACCCTCCGGATCGTCGGGCGCCGACTCGAGCTTCGCCTTGGCCTTCTTCAGGTGATCGAGCGCGCTCACGAGCGTCGGCGCCTTCGCCGCGGCCGCCCCGCCGGAAGCTCCGGAACCGACAGCGCTCGCCGATGACGGCGCCGCCGCCACCGTCGACCACGCGAACGCGAGCAGCGGCGCAACGATCCCCAGACCTCCGAGCACCTGCCAGCGCATCCCGACAGCGTACGCCCTGCGCTCGCGATCGGAGCGGCACCTCTGGAGGTGAGGAGCGAGCTCGGCCATGGCAGCCGGCGCCGCGATACTCAAAGAACATTCTGCGAAAACGGACGGTCCTCTAGCGTAGCGAAGGAACCCGGGGTAGGCTGGCAGCGAAGCCCGTGCCGATCCCGTCCGACAGCGCGCTCGATCCGCGCCGCGATCCGCGGCGACTCACGCACCTCCGGCAGCTCGAGGCCGAGAGCATCCACATCCTTCGCGAGGTCGCCGCCGAGTTCGATCGACCGGTGATGCTGTACTCGATCGGCAAGGACTCGAGCGTGATGGTGCGCCTCGCGCAGAAGGCGTTCGCGCCGGGGCCGCTGCCGTTCCCGCTGCTGCACGTCGACACCACGTGGAAGTTCCGCGCGATGTACGAGCACCGCGAGGCGTGGACGAAGCAGATCGGCGCCCGGCTCATCGTGCACAAGAACGAGCGCGCCCTCGCCGAGGGGATCAACCCGTTCGATCAGGGCTCCAACCGCTACACGACCGTCATGAAGACGCACGCGTTGCTCGATGCGCTGCGCGTGCACGGGTTCGACGCTGCGTTCGGCGGCGCGCGGCGCGACGAGGAGAAGTCGCGCGCGAAGGAGCGCATCTACTCGTTCCGCGACGCGCATGGCCAGTGGGACCCGAAGAACCAGCGCCCGGAGCTGTGGAGCCTCTACAACGGGCGCATCAAGAAGGGCGAGTCGATCCGCGCGTTCCCGCTGTCGAACTGGACCGAGCTCGACGTGTGGCAGTACGTGTGGCTCGAGAACATCCCGATCGTGCCGCTGTACTTCGCCGCGCCGCGCCCGGTGGTCGAGCGCGACGGGGCGCTGATCATGGTCGACGACGACCGCATGCGCCTGCGCCCCGGCGAGGTCCCGCGCACGGAGGTCGTGCGTTTCCGCACGCTCGGGTGCTACCCGCTGTCGGGCGCGATCCGCTCCAACGCCACGACCCTCCCCGAGATCATCCGCGAGATGCTCCTGGCGACGCACAGCGAGCGGCAGGGCCGCCTCATCGATCACGACGAGGAGGGCTCGATGGAGACCAAGAAGCGCGAGGGCTACTTCTGATGAGTCGTCAGTCGTCAGTCGTCAGCCGTCAGCCGGACGACGACTCTCCGCCGTGTGCGCCCAGGCGCTGTCGCCGCAGAGAAGCCGAGCTCTGCGCCGGCCGCGACTGACGACTGACGACTGACGACTGACGACTGACGACTGACGACTGACTGACGACTGACGACTGACGACTGCCGACTGACGACTGACGACTCCCCATGATCGACACCGACCTCATCGAGCGCGACATCGAGGGCTACCTCCGGCAGCACGAGGAGAAGGAGCTGCTGCGGTTCGTCGCCGTCGGCTCGGTCGACGACGGCAAGAGCACCCTCATCGGCCGGCTGCTGCACGACACGCACGGCCTCTACGAAGATCAGCTCGAGGCGGTGAAGCGCGCGTCGATCAAGGGCGCGACGCGCGGCGCCGCGGCCGAGAGCGAGATCGACTTCTCGCTGTTCACCGACGGGCTGAAGGCCGAGCGTGAGCAGGGCATCACCATCGACGTCGCGTACCGCTACTTCTCGACGAGCAAGCGGAAGTTCATCATCGCGGACACGCCGGGCCACGTGCAGTACACGCGCAACATGGCGACCGGCGCGTCGACCGCGAACGTGGCGATCATCCTGATCGACGCGCGGCTCGGCATCCTTCCGCAGTCGCGGCGGCACGCGTACATCGCCTCGCTGCTCGGGATCCCGCACCTCGTCGTCGGCGTGAACAAGATGGACCTCCGCGACTGGTCGCAGGACGTCTTCGAGGCCATCCGGGCCGAGCTCGGGGCGTTCGCGGAGCGGCTCGCGTTCAAGGACGTGCACTTCGTGCCGATCAGCGCGCTGCGCGGCGACAACGTCGTGCACCCGAGCGAGTCGATGCCGTGGTGGACGGGCGGCACGCTCCTCGAGCTGCTCGAGACGCTCCCCATCTCGGCCGACCGCAACCTCGACGACCTGCGCTACCCGGTACAGTACGTGATCCGCCCCGACCTCACCTACCGCGGCTTCGCCGGGCAGATCGCCTCCGGCGTCGTGCGCGTGGGCGACGAGGTGGTGGCGCTGCCGTCGAACAAGCGGACCAGGGTCGTCTCCATCGACACCTGGGAGGGTCCGCGCGACGAGGCGTTCGCGCCGATGAGCGTGTCGCTGCGCCTCGCCGACGAGATCGACGTCAGCCGCGGCGACATGCTCGCCCACCCGCACGACCTGCCCCGTGTCGACGCGGCGTTCGAGGCGATGGTGGTGTGGATGAGCGAGCGCCCGCTCGATCCGGAGCGCTCGTACCTGCTCAAGCACACGACGCAGATGGTCCGCGCGCGCGTCGAGCAGGTGCGCGCGATCACCGATCCGGAGACCCTCGAGCCGCGCCCGGCGACGACGCTCGCGCTCAACGACATCGGCCGCATCGCGGTGCGCACGCAGCGGCCGATCTTCCACGACGCCTACGCGAAGAACCGCGGCTCCGGCGCGTTCGTCCTCATCGACTCGATCACCAACGACACGGTGGCCGCGGGCATGATCGTCGACGCGCCGGCGCCCGCGCTCGCACCGGGCGGCGAGCGCACGCAGGTCAGCGCCGCGGAGCGACGCGCCCGCCTCGGGCAGAGCGGTGCCGCGGTCACCGTGGCGCTCCCGTCGCTCGAAGACGCGCGCGCCCTCGCGTGGGTGCTCGAACGACAGCTGTTCGATGTCGGCCGGGTCGCGTTCGCGCTGCCGGCCAGCCCCCTCGTGACCGAGGGGGCGCTGCTCGCGTGCGCGGCCGGCGGGCTCGTCGCGATCGCGGCAGAGCGAGGCGCGCCGCGCGCCCGGCTGCGGGTCGGCGACGCAGAGTGGACCGACGTGCCGCTCGATCCGGCCGAAGAGCGCGAACGCCTCGCCGCGTGCCTGCTCGAGGCGCTACGGCGTCGGGGTGCGTGGGATGGGCACTGAAGGATCGCGAATCGCCATCACGATCCAGAACGCGCCCGCGAAGAACACCGCCGCGGCCAAGATGCCGAAGAGCGCGCGACCGACGAGGACCAGCTTCGACTTCGAGGCGTGGCCCGGACCGCGCCCGGCGAGCAGCTTGTAGACGCCGAGCGCGGCGAGCACGTACCCGAGGGTGGCTGGGAAGCCGGCGAGGAAAGATGCGCGGCGCCCCTCCGCGGAGATGTCCGGGTGCGTGACGGCGCCGCCCGTGCGCTGGTCGGCGACCACGAGGATGATCAGCCCCGCGACGAGCAGCGCCACCCCGCCGATCAGCAGGCGGGCGCCGGCGCGTCGTGCCGCGAGCAGCGCGCTCTCCATGCGCTAGGGCTTCTTCGCCGGCGGTGCGGTCTTCGCCGAGGGGGCGGCCGACGCCGCGGCCGAGGGCGCCGCGGACGCCATGCTCGACGGCATCTTGGAGGGCGGCACGTCGGAGGCGTCTTTCGGGAAGACGTGCGGCTTGCCGGGCGCGAGGTCGATCGTCACGTCGTTGAAGGTGACCTCGCCCTCGGCCTCGGCGTGGAACTTCCCCTTCGCCTTGCCGTAGCTAACCGAGGGCTTGCCCTCGCCGGGGACGACGGCGGCGCAGATGGTCACGTCGGTGCCCCACTTGGGGAAGACCTCGATCACGAGGTTGCCGTCGGAGCCGACCTCGCTGTGGCCGAGGATCTGCGCGTCGTCGGCGAGGCAGTCGTTCTGCGCGACGAACACCACGACCTCCGCGCCCTTCTGTAGGTTCTTCGGCATGTTGGTGACCTTGCCGAAGACCTCGACCTCGCAGTGCGGCGAGTGCGAGGGCGCCGCCGAGGCGCTGGGGACGGCCGCTACGGACGCGCTCGGGGCGGCGCTCGCGGGCGCGGCCGCCGCGGGCGAAGATGCAGGCGCGACGCTGGAGGCGGCGGCGGGTGCGTCCTTGGGCGGCTCCTTGCACCCGAAGAGCGCGACGGCGAAGGCGACGAGGGCGAGACGCGACATGCGTGACGCATACCCGAGCCGCGCGCGACCGTCACCTATCGGCGAACGGGCATCGGCGGCGGCAGGACGCTCCCGCTGCTCGGCCGATCGACCATCTGCAGGAGCGCGGTGAGCATGTCGCGGTGCTCGACGGTCGGGCGCACGAAGCCGTCGGCGTGCACCAGGTCCTTGGCCGCCTCGTGGACGCTCGCCGGGCGGGCGTCGACCAGCGCCGACTGCAGCAGCTGCAGCCACTTCGACGGGACCGCGCGATGCGCCGCCACGATGTCGCTCGGGATCGGCCCGGCGTGCGCGAGCAGCTGGAAGGTGTCGTCGCTCACGCCGCCGTGATCCTTGAACCCGGAGCGCGCGATCTCGACCGTGCCGCTCACGAAATTGAAGCAGGTCGCGCCCACGTCGACGCGCCCTTCGGCCACCGCGCGCGCGACCTCGGCGTGGCTGCGCACGAAGATCTCCTCGGAGAACGCGCGCACGAGGCTGACCCCCTGCTCGCGGAGCGCGGCCCGGATGACGAGGTAGCCGGAGGCGCTCTCGCGATCGACCCACGCCGCGCGCACGCCGTCGAGGTCCTTCAGCGACTCGATCTTGCCGCCCTTGAGGCTCACGAGCCCGGTGTAGTAGCTCGACGAACCGCTGCGCATCGTGACCGCGACCTCGATCACCGAGCCGGCGCGGAGCGCGCGCGCCGCGGCGAGCGGCGGCACCCACGCGAGCTCGATGCGCCCCTGCTCGAGGGACGCGAGCAGCACGCGGTAGTCGATCGCGCGGTGCACCTCGACCGGGACGCCGATGAGCGCGGACAGGGCCGACGCGAACCGGTCGGCGGACGCGTACCCCTGATCCGAGTCCGGGATCACCCCGAAGCGCAGGCGCTGGATCATTCCGCCGGCAGCTTAGCGCATCGCGCCACGGCGTGCGTTCGACGCACTGCGTGCTCCTTAACGGTATTGCCGACGCGCCTCGCGTGTGGTTCTGGTCTGCTCCGATGAAACGGCCGACCCCCGAGCAGCTGGCGTCGCTCACGCGGTTCGAGCGCACCGCCTTCGAGATCGCTTACACCGTCAACCGCAAGCCGACGTTCAAGCGCGCGGCGCACGCGTTCCTCAAGACCGTCGGCGCCGGTTGGGTGCACGTGTGCACGAAGAACCTCGTGCGCGTCGAGGGGCTCCACCACCTCACGTCGCTCGATCCCGATCGCGGCGTGGTGATGGTCGCCAACCACCGCTCGTTCTTCGACCTCTACGTGATGGCCAGCGTGCTGCTGCGCAACACGGGTTGGGTCGACGGCATGTATTTCCCGGTGAAGGGCGAGTACTTCTACGAGCGCCCCGACGGGATCTTCGTCAACGCGATCATGTCGGCGTGGGCGATGTACCCGCCGGTCATGCGCCGCCCCGAGGCGCGCGGGTTCAACGAGTACACGGTCGACGTGGTGACCGAGCTGCTGCAGCGGCGCGGCACCGTCGTCGGCATGCACCCCGAGGGCACCCGCAACAAGACGAACGATCCGTACACGCTGCTGCCGGCGCAGATCGGCGTCGGCCAGATGGTCCATCGCGCGCGGCCGATCGTGCTGCCGGTGTTCGTCCTCGGCCTCGGCAACGATCTGCCCAAGCAGGTGAAGGGCAACTTCGACGGCACGGGCGATCCGATCACGCTGACCGTCGGCGCGCCGGTCGCGCTCGACGCGCTGCTCGCCGAGCCGCCGCGCCTGCGCACCTACAAGAAGATCGCCGATCGCCTCCGCGCGGTGCTGACGGACCTCGGCGAGCAAGACCGCGCGCTGCGCCGCCGCGAGGGGCTGCCCGATCTGGGGCCGCCGAGCGCGAGCGCCTGATCAGCGCAGGTGGTTCCGCAACTCCGCCGCCGCCTCGACGAGGGTGGTGCGCGCGGCGGTGATCCCGCCGGAGACCGAGAAGAACCCGTGGAACAGGCTGGGGTAGCAGCGGTAGCGGACCGGGACGCCGGCCTGACGGAGCTTCGTCGCGTACTGCTCCCCCTCGTCGCGTAGCGGATCGAAGCCGGCCGTCGCGACGAACGCCGGCGGCACCCCGCGCACGTCCGGCGCGAAGAGGGGCGAGGCGCGCGGATCGCGCCACTCGGCCTCGCCGTGGAGGTAGTGATCGCGGAACCACAGCATGGTCTCGTGCTCGAGGAAGAACCCGCTGCCCATCGTGCGGTGCGACGGCGCGGACATCGTGAAGTCCGTCGCCGGGTAGATGAGCAGCTGAAACGACGGCCGCAGCGCGTCTTCGCGCGTCTCTTGCGCGATGACCGCGGCGAGGTTGCCGCCCGCGCTGTCGCCGCCGACGGCGATGCGCGCCGGATCGATCCCGAGCGACGCCGCGTTCGCGGAGGCCCAGCGGAACGCCGCCACCGCGTCGTCGACCGCCGCGGGGAACTTGTGCTCGGGGGCGAGCCGGTAGTCGACGGCGATGACGACGCAGCGCCCCTCGTCCGCGAGCACCCGACATGGAGCGTCGTGCGACGAGAGGCTGCCGACCACGAACCCGCCGCCGTGGAAGTACACGAGCGCGGCAGCCGGCCTTCGGTGCGAGAGCGGCACGTAGAGGCGCACCGGGATCAGGCCCTCCGGCCCCGGGATCTTCCGGTCCTCGACGCGCGACATGGTGCGGGGTCGCGGCGCGAAGATCGCGGCGGACTCCTCGAGCTGACGGCGCGCCTCCTCCACCGAGAGCTCGTGCGTGTGCTTCTTGCCGAGCCGCGCGTGCATGGCGATCGCGAGCTGCACCTGCTCGTCGAGCACGAAGTCGTCGATCTGCTTGCGCTGCCCGCCGGCGAGCTTGATCATCCAGGAGCGCGGGAGGCCCATCATCGCGTTCGCGAGCCGCTTCTCCAGGCGCGCGCGCAGGGTGCTGACCGTCATCTCGTCAGGGTATCCCGAGCGCGGTCAGGTCGGCGCGCAACGTCTCGGCGTCGCGGAAGACGAGGCCGGGCATGCCCACTCGCCGCGCCCCCTCCACGTTGCCTTCGCGATCGTCGACGAACACCAGCGACGACGCCGGCCTCCCGAGCGCGCTGGCCGCGCCGAGGTACGCCTCGGGCGCGGGCTTGCGCACGCCGGTGTGACACGACACGAAGGTCCAGCGGACGTACCGCGAAAGCGCCAGGCGCTCCTCGATCAGCCGCCACCACGGCGGGTAGTTCGACAGCGCGTGCATCTCCACGCCCTGCGCGGAGAGCTCGGCGAGCAGCGGCTCGACGCCGGGCAGCCACGCGTAGCCGCGCGCCACGTGCGCCTTGAGCGCCGCGACGTCGAACGCGCGCGCGTCCTTGAAGAACTTCGCCATGCACGCCGCCTCGTCGATCGCGCCGTGCTCGAACTCCACCCACGCGGTCGGGTGCTTGTGGGCGAGCAGCTCCTTCAGCGTCAGCCCGAAGAAGGCGGGCATGTCCTCGAAGAACGGATCGCGCACGAGCGTCCCCATCACGTCGAGGAGCAGGACGGGGGAGAGCGCGTGGGTCATCGCGGCAGATCACCTTCGGGGCGTCGACCTTCGAGCAGCCCTACTTCGTCGACGTGCCGGCATCGGCGGCCCACGGCCAGGTCGGCACCGACGGCGGCCACGCGAGCCCACCGTCGGCCGACCACGGCCACGGCGTGTTGGGCGGCGGCGGCACCGACGCGGACGGCGGCGCCTTGGGCGGCTTGGTCTTCGCGCCGCCGGGCTTCGGGGCGGGCGCAGGGATCGGCGCAGGGACTGCCGTCGAGCCCGGCCCTGTCACGTCGTCGCTCGGACCGCCGCCGACGCCGCCGATCGGCTTGGGCGTCCAGCCCTCGTCCTCGGATCCGGCGCTCGACGGTTCCTTCGATTCCCTCGATTCGTCTAGGCCCCCGGACTTTTCGTTCACCTCCGGCGCGACCGGCTCTTCGGTGACGGGTGGCTCCTGCTTGCGGCACCCGACCGCGATCACGGCAGAGGCGAACAGCAGCGCGAGCGTGCGGAGCGTCATCTCCACCACGGGATGCGTATGGCGTACCAGCGCGGGTGTGCTGGATCTCGTCGGTAGCTCGCATCAGGGTGCGCGTTCGATCACGCCCAGGGCCATCGCGCGCTCCGCAGCGCTCGGCGGACGCATCCAGAGCACGCCCTCGGCGTCGCGCGCGACGGCGCCGCGAAGCTCGGCGTTGGCGAGATCGGCCCACGGCGTCTCGTCGCCGTCGTCCTGCTTTCGCTGGATCGTCTCGGCGGCGCGCCCGAGATCGATGACCACCGTGTTGGTCGGTCCGTCGGCCTTCACGGTGAGCTCGAGCACGCCACGGCGATCGTCGGCCGACGCGTGCTCGATGCCGCTGGTGTCGGCGCGGGCGGCGTCGATCGCGGCGCGCGCGCGGCTCACGAGCTTCTCGACGCCCATCGTCGCCGAGGGGGGCAGCGCGTCGCGCCGCAGGTGCAGCGCCGCCGCGGGCTCCTCCTGCGCGGCCCAGCGGTCGAGGAGCTCCCCGGCGATCTCGTCGCGCGCGTCGCGCCGGCCGAACGCCTCGGCCAGCGCGTACAGCGAGACGACCATCGGCGGCTCGAGGACGTCGAGCTTCGCGCCCTCGTGGTGGAGCAGCAGATCGTGGCCGCGATCGCGCCAGGCCTCGACGCCGCGGAGCAGCGCCTCCTCGTGCGCGTCGTTGAGCGACTTCTCCCAATCGTGGCGGCGCTCGGCGTGCAGCGACTCCAGCTGCGTGCCTCCGCGTGAGCGCAGCGCGACGACGATCAGCAGCACCACCAACGCTGCCACGACGACGACGATGATCGTGCCGGTCACGCGGACGGGCGTAGCACGATCGGTTCCATCGTCGCCAGCCCGACCCGACCTCGCGTGTCGCGCGCGCAGCGATCGGCCGTGCTACGAGACCGCTGCGATGCCTCCCGATGCCCCCAACCACGCGCTGGTGCGCGCCGGAAACGACGTCACGCCGGAGGCCTGGATGCTCTTCCTGCACGGCATCCTCGGCAGCGGCCCCAACCTGCGCACCATCGCGCGGAGGTTCGTGCAGGCGCGCCCGCGCTGGGGCGCGGTGCTCGTCGATCTGCGCATGCACGGGAGCTCGCAGGACTTCGCTCCGCCGCACACCGTCGAGGCGGCCGCGCGCGATCTGTTCGCCCTCGATCCTCGCGTGCCCGGTCCGGTGCGCGCCGTGTGGGGGCACTCGTTCGGCGGCAAGGTCGCCTTACAGTACGCTTACGCGGCCGAAGGAGGCCACGAGCTCGAGCACCTCGTGATCGTCGACTCCAACCCCGGCGCGCGTCCGGGCGGCCGCGGCTCCGAGAGCACGCTGCGCGTCGTCGACACGTTGCAGGAGCTGCCGCCCTGGTTCCCCACGCGGGAGGCCTTCGTCGACGAGCTGCAGCGCCGCGGCTACGAGCTCCCCATCGCGCAGTGGCTCGCGATGAACCTCGAACGCGGAGAGCACGGCGTGCGCTTCGGCCTCGACGTCTCGGCCATCCACGCGCTGCTCGACGACTACTTCGCGCGCGACCTGTGGCACGTCGTCGAGGACCCGCCGGGCCGCTGCCGCGTGCACGTGATCAACGGCGGTCGGTCGAACGTCTACGACGCCGCCGATCGCGCGCGCGTCGAGGCGCTCGCCCAAAGGAGCGATCGCGTCTCGCTCCACGTCGTCGCCGAGGCCGGCCACTGGGTGCACGCCGACGCGCCCGACGCGCTGCTCGACATCATGATCGCGGCGGTCGACCCGGTCACCTCGGGAGCGGATCGACGACCACCGTGTTGATCGACCCGACGTTCCCGCCGCCCGGGTACGCGTAGCTCGAGTAGGTGTCGGTGCCCCAGACGACGAGCCCGAACCTCCCCGCGCTCTCGGCGACCTGCGGGCCGTTGGAGCACGCGCCGACCCCCTTGCCGGCGCGTACGAGGTCGACCTCGGCGGACTCGTACCGGCCGCTCTTGCCGAGCGGCTTCCAGCCGCCGACGACGCCGAGGCATTTCAGGGTCACGTCCGCGAACCCGCTCGGACCCTTCACGCGCGTGAGCACCAAGTTCGTCGTCGAGTAGGTCGGATCGGTGAAGAAGACGTACTTGGTGAGGAACTGCGCGGGCGGCAGCACGCTCACGAACTCCTCGTCGCCGAGGTCCAGCGGCAGCCCGATGCTCACCGTCGCACCGGGGCGGCTGCCGCTCGTCACCTGCGCGCCGGACATCATCTGGCCGAGGTAGAACGGATGGTTCGCGTCCTGGCTCTTCACGACGAACGACCGCGTCGTCTCGAAGCTCGCGACCGTACCGCGCGACAGGGCAGCGGGCGCGCCCTCGATCGGCGGATCGAGCTCCAGCGTGGTGCCGTCGACCGTCCCGACGATCCGGTAGAGCACCGACTCCGGCGCGAGGTCGGCGCGGCGCGTGACGTACGGCGCCGCGGCGTACTCCGAGCCGAGCGCGGAGACCGGCGCGATCATCTGGTGACCGGAGTCGCAGCCGCCGCCCGTCGTGGTCGTGCTGGTGAGGCAGAGATCGCCGGTGCCCCCGACGAACGCGATCCGCTTGTCGGCCTGGACGATGCTCCCGCTCATGTCGGACGACGGCTGCCATTGCACGTACTCGCCGGCGTTCAGCGTCAGCGTCGTGACCGCGCCCGCCGCGGCCGCGGGCGCGCCGCCGCCGCCGGCGAGGTGCCGCGTCGGGTTGATCTTGATGGTGGTGCCGTCCTCGGAGGCGACGATCTGCCCCCACTGCGGCCCGGGCCCCGACTCGGGCGGCACGACGGCGACGTAGTTGGTGCCCCACGCGCTCGTCGGCAGGAGCAGCTGCGCGCTCGGCAAGAACGACTTCGCGCCGCCGTAGGGGAGCATGTCGTACGCGCTGACCGGCGCGTCGGTCTGGACGACGAACGCCTGCCCCTTGCCGGTGCCGGGGACGGCCGTCGGGCCGGACGCGGCCTGCGCCACGGGACAGCCGAGGGCGTAGCCGCGATTGGTCGAGGTCGGATCGCTCGACATGAAGAGCACCGCGACCTGCCCCGGGGGCAGGCCCGTCGGAGGCACCCTGGGCCAGGCGGCCGCGTCGGCGCTGCCGTTGGGGATGCGACCGAAGCTCGTGACGTCCAGCGCCGTGCCGGCGCGCGAGACGCTGATCTTCACGTCCCTCGACCAGTTGTTGGCGAGGAACACCGCGAAGCACGGCGGCGCGATCCACGAGTAGAACGAGGGCGTCGCCGCGATGAACTTGCAGCCGACGTTGCCCTTGCTCTTGGCCGCGGCGTCGCACGCGGCGATGCACTCGCCCTCGAAGCACCCCTGATCCGAGGCGCACGTCTTCTGGACGACGCCCTTGTCGTCGGTGACGCTGCGAAGGTCGCCGCTGCAGCCGAGATGGATGGTGGTCGCGCCGTCGAGCGCGCCGTCGAGCGCGAGACCTCCGTCGCGCTCCACCTCCACGGCGCTCGCGCCGATCGGCTCGGCGTCGGGAGCTTCGTGCTCGGGCGGCGGCTCCCCGGCGTGCTTGCCCGCCGAGCACGCCGCCGAGCACGCGAGCATGGAGCACGACAAGACGAAGGGGCTCGCGAGCTTGCGCATGTGGACGGGCTCGGGTCCGTCTCCAAGAAGCGCGCCCGCGAAGCCTGTAACGGCCGCCGTCGCTCGGCAGCGACGCCGATGATTGAGCCCCGTGCACGATCGCGACGCGGGCTCTCGGCGCGCGGTGGTCGTGCGCACGCGAAGCGCGGAACGACCGATGTCTCACCGTGCGGCGACGAACCACACGCGCGCGCAGGCGCGGGGCCTCACTTACATCGCGCGACGCACGCCTCGAGGGCCTTGCTGCACTTCGACGCGCAGCTGTCGCCCTCGTCGGGCGGCGGCGAGTCGTCGTCCATGCACTTCTGATGGCAGTCGGAGTCCTGCTCGATGCACGCGTTGTTGCACGCGGTCGGGCTCGCGGGCGGGGGCTTCGCGGTGGGCGCCGGCGCCGGCGCGGGCGAGCCCGAGCGACACCCGAACGCGACCAGCGCGACGAGCAGGCCGAAGGGCCGGAGGCGATCGATCACGACCGGGATGATAGCGCGTCACGGCACCGCAGCGCTCGCCGCGCGCCGCCCTCCGTTGCATCCTCGTGCGGTGAAGAGGACGCGCAGCGGCGGCCACGCGCTCGAGCCCGACGAGAAGGACGGCCGCTGGATCATCGAGGAGCGGCGCACGATCGCGCGCACCGAAGGCATCGAGCGCTTCGATCGCGTCGCCTTCGCGCTCAGGGTCCTCGAGATCCTCCAAAAGCGGCAGGGGGCGCACCGCGGGATGACGGTGGCGGTGTACCAGGGCCGGTTCGAGCTCCAGGTCGAGCGCGGTCGGGACTGGGGCGGCCCGCCTGGGGCGACCTGGGCCATGATCGCGGTGCCGCCTGACGCGACGCGTGAGCGCATCGTGCTCGCCCTGGCAGAGCTGTGCGGCGTGCCGGCGACCCCCTGGCTGTTGGACACCCTTTTGTCACTCCGCGACCTCGGGGCGCGCGACGCCCCTTCCGGTCTGTCGCGCGCCGCGGTTTGATGCGCGCATGCTCGACGTGCCCCACCCCCTGCCCGTCCCCGCCAACGAGCCCATCCTCTCGTACGCACCCGGGTCGCCCGAGAAGGCGCAGCTGAAGGCGGCGCTGCGCGCGATGGCCGGCGAGCGCCCCGACATCCCGCACGTCGTCGGCGGCAAGGAGCACCGCGACGGCGCCAGCTACGAGGTCCGCGCGCCGCACGCCAAGGCACAGGTGCTGGCGACCGCGCACGACGGCGGCGCCGCGATGACCCGCAAGGCGATCGACGCGGCGATGCGGGCCGCGCCGGCCTGGGCGGCGACGCCGTTCGACGAGCGCGCGCGCATCTTCCAGAAGGCGGCCGACCTGCTCGCGGGCCCGTTCCGCATGGTGCTCAACGCCGCGACCATGCTCGGTCAGAGCAAGACCGCCTACCAGGCCGAGATCGACAGCGCGTGCGAGCTGATCGACTTCCTGCGCTTCAACGTGGCGTTCGCGTCGCGCCTCGCCGAGCAGCCGATCTCGCCGCCGGGCGTGCGCAACTCGCTCGAGCTCCGGCCGCTCGAGGGCTTCGTCCTCGCGATCACCCCGTTCAACTTCAGCGCGATCGCCGGCAACCTGCCGAGCGCGCCCGCGCTGATGGGCAACGTGGTCGTGTGGAAGCCGGCCGAGACCCAGTCGCTCGCCGCCTACCACACCATGCGCCTCTTCCAGGCGGCCGGGCTCCCCGACGGGGTCATCAACATCGTCTACGGCCACGGCGAGCCGATCGCGAAGGAGTGCCTCGACGATCGCAACCTCGCCGGCATCCACTTCACCGGCTCGACGCGCGTCTTCCAGTCGCTGTGGCGCGGCGTCGGCGAGCGCATCGATCGCTACCGCAGCTACCCGCGCATCGTGGGCGAGACGGGCGGCAAGGACTTCATCTTCGCGCACCCCTCGGCCGATCTCGACGCGCTGGCGGTCGCGATGGTGCGCGGCGCGTTCGAGTTCCAGGGGCAGAAGTGCTCGGCGGCCTCGCGCGCATACGTCCCGAGGTCGATGTGGCCGAAGCTCCGCGAGCGGCTGGTCGCGCTGGTGGCCGACCTCCGCGTGGGCGACGTCACCGACTTCCGCAACTTCATGGGCGCGGTCATCGACGAGCGCTCGCACGCGAAGCTCGCCGGCTGGCTCGAGCGCATGAGGCGCGAGGGCGTGGTGCTCACCGGCGGCAACGCGCCGTCGGAGCAGGGCTGGTTCGTCGAGCCGACCATCTACGAGGTCGACGATCCGACCCACCAGATCTTCTGCGACGAGCTCTTCGGCCCGGTGCTCGCGGTGCACGCGTACGACGACGGCAAGGTCGACGAGACGCTGAGAGTCCTCGACGCGACGTCGCCGTACGGGCTCACCGGCGCGATCTTCTCGCAGGACCGCGCGGCGCTCGCGCGCGCGACGACGGTCCTGCGGCAGGCCGCCGGCAACCTCTACCTCAACGACAACCCCACCGGCGCGGTCGTCGGGCAGCAGCCGTTCGGCGGCGCGCGCGCCTCGGGCACCAACGACAAGGCGGGCAGCGCGTACAATCTCCTGCGATGGGCCTCGCCGCGCGTGGTGAAGGAGACGTTCGTCCCGCCGACGACCGTCGGCTACCCGTTCATGGGCGAGGAGTGATCGGTCGCTCCGCGTGACGGCGCCGACCCGCTTCGCCTGGCTCTCGATCGCCGCCGCGCTCGCGACGATCGCGCTGAAGCTCGTCGCCTGGGGCCTGACCCAGTCGGTCGGGCTGCTCTCCGACGCGCTCGAGAGCCTGGTCAACCTGGTGGCCGCGATCGTCGCCCTCATCGCGCTGACGGTGGCCGCGCGCCCGGCCGACGAGGATCACGCCTACGGGCACGGCAAGGCGGAGTACTTCTCGAGCGCGACCGAGGGCGTGCTGATCATCGTCGCGGCGCTCGGCATCCTGTTCGCCGCGGTCCAGCGCCTGCTCCACGCGCGTCCGCTGGAGCGCCTCGGCGTCGGCCTCGCCATCTCGGTCGTCGCCGCGCTGATCAACCTCGCGGTCGCCGTCGTGCTGCTCCGCGCCGGCCGGCGGCATCACTCGATCACCCTCGAGGCCGACGCGCACCACCTGCTCACCGACGTGGTGACCACGGTCGGCGTGCTGATCGGCGTCGGCGCCGTGGCGATGACCGGCTGGAACCGGCTCGACCCGGTGGTCGCCATCGCGGTCGGCCTCTGGATCATCCGCAACGGCGTGATGCTGGTCATGCAGTCGCTGCAGGGCTTGCTCGACACGGCGATCCCCAAGGAGCAGATCGAGCGGGTCGAGGCGCTGCTCGCCGAGTACCAGGAGGCCGGCGTGCACTGGCACGCGCTCGGGACCCGACAGGCCGGCGCGCGCATCTTCGTCACGCTGCACGTCCTGGTCCCCGGCGACTGGTCGGTCCAACGCGGTCACGATCTCTGCGAGGAGATCGAGTCGAAGATCCGCCACGCGCTCGGCAGGGCCACCGTCTTCACGCACCTCGAGCCGATCGAGGACGAGCTGTCCTACCGCGACATCGACCTCGATCGGTTCACCGGTCCGGGCGGAAAGCGGCGGTCGCGGGGCTCGCGCGACCAGACCGGCTGATCGCACGCAACCGGCGCGCGGACCTGCTCCGCGAGCGCTGCACCGATCTCGTCACGCGAAGGTGAAGGCGACCGACGAAGACCCGGAGGGCGGGCGGGCTCGCCGCGCTCCTGCTCGCGATGGGGCTCCTGGTGGTGATGTCGCGTCGCGCGTCGCCTCGTCACCGCCGGTGATCGCCCGTCACGCCCGCCCCGCGCGAGCGTCCAACGCTCGATGCGCGTGCAGCTCTTCTTCGTTCTCGCGTTGTCGTGCCTGCCGAGGACGGCGAGCGCGTACTGCCTGTCGACCACGAAGGCGGACTTCGTGCCGAGCGAGGAGAAGCCCTGCGACGCCGAGGGGCTGCCGCTGTTCTGGAACACCCGCTGCGTGGACATGTACGTCCATCGCACGGCGAGCTCGCAGGTCGGGCTCACGACCGCGCGCGAGGTGCTCGCCGCGTCGCTGTCCGTCTGGGAGGCGGTGCGCTGTCCGCCGGCGGGCGCCGCCTGCCCCAGCACGCGCGAGACCACGCCGTCGATCGTGGCCCGCGAGGCCGGGCCGACGGCCTGCGAGGCGGGGTACGAGCGGGAGGGCCTCAACACCAACGTACTGACGTTCCGCGATCGTGACTGGGGCCATGATCCGAGCATGATCGCGCTGACGACGCTGAGCTACCGCGTCGCCGACGGCGAGATCCTCGACGGCGACATCGAGATCAACAGCGATCCGGAGACGCTGAAGCTCTCAGTCGGCGCGGCGCGGCCCGACGCCTACGATCTGCACTCGGTGATCACGCACGAGGCCGGGCACTTCCTCGGCCTCGCGCACACGCAGTCGGCCAATGGGCAGGCCACGATGCGACCCCGCTACGATCCGGGCGACACGTCGATGCGCGACCTCGCCGCCGACGACGTGTGCGGCCTCTGCGCGGCGGCGCCACCGACACGCACCGTCGCATGCACGCCGCCGGAGGCGCGCGTGTGCAACGGCGCAGCGACGCCCGCGCCGCCGGAGGAGCCCGTGCCGCCGGCCGACGAGCCCGGGTGTGCGTACGGCGACCACGCGTGCAGCGCGGCGCGCGGCGCGGCGGGCGGAACCTCCGCGGTGCTGATGCTCGCGGCGCTCCTCGGGCGGATGGCGCGACGGCATGCGCGCCGGCGGAGCAGGCCTTAGTGAAGGTCGGCGGCGGCTGCGCTCACCCCAGCGAAGACCAGCACTGCGCCGGCGCCGCACACCCCGCGGCGGTGGAGCACGAGGAGCACTCGTTGGCGCACGCGGTCCGACACCCCGCCTCTTCGTTCGCGCAGCCCTTGGTGCACCCCGGCTTCGTGCACGCGGCCTCGCAGGTGGCGCGCTTGGAGCGGCACGAGGCGGCGCACGCGGTCGCCGCGGCGAAGCAGGGGCTCTGCGCGTCGGTCGGCGTGCACCCGGAGTCGACCGGCGCGTCGCTCGACCCGTCGGCCGAGACCGCGGCGTCGACCGCACCGGGCATGAACGAATCGAAATCGTACGTGCAGCCGACGCAGAGGACGGCCGCGACCACCCCCCACCCGCGCATCAGAAGGAGCCCTGCAACCCGACGTACGACGGGCCGACCACCGCCTGCGTGGTCCCCTCGCTCGGCTTGCTCGGCTTCGAGAGGACGAACAACGTGACGCCGGCGCCCACGCCGATGATGCCGATGACGAGCCCGATGTTCGCGATGGTCTGCCGCGTCTGCCCTGCCTCGACGTCGCTGCGCTTCGCCTCGGGGCAGGGACCGGCGCCGCAGTCGTCCTTGAGGCTCGAGTACTTGCTCGCGGCCATCGCGCCGAAGATGCCGAACGTGAGGAGCCCCGCGGCGCCGACGCCTCCGGCCACGTACGCGTACGTGCGGTAGTCGCCGCCGCCCGTGTCGGCCGGCTTCTCCGGTGCTGGCGGCGGCGGCGGCGGCGCGGCCTCGACCGGCGTACCGCCGACCGCCTCGCCGGTCGACGCGTCGACCTTCACCTCGGTCTTCTCGCCGGCGCCCAGCGTGACCATGCGCTTGACGGTCGGCTTGCCGGGCGTCTCGACGACGATCTCGGCGCTGCCCGGGACGATCGGCGCAGGCTCGTTCCACCCGGCCTTCTTCACCTCTTCGCCGGCGATCTTCAGGGTGGTCGCGTCGGTCGCGCCGTTGATGGCGACGGTGACGAACGCGAGCTTCGGCTCGAGCTCCTTGCGCTCGGCGGCCGCGGCCTCGGCGGTCTTCGTGTAGCGCGGATCCTGCGGCGCGAGCTCCTTCGCCTCGATCTCGCAGCGCCCGAACTCCACGTACGCCTCCACCGTCTTGCCCATCTCGCGCAGCGCGCGCGCCACGTAGAGGCGCGTGTTCGGGCTGGACACGATGTCGAGCGACCCGCGGAACTCGGCGAGCGCTTCGAGGTACTTCTTCTGCCCGAAGAGATCCTTGCCCTTGGCGAACTTCGCCTGGGCCTGCTCACGCTGCACGGGCGAGGCGCTGCCCGGACTGACCCCGCCGGCGCTGGCGAGCGCGGGGACCAACGCGAGGTGCAGGGCAGCGAAAAGGGCGACGGCGGACGACGGCAGGCGAAGGTTTCGCGACGTGCGCATCAGATCCCCAGCGGGTCGTAGGTCTTCTTCGGTTTGCCTGTTGGCGCGGGTTTGGTAGTCGGGGGCGCGGCCGGCGGCGTTACGCCGGCGGGCTTGCCGGTGGGCGGCGGCGCCGCGGCGGTCGGCGGCGGCGCGGGGGCGGCCGCGACGGTCGTCGCCTTCGGCGGAGGCTCCGGAGCCGCCGTGGCCGTGGCGGTCGGCTCTGCCGTCGCCGCCGCGGCGGTGGTGGCAGTGGTGGCAGTGGTGGCAGCAGCGGCAGCAGTGGCAGCAATGGCAGGATCGCCGCCGGTGCTCATCGGAGCCTCCGTGGTGCGCGGCGGTTCTGCGGTCTTGGCCTCGGTCGTCGGCGCCGGCGCGGCGAGGTGATCGGGGCGGCTCGCACACGTGCGGAAGACCAGCAGCACGACCACGAGGCCGACGACGCCGACGGCGCCGTAGATCACGCCGCGGTTCTTGCCGCGCGAGCGCGTGCTCGCAGGCACGAGATCGCCGACGACGCCAGGCGACGAGCCGGTGCGCGCGGAAGGAACGTCGGCCACCGGCGACGGCGTCTTGGCGATCGCGATCGGCGCCCCGTCGCTCGGGCGTTCTCCGCTGGAGGGCCCGAACGCGGGCGCCGCGGGCGCGAATGGCGAGGCGGCCGGACCCGTAGCGAACGGCGAGGCGGCCGGACCCGTAGCGAACGGCGAGGCGGCCGGACCCGTCGCGAACGGCGAGACGGCTGGACCCGAAGCGAACGGCGAGACGGCTGGACCCGAAGCGAACGGCGAGGCCGCGGCCGCAGCAGCGTCGGCAGCCGGAGCCGCGGCGGCCGCCAGCGGCGCGACCTCCGCCGCGGGGGTCTCCGGGCTCGCCGCGAACACGAAAGCCTCGGGCGCCGGCTCCGCGCCTTTTGTTTCTTTCGATTCTTCGGCGGCGGGCTTCTTCGGCGGGAACGGCGCGCGCGCGAGCGCCGGCGGCGGCTCGCTGTCGAGCGACAGGTCGGAGAAGTCGGCGGTGATGTCCTGGCCCTGCGCCAACGGGCTCGGCGTCGTCGTCCGATCGTGCACCGACGGCTCGGGCACGTGGACGAGCGGGCCGACGACCTCGAGGGTCTTCTCCGCATCCATCTTGTCGGCGGGCTTGTCGGCGGGCTTGTCGGCGGCAGCCTTCTCGGCGACCGACTTCTCGGCGACCGACTTCTCGCCGGTCGGCTTCTCGGCGACCAGCTTCTCCGCGGGGGCGGACGGCACGATCGGCGCGCGCGGAGCCATCGGCGCCGCGAGCTTGGTCGCCGTCACCTTCGGAACCGCCACCTTCTCGGCCGGGAGCGGCGGGGCGCCGAGCGCGACGCGGCGCGACGCGATCTTGTCGCCGGCGCGCTCCTTGACCAGGCCCGCGACCTTCGCCGCCGCGGCGATGTTGCTCTTGGCGATGCGCTTGATGTCGGCGGCCAGATCGTTGGCCGTCGCGTGACGCGCGCTCGGATCGGTCGAGATGGCCTTCAGCACCACCTCGACGAGCGGCTCGGCCCACGCGGCGTCGGCCGGCACGGTCGGCTTCTTGATGCGGCCGGAGAGGTGACGGGTGACGATCGCCCCCGCGTTCGTCTCGGGAAAGAGCGTCGTGCCGTTGAGCGCCTCCCACAGCATGACGCCGACGCCGTAGACGTCGACGCGCTGATCGAAGGTGTCGTCGGCGAGGAGGATCTCGGGCGCGTTCCACCCGACGGTATCGGTGCCCTGCGCGCCCGGGCTGGCGTGCACGCCGCAGGGCTGCACGAGCTTCGCGACCCCGTCGAGGCCCACTACGACGTTCGCGGGCGCGACCTCGCCGTGCAGGATGCCGAGCGGCTTGAGCTTCGCGTCTTTCACCATGTGGATCGCGGCGAGCCCGGTGAGCACGTCGATGAGGATGCGCAGCTCGATCGCGAGCGGCAGCACGCCCCTCTCGCGAAGAGAGGCGAGGCTCTCGCCGTCGACCCAGTGGCTGACGACGGTGACCTCGCCGTCGCGCTCGAGGACCTCTTTGACACGCGCGACGTGCGGGCTGCGCAGGTTCGCGAGCGCGCGGACGTCGCGCACCGGATCAGCGGAGCGCTCCCCCTCGAGGTGGAACGACTGGACCACCACCAGCTCGTTGCCACCCGCCGGCAAATCCTGGAGGGCGGCGGAGGTGGGTACGGCGCGCGCGCCGAGCGGGCGGACAATCGTCCACCCCCGCCCCGGGCCGGGCGCGGTTGCACGCGGCGAGATCGCCATCGCGCTGAGAGTAGCTGCCCACGAGAGAACGGCCAACGTCCTCTCGTATCGAAGTGGTACCGAGTCTCAGAACTTCGTGCAGAGCTTGATGGGCGTGCCATCGGTCGCCGACAGAGGTGCGGCAACGCACGACATGCCGTCGGGGCACAAGTTGTCGACGCACAGTCGCGTGCAGTAGCCGGGCGCCTGACAGATCGCCGTGCGACAGTCGCGACCGCGCGTGCACGCATCGCCGAGCCACGCCGAGCCGGCAGCGGAACAAACGAGCAGGGCCGTCTTCGGCGGGCCTGGATCTTCGAGCGGGAAGCAGCCGAAGGACCCGGCGCAACCACCGCGGACCGTGCATCGCTGCGCGCACGTCGGCGGCGAGGTGCCGTCGTCGCACGCGCCGCTGCGACAGTAGTTGACGCCGGTCGAGGGGCAGGTGGAGCCGAGCGGGTCGGAGCCGAGGATGTCGCTCGGCGGCATGCACACCTTGATGCTGCCGCTGAACTCGCACCTGTAGGCGGGAAGCCCGACCAGGCGAAGGGGGCAGTCCGCATCGGTGTCGCACTTCGCCGTGCAGCCGACGCCGCCGGCGCCGCAGAAGCCGAGCGCGCTCGGACACTGCTCGGGCGCCGAGCACGGCCGCTCGATGTCGACGCAGACCTTCTTGCCGCCACCGGCCGGCATGCACGCGTAGCCGGCGGGGCACTCGGCCGCGCTGCTGCACGAGTGCGTGCAGTGCTTGGCCGTCGCGGTGCCGAAGCAGTACTCGAGGCACGGCGAGGCGGTGGAGGTGTCGCAGGCCGAGTAGCCGGTGTCGTCGAGCCGGCAGAGGCCGCCGCCGCAGATCTGCCCGTGCGCGCAGTCGCCGTGGCTGCTGCACGCCTTGGTGCAGAACCTCGGCGCGCTCGGCGAGCAGACGCCGGACGCGCACTCGTCGTTCGACGCGCACTTCGTCAGGTACCCCTTCGTGCCGGTCGAGACGTCGGGCGACGCGGTGTCCGGCACGAAGGTGTCGGGCTCCGCGGTGTCGGCCGGCACGTACGTGTCGGGCGCGGTGGAGTCTCCGATCGACGAGTCGATCGAGCCGCTGTCGATCGGCGTCGAGTCCGGCTTGCCGGAGTCGACCGCCGGCGCGTCGACGCCGCCGTCGCCGCTCGCCTCGCACCATCCGCTGACGCAGGCCGGCCGATCCTTCGGGCAGTCGACCGCCGCGAAGCACTCGCGCTCGCACTTGCCGGCGACGCAGCGCCCGGCGGCGCAGTCGCTGTTGTACTTGCACTCGCTCTCGGCGCACCGGGTGAGCGAGAACGCGAAGAGGCTGAAGGACAGCAAGGCGCCGGCGCGCGCCGCGCGGGCGAAGAGAGACCTCGAAGGCATCGGCGTCATGTTATCGCAGCCGGAGCAGGAGCGGCCGGATGTCGGGGCCGCCGCCCGCCGCGCCGGCGAAGAGATCGCCGTGCTGGTCGACCCGCGCGCGTACGGTGCGGAGGGTGAACGCGCGCGGGTCGAGGCGCGGACCGACCTCGCTCCAGCGAAGCGGCGTCGATACGGGCGCGCCGTCGATCGCGCGGAGCGTGTACGGCGCGGCGACCGTCTTGCCGAAGCCGTTCTGCAGGAAGTCGACGTACAGCCGCCCGCGCCTTCTTGCGATGAGACGCTCGACCGTCGCGATCTCCGGCAGCACCTTCGCGACCGCCGACGCGAGATGACCGGCGAAGCGGACGGCCTCTTCGTGCGTCGCCCCGCGCGCGAACGGCACCACCACGTGCAGCCCGCGCTTGCCGGAGGTCTTCGGGAAGCTCGGGAGCTCGAGCGCGTCGAGCAGACGACGGAGTGCGAGCGCCACCTCGATGACCCGGGACCACGGCGCCTCGCCCGGATCGAGATCGAGCACCAGGTGATCGGGACGCGCCAGATCGAGCGCGATCGCCTCGGGCCTGTTCGAGGTCACCCGTGACGACCACGTGTGCAGCGTGAGCGCCGCGAGGTTCGCCGCCCAGCGCAGCCCGTCGACGTCGTCGAGGATCAGGTGCTCGCTCTCCTGCACCCTGATCATCCTGATCCACGAGGGCGTACCGGCCGGCGGGCGCTGCTGATACCAGCTCTCGCCGTCGATCCCGTCGGGCCACCGCTCGAGCATCACGGGCCGACCGCGGAGGTGCGGGAGCATCACCTCGGCGNTCGGCGATCGCCTCGTAGTACGCGACGACGTCGCGCTTGCGGATGCCGTCGCGCGGGAAGAGCACCTTGTCGGGGTTGGAGGTGCGCACCGCGCCCGGCCCGGGCGCTTCGGGACCGCCCGCCTCGGGCGCTCTCGGACCGTCCTCCCGGACGCACTCCTCGACGCGCTTGTCCTCCCGGACGCCGAGGAAGATCGGGTGACGCAGCTTCCCGTCGTCGCTCCACTCGCGGAACGAGACCTCGACGACGAGGCGCGGCGTCGACCAGCGCGCGCCCTCGAGCTTCTCGTCGATGACGATCGGCGGCGCGTCGACCCGATCGCGCTCGAGCTGCTCGGCGAGCGAGCGACGGAGCGCGTCATCGAGGCCCGAGCCCACCTTGCCGGCGAAGCGGAAGCGCCCGTCGGGATCGCGCGTCGCGAGGATCAGCCCGCCGACCACCCTCGCCTTGCGCCCGGCGAGCGGCGTGTAGCCGGCGACCGCGAGCTCCTGCCGGCGCGCGCACTTGAGCTTGATCCAGTGCGGCGAGCGGCCGGACACCCAGGGCGAGCCGCGTCGCTTGGCGATGAACCCCTCGAGGTCGGCGCGGCGCGCGGCGTCGACCATCGCGGCGACGTCCGGGCGGCCGTCACGGTCGAGCGGCGCCTCGATCGGCAGCGACGGCGAGATCACGCCGCGCGTCGGACCGAGCGCCTCGAGCAGGAGCCTCCGCCGCTCCTCGAGCGGCAGCGCGCGCAGATCGCGGCCGTCGAGAAAGAGCACGTCGAACGCGGCGAACGCGAGCGCGATCTCGCGACGCTCACCGCCGACCCACTGCTGAAGGCGCTGGAACGACGGCCGGCCGTCGGCGGTGACCGCGCAGACCTCGCCGTCGATCACCGCCTCGCGCGCGGTCAGGGCGGCGACGGCATCGGCGACCGGCGCGAAGCGCGCCGTCCAATCGTGACCGCGGCGGCTCTGCAGCCGCACCGAGCGCTCGTGCTTGGCTGCGAGGATGCGGTAGCCGTCGAACTTCACCTCGTACGAGTACTGCCACGGATCCCCGAGCGGGATGCTGCACGCGAGCATCGGCTCTCCGACCGCGCCGAGCAGCGCCCGACACCGCTCGTCGGCGGCCGCACTCGTCGGACGTGCAGTAGCGTCGTTTCGCGACGTGGTCATGATCGAGCGTCGGAGTTTGGTTCCAGCGGCCTATCGCCGTGTATAGGAGTCGACATGCGCGCGCTCTGGTCCGGCGAGATCTCCTTCGGCCTCGTGACGATCCCCGTGAAGCTCTACACGGCGACCAAGGATCTCACCCCGTCCTTCACGCAGCTGCACAAGGAGTGCGGCTCCAAGATCAGCATGGTCCGACGTTGCCCGAAATGCTCGCGCGACGTCGCGTGGGACGAGATCGGCAAGGGGTACGAGGTCTCCAAGGGGCAGTACGCCCTCTTCACGAAGGAGGAGCTCACCGAGCTCGAGGGGGAAGACGCCGCGGGCGGCGTCGACATCGTGGAGTTCGTCTCGCCGACCGAGATCGACGCCGCGTACTTCGAGAAGAGCTACTGGGTGGGGCCGTCCGGCCGCTCCTCGCGAGGGTTCGAGCTGCTGCGCCAGACGCTGCTCGACACCAAGAAGGCCGCGCTCGCGCGGGTGAAGATCCGCACGCGCACGCGCCTCGGGCTGCTGCGCCCGCGCGGTCGACTGTTCGCGCTCGACATGATGCGCTTCGGCGACGAGCTCGTCCCCGACGCCGAGATCGACAAGCCCGACGCCGGCAAGCAGCCGAGCCCGCGCGAGATGCAGCTCGCGCTCTCGCTCGTCGAGCAGCTCACCGGTCCGTTCGATCCGAGCAAGCACCCCGATCAGTACCGCGCGGCGGTGAGCGCGGCGGTCGACGAGAAGGTCGAGGCGCAGCTGGTCACCACCGATCAGGCGACCGAGGAGCAGCGCGCCGCGACGGCGGCAGGCGGCGGGCAGCTGATCGATCTCGCCGAGATGCTCGCGAAGTCGCTGCGCGCGGTCCCCCCCGCGGCCGAGCGGCCCGGGCCCCGGAAGGCCGAGCCCGAGAAGGTCGAGGCCGAGGCGGCCGAGGAGCCGAAGAAGCGCCGTAAGCGCACCGGCTGAGCGCTCACCCTCCGAAGATCACTTGGGCCATTTGCCCCCGGGCTGAAAGCCCGGGGCACCGACGGCGTCGTAAGCCCGCTGAAAGCGGGCTCCTCGCACGCGGCGCACGCAACCCGCGCCGGGGGGGGGTGGGTTCGTCGCTGCCGGGAATGCTCGGCGCTCACAGCGACACGCTTCTGTTGATTCATCTCATCTGGTGGACCTCGGAGCGTCAGCCGGTCTTCGGGCCTGCGGACGACGTGTGGCTCGCCGACAGCGTCGCCGCCGAGGCGTTGAGTTGCGACTTGCTCGCCGTCGGCGCTTGGGTCGACCACGTCCACGCCCCCCGCCCTTTCCGCGCACAGCGCGAGGAGCCTGCGAAGCAGGCTTACGAAGCTTTCGGTGCCCCGGGATTCATCCCGGGGGGATTCAGGGAGACGCCCTAGATCACTTGGGGAGCGCGCCGCGCGCCTGCTGCTCGGCGATCCACGCCCGCCACGCGGCCTGCGCGCTCGCCCACTGCGCGTCGGACGGCTGCGTGCCGGACTGCAACGCGCGGACGATCTCGTCGGCGGCAGCCGGCGGCGGGACCTTCTGCCTCGTCGCGACGCGCAGCAGGTAGACCTGCGCGATCTGCCGGATGGTGTACGTGCTTCGCGAGGAGCCGCGCTCCGCGACCGACGCGTCGGACATGAGATCGACGGTAGGCGCCAGCGCGGCGCCGCCCATCTGATCGAGCTCGACGAACGCCGCCTCGCGCGACGCGCCGCCGAACTCCCACGAGATCAACGCCGCGCGCACGCGGCCCGACGGCGAGCGCTCCGCGACCGTGCCCATGAGGTGCGTGGCGCCGAACACGGCTGCGAGCAGGAGGAGGATCACCGCGGCGGCGAGCAGCGCAGGATGCGGGCGCTTCGAGCCCGCGCCGCCCCAGCGTACACGCGCGCTCGGCCCCTCCATCGGCGGCTCGCGCATCGCGCGCGCGATCTCGGCTTGCATGGCCTGTTCGGGCGTGAGGCGCGCGCCCTTGTCGGCGGACGCCCCCGTCGGGACCGTCGGGATCGACGAGCTCGGCGAGGACCGCAAGGCCGGCCGCGGGGCGGGAACCGACGACTTCGGCGGCGGCGCCGGCTGCGATGACGAAGGCGGCGGCACCGGGCGCGACGACATGCGCGGCGACGGGGGCGCCGGCGACGAAGGCATCCCTGACGGTGATGACGGTGATGACGGTGATGACGGTGATGACCGTGGTGACGGTGATGACGGTGATGACCGTGGTGACGGTGATGACGGTGATGACGATGGTGCCGGTGACGACGGAGAGGCCGCGGGCGGCGGCCGCACCGAAGCGCCGCCCAGCTTGCGCGCGAGTGCCGCGCGACGCGAATCGGGTGCGCTCGACGGTTTGCTCTTCGCGTCGTCGCCCGACATGGCGACGGGCAGTCTACGTCATTTCGCCGGCGCGCGAGCGCGCCGGATTCCGTGGGGAGCAATCGTCACGCGTTGGGACGGCGACCGCCGAGATCGAGACGCACGTAGTCGAGCACGAACGGCGGATCGTCCTGCGCCGAGAGCTCGACGATGCGATCGACCACGCGTTCGCGGGTGGGACCGGCGAGCGGCGCGAGCCGTTGGCCGAGGATCACGCGATCGACGAAGCGGCGGAACGAGTCGCGATCCGGGAAGGGCGTCGGCGCGCTGGTGAGCCACGCCTCGACGTCGACGAACCCCGCGGCGGTCAGGCGCGCGCGCGTGTCGTCCGGACCGGCGTAGCGCCACGGCGTCGGCGCGCCGGCGAAGAAGGGCGCGAGCTCGGGCTCGGCGAGAATCGGCGCGAGCCGCGAGAGCACGCGCGAGAGGTTGCGACCGCCACCACACTGCGCGACGAGCACGCCGCCCGGCTTCAGCGCGGCGAACAGGCGCCGGAAGAGCGTGTCGTGATCGGTGATCCAGTGGAAGGTGGCGGTCGAGAAGATCGCGTCGGCGCCGAACGCGGGCAGCTCCAGCAGATCGTGCACACGACAATCGACGCGATCGCCGAACGGGGCGAGGTGAAGGCGCGCCTCGGCGATCATGCCGGCGTCGCGATCGACGGCGATCACCCGCCCGCGCGGCAGGCGCTCGAGGAGCAGCGCGGTGAGGCGCCCGGTGCCGCAGCCCGCGTCGACGACCGTCTCGTCGCCGCGAAGCGAGAGCCGCTCGAGGACCTTCTTGCCCCAGGCGAACTGCGGCTCGGAGACCTGGTGATACGCCTTGGCGTCCCAGCCGGCGGTCATCGCCGCTTCACACGCGTGCGGCGGCGCCGAGGCGCGGCGCCGAGCTCCGCGAGCGTCGATCGGTGAGCCGGGCCATGCCGAGCGGCGTGCGCCAACGCAGGAACGACGCCCAGAAACCCGCCGGCGCGGGCGGCGCCCAGCCCTCGGCGCTCGCGCGATCGAGCTCGCGCGCCCAGCGATCGAGCGCGTCGTCGTCGTCGATGTCGTCGAAGTCGACGACGTGACCGGTGCGCATCGTGTGGCCGAGCACGACGTAGCGCTCGGCGTCGGCGAGCGCGTCGTCGTGGCCGCGCAGGAGCAGCTCGCCGACGTCGCGGATCGCGTGTCGCTGCTCGACGGCGCCGGTCACATCGGAGCCTGCGTCGACGTACGCGACGAGCTGCAGCCTGGAGAAGTCCTCGGCCAGACGCGCCCATCGAGCGCGCACGACCTCGCCCGAGGCCTGGGCTTTGGACGAAGGAATGAGTTCGACAGCCATGACTTTCGTGTCCCCCCGGAGCGCCGAGACCCGCCCGACGCTGCGCGCCCGTACCTCGAGCGGGCTCATTTGAGGGATCTCCACCGCCCCGCGCAACTCCGATCGCGTCGGCCGAGCATTTTGGTGCGAGCGGATGACACCGCGGGCGAGAGTGTGCCCCCGCGCCGTGGCGGCGCTTCACGCAAGGCGCTTGGAAAGATCCGCGAGGAGGCGATCGGTGCCCTGCAGGTCGAGCTTCCCGACGCAGACCTTCGGCCCCTTCGTCGGCACGACGACGAGCCGGCACTCGCCACGAATGCCCGGCAGGAGCGACACGAGCAGGAGATCGAGGGCGACGCCGCCGATCAGCGCGAGCAGGCCGTAGCCGAGCAGACGAGGGCTCGCGGCCTGCACGCCCCACGAGAGGAACGACACGCCGGCGTAGGTGCCGACGAGGAGCGCGAGCAGGCCGACGTAGAGCGGCAGCGCGGGGAAGCGGACATCGCGCGCGACCGAGGAGAGGCCGTCGGACGGGTACACCGCGTGGATGTCGCGGAGCTCGCGGCCGAGCAGCGCCACCTTCGCGCGGACCTCGAGGCCGCTCGGGCCCACTTCGACGCGGGCATCGCGCTCGAGGCCGAGGATCTTGTCGCCGATCAACAGCGCGAGGCCGCGGAGCAAGAGCAGCCCGGAGAGCGCCAGGATGATGGTGAGCCAGGCCGGACGCGGCACCGGCGAGAGCTTGCCGTGCAGGGCCGCCGCGGAGGGACCGGTCTGCACGACGGTCGCCGGCGCGTCGGCGGCGCGCGCGGTGATCAGCCGTGCGGCGACCGGGTCGCCGAGATCGGCGGCGAGGCGCGAGACGATCTGCGCGAGCTCGGGGTCGACGTTCGGACCGTCGACCGCATCGGCGAGGGCCGAAGTGGCCACGAGGAGCTCGGCCCGGTCGGCCTCGGGCACCTTGCCCTGGTCGATCTGTCGCGCGAGCTCGGCGACTCCGCGCAGCAGCGGCCGCACCAGGGACGGCTCGAGGTCGTCGGGCAGCGCGGCGAGCGGATCGAACCCGGCGTGCGCGCCGAGCCGGACCAGGCGGTCGGCCCACTTGCGCGCGGCGCCCGGGTCGGACTCCAGCGCGCGAACGACGCCGGCGGCGACGAACGCGGAGGCGATGGCGCGCTCGGCCCGGTCTTCGGCGCCACGCTCGAGGATGGAGAGCACGTTGCCGAAGTCGGTCTGCGCGTCGGCGCGCTCGAGCCCGAGCCGCTGGGCGGCGGCGTCGATGTCGGCCGTCACCGCGTGGCGCGCGCGCGCGTCGGCCATGCGGGCCGCGACGTCGGCGGCGACCTCGCCGATCTTCGCCGCGTGGGCGTGCGATCGAGCGGCGGAAACCGCTAGGGCGAGGTGGGTCGGCCGGGTCGGCACCGCGGCATTGTTAGTGAGGCCCGGCGGGAAAGTCCAACGTCCGTCAAGCCGGACCGGGCGCCCCTTTGGGAGGGCAGGAATATTCGTACGGCCGCGCTGGCCGATGCGCGCGAGGGGCTTAGGGTTTCGCGAGCCGTGGGCGCAATCGATCGCATCGTCGAACGTCTCGCGCGTCGTCCTGACGTGCGCTTCCTGCGCGAGGGCGAGGTGCTCCGCGTGCTCCCCAAGGACGAGGGTGGGTTCGAGGTCACACTCGCCCGCACGCCGGCAGGCTGGTCGGTCTCCTTCGACGGCTGGCACCAGGAGTTCGCCACCGAGGATCGGGCCGTCGAGTGCGTGGCCTTCGGCATGAGCGACGCGTGCCGCCTGCGCAGCTGGCACCGCGACGGTCAACCGATGCGCTGGACCGTCGAAGCGTGCATCGAGGGAGAGTGGATCGAAGGCCGGACCACCGGCCTTTTGTTCTTCCCGATCGCCGCCGCGACCGAGGTCCGGACGCGCGCGAACGACTTCATCAAGATTTGAGTCGTCAGTCGTCAGTCTTCAGTCGTCAGTCCGTATCGCGGGGCGCGCGGACGTCTTGGTGGCGGGAGCCGCCTCGCCGCCTCGACCTGAAGGACGAGCTTCGACCACGACCGCGCTCGTCCGCCGCTCGGCGGCGCGGCGACCCCGCTCACCTGCGACTGATGACTGACGACTGACGACTGACGACTGATGACTGACGACTGACGACTCACGAGATCGACAGCATCCGCTCGATCGGCTTGCGGGCGGCCTCCATCAGGCCGGCGTCCATCTCGAGGCGCGGCTTGAGATCGCGCAGGCACAGGTAGAGCTTCTCGAGCGTGTTGCGCTTCATGTGCGGGCAGAGGTTGCACTTGCAGCTCTCGTCCTCGCCCGGCGCGTCGACGAAGTTCACGTCTGGGCGCGCCTTCTTCATCAGGTGCAGGATGCCCGGCTCGGTCGCCACGATGAGCGTCTTGGCCTTCGACGCCTTGGCGTGGCTCAAGAGCGCGCTCGTCGAGCCGACGAAGTCGGCGTGGCGCAGCAGGTGCCCCTCGCACTCGGGGTGCGCGATGATCTCGACGGGGCCGTCGGCCGCGTACCGCTCCTTCAGCTGCACGATGCGCCGCTCGTCGAACTGCTCGTGGACGACGCACGCGCCCTGCCAGAGGTCCATCTTCCGGCCGGTCTTCTTGACCAGGTACTCGCCGAGGTTGCGATCCGGAGCGAACAGGATCGGGCGGTCGGCCGGGAAGCTGCGCACGATCTTCTCGGCGTTCGACGAGGTGACGATCACGTCGCTCAGCGCCTTCACGTCGGCCGAGCAGTTGATGTAGCTGATGACGGCGTGCTCGGGGTGCCTCGCCTTCCACGCGGCGAGATCGCTCGCCTTGCAGCCGTCGGCGAGCGAGCAGCCGGCGTCCATGTCGGGCACGACGACGATGCGGTCGGGGTTGAGGATCTTGGCCGTCTCGGCCATGAAGTGGACACCGCAGAACACGATGACGTCGGCCTTGGTCGCCTTGGCGGCCTGCGCCAGCTGCAGCGAGTCGCCGAGGTGGTCTGCCAGGTCCTGGATCTCGCCGTCCTGGTAGTAGTGGGCGA
The DNA here is from genome assembly GCA_016182965.1 of Deltaproteobacteria bacterium. Classification (GTDB taxonomy): domain Bacteria; phylum Myxococcota_A; class Polyangia; order Polyangiales; family JADJMO01; genus JALHOE01. The sequence goes on along the minus strand of JACPFM010000136.1, from coordinate 2,673 downwards.
GGATCACCGCGTTGCGCTCGTGCTTCAGCTTCGTGATCTCGCGCTCGAGGTCGAGGCGCGGATCGACCGTGGCGAGCCGCTCGCCGAGCTGGCGGCGCTGCTCGACGAACCAAGGCTCGTCTTTGAGCAGCGGCAGGGAGACGGCGACGTGCGGCGGCGTGACGGCGGCGGACATGGCGGGAGGGTAAGGCTCCGAACGCATCGCGAGAAGGGGTCGAGCGGCCGGCCATGCCCGTCCCGCGGGCGTCGCCGCGTCAGCGCGCGGGCTTCGGCGGCCGCGCGGCGATCGCACGCACCGACGCCTCGATCCGGCGCGCGCGCGTCTCCGGCTTCTTCGCCTCCTCGATCGCCTCGACGTGCTCGCGCCGGTGCGTGAAACTGAGCTCCCGCCACCGCTCCCACGCCGGCCCGTTGGCCTTCAGCGCCTTGACGAGGTCCTTCGGCGGGTCGACGACGCGCTCGTCGGTGTCGAGCTCCAGCGTCACCTTCAACGTCTCGTGGCCCTCGAGACCGGCGGCCTCGCGGTGGCTGCGCCGCAGCGGCACGCACAAGAGGCCCATCGCCGCGATGGTGCTGCGGTACGTGTAGCCGTTGACGGTGACCTTCACCGGCGCGCGCACCTTCCCGAACACCGACCTCGGGTCGAAGGGCACCGGGATGAAGCACATCGAGCCCTCGCGCACGATCGTCGTCTCGTAGGTCTTCTTCATCTCGATGGACCGCCGGCTCGATTCTGGTCGCTCGCCGCAGCATCGCACGGTGCGCCGTCCGCGGCTCGGCACTTGCTTGTCCTGCCGCCAGACGAGGGCGGTGGTCCGTGCGACATCAGACCAACCAACGTCGAGGTCCGAACGGCGGCAGGGTCGTGGTTCACGACGACGAGACCCGGCAGGGCGAGGCCCGCTGCCGCGCCGTCTTCGAGTCAGGCATCGTCGGCGTGGCCGAGTGGGAGGCGGGCGGCGCCATCACCGACGCCAACGACGCGTTCCTGCAGATGTTGGGCTACGACCGCGGCGATCTCGAGGCCGGAAGGCTGCGCTTCCGCGAGCTGACCCCGCCCGAGTACCAGACGCTGACGAGCGAGAACGTCCGTCGCTTGAAGGAGACCGGCGTCCTCGCGCCGTCCGAGAAGCAATACGTGCACAAAGACGGTCATCGCGTCGACGTGATGATCAGCAGCGTGACGCTCGACGCGAAGCGCGAGCGCGGCATCGCGCTGGTGCTGGACATCAGCAAGCGCAAGCGCCTCGAGCGCGAGCGGGCGCGCTCGATCGAGCGGCTGAACGTGCTCGCGGAGGCCTCGAAGGTCTTCGCGGCCAGCAGCGCGGATCTCGAGGGGCTCCTCCAGACGATCGCCCGTGTGATGGCCGACCAGGTCGGCGACGGCTGCGGGGCGCGCGTCGCGATCGCCGAGGAGCACGCGATCAATCTCATCGCGTCCCATCACCGCGACCCGCGAGCCGACGCGCTCTTGAAGGAGCTGCTCGCCAGCTCGCCGCGGCGGATCGCCGAGGGGATCCACGCGCGGGTCGTGGCCACGAACGCTCCGGTGTTCGTGCCGCACGGGGCGCCGGAGGCGCTCGGGAGCGTCGCCGATCCCCACTATCGGCCGTACATCGAGGCCTATCGCCCGCACAGCGTGATCTTCGTCCCGCTGTCGGCTCGCGGGCGCGTGCTCGGGAGCCTCGGCGTGCTGCGGGACGTGACGAAGGAGCCCTACGACGAGCAGGATCTGGCGCTGGTCGTCGATCTCGCCGAGCGCGCCGCGCTCGCGATCGAGAACGCGCGGCTGTTCCGCGAGGCGCAGACCGCGGTGCGTGCCCGGGAGGAGCTGCTCGCGATCGTGTCGCACGATCTGAAGAGCCCGGTGGCCACGATCCGGAGCGCCGCGGCGATGCTGCTCGCGCGACCGCTGTCCGGCGACGACGCCGCGCGGAAGCTCGTCGACACCGTGCGACGCTCGACCGACCGGATGGAGCGCCTGATCGGCGATCTGCTCGACATGGCCAGCATCCAAGTCGGTCGGCTGTCGATCCACGCCCAGGAGCACGACGCCGCCTCGCTCCTCGGCGAGGCCGCGACCTCGAACGAGCCGCTGGCGATCGAGAAGGGGATCCGGCTGATCCGCGATCACGCGCTCGGCAACGCGCGGGTCGTCTGCGACCGCGAGCGCGTGCTGCAGGCGCTCTCGAACCTCCTCGGCAACGCGATCAAGTTCTGCGGGCAGGGCGCCTGCATCGCGCTGCGCGCGGCGCTCCATCCCGACTTCGTCTGCTTCTCGGTCGTCGACACGGGCCCCGGCATCCCCGAGAGCGATCTCGCGCACATCTTCGAGCCGTACTGGTCGGCCGACCGCCACGCGGCGAAGGGGAGCGGTCTCGGCCTGTTCATCACCAAGGGCATCGTCGAGGCGCACGGCGGTCGACTGTGGGTCGAGAGCGAGATCGGCGCCGGCACCGCCTTCCACTTCACCCTGCCCCGCGCGCGCTAGTACCGCCGGCCGGAAGTGTCCGCAGACTGCGAGCGATGGGCGGCGGTACGCGGCAGCGGCAGCGGTAGCGGGCGCGGGAGCGGAAGCGTGAGCGGCGGCGGCAGCGGTCAGCGGGATGGGCTCGCGATCCGTGGTCCGCTCCCGCAGTCGCTACCGCTGCCGTCACCGCGTCCGCTTCCGTG
>JACPFM010000134.1 GCA_016182965.1 Deltaproteobacteria bacterium | reverse complement strand
TCGGCGCCGCGCCGGAGCGCGCGCCCATCCTCGAGCCGTCTCCCGCGGACGAGCGGACGCGGAAGCTCGCGTGGGCGGGGTACGCGCTGTATCTCTCGGCCTGGAGCGCGGGGTTCGCGGGCGTCGACTTCCCCGCGCACCTGCTCCTCCTCGAGCTCGGGCTCGCGGCGCCGATGCTGATCGTCGCCGCTCGCCGGCGCAGCATCGCGATCGCCGCGCCGCTTTTCGCGACCTGGACCCACTGGGCGATCCACACCCGGTCGCTGCGCGCACCGCAGTCGATGCTGCAGTGGGGCATCACCACGATCTCGGCCGGCTTCGCGCTCCTCTTCCTCTCGCTGTTCGCGAGCTGGCGACTGCGCGACACGACGCCCGCCCACCCGACCGAGGGGGCGCCGCGGTAGCGGCCGGCGCGCCCTCACCGGTTGCGCCACACGCCGGCAGCGTCGCTGACGGCGCGGCGTATGGAGGCGAGGCTCGTCGACCCGGCGATGATCAGCAGCGCGGTGAAGGTCCCGTGGCTCGCACGGCTGAACTCCGGCGGCAGCTGATACGAGTTCACGACCAGACGCTTCCCCCACCCGTAGGACAGCTCGGTGCCGATCACCAGCTCGCCCTCCTTCGGGTCGGCGGCGTGCGAGCCGAAGCCGATCGTGCCGCTGAGGCGGTGCGTCCGCGCGGTGTTGTAGTTGAGGAGATCGCCGCGCGGCTCGTCGGCCGGCGCCGCGCTGAAATCCGTGCTGAAGCCGCCGAGGACGCTGAGCGTCGGCGTCAGGAGGTACTGGCCGCCGATCCCCGCGTTCAGCACCGCGCGAGCTCCGCGCGCGATCACGACGTTCATCTTCTCCTCGCGCGCGCCGGCCCCGTCGATGGTGACCGAGGTGCCTTCGAGGTTCGCCTCGTAGGCCCGCCCCATCGGCGCGTGGAAGAACAGGTTGAGCTCCGCGCTGCCCTTCTCGCCGGCGACGCCCGTTCCCACGCCGACGCGGAAAGGCGTCGACGACACGAAGCTCCCGTCGACGCCGACCGATCGGGTCGACGCGCCCGCCCCCTCGAAGTGCGTGTTGAGGTTCGCCGCGCCGACCCCGAAGACGTGCAGCGACGGCGCCTCGAGCGCGAGCGCGAAGGAGTGCTTGCCGACGCGGTACGTCAACCCGGCGAGCGCGTGCAGCTCGAGGGTGTCGCCCCGGCTGCCGCTGTAGAACGAGGACGAGATCGGCGGGGCCGGGCCGCCGTAGGTCTGCGCGTTCGCGTTGATCGAGCTGCGGTGCATCGCCAGGCCGCCGAACAGCGAGGCGCCGATCGTGAGCCGCTCGCTGATCTGCACGGCGTACGTCGGGCCGAGCGCGAAGCGGATGAAGCTGACGAGCATCGTCTGCTGGATGCGCGTGAGCCGTCCGAGACCCAAGCCGACGTCTTGCCGCTCCGAGGCGAAGGTGAAGCTGCTCGTCTGGGTCGCCGCCGCACAGAGCGCCAGGCGGCTCGTCCGCGAGCTCGAGAGGAAGAGGCAGAGGCTGGAGGGCAGCGCGTTGAACTCGAGATCCGTCAGCGACGCGCTCGGATCGTCGAACGCGCCGAAGCGCGCCGAGTCGACCGCCGCCGGCTGGTACCAGCGCGGCGCGCGGAACGCCGTGAACGTGTAGAAGTTCACGGAGAACGAGAGCCGCTCGTCGTCGACGAGCACGAGCGTCGCCGGGTTCTGGAACGGCGCTGCGCCGTCGATCCCGTAGTTGAGACCGGTGCTGCCCATCAGGGTCGTGCGGCCGCCGATGGGGGTCGATCGGTAGTTGCTCTGCGCCTCGACCGATCGGACGGCGAGCGTCGCGGCGAGGGCGAGCGCCAAGGCTGCGCGCCCGCGCATCCCGCTCTGCGTCCGGCGCACGGGCTCGCGTTCGGTCACCATTCCGTGAACCACCGACATTACCACGATCGCGCGATCGGGCCGGAGCTCGGCTCCGACTACGGCTGCGCGCTCGCGATCACCTGCTCGACCGACGCGTAGTCTTTGTCGCGCACGCCGCCGGCGCGGACGCAGCGCACGAGGCCCTCGGGGTCGACCCAGATGTGGATCGGCACCGGCGCGCCCTCGTCGAGCCCGACCGAGCGGTACCACTCGGCGAGCTCCTTCGGATCGGCGACGCGCGGGCCCTCGGCGAGGTCCGGGTGCTTCGCGCGGAACGCGGCGACGTCCTGCTCGTTCTCGTCGATCGAGAGGAACAGGAGCTTCACCTTGCGGCCGTCGCGCGAGAGATCGGCCTGCCACTTCTGGAGCCGCGGCATCTCCTCGACGCACGGCTTGCACCAGGTCGCCCACACGTTGATCCACCGCCACGCGCCCGGAGGGTGCGTGGGCGACATGCCGGCGAGCTTGGGGTAGGCGAACCGGGTGGGCGTCTTCGGCGTCGAGTCGCAGAACGCCCCGAGCGACGGGCCCTTCGGCTTCGCGGCCTTCACCGCGTTGACCCGCTCGGCCGGCGGCGCGCTGCGCTCCTCGCACGACGTGCAGGCGAGGAGCGCGGCGAGCGCCGTCGTCACAACTGGCAGTCGATCCATGCGATGAACGCGCTCCTGTTGATCGGGTCGGCCCCGCACTCGTCGGCGCCGCTGCGCCGCCAGGTGCAGTACTGCTCGTCGAGCTGAGCGAACTCGGCGCCGAGGTACAACAGGCCGACCTCCTTCTCGAGCCCCGGGTCCGAGAAGGTCTTGCCGAGGTGCTTCATCACCGCCTCGGCGCGCCCCTTCGACAGCTCGCGGTTGAGATCGACGGCGCCCTCGGGCGACGCGCGCGACACGACGAAGAACCAGCTCGCGCCCTTGCGGTCGGCGAAGAGCTGGTCGATCAGCCTCTTGTCGTCGTCGTCGAGATCGGCCTTGCCCTTGTCGAACTGGATGATGCCGCCGCGGTGCTTCATCGGGTTGAACAGCGCGTTGAAGTCGGAGCCGCTCATCGTGGCGACGTTCTTCGCCTGCGACGGCTGACACCCGCGGCCCTCGCCGCCGGCGAGGCCGCAGCTGAGGAGCACGCGTCGCAAGATGCGTTTGAGCTCCGCGTTGCAATAGCCCTCGTCGGCCGCGGCCGCGACCGCGACGTCCGACTTCTTCGGCTGGGCGAGCGACTGTTCGAGGCGCGCGCCGGCCGAGTCGATCCACGCGCCGACGGTGACCGCCGGCGCTGCGAGGAGCGCGAGCGGGACGGCGATACGAAGCGCGATCATTGCGCACCTCCCGCGCTCGAAGCGGCGGCGGGCGGAGGCGCCTCCTTCGGCGGTGGCTCCTTCTCGGTCGGCTCCTTCTGCTTGGGAGGCTCTTTGGGCTGAGCCTCCGACGAAGGCGCTGGCTCGCCGGGCAGCGCCGCCGTCACCGGCACCACGGCGGACGCGGTCGGCTTGGCCGTGGGCGCCGCCGAGGGCTCCTTCGTCGTCGTCGGCAGCGCCGGCTTCGCCCCCTGCTTCTCGGCGACCGGCCCCTCCTGCGACGCAGCGGGCTTGCCGGCGTTCGGCGGCACCAGCGCTCCGCTCCGGTACTTCGCCAGGGCGGCCCTCAGCATGTAGTCGAGCCCGAGATCGAGATCCTCGTTGCACAGCCGCACGCCGTTGATGAACACCTGCGGCGTCAGCACGGTGATGCCGTTGGCGACCACCCAGCGGAGCGACTGATTGAGGCGAGCCTGCACCTTCGGCGAGCCGATGCACGCAGCGAGCGCGGGGAAGCGCGCCTTGACCATCGTCGCGGCTGCCGCAGGGTTCTTCGCGGACGCCGCGCGGATGTCCTCCTGGCGCTCGAACGCCCACTCGATCACCTCGCCGGCGCGGTCGCCGGCGCAGAGGACCGCCTCGCTGACGGTGCAGGCGCCGGGGTGGATCGGCTCGTTGACCATCCAGTTGCACGTGCTGTCGAGCGGGAACATCAGCAGCCGTCGGTCGAGCCGATCGGCCATGCCGCTGCCGGCCAGGCGCTGCTCGAACGCCTTGCAGGCAGGGCACAGCGGATCGAGGACCTCGATCGCGGGCGCCGCGCCCGGCGCCGCCCGGCCGATGGGGAGCATCACGCCGTGCGGATCTTCGGTGGCGACGAGCGCGTCGCAGCTCCCGAGGAAACGTGCGTGATCGGGCGCCTTGGCGGCGTAGACCGCGGCGGGCGTGGCGACGAAGACCACGCCGATCGCGAACGCGCCGGCGAGGTAGGCGAACGACACGGGCGAGGCGCCCTGCGCGGGCGCGGCACCCTCGGCCCGCGTCGCGCGCGCGGCACGCCGCCACGCGCCGAGCGCGCCGACGACGCACAGCGCGCTCGCGGCGTAGATCCCGACGCACAGCTTGCAGGTCGTCCCGAGCCTGGCGAGCGAGATGTACAGCATCACCGCCGAGGCGAGCGCGGGCAGCGCCGTCGCCAGCGCGAGGAACCCCGTCGCGCGCGGATCGTGCTGACGCCTCGCGAGCAGGAGCTCGAACGCGAAGAACAGCAGGAACGCGAAGACGGACGCCGCGCCGAGCGCGATGGGGACTCCGCCCCACACGGTCGTGCGCATCACCGACGAGTACGCGCTCATCATCGCGGTCGCGCAGCCGGAGGACGTGGCGTCGCGACCGAGGCCGGGAATGAACGAGCAGGAGACGCCGTGGACGTCGCGATCGAGGTGCCGCACGAAATCGAACGTCGACACGCCGGCGAACACGAGCCCGACGACCGCTCCGAAGAGGACGGCGGCCAACCAACCATTCAATCTCATCAACAACGAGCCTCCGTGGACTCGGAGCTTTCCACGTGAGGGCGATTCGCCAACGCTCAATCGCTTGATCGAGCGCACGCGAAGCCGGGAAAACCACGGTTCAGGTGCGCGATGCGAGCGTTGGCACGCGCGACGTCCTCTTGCGATGAGTCCTGCAGACCTCGATATGCTCCCCGCGCGCAACGCTTGCGCCGCTCAACGCGTCGAGTACCAGAACGCGGCGAAGATCGCGACGAGCGCGAGGAACGCGAGCATCAGCTGCGCCCACTCCTTCGCCGCGGCGCCGGCGTGCCACCGCGAAGGAATGCCGCTTCGCCGCATTTCGTCTCCCTCGGTCTCCGACAGCTGGGCGGGATGGCTCGCTCGCTTGAACATGGCGCGCCTCCTCGGGTGAGGAGCGAAGCATCGCGCGTGCCTCGAGCCTCGGCGGCGGCGGCGAGCCCGAAGGGGGAAGGTCGAAGGTCGATTCAGACCGAGGTGGGGGCTCCGGACGAGGCACCGCGGCTCTCGGGCCCCTGCCGCGCGCCGCGCAGCATGAACGTCACGGAGAACCGCGTGCCCCCGCCGCGATCGAGCTCCACCACACCGCGCAGCTGCCGCGCGAGGCCCTGCACGAGGCGCAGACCGAGCGAGCGGGCCCTCTTCCACTCGAACTCGGGCGGGATCCCGCGACCGTCGTCGGAGACCTCGAGCACGCACTGCCCGCGCTCGTCGCGCCGCGCGGCGACCCGGACCTTGCCGCGCCCGCCGTCGAACGCGTGCTTGAGCGAGTTCGACACGAGCTCGCACACGATGAGCGCGCAGGGCACCGCCTCCTCGACGTCGAGCACGACGTCCTTCGCGCTCACCTCGAGGTCGACGAGCTCGGCGCCATAGCTCGAGCGGATCGCGTGGAGCAGCCTGCGCAGGTACTCGTCGAAGTCGATGGCCGCGAGCTCGGCGGAGCGATACAGCTGCTCGTGCACCAACGCGATCGACTCGACGCGCGTGCGGCTCTCGTCGAGCAGGGCCTTGAGCTCGGCGCTCTGCGTGCGCTCGCGCTGCAGCGAGAAGAGGCTGGAGATCACCTGGAGGTTGTTCTTCACGCGGTGGTGGATCTCCCGCAGGAGCACCTCCTTGTCGCGCAGCGCCCGCGCGTTCTTCTCCTCGAGCAGCCTGCGCTCGGTGATGTCGCTGTGCACCGCGATCCAGACCGGACCGTACTCCTCGTGGTCGAACTTCGAGACGCTCGCCGTCGACCAGAACTCGGTGCCGTCCTTGCGGACGTTCTTGATCTCGCCGTGCCAGGCGCCCATCCGGGCGAGCGCATCGATGATCTGGCCCGCGCGCGCGACCGGCGTGACGTCGTCGTCCTCGGCGTTGAGCGCCTGAATCGGCTTGCCGACGAGCTCGCCGCGCTGATAACCGAAGATATCCTCGAAGCGCCGGTTGGCGTACACGATCGTCGCGTCGCTCGCGCGGATGAGCACCGCGCCCTCGGAGAGGTTGGTGGTGACCGCCCCCTGCAGGCGCGACTGCTGGAACAGCTGCACGTTGTCGATGGCCAGCGCGGCGCGCCGCGCGACCTCGAGGGCGAGCCGCAGGTCGGCCGGCCCGTACTCGGGCTCGCCATCGCACGCGACGACGGTCATCACGGCCAGCAGCTGGCCACGCGCGATGAGCGGCACGAGCATCGCCGACGACGCGCAGCTCCGGCCGAGCGCGCGCGCGGCGTCGATCTGCGCGCCGAGCCGCGTCTGGTCGTCGGGCGCGAGGTGGGTGAGCAGCAGGGGCTGCTTGGTGTCGATCACCTTCCACAGGGGGTGCCCCTCCTCGCGCTGCAGCGAGCTCCGCCCCTCGAGCGCGAGGGGCGGCGCCTCGGTGCCGCGACGGTCGAGCAGCCGCACGCGACGGACGGCTTCGTCGGCGACCACGTCGATGGCGACCCAATCGCCGAGGGCCCCGCTCACGAGCTCCGCGACGCGTGTCAACGTCTCGCCGTACTCGAGGCACGAGGCGAGCTCCACGCCGACGCGCGAGAGGAACTCCTGCTCGGCGAGGTAGCGCTGCTCGACGGTCAGATCGCGCATGACCACGAGCACGCCGGTCGGGTCGTCGCCTGCGCCGCGCATGCGCGTGCAGACGACGCTGGCGGAGAACGTCCGGCCGTCCTTGCGACGCGCGACGAGGTTACCCTCGGCGGTCCCCCGCTCGATGGCGCGCGCGTGCAGCGCTTGCCACGCCGCCGACTCGCTCGGACCGACGAGGAGCGCGCTGTCTCTGCCGGCCACCTCGTCGAGCTCCCAGCCGTAGCTGCGCCGCGCGCCCTCGTTCCACAGCACCACGCGCCGCTCGAGATCCTCGGCGATGATCGCGTACTCGGTGGAGCTCTCGAGCACCTTCTGCAGGAAGTCGCGTGACTCGACGACCTTGCGCTCGAGCTCGATCCGCTCGCTGATGTCGTGCACGAAGGCCTGCCAAAGGCCGTCGGGGAGGATCTTGGCGGTGACCTCGGCGAGCACGAAGGTGCCGTCCTTGCGCCGCAGCCTCCACTCGGCGGTGTGCACGCCGCCGCCCATCAGCGCCTGCTGGGCCTCCCGCAGGCGGCCCTCGTCCTCCGGCGGGATGAGATCCAGGATGGTCTTGCCGAGGAGCTCCTCGCGGGTATGCCCGAGCATGCGACAGCCGGCGTCGTTCACCTCGGTGTAGCCGGCCGAGAGATCGGCGACGAAGATGCCCGCCGGCGCCTGCTCGATCAGCTCGTACAGCCGCCGCCGGTGCGCCTCCGAGGCGTCGTGCGTGCGCTCCATGCGGACCGCCGTGGCCACGAGCAGCAGCAGGGCGAGGAACACGGCGAGCACGTTTCCGAGCGCGAGGATGAGCGGCAGGTCGTGCAATCCGACGGCCCGGACGAGCAGGAGCGCGGCGCCGCCGGTGAGCGGGCCGAAGATCAACGCGGTCAGCCCGAGCCGGCGGAGGAGAACTCCGCCCGGGCCTTCGGAGACGGCCATGCGCACGAGGCCTTCGCGCGGGCGCTCGAGCAGCGCGGCGACCGCGATCGCGCTCAGCGCCAGGCCGGTCGGCAGCGCCACGCCCATCACCGCCGAGCCGTCGAGCTCGTACAGCGGCCCGGCGCCGAAGGCGTGCCCCACCAGGCTCACGAACATGAAGAAGATCGTGGTGAGACACAGCGCCTCGCGCGTCGCCGCCCCCGAGGTGGCGCGCACGTCTCGCAGGGCCATCCCGGCGCCGAGCGCCGCGAAGGCGACGGCCGTCAGCGGAGACGGACGCCCCGGATGCGGCCCGTCGAAGCCTGTGTGGCCGGGCCGCCAGTCCACGCCGAGGTCGAGGTGCAGCAGGTACTCGAGGCCGACCACGACGCCGAAGGCGAAGACCGCGGCGGCGGTGGCGTAGGAGCCCGCGCGGCGCGCGGGGCTCGCGCGCGCTTCGCGGCGGAGCGCGACGCCGAGCGCGGCAACGACGACGAACACCGCGGTGCCGACCTGCATGGCGGGTCGGCCGGGCGCGAAGGCGTAGAGCACCTGGAGCTGCAGCGCGTGCCCCACGAGCGCGAGCGCGCCGAGCGCGCCCCCGACGGCGCTGAGCCACAGGGCGCGCCTCTCGTGGGCAGGGGCGGCGCTCATGGCCCTCAGGTGCGGCCCGCCGCGGCGTCGCGCGCGCGCACGCGTGCTGCGAGGAGCGGCAGGAGCTCGTCGAGCGAGAACGGCTTCTCGATGCATCGATCGGCCATCGCTTCGACGAAGCGCGCCGCCCGTGGGCTGGTCGGACCGCCGGTCATGAAGATGAAGCGCGCGGCGACCTCGGGACGCCCGGCCGAGAGCCGCTCGTGGAGCTCCTCGCCGGTCATGCCCGGCATCGCCAGGTCGCAGAGGATGACGTCGAAGGCGTCGCCACGTTCGAGCAGCGCGAGCGCGTGCTCGGCGGAGTGGACGGCCGTCACTTCGTAGTGCGACTGCAGCATGATCCCGAGGATGCGGCCGATCATCGGCTCGTCGTCGACGACCAGCACGTCGGCGCGGCGGGGCGCGGCCGCGGCCCCGGCGAGATCGCGGGCGGTCTTGTGGCTGATGGGCGGGAGGCGCAGCTCGATCGCGCGCCCCTCCGCCGTCTCGGACAGCTCGAGCTCGCCGCCGTGGCTCTCGACGACGTGCTGGGCGACCGCCAAGCCGACGCTGGTCGGGCGCATGACGTCCTGCCCACGGGACTTCTCGGCGTCGCGCGACGACGGCGGCCCGGTTCGACCGCGCGCGAGCGCGCGGATGCACGCCCAACCCCGCTCGTCGGCGTACACGCGGAGCTCGAGGAGGCCAGGCACGCCGCTCTGCGGATCGAGCGCGTCGGCGACGTTCTGCAGCGCGTACGCGACGACGCGCGACAGCTGCCACCGGTTCCCCCGCACCAACGGCGCCGGGTCGACGTGCCGCACGAAGCGCACCCGGTCGTCGGCGCCGACGCCGCTCATGCCGATCGCGAGGCCGAGCACCTCCACCGGGTCGAGGGCGACGAGATCGCGCTCGGAGAGCGAGAACGACGTGAGCTCCCGCACGACGCCCGCGATGCGCGTCGCGCCCTCCTCTGCGTCCCGCAGGAGGCGCTCGATGCGCAGCAGCTGAGCCTCCCGCTCCGCAGTGGACGCGTCGGCTCCCTCGAGCGCGCTCCGGGCGCGCACCTGATCGATCTCGCGGAGCGCCAGCTCGAGCGCGCCGAGGTTGTACGTCAGCGGGTTGTTGATCTCGTGCGAGAGCCGCATCGAGAGCGCGTTCACGGCCGAGAGGCGATCGAGCCCCTGCGAGGGCAGCTGTTCGCGGAAGACCAGGACCGCGCCCGCCCTCGCATTCCCGGCCGAAGACAGCACCGGCGCCGCGCTGTACGACACGTTCACCGCGGTGCCCCCGCGTCCCTGCAGCGAACGCGCGGCGCTCGTCACGCGCCCCTCGCGCAGCGCAGCCTCGAGCGGGTGCGTCGCGTCACCGGCGCCCTCTTCTTCGACGAACCGCACGATCGTGCGCGCGTCCATCCCGCGCACGTCCTCGGCCTTGACGTCGAGGAGCGCCTCGGCGTGCTCGTTCATGAAGCGGATCGCCCCGGTCTGGTCGACGGCGACCAGCGCCTCGCCCGCGCTGCGTAGCCCCGCCGACACCCAGCGCTCGCGCTCGATGCGCGCGTGATCGGCCGCGGCGCGCGTCAGCGCGACCTGCACGGCCGTGGCGATGGCGCGCTCGGAGAAGGGCTTCAGCAGGTAGCCGTAGGGCTCGGCCAGGCAGGCGCGATCGACCGTCTCCTGATCGGCGAACGCGGTGAGGAAGACCACGGGGACCTCGCTCTGACGTCGCAGCTGCCGGGCGGCCTCGATGCCGGACATCGCGCCGCGCAGCCGGATGTCCATCAGGACGAGGTCGAGCGAGAGGTCCCTCGCCTGCGCGATCGCCTCCTCGCCGCTGTCCGACCATGCGACCACTTCGTGGCCCAGAGCGGAGAGCTTCTGCTCGAGATCCGCCGCGGTGATCGGCTCGTCCTCGACGACCATGATGCGCGCCATCCGACCTCGCTTTCGGACCCTGCACACGCGTTCCGGCGGCAGTCCCGTGCCCAGGAGAAGACTTCATGCATGACGCTCTCCAGCCAACGTCTCGTCGACGGCGTCGACGGCGGGGCGACGAGACAGGAGGTTCACGCGGGGGCACGGCTCCGCGCGCGAGCCCGCGAAAGGCAGGCGCACGCAAGAGCTGCCCTGGCGTACGCAGACGTTGCGCCCACCCGGGCCCCCCGGCCGCTCGACCGGGCGCCGCTCGTCAGGCGAAGCTCGTGAGCTCGATCTGCACGGGCTTGCCGTCCACGAGCGGCGAGTATCGCACCCAGGTCGGGCGCGCGCGCAGGTAGGTCACCGAGCCGGCGCGCGCCCTCGCGTCGGGGAAGCGCGCGAAGAGCAGCTGCAACAGGGGCTCGAGCTCTTCGCCGGTCGGCTCGTCGATCACCCCCTCGTACTGCAGCGTGGTCAGCCCCTCCCACACCACGAGGGCGACGCGCGGATCGCGGCGCAGGTTCTCGACCTTGCGCGTGGCGACCGGGGTCTCGAACAGCACCTCGAAGCGGTCGTTCGAGACGATGGCCACGACGGCGGCCTGCGGCTGACCGCCTTCGGCGGTCGACGCCTCGACGGCGAGGGTCTGCTTCGCGAGGAACGCTGCGATGGTCGATCGATCCATGGGGCGCGCTGTAACCCCGTGCGAGGTCCGGAGTCCAGCGCCGCGTCTCCGCTCGCGCGATGCCCATCGGCCGTCGCTGCGCTACTCTCGGGCCATGCGCGGCAGGTGGTCGGCGTTCGCGTCATGCGCCGCGTCCATCGCGCTGCTCTTCGGCTGTCGCCTCGACGCGACGGGCGCCGGCCCCGACCTCCCGCTTCCGATCGACGCCTCCGAGACCACCGACACGTTCGTCGAGCCGCCCGTCGACACCGCGATCGCGATCGACGACACGACCGTCGATGACGTGACGACGCTCGACACGACTTCCCCCGACGCCTCGCCGACCGACTGGCCCGCGAAGGGGTGGAGCTACCGGCGACGGCTCGAGATCGACGGCGCCATGCTCGACGGCGAGCTGACCCACTTCGTCGTGCCGGTCGTCTTCACCGACGCCGACATGATCAGCAAGGTGGCGATCGACGGGCGCGATCTGCGCTTCACGCGCCTCGACGGCTCGCTGCTCCCGTTCGAGCTCGTGCGGTGGGACCCGGCGGGCGGCAATATCGTCGCGTGGGTGCAGCTCCCGGTCATCGGGCCGGCGCTGCCGAACGCGTTCCATCTGTACTACGGCAACGCCGCGGCGACTTCGGCGGCCGACGCGAAGAAGACCTGGTCGTCGGAGGTCGCCGTATGGCACTTCGACGAGGCCGCCATCAACGGCGACACCACCGCGACCTTCGCCGACGCGACGGGCGGCGGTCACCACGGATGGCAGAACGGCAGCGAGAGCGCGCCCGGCGTGATCCTTGGCGGCCAGCGCTTCGACGGCAAGGACGCGGTCGAGGTGCAGCGGGCGCACGACATCGTCCTCGGCGACGTCGACTGCACGTTCGCCGCGTGGATCCGCACGACCGAAGCGAAGCAACAGGGCATCTTGATCCGCGCGAAGGGCGAGACGCACGAGGTGGGCGACAAGCTGATCGGCACCGGCAAGGAGGGCCCGCATTTCGGCGTCGATCACGGGTGGGTCGGCTTCCTGCGCACGGCCGTCGCGATCAACGACGGCAAGTGGCACCACGTGGCGTGGGTGCAGCAGAAGGACGCCAAAGACAAGCTCGAGACCTGGCGGCTCTACGTCGACGGCGTCGAGCTGGCGATCCGTCAGTACGAGACCAAGCCCGACGTCACCACCCATACGGTCCGCATCGGAGCTCGCGCCGCGTCGTCGTACTTCGACAACCCGTGGACCGGCGATCTCGACGAGCTGCGGTACGCGAAGGTGGCGCGCAGCGGGCCGTGGATCGCGGCGCTCGAGCGCAGTCAACGCGCCCCGGAGTCGTTCGTGAAGGTGGGCCCCGAGGAGACCGCCAAGTAGCGGCTCACGCCCCGGCGCGCTGGAGCATCACCCCGAGCGTGTACGGAGGCCGAGCGTGCCGCGTTGCAGCGGCACCCTTCCTTCGAGCGCGACGTGGCCGGACATCATCCCGGCGAACAGCTCCTGGTAGTTCGCCGCCGTGTCGGCACGCGCGCCGCGGCGAGCGCCACCGCGAGCGTCTCGGTGCGCGAGACGCGGTAGGCGTGGTGCCCGCTCTCGGTCACCGGGAGCGGCGGTGGGATGACGTACGCCGCGCGCGCCCCGCGCAGCGCGCCGGTCATCGCCGGCACGTCGGCGTAACCTTCGACCTCCGAAGCGAGCGCGGCGACGAGCGTCCAGCCGAAGAAGGCGAGACTCGAGTCCGAGAGCGCGAGCACGCGCGCAGCCGGTCCGCTACGCTCGCGCCGATGGGACGCTCCGGCCTTCGGCCCCTGCTGCTCGCGACCTTGATCTCGTCGGGATGCACCGACGACGCCGAGACCGACGCGCCCGACGCGCAGGCCGACACGATCGTGAGCCCCACGATCGACACGAGCGCGACGGACCAGGGCGGCGAAGCGCCCGCCGAGGCCGCCACCGACGCCGCAGCCGATGACGCCGACGCGGGACCTCCGCCCGCTTGCCCCACCGAGTTCACCTTCCGCACGACCGAGGCGACCAACGTGCGCATCGCCGGCGAATGGTCGGCCTTCGACCTGACCAAGGCCGAGGCGATGGCGCCCGACGGCACGAGCGGCTTCAAGGCGACCGTCTCGCTGCCCCCGGGGCTGCACGCGTACAAGCTCGTCTACGATCAGGGCGGCTCGACGAAGTGGGTGCTCGATCCGGCGCAGGCGCGTCGCAAGTACGTCGGCGGCGTCGAGAACAGCGCCGTGAAGATCAAAGACTGCCGCCTGCCCTCGCTGCGCGTCGAGAAGACGCAGCCCGCGCGCACCGGCCCAGGGAGCGGCACCTACGCGGCCTCGCTGATCTTCCGCGACGGAGTCGAGGGCAGCGGCGCAGACGCGGCCGGCTTCACCGCGACGCTCGAGCGCGACGGCACCAAGACGCCGCTGACGTCGTCGCAGCTGACGGTCGGCGCCGGCGGCAACGCGACGATCTCGCTGAGCGGGCTCGCCGACGGCAAGTACCGCGTGGTGGTGCGGGCGAGGAGCAAGAGCGGGCGCGTCTCCGAGCCGCTGCGCCTCGTGTTCTGGATCGAGGCCGAGGCGTTCTCCTGGAAGGACGCGCTGATCTACATGATCGTCACCGATCGCTATCGGAACGGCGACACGACCAACGATCCCGCGGCGACGAGCGGCGCCGATCCGCGCGGCGACTATCAGGGCGGCGATCTCGAGGGCATCCGAAAGGCGATCGCCGACGGCACGCTCGACAAGCTCGGCGTGCGCGCCCTGTGGCTCACGCCGTTCGGGACCAACCCGACGGGCGCGTACCTCGCCTCCGACGGCGTGCACAAGGTCACCGGCTACCACGGCTACTGGCCGATCAAGGGGCGCGAGGTCGATCCGCGCATCGGCGGCGCCGCCGCGCTGGCGGCGCTGGTGAAGGAGGCGCACGCGCACGGCATCCGCATCCTGAAGGACTACGTCGTCAACCACGTGCACGAGGAGCACGAGTACTTCAAGGCCCACCCCGAGTGGTTCCGCACCGGGTGCGTGTGCGGCACGAGCGGCTGCGATTGGACCGCGCGCGCGCTCGACTGCTTGTTCGCGACGTACCTGCCCGACATCAACCACGGCGTGCCGGCGGCCAACGCGCAGTTCGTCGACGACGGCGTGTGGTGGCTCGAGCAGTTCGATCTCGACGGCCTCCGCGTCGACGCGGTCAAGCACGTCGAGGAGGTCGCGACCCGCAACCTCGCCGCCGAGGTGCGCGAGACGTTCGAGCCGGGTGGGACCAAGTACTTCCTGATGGGCGAGACGGCCATGGGCTGGAGCGACTGCGCCGACCCGTGCAACGACGAGAACTACGGCACCATCGCGAAGTACATGGGCCCGCAGGGCCTCGACGGGCAGTTCGATTTCGTCCTCTATCACGGCGTGTCGTACCGAACCTTCGCCTACGGCGACAAAGGCATGCTCCACGCCGACTACTGGACGCGCCACGGCCTCGGCAAGTGGCCGGCCGACGCGATCATGACGCCGTACATCGGCAGCCACGACACCGCGCGCTTCACCACGCTCGCCGACTATCGCGGGCAGGACTCCGCGCACGATCGGGGCATCCCAGGCAATCAGTGGTCGAACATCGCCGTCGCGCCGACCGACGCCGAAGCCTACGCGCGCACGCGCATCGGCATGGCGTGGCTGCTCGGCCTCCCCGGCGCACCGCTGCTCTACTACGGCGACGAGTACGGGCAGTGGGGCGGCGCCGACCCGAACAACCGCGTGATGTGGCGCGCCGAGGGCGCGCTGACGGCGGAGGAGTCGGCGACCCTCTCCTTCGTGCGCAAGCTCGGCATCGCGCGCAAGAACATCGCGCCGCTGCGACGCGGCACCTACGTGGCGCTCTCCGGCACGACGGACGACGTGCTGGTGTTCGCGCGCAAGAGCGGCGCTGGCGACGCGGCGATCGTCGCGGTGTCGCGCGCAGGCGCGCCGACGACGCTCGACGTCGACGTCGCGGGGCCGCTCGGGTTCGCGGCGGGGACCGTCTTGAAGGACGCGCTCGGCGGCCCGAACGTGACCGTCGCCTCGACCGGCAAGGCGCCGATCGTGGTCCCCGCGAAGGGCGCCACGGTCCTCTCGAGGTAGCGACCGCCCGCGTTGCTGCAGATCACCATGATGTCCGTCAGTCGCGGGCAGGCCCCCATCGGGGCGCGGCTCGACACCGACGCGCAACGGCAGACCATGCATGCATGCGCGGCATCCGCTCTCTCCTGGTCACCGGCCTCGCCCTGACGTTCTGCCTCTCCACGTCGATGGTCGAGGCCAAGCCGCGCTGGCCGCGCGTCTCCTGGACCGGCCCGACCCACACGACGCTCACCGTCGCGTGGACCGACGACGCCGCCTCCGCGGGCTCGGCGGAGGTGCGACCGCTGTCCGGCGCGGCGACCTCCGTGACCGCGGCCGCCGCCTCGACGGGCACCAGCGAGCTCGATGCGACCTTCGTCGCGAGGTTCACCGGGCTCTCGCCCTCCTCGAGCTACGAGTATCGGGTGCAGTCGGCCGGCACGTGGTCGGCCTGGTACCCGTTCAAGACGGCGCCGGCGCCGGGCGGGTGCACGCCCTTCCGGTTCGTCGCGGGGGGCGACAGCCGCGGCGAGGAGCTCCCTATCGTCGGCTATCAGCCGTCGCGGCAGTTCGCCGACATCATGAGCTCGATCGCGGCCCAGAGCCCGATCTTCGTGCTGCACACCGGCGACTTCGTGCGCACCGGCGACAAGGCCGATCAGTGGGCCGAGGAGATGCCGGCGCTGGAGCGCGTCAGCAAGTCGATCCCCTACTTCATGATCATGGGCAACCACGACGACGGCCCGGGCACCGGCGCCGCCGCGCGCTTCAACTCGCTGCTCGAATACCCGGCCGACGGCCCCGACAAGGTCGACGACTACTACTCGTTCGTCGTCGGCAACGTGCTGTTGGTGGGCATGTCGACGTACACCTACTCGTTCGACGCACAGATCGACTGGCTGAAGACCCTGCTCGTCGCGCACAAGACCGACGTCGACTGGCGGGTCCTCTTCTTCCACACGCCGGTCTGGTCGAGCGGCGCCCACGGCAACAACGAGGGCGACAAGGCGCGCGCGGCCAAGCTCGTGCCCATCCTCGACGAGTTCGGCGTCGACGTGGTCTTCCACGGGCACGATCACGACTACGAGCGCTTCCATCCGTCGAAGGGCGGCTGGGGCGGCGTCCCGCGGGTGATCACGCCCCTGCCCCTCGACGGCGGGCGGCGCGGCGTCGCCAACGGCACCACCTACATCGTGACCGGCGGCGCCGGCGCGCTGGTGAACCCGACGTTCTCCGCGTCGAGCACCGGCAGCGCGAAGGGCTCCAACCACCTCCACTACGTCATCGCCGACGCGAACAAGGACCAGCTGAAGCTCACCGTCCGCGACTGCGGCAGTCAGGGGCTCGGCGGCCCCTCCTGCTCCGGCGACATCGAGGTCGTCACGCTGCTGAAGGCCTCGACGGTGTGCGATCCCGGCGGCGGCGACGCGGGCGCCGACGCCGGCGGCGACGCGCTCGCGGACGGGGACGTCGACGCCGGCGCCGACTCGGCGACCGACGGCGCGGCGACGACGGACTCCGCGGCCGACACGACGGCCGAGCCCGATGCGTCCGCCGACGACACCGGCTCCGTCGACGATGCGACCGCCGATGACGCGACCGACCGACCGCCCGTCCCGAACGAGGACGTGACCGACAGCGGCGGGTGCGGATGCGACATACCTGGTCGCAGCGCACCGCTGGGGCGCGCGCTCCCGCTCGCCGGGCTCTCCGCGCTCCTCCTGGTCGTGCGCCGCAATCGTGCGGGATGCGCGCGCGGACGCCACCACATTCGCTCACGATCGGCGTAGGCTCGCGCCATGGGGGAGTCGGCGCAGCTCGAGGTGCCGGCGGACGGCTTGGACGACGCGATCTTCGCGGCCGCGCACGCCGCCGGCATCGGCATCGTGGTGACCGCGGTGCACGCGGACCCGGTCCGCAACGTCTGGGTGAGCAAACGCGCCGCCGAGGTGCTCGGCCGTTCGCGCGCTTCGCTGCTGGAACAGGATCCCTTCGACTTCGTCGCGCCGGAGGAGCGCGCGCGCGTCGCCGCGAAGCGGTCGCAGCGGATCCCGGGCGAGCCGCTGCCGCCGTCGTTCGAGACCGTGATCGTCGCGGCCGACGGGCGCCGCGTGCCGATCTCGGTGGCCGTCACGTACCTCGAGTCGCGCGGCCGGGAGCTCGCCGTGTCCTTCGTGCAAGACCTCAGCACGCGCAAACGCGCGGAGGAGGCGCTCCGCTCCGTCGACGCCCGGTTCCGCCGCTGGATGGAGGAGGCACCCGACGGCGTCGCCATCTCGCGCGACGGCGTCGTGCTGTGGGCGAACGGCGCGACCGCGCGCGTGCTCGGGTACGAGAGCGGCGCGTCGATGGTCGGCGTCTCGTTCGCGGACCACCTCGACGCCGAGGGCCTTCGCACCATGCGCGAGCGCGTCGGCCGCGCGATCGCCAACGGCAAGGCAGGCGTGCCGCTGCTCTATCGGGTCCGTGGGTCAGCGCCGAGATCACCTCGTGCCCCATCGAGTACGAGGGCGGCCCTGCGATGCTCGCGTTCTCGCGCGACGTCACCGAGCGCGTCGCGATGCAGGAGCAGCTCGCGCGCAACGATCGTCTCTCGGCGCTCGGCACCCTGGCCGCCGGCGTCGCCCCCGAGATCAACAACCCCCTCACCTTCGTCCTGCTCGCGGTCGAGGCGCTCGAGCGCACGCTCGAGGAGGCCCTCGGACCGGCGCCCGCCGCGCGCGTGGGGGAGCTGCTCGACGAGATCCGTCACGGCGCGTCGCGTGTCGCGTCGATCGTCCGTGATCTGAGCGCCTTCGCGCGCTTCGACGACGAGGCGCGCGGGCCCGTCGATCTACGCGCCGTGCTCGCGACCGCCGAGCGGCTGGTCGCGCGTCACCTGCGCGGGCGCGCGTTGCTGGTCACGACGTTCGATGATCCGCCCTTCGTGCTGGGCAACGCCGGCCGCCTCGAGCAGGTGTTCGTCAACCTCCTGATCAACTCCGCGCAGGCGCTCCCGGAGGGCGCGCCCGGCAACCGCATCGAGCTCCGCGCCGGGCGGACCGCGGAAGGTCGCGCCTCGATCACCGTGCGAGACAACGGGCCGGGCATCCCCGCCGACATCGCAGGTCGCATCTTCGATCCCTTCTTCACGACCAAGGCGCCGGGGTTCGGGACGGGTCTCGGCCTGTCGATCTGCCACCGCATCGTCACGCAGCACGGGGGTGAGATCCGCGTCGAGAACGACCACGGCACGCTCGTGCGCGTCACGCTGCCGGCCGCGCTCGAAGAGCCGGCCCGGCCGGGCAGCTCGACGGGCGACGATGCGCCCGTGCGCCGTCGGCTCCTCGTCGTCGACGACGAGCCGGCGCTGCTGTTGACGCTCCACTGCCTGCTCGACGCCGACCACGACGTGGTGACCGCCGCCGGCGGGCGCGAGGCGCTCGGGCACATGCTCGAGGACCCGCCCTTCGATCTCGTGCTGTGCGATCTGGCGATGCCCGACCTCGACGGCCCCGATCTCTACGATCAAGTGCGCCGGCGCCGCCCCGAGCTCGCCGATCGGTTCGTCTTCATGACCGGCGGCGCCTACACCAACAAGTTCAAGTCGTTCGTCGAGTGCTCCGGGCGCCGCTGCCTGATCAAGCCGTTTCCGATCGCCGAGATCGAGGCGCTCCTCCGGCGTTGAGCGAGGTCGCCGTCAGCAGCTCAGGCTGCCGCCGGGAGACACGACACCGAGGCCGCGCGCGCCAACCTGACGTCGGCGCCGGCGTGCCGTTGACCTTTTGGCACGCGGGCCCTCGCGGGTGCGCTGCGAACGACGGGATTCCTCGTCTCTCGCCCGGTGGCACGCGTCTCGCTCTACGCCGCGACATGCGACGTGCTCTCGGCGTGACGTTGGTGATCGGGCCCGCGCTCGTCGCGACGTACCTCTTCGCGCGCGGCGTCGGCGAGCTGGTCGCCGCGATCCATTTCCCGCCGAGCGTGGCGACGCCCGCGCCGATGCAGACCGCGGCGCCCGTCATTCCCACGACCTCGGCCGCGAAGCGCTCGCTCGTCGTCGCCGAGCCCGCGCCGGATCTCGGCGGTCCTTGCGCGATCGGCGCGCGCGTCGTCGTGCTGGTGAGCGATCCCGTCGAGCCCCGCTCCTCCCTCGCCGTGCTGTCGTGGCCGGGCACGACGGGCTTCGATCGCCCGATGGTGCGCGCCGGCAGCGTCGTCGGCGGGCGGCGCGTCGCCGCGATCACCAGCGCGCGCGTGTGGCTGCGCGACGGTCGCAGCACGTGCTTCCTCGACGGCACCACCGAGCGCGCCGCCCCGAAGCCACCGCCTCCGGCAGCCGCGCGCGGCTCCGGCATCGAGCGCGTGGACGACACGCACGTCCGCGTCGATCGCGTCGTCCGCGACGCGCTCCTCGACAAGGGGGCCGCGGCGCTCGGCAGCGCGCGCGTGATGCCCGACATGGTGGCCGGGAAGGTCGTCGGGATGAGGCTCACCCACGTGCCCGACCAGGGCGTGCTCTCGAGCCTCGGGCTGCGGACCGGCGACTCGCTCGTCTCGATCAACGGCTTCGATCTGACGACGCCCGACGGCGCGCTCGAGGCGTTCTCGCGCCTGCGCGCGGCGCCCACCCTCGAGCTGTCGCTGCACCGGAACGGCACACCGACGGTGCTGCGCCTCGACGTCCAGTGACTGTCCAGTGACGCCTCCTCGAGCCCCTCCCCGAGCCTATCCAGCGACGTCAGCCCGTGAGACGATGTCTTCGCCATGCGGCCCGCGCCTGTCCGTGCCGAGGTCTTGGGGCGAACGGAGGCGTTCTCCGGGCTGACCGAAGCAGACCTGCGCACGCTCGCCGCCTGCGTCCGCGGCGTCCGCTACGACCCGGGCGAGATCGTCTTCCGCGAGGGCGATCCGGGCGCCACGCTGATCCTCCTCGCCGGGGGCACGCTCGTCGCGACGGTGCGCGGGCGCGACGGCGCCGTCCGCACGCTCCATCGCATGTCCGAAGCCGAGGTGGTCGGCGAGATGGCCTTCCTCGATCCCGGACCGCGCTCCGCGACGGTGACCGCCGAGACCGAAGCGGTCGCCTACGAGCTCTCCCACGACACGATGGACGTCCTCCGGCAACGCTCGCCGGCGGTCGTCGGCGCCATCGTGACCGCGGTCATCCGCGACGTGACCCGTCGACTCCGCAGCCTCGACGAGCGCATCGCCGCCGAGATCGATCGACACGACGCCGAGGGCGCGCCGTGACCGCCGAGAGACAGGCCGCGTGGTCGGCCGACCTCCCGCCCGGCGCCTCGTTCGGCCGATACGCCATCGTGCGTCGCATCGCGACCGGCGGCATGGCCACGGTGTACGAGGCGCGCCACGTCGACCTGCAGAAGCGGGTCGCCTTGAAGGTCATCCTCCCGGCGCTGGCGAGGCATCCGGAGCTCGTCCAGCGGTTCGTCCTCGAGGCGCGGACGGCCGCACGCCTGTCGCACCCGCACGTCATCGCCGTGTCCGACGTGGGCATCGAGCAGGGGCTGCCCTACCTGGTGATGGACCTGCTCGAGGGGGAGGACCTCTCGTCGCGGCTCGCGCGCGAGCCTGCGATGCCGCTCGATCGACTGGCCGATCTGATGCTCGCGGTCGTCTCGGCGGTCGGCGCCGCGCACGGCGAGGGCATCCTCCACCGAGACCTCAAGCCCGAGAACATCTTCATCGTCCGCGGCCGCTTCAACCGCGATCATCCGGTGCTGCTCGATTTCGGGATCTCCAAGCCGTCGAACGAGCAGGTGGCCTCGCGACGGTCCCTGACCCAACCGGGCGCGCCGATCGGCACACCGCACTACATGCCGCCCGAGCAGCTGCTCGCGCACGACGTCGACGCCCGGTGCGATCAGTACGCGCTCGGCGTGATCCTCTACCAGTGCGCGACGGGCGTCCCGCCGTACGACGCCGAGCCGCTCGCGGCGCTGGCCATCGAGATCCTCGCCGCCGAGGCGCCGCCGCCCTCGTTCCTCCGATCGGAGCTGCCGCGGGAGTTCGACGCGCTCGTCATGCGCGCGATGGCCCCCAAGCGCGACGATCGCTTCCCCCTCGTGCAGGATCTCGGTCGCGCGCTGTGGCCGTTCGCGTCGCCGCGCGGGCGCACGCTGTGGGAGGAGGAGTTCGGCGATCCGCTGATCGCGGCGAGCACGAGCGTCGCGGCGCCGGCGCGCCCGTCCGCTCCGGCGCCCCAGCGGCGCCCGCGCACCAACGTCCCGGCCAGCGTGCTCCGATCGTTCGGCGTCTTCGAGGGCTGCCCCGACGAGGACCTCGCCGAGCTCCTCGAGCACGCGACCACCTTCCGCCTCGAGGCCGGCGCGTCGCTCGCGAGCCAGGGCGCACAGGGCAGCCATTGCTTCTTCCTCGTGTCCGGCGAGGTCGATATCGTCAAGACGACGACCAAGGGCCGCTCGGTGCTCGGTCGGCTGCCCGCCGGCTCGGTCTTCGGCCAGATCGCGCTCATCGACTACCTGCCGCGCGCCGCCTCGTTCGTGGCCGCGACCGAGGCGGTGGTCATCCGCATCGACCGCGACGCCTTCAACCAGCTGCTCGCCAAGACGAGCGAGGCCGCGCTCCGCCTGCGCGAGCAGATCGCCGTCTCCGGCATCCGCCAGCTCCGCCGCGCCACCGAGCGGCTGACCGCGCTGCTCGCCGCCGACGCGACGATGACCGCCGAGGCGAAGCGCGAGCTCGTCTACGTGCAGGCCGCCGCCCAGGAGTGGGGCCTCTGCATCGACGACGGCTCCCGCGGCTCGTGAGCCATCACCAGCAGCTGCCGCCGCCCCACCCGTCCTCGGCCACCGTGTCGTTACCCTCGAAGCCGCGGCCGACGTAGCTCTGACGGGGCGCGCAGACGCCGATCTCGACGTCGGCGGTCTTCACGACCTTGCTACGGTCGTCGATCGTGAACGACACCGCGTTCGAGTCGGAGATGGCGATCAGCTCCTTCATCGCCTCGCTGTCGCGGCGCACGGCGCGGCGCGGGTTGCCCTTCATCGGCAGGAGCGCGCGTTTGACGAGCGACGTCTTCGACCAGTCGAGGAGCTGGATGCCCGACCCGGCGCCGGAGCAGGCGTCGTTGCCGTACTCTCCCGGCGCCGAGAACGGAACGGCGATCAGCCCGTCGTCGAAGACGCGGAACGCCTTCTGGATGCGATCCTGATCCTCGGCCAAGACGCCGTTGGTGATCATCCACTCGGACCACGCGTTGGTCGGACCGAACGACACCCGTTGCACGAGCTTCGGCTGCGCCAGGTTCGCGACGTCGAACAGCGACACGTTCAGGTTGCCGTTGGAGTCGCGCCAGTCGAGGCCGAGGCCGAGGAGCACCTCGCCGCGCGGCTCGAGGTGGTACACCCAGCCGGGGATCTCGAGCTGGCCCTTCTGCGTCGGCTTCGCCGGATCGGACAGGTCGAAGGTGAAGAGGGGATCGGTCTGCTGGAAGGTGATCGCGTACGCGCGGGCGCCGTCGAAGCGGACGGTCTTCAGCCCTTCCTGGCGCGGGAGCGCCATCGTGACGTGCCCGACGCGGACCATGGACGTCGTGCTCTCCGCGCGGAAGACGTCGATGTCCGGGTAGCGGTCGCCGCTCGTCGTGCGCCCCACGCCGTGTTGGCTGACGACGCGGAAGTAGCCGTCGTGCTCGTCCATCTGCCAGCGGCTGGCGATGGGACCCGACGTGGAGATCGTCGCGCCGCGCTTCAGCACGCCGTTCGGATCGCTGATGTCGATGACCTCGATGATGCCCTCGTTGGCGGTGGTCGCGGCGTCGGCCGCGAGCCCGCCGACGTAGAGCCGGTTCTCGGTGGCGAAGACGCTGCGCTTCCACGGCGACCATCCGCCGTACCCGGACGCGTTCGACGGCGAAAAGGCGATCTGGTCGACCTTCTTCGGCGCGGTGGGCGTGGAGACGTCGAACGAGGTGACGAGCGTGCGCGGCGCCGTGCCGCAGCCGTGGCAGTAGCCGTTCTCGTAGGTGGCGACGTAGAGCACGTTGCCGACGATGCGCGAGTCGGCGACCTCGCCCGGGACCTTGAAGGTCGCGAGCACCCTGGCCTTCGCCGGATCGGCGACGTCGACCGCCGCGACGAGCGCGCCGTTGCGCAGGTCCGGCGGCGGCACCTCCGCGGACTCGCCGAGCGGCAGCATGACGTTGCCGTCGTACGACACCGCGTTGTTCGACATGGTCAGGAGGACGTCGCCGCGGCGGTACATCTCGAACGGCTGCCCCGACAGCGTGATCTTGCCCATCAGGCGGAGCGTCCCCGGCACCTTCGCGTCGACCATCGCGAGCGTGCCGCCGCGCGACATGGCGTAGATGCGGTCCTGCTCGTCGTCGAGCTGCACGATGTCGGCCTCGACGATCGCGCGCTGCGCCGCCGACTGATCGTTGCCGCCGGTCGACCCGGGCACTCCCCGTTCCGCCGCCGCCATGGGCTCGTCGTCGGCGAAGCTTCCGCAGCGGCCGCCGGTACATGCGGTGGCGCTTCCCGCGGCGAGCGCGAGGACCGGGAGGGCGAGGCGGAAGGCGGTGCGCATGACGCCCCTCTACGCAACGGCCGCGCCAAGCGGGACCGAGCGAGATTTCTCGAAGGATCCCACGTTTGCACCACGGGCATTGGCACACTCGGCCCGGGGTCGTGGCACAGACCTCGGGCCCCGCATGTCATCCGGCGGGAGTGGCGGGAAGATCGGCACCTGGGGCTGGGACGCGCGCACCAGCACGCTCATCGACCCGGCGAAGGTCGGCGCGCGCGACGTCGAGATCGACGAGCTGTCCGGCGCGATCGACCGTCGCCTCCCGGCGCAGCGCTGACGCGGGAATCGCCCGGCGCCGATCGCGCGTTCCGGGCGTCGTGCAGCTCGTCGCCTCTCGCGGACGTCGGACGATGCGGCTTTGGCCGTGGGTCCTCGCGGTCGTCGTCCTCGGCGTCGTGCTGCAGCGGGTGCTGCTCGAGCGCGAGGTGCGCCGCGCGATCGCGTTCGTCTCGCCGCGCCCCGACGCCGTCGCGGTGCAGAGCGAACGGCGCTCGCTCGCCGAGCTGTGCGCCGCCGCCGGCGTCTCGTACCCGCCGCGCGACGTGCGCATCGTCGTCGAGAAGCGCGCCCGCGTGCTGACGCTCTTCTCCGGCGATCGCGCGCTCGCGCGCTACCGCGTCGCCCTCGGGTTCTCGCCGGCCGGCAACAAGGCGCGCGAGGGCGACGGCAAAACGCCCGAGGGCGAGCTGCGCGTCGTCACCCGCAACGACAAGAGCAAGTACCGCCGCTTCCTCGGCCTGAGCTACCCGCGCCCGAGCGACGCCTGGTCGGGCGCCGTCACCGCCGACGAACGGAGCGCGATCGAGCGCGCGTTCGCCGACGGAACCAAGCCACTATGGGACACGCCGCTCGGCGGCGCGGTCGGCATCCACGGCCACGGCAGCGCGCGCGACTGGACGAGCGGCTGCGTGGCGCTCGACGACGACGCGATCGACGTGCTGTGGGAGGCGGTCCCGTCGGGGACCTCGGTGCGCATCGTTCCCTGACCGGGCGCGGGGTCTGGAGTGGCCAAGGGGTCACCTCGGTGTGACAAGCCTCGATCGTCCGGACACCGGGGAAACCCGGCCCTCGACGATCGCGCTGTGGTTGGCGCGCAACGTGTATCGGCGACGCCAGCCCGAGGAGGTCCTGTCATGCGTCGCTGGTTCGTCCCGCTCTGTGCGCTGATCGCCGTCGTTGCTTGCTCACCCGCTCCCGGAGGAGACGGGGCCCTCGAGGGCGCGGCCGAAGGCGACGCCGGCGCGGACGTTCCCACCTCACCGACGACCACGCCCACGACCACCCCCACGACGACGCCGACCACGACGCCCACCACGACGCCGACGAGCGAGCCACCCACCGACCCGCCGAAGCCCACCGGATCCCCGGTCGCCCGGCACGGCAAGCTGCGCGTGTGCGGCACGCACCTCTGCGATCAGAGCGGCGCCGTCGTGCAGCTGCGCGGCATCAGCACGCACGGCCTGCAGTGGTACGGCTGGAACAAGCGCTGCCTCGGCCCCGCCGCGCTCGACTCGCTCGCCAGCGAGTGGAAGGCCGATCTGGTGCGGATCGCTCTGTACGTACAGGAGGGCGGCTACGAGACCGATCCGGCCGGCTACCGCGCGCAGGTCGACACGCTCGTCGACGAGATCGGCAAGCGCGGGATGTACGCGCTGATCGACTGGCACATCCTGAGCCCGGGCGATCCGATGTACAACCTCGCGCGCGCGAAGGAGTTCTTCCGCCACGTGGGTGACAAGCACGGCGCCAAGCCGCACGTGTTGTTCGAGATCGCCAACGAGCCGAACGGCGTCGGCTGGAGCACCATCCGCGACTACGCCCAGCAGGTCCTCGCGGTCATCCGCGACGAGAAGAAACTCGACACGGTGACCATCGTCGGCACCCCCGACTGGTCGTCGCTCGGCGTCTCCGGCGGGCGCTCGGCGGCCGAGATCGTCGAGAGCCCGCCGCGCAACGGCAGCGGCGCCGCCTACGGCAACGTGATGTACACGTTCCACTTCTACGCCGCGTCGCACCAAGGGTCGTATCGCGACGTGGTGCGCACGTATGCAGACAAGATCCCGATCTTCGTCACCGAGTGGGGCACGCCGACGTACTCGGGCGACGGCTTCGTCGACGAGGCGAGCACCGCCGCGTGGCTCGCGCTGATGGCCGAGAAGAAGCTGAGCTGGGCCTACTGGAACCTCTCGGACAACGGCCAGACCGGCGCCATCCTGAAGCCGGGCGCCTGCGACACGGGCAAGAGCACCTTCACCGGCGCGGCGCTGCAGCGCTCGGGTCAGATCGTGCTCGGCGAGCTGACGAAGTAGGGACCTTCCCCCCGGACCGGAGGTCGACTCCGGCCCGGGGGTGGTTCCAGCATCAGCTCACTTCGTGCACTCGCCCGCCGCGCTCACGTAGCCCTTCGACCAACCATCGGTCGTCGAGCTCGCGCGGACGGCGGCCATGAACATGCAGCGGTTGCCGAACGTCGACGGCTCGTCGGAGCGCACGCCGCCGCAGACGGGGTTGTACTCCTTGGTGCAGGCCGTGATCGCGTCGCAGGCGCCCGGCAGGACGGCCGCGTCGACGGCGCTCGGCTGCAGCGCGATCCACGAGCTCGCCTCGAACTCCGAGGCGAACGTGTGGGCGTAGTACGCGCCCTCGACCGCCGCCGGATCGGACTTCAGCCAGTACGTCGCGCAGCGAAGCTCGCCCTTCTCGCACTCGCCCTTGGTGTAGACCCCCGTCACCTCGCCGAACTCGCCGGCCGCGGAGAGGACCGCGCGACGCACGTAGCAGAGGTTCGACTCGTTGTAGGCGAAGTCGCTGCCGCCGATCATCGTGCAGAGCGGCGCGTACTCCTCGGTGCACGCGAGGCCGGCCGCGACCTGGGCGCACGTCGCGAGGCTGATGCCGTGGCCCGCCCCGGCTGCGGTCGTGTCGGCCCACGCGTTCGCCTCGGCCCACGAGCCGGCGGGGAAGTTCTTCGCGACGTAGCGGCCGTCGGTCACCTGGATCTGCACGCAGAGCGGGCGCGCGACGCAGGTGCCCGCGTCGCACTGCTCGCCGCCGGCGCAGTCGCTGTTCAACTTGCAGCCAGCTTCGTCCTTGCCGGTGTCGCGCGTGAAGACGCCGGTGGTGCCGAACACGCCGACGAGCTTCGTCGGGGTGAGCGAATCGACCCGCAGCCAGCGCTCGACCGAACCGTCGGAGGAGCGGAGGTTGACGTAGCGAACGCCCGAGAAGACGCCGCGGTAGATGAAGAAGCGCCCGACGTCGCCCGAGGGGCACGGCGTGGTGATGCAACGGATGCCGCTGTCCCAGCGATAGGTGCCGTCGGCCGCGAGGGTGAAGCGCGGGTAGAACGCCTCGCTGCGGTAGCTGCCCACGAGCAGCTTGCCGAACGCCGAGAGCGCGTCCTCGGAGCGCATCGTGCTCGGGTCGTCGTCGGAGTCGTGCGCGGACTGGGCGGCGCAGCCGGCGAGCGAGCCGGCAAGTGAGCCGAGAGCGGCGGCGAGCGAGACGGCGAAGATCGGAGCGAAGAAATGACGCGTGAACATGGTGATCCCTCCCTTTGGGGGCGACCCTGTAGGGTCGTGTGCGTCCTAGGCCTGCTTCGACGCCGGGATCAAGGGAATTGGGCCGCTTCCGTGACCTCCCGCAGGTGGTTTCGCGGCGCGGCGCGCTCAACTTGACGCGCACGGCACGAGCTTCAAGAGAGAACGCGGCGAGGCGCGCCTCACGCCCCCGCCCCACGAAAGGACACGAGCCGTGCTCACCGAATACCGCCAGCATGCCGCCGAACGCGCCGCCCTGGGTATCCCGCCCCTGCCGCTGACCGCGCAGCAGATGAGGCAGCTGGTGGAGCTTCTCCTGTCGCCGCCGAACGGCGACGCGCAGGAGCTGGTCGAGCTGCTCACGAACCGCGTCCCCGCGGGCGTCGACGACGCCGCGAAGGTGAAGGCGACGTTCCTCACGAAGGTGGCCAAGGGCGAGGTCGCCTGCGCGCTGGTGACGCCGGTGAAGGCGACCGAGCTGCTCGGCACGATGCTCGGCGGCTTCAACGTCAAGCCGCTCATCGACCTGCTCGACAGCGAGGCCTGCGGCGCGACGGCGGCCGAGGGGCTCGAGAAGACGCTCCTCATGTTCGACGCCTTCCACGACGTGAAGGAGAAAGCGGACGCCGGCAACGCGAACGCCAAGCGCGTCCTGCAGTCGTGGGCCGACGCCGAGTGGTTCCTCTCCCGCCCGGCCGTCCCCGAGTCGGTCATGGTGACCGTGTTCAAGGTCCCCGGCGAGACGAACACCGATGACCTCTCCCCCGCGCCGGACGCGTGGTCGCGCCCCGACATCCCGCTGCACGCGCTCGCGATGCTCAAGAACCCGCGCCCCGGCTTCGTCGAGAAGCCGCTCGAGGTGCTCGCCGAGCTGAAGAAGAAGGGCCACCCGGTCGCCTACGTCGGCGACGTCGTCGGCACCGGCTCGTCGCGCAAGTCGGCGACCAACTCGGTGCTGTGGTGGACGGGCGACGACATCCCCTTCGTGCCGAACAAGCGCTTCGGCGGCTACTGCCTCGGCAACAAGATCGCCCCCATCTTCTTCAACACCCAGGAAGACGCGGGCGCGCTGCCGATCGAGCTCGACGTCTCCAAGATGGAGATGGGCGACGTGATCGAGCTCCGCCCCTACGAGGGCAAGGCGCTCAAGAACGGCGAGGTCATCGCCGAGTTCACCATCAAGAGCGAGGTGATCTTCGACGAGGTGCGCGCCGGCGGCCGCATCCCGCTGATCATCGGGCGCGGCCTCACCGGCAAAGCGCGCGAGGCGCTCGGCCTCGCGCCGTCGACGGTCTTCCGCCTCCCGAAGAACCCGGAGGACTCGGGCAAGGGCTTCACCCTCGCGCAGAAGATGGTCGGCAAGGCGTGCGGCGTCACCGGCATCCGTCCCGGCACCTACTGCGAGCCGAAGATGACCACCGTCGGCTCGCAGGACACGACGGGCCCGATGACCCGCGACGAGCTGAAGGACCTCGCGTGCCTCGGCTTCTCGGCCGATCTCGTGATGCAGTCGTTCTGTCACACGGCGGCGTACCCGAAGCCGGTCGACGTGAAGATGCACCGCGAGCTGCCGCGCTTCATCCAGGACCGCTCCGGCGTGTCGCTGCGCCCCGGCGACGGCGTCATCCACTCGTGGCTCAACCGCCTGCTGCTGCCCGACACCGTCGGCACCGGCGGCGACTCGCACACCCGCTTCCCGATCGGCATCTCGTTCCCCGCCGGCTCCGGCCTCGTCGCGTTCGCCGCGGCGACCGGCGTCATGCCGCTCGACATGCCCGAGTCGGTGCTCGTGCGCTTCAAGGGCACGATGCAGCCGGGCGTCACGCTGCGCGATCTGGTCAACGCGATCCCGCTATGGGCGATCAAGCAGGGCCTGCTCACCGTCGAGAAGAAGGGCAAGAAGAACCTCTTCTCCGGCCGCATCCTCGAGATCGAGGGGCTGCCCACGCTGAAGGTCGAGCAGGCGTTCGAGCTCTCCGACGCCTCGGCCGAGCGCTCGGCGGCGGCGTGCACGGTGCGGCTCGACAAGGAGCCGATCATCGAATACCTGCGCTCGAACATCACGCTGATGAAGTGGATGATCGCGCTCGGCTACGACGACAAGCGCACGCTGCAGCGTCGCATCGCGGCGATGGAGGCGTGGATCGCGAAGCCCGAGCTCCTCGCGCCGGACGCAGACGCCGAGTACGCCGCGGTCATCGAGATCGACCTCGCCGAGATCACCGAGCCGATCGTCGCCTGCCCGAACGACCCCGACGACGTGAAGCCGCTCTCGGCGGTCGCCGGCGACAAGATCGACGAGGTCTTCATCGGCTCCTGCATGACCAACATCGGCCACTTCCGCGCGGCCGGCGCCCTGCTCGAGGGCAAGAGCGATCTGCCGACGCGCCTGTGGATCGCCCCGCCGACGAAGATGGACCAGCAGGTGCTCAGCGAGGAGGGCTACTACGGCATCCTCGGCCGCGCCGGCGCGCGCATGGAGATGCCCGGCTGCTCGCTCTGCATGGGCAACCAGGCGCAGGTGCGCAAGGGCTCGACGGCGATGTCGACCTCGACCCGCAACTTCCCGAACCGCCTCGGCATCGACACGCGCGTGTACCTCGGCTCCGCGGAGCTCGCGGCCGTGTGCGCGCTGCTCGGCAAGATCCCGACGGTCGAGGAGTACAAGAAGTACGTCGGCGTCATCGAGCCGAAGGCGGCGAACATCTACCGCTACATGAACTTCGACCAGATCGAGGACTTCCGCGCCGTCGCCGACGCCGAGACGAAGTAGGCTGCGGGGCGTGCGCGCCGTACTCCGCGAGGCCCTGCGGATCTTCTCCGCCCGCGGCGCGCGCTTCCTCGGCGCCGCGGTGGCGTTCTACGCGCTCTTGTCCGCGGCGCCGTTGTTCGTGGTGGTGCTGCACGTCGTCGGCGCGGTGTTCGGCCGCGAGAAGGCCGAGAGCGCGCTGTGGGAGGGCCTCTCGCGCTGGCTCGCGCCCGACGGGCTCGCCACCGTCCGCGCGCTGACGGCGAAGGTCGATCTCGAGGGCAAGACCGGCGTGCTCGGGTTCGCCCTGGTGATCTTCGGCAGCACGCGGCTGTTCCGTGCGCTGCACCGCGCGGTGAACCAGCTGTTCGGCGTCGACCTCGAGCAGACCGAGGCCGCCCACCCCCGCCACGTGCGCTACGCCCGCGCCTACGGGCGCGCGCTCGGGCTCATCGTGCTGGTCGCGCTGCTCGTCGCCGCGCAGGTCGTGGCCAAGGGCACCTTCGCGGTGATCGCGAGCATGAGCGTGCGCCCGCCGCCGGCGATGCTGTGGGTGCTCGACGTCGGCACGTCGGTCGTGGTCGCGTTCGTGCTGTTCTTCGCGGTGCTGCGCACGCTGCCGGAGGTGCCGATCACGCACCGGGAGGCCGCCGTCAGCGCGCTGGTCAGCACGCTGTTGTTCGCGCTCGGATCGGTCGTCGTCACGCTGTACCTGCAGCACAAGCAGATCGGCGACCTGTACGACGGCGCGGGCGCGGTCGTCGTCGCGGTGCTGTGGGTCTACTACTCGGCGCAGGTCTTCTTCCTCGGCGTGTGCGTCGGCGCCGCGATGCATCGACGCGCCGCCTGAACGCCGCGCGCTGCTCGTCGTCCTCGTCCTCCTCGTCGTCCTCTTCCGGGTCGGGACCGGCTTCTTCCCATTTCACCGAGGCAGCTCGACGACGAACGTCGAGCCGAGGTCGGGCGTGCTGTGCACCGAGATCGACCCGCCGTGCGACTCGACGATCTGCCGCGCGATGTACAGCCCGAGGCCGAGCCCGCCGTAGTTCCGCTCCGAGACCGCGCGCTCGAACTTCCGGAAGACGCGCGCCTGCGCGTTCGGCGCGATGCCGAGGCCGTGATCGCGCACGTAGAGGCGCGCTCGCGCGGGCAGCGCCTCGACGCGGATCTCGATGGGACGCCCCGCCCCGAACTTGATCGCGTTGTCGAGCAGGTTCGTCACGACCTGCTCGACGCGCAGTCGATCCCAGGACCCCACGACCGGCCCGGGCGCGTCGATCGCGACGGACGATCCGCTCGCCTCGATCGCGGCGCGCGCGCGGTCGACGACCTCGCGGACGACCTCTGCGAGGTCGACGCCGCTGCGATCGAGATCGAGCGGACCGCCGGTCAGTCGCGAGACGTCGAGCAGCTGTTCGACCAAGCCGCGGAGGCGCGACACCTGCGCCAGCGCGCGGTCGAGGCCGTGGCGGAGCGTCTCGGCCGAGGGCGCTTCGCCGGCCGACAACGAGCGCGTCAGGAGCTGCAGGTGCAGCCGCAGCGACGTCAGGGGCGTGCGCAGCTCGTGGGAGGCGATGGCCAGGAAGACGTCGCGCAGGTGCACGGCCTCCTCGGTCTTTCGACGGGAGCGCGCCTGATCGATCGCGGACGCGGCGCGACGCGCGAGCTCCTCGGCGACGGCGAGATCGTCCGCGCCGTACGCGCCGCGCGCGGCCGATGCCATGGTGATCACGCCGAGGACCTCCCCGCGCGCGACGATGGGCACGGCGAGCTGCGCCTCCGTGTGCAGCGCGCGGAGGCCGGTCATGTGCTCGTCGTCGTCGCACGTCGTGCGGAGCTCTTCGGCGCTCGACGAGGCCAGCGTCGCCGTCCGCAGCGCGACGCTCGTGACGCTCGGTCCGTCGCGCCGGGTCGGGTACCGACGCCCGAGCTCCTCGAGCAGCGGACGCCGAGACCGATCGACGTGAGCGCCTGTGATGCGGCGGATCTCGGCCCCCTCGACGACCTCGATCACGCACCAGTCGGCGACGCGACCGACGCACAGCTCTGCGAGCGCGGCGAGCGTCGCGTCGATCTCCGACGAGCCGAGGAGCAGCGCGCTCGCCTCCGCGAGGAACGCGGCGCGTCGCTCCGCGGCCTCGGCGCGTGCGCGCGCGGCCTTGGCGTCCCCGAGCAATCGGGCGTTCTCCAGGGAGATCGCTGCTTGGCGCGCGAGCACGTCGACGGCGGCCAGGCGCTCCGGCCCGAACGCCCCGGCGAGCACCCGGTTCTCGAGGTAGAGGACACCCACCGTCGCTCCCTGCAGGACGATGGGCGCGCAGAGCATCGACCGCGGCGCGGACCGGGCGAAGTACGGGTCCGCCGCGAACCTGCCGGAACGCGTCGCGTCTTCGTCGACGATCACCGGCTTCGAGGTGCGTCGGACGAAGCCGATGACCGAGAGCGGGACGGCCTCGGGCGCGACCTCTTGCGCCGAGTCGATGTCCACGACGACCGCCTCGCGCTCGCCCTTGCTCGTAATCGACGCGTCGCCGGCGATCACGAGCTCGTCCCCGCGGCGAAGCAGCAGGACGCCACGGTCCGCGCCGGCCTGCTCGAGGACCAGGCGGAGCAGCGTTCCGACGAGCTCCTCGAGCACGATCGCGGACGAGATCGTCTGCGACGCCTTCGAGATCGAGATTGCGTCGAGCTGCTCGGCCCTGATCGCGAGCGTCGCGTCGTCGGCGCCCGGTCGACGACGTTCGCGCAGCGAGGGGTGCCGCCGCTCGAGATCCCGGACCTTCGCCGCGGCTCCCCAGCGCTCGTAGGCGTCTCGCGCCGCGATCAGGTAGCCCTCCGCCGCGAGCGGTCGTCCGCGGGCGAGGTGGTGCGCCGCGCAGCGCTCGCACGCGAGCGCCTCCCACTGCACGAAGCCGTGCGCGCGCGAGCTCCCGATCGCGCGCTCGTAGAGCTCGATGGCCTCGAGGTCACGCTGCTCCACCCGCGCGAGCTCCGCCGACACGAGCGCGTGCATGTTCGCGAAGTTCTCGGGACAGTGCTCGGCGAGCGGCCGTAGCCACTCGCGGTGGCGCGCGATCTCCGCGACGTCGGCGTCGCCGTGGTTCGCCATCGCGATCGCGACGCCGCAGATCCCGTGGAAGGCGGCCTCGGGGTACTGGCCGCGCATCTCGATGACGAGCGCGTCGGCCCTCCGCGCCGCGTCGAGCGCCCCCGGCACGTCGCCCTGGAGGGTGCGCGCGACGAGCTTGTGGAGCCAGTACGTGAACGTCACGACTGGCACGGTCACCGGCGCGACGTCCCTCTCGAACGCGCGCTCCTCGACATCGGGTCCGTCGAGCGTCAGCGTCGCGCGGCCGGGATCGCCGAGCGCGCGCGCGAGGTTGCGCAGCGTGGCGACGATCGGGACCATCGGCTCGTATCTCGCTCGACGAACGAGCTCGACGGCGCCGTTCGCCTCGCGCTCGATCTCGTCGAGCGGGTCGCCGATCCAGAAGCGGCAGATCGACACCTGGTTGGTCGCGAAGCAGGCGAAGAGGAAGTCGCCGGTGTCGACCGCGCTGCGCACCGACTCGTGCAGGTACGGGATGCTCGTCCGCAGGTGATTGCAGAACGCGTTCGTCGCCGCGCCGACCAGGAGGTACACCATGCCGCGCTTCGCGGTGAACGCGTGCAGCTCGACGAGCGCGCGCGCGAACGTGCCGAAGCGCTCGGCCTCCGCGTAGCGCCGCGAGATGCAGAGCTCGAGGCCGAACGCGGCGAACCCCATGGCCGAGGCCGGGACGATCCCCTCGCGGAGGGCGAGATCGACCAGGTGGATCGCGACCAGACGATGCAGTCGGACGTCGGAGAAGTACGCGGTCGGGAGGAGGAGCCCGAGCACGTTGGTGGCCGCCTCGAGGTCCGCGTCCTCGACCAGCGGCAGACCGCGCAGGTCCTCGATCGTGCGCCCACCGAGCGTCTGGAACATCCGCCGCTCGGCGGCCTCGACGAGCTCCGCGCTCGGGTGCGCGACAATCGTCACATCGAAGAGCGAAAGGCACGCGGCGGCGCTCTCTATCGCTCGATCCGACTCTCCGCGTTTGGTGTGCAGCTGCACGAACAAGGCGTGGATCGCCGCCTTCTCGCCGCGCGTGCGGGCCCGCGGGAGCACATCGCGCAGCCGCTGCTCCGCCGCGTCGAGATCGCCGACCTGCACGTCGGCCTCCGCTGCGGCGAGAGAGAGCGACAGCTCGAGGTCACGCTGCGTGTCCCAGCCGTCGGCCGGCAGCCACGAGAGCCCCGCGAGGGCGTGCGCGCGCGACGCGTCGAACGCCGCCGCAGCGCGCGCCCGGCGCGCCGCCGCGATGCAGAGGCGCGCGTGCGCGAGGCGCTCGTCGCGGTCGATCACGAGCCCCGCGGACAGGCTCGCGTGCCGCGCCACCTCGAACAACGCCTCGGCGGTCGGCTCGGATGCGAGACGCGCGCGCAAGACCCGCGCGATGAGCAGGTGGACGCGCGCGCGCTCCTGCTCGGACATGAGCGCGTACGCCGCCTGCTGCACGCGATCGTGGACGAACCGGTGGACGTCGCCGTCGACGAACACGAGCCCGTCACGGACGGCCTCGGCTAGCGACTCCCGCGCGCGCTCCTCAGGGACGCCCAGCAGGGCGGCGAGCGTCGAGGCCGTCGTCCCGCTCCCGGCCGCGGCCGCGAACTCGAGCGCCTCGCACGTATGTCGGGGCAGCTCGCGCAGCTTCGCGATGAGCAGCTCGAGGACGTCGTCGGTGAGCCCCTTCGCGCGGATCGCCTCGACGTCCCAGCGCCACGCCCCGAGTGCGTCGTCGAACGCGACGAGGCGATCGCGATCGAGCGCGAGGAGGAGCTCGCGCGTGAAGAACGGGTTCCCGCCGGTCTTCTCGTGGACGAGCCGGGCGAGCGAGCTCACCGCCTCGGGCGGCTGCCGGAACGTGTCCGAGAGGAGGCCGGTGGTCTCGTCGACCGAGAGCGGCGCGAGATCGATGGTCGTGATCGACGCGCCGGCGCTTCGAATCTCCTCGAGCGCGCCGAGCAGCGGCTGGACGTCTTCGCGCGCGCCGAGAGCGATCAGCACGTGGTCGATCTCGGGATCGGACAGCACGTGCGCGACGAGCGCGATGCTCGAGGGATCGGCCCACTGCACGTCGTCGAGCAGCAGCACCAACGGGTGCCCAGCGCCCGCGAGCAGCCCGAGCAGCCTCCGAAACGCGCCGTGCAGTCGATGCTGCCGCTCGTCGGCGGGGACCTCGCGCAGCGGATCCTGCTTGCCGAGCAGCAGCTCGAGCTCCGGAACGACGTCGACGAGGAGCCGTGCGTGCGGGCCGAGCTCCGCGCGCGCCCTCTCGCGGAGCTTCGTGATCGAGCTCTCGGTGCCGGCGAGCACGTCGAGCGAGAGCTCGCGGACCGCCTGCGCGACGCCCGCGTAGACGATGTCGCGGCACACCTGATCCCATTTGCCCTCCGCGAAGGAGCCGTTCTCGTGCAGCACGAGCGGCGCGAGCTCCCGCACGAGCGCGGACTTCCCGATGCCGGGCGGGCCCCGGACCAGCACGAGCTCTCGCGTGCCCTCGTGTGCGGCGCGCGCGAACGCGGCCCGGAGCGCGGCGAGCGGCGCGTCGCGCGCATAGAGCCGCTGCGGAAGTCGCAGCGCGTCGGGTACGTCGCGCGCACCGAGCGGAAACGGAGCGACGTCCCCCGTCGCCTCGAGCCGCGCGAGGCACTCGGCGAGGTCGAGCTCGAGGCCACGGGCGCTCTGGTAGCGATCTTCGGGGGACTTCGCGAGCAGCTTGCCGATGATGTCGGAGATCGGCGCGGGCACGTCGGCAGCCGCGGACACCGGCGGCGGCGTCCGCGCGACGTGGTTGTGCACCCATTCGAGCGCGTCCTCTGCGTCGAAGGGGAGACGCCCGGTGAGGAGCTGATGGAACATGATCCCGAGCGCGTAGAGATCGGCGCGCGCGTCGATCGGCCGGTTCGTCCAGCCCGTCTGCTCGGGGGCCATGTACGCAGGCGAGCCCTCCAAGCGACGCGACGCGCGCGCGACGGCGCGTGCGCTCTGCACCGGCGAC
The DNA here is from genome assembly GCA_016182965.1 of Deltaproteobacteria bacterium. Classification (GTDB taxonomy): domain Bacteria; phylum Myxococcota_A; class Polyangia; order Polyangiales; family JADJMO01; genus JALHOE01. The sequence goes on along the minus strand of JACPFM010000134.1, from coordinate 22,459 downwards.
GCGATGCCGAGCCCCGAGATCTTCACCTCGAGCGTGTCGGGGTGGACGAACACGTGCTCGGGCTTGAGGTCCTTGTGAACGATCCCCGCGGCGTGCAGCGCCGCCGTCGCGCGCGCGACGCGGATCGCGAGGGGAAGAAAGCGCGCGGGAGCGAGCGGCGTGCGCGGCTGCATCGGCGCTCCGCCGAAATCCTCGAGCACCAGCGTCGGGACGTTGGCCAGCGTGTCGAAGGACACGTTCTCGAACGAGAGCGGGCGGACGATCGCGTCGGTGGCGAGGCGCCGGCCGAGCTCCCACTCGGCCATGAGACGGGCGCGTCGCTCGCTCCACCCGACCGGCGCGGCTCGCGGCGCGGCGAGCGTCTTCAGGAGGACCGGGCGGCCGTCGGCGACGCGGACCGCACGGCGCAGCACGACGTCGCCGGCGTCGTGCAAAACACCAGTGATCGCGTATGGCGCAGCCACCGCCACGGAGCCCCCCATCCCTCTCATGATGCCAGCGGGTGCGTCGCCGAGCGTCGCAAGTGGGCGCTCGCGGAGCGCCGGTCTTGACCGCCCGACACGGAATGAATATTCATTCCGAGCCTTGGCGGCCCACACCGAGAGCAGACGCGACGCGAGCGACAGGCGCCAGGCGATCCTCGACGCGGCGCTCGAGCTGTTCGCCGAGCGCGGGTTCCACGGAACGGCGGTGCCGCTCGTCGCCGAGCGCGCCGGCGTCGGGGCCGGCACGCTCTATCGCTACTTCGAGAGCAAGGAAGCGCTGGTCAACGCCCTGTATCGCTCGTGGAAGGCCGCGCTCGCGAGCTCGCTCTTCGAGGGGTTCCCGACCGACCTGCCCCCGCGCGCTCTGTTCGGCGAGTGCTATCGGCGGCTGTGCCGCTTCGCGGTCGAGCACCCGCGCGCGTTCACCTTCCTCGAGCTCCACCACCATGCGCCGTACCTCGATGCCCAGAGCAGGGCGTGCGACGAGCTCGTCCTGCGCCCGATCCGCGATCTCGCCGAGCAGGCTCGGCACGCGCTCGCGCTCAAGGACCTCGCGCCCGAGCTGCTGATGGCCGTCGTCTACGGGGCCGTCGTCGGTCTCGTGCGCGCCGCCGAGGCGGGACACCTGCCGATGCCGCTCGAAGAAGCGCTTCGTCAGGCCGAGCCCGTCGTGTGGGAAGCCATCCGTCGTTGAGACTGGAGGCTCGTTGCCGGGCGGGTTCGTCCGGACGCGAGCGGAATGAACGTTCGTTCCGTTTGGACTACGCAGGAGGAACACCATGGCAGCGACGTTTGCACACGAGTCGATCCCGCGGCAGGCCGCCGTCCCTCGTTCCGTGGACGAGCTCCTCGCGCTCGACGTGCCGACCCTCGAGCGCCTCTATCGCGAGGCGCGCGTCCCGGCGATCCAGGAGGTGAAGGGCAACCTCGTCGGACGCATGCTGCCCGCGCCGGCGGCCCACCCCGCCGTGCAGGACGCGATGCGCGCGTTCGCGCGGCAGTCGTTCTTCCCGTGGAGGGGCAAGACGTTCGCCCCGCGCGACGCGCACGGCGGCGAGGGCTGGAACCGGGTCTTCAGCGACAAGAACCTCTGGTTCCGATTCACCACCTCCATCGGTCCGTCGCGCGCGGGCGCGTTCGACGCGCTTCACCTCGACTACGACCACCCGGAGAACCCGTTCTTCATCCGCGCCATCCAGGACGAGATCCGCACGGTGGCGCCTGGGCTCTGGCTCGGTCAGGCGTGGCTCGTCCTCGGCGGCAAGCCCTCGCTCGGTGAGAACGGGAGAGCCTGGCTGGCCCTCTACTTCGCCCTGCAGAACCCATGACGACGCTGATCACCGGCGCCGCCGGCTTCCTCGGCAGCCACATCGTGCGGCGGCTCGTCGCGCGGGGCGACAGCGTGCGCGCCCTCGATCTCCGGCCGGGCGTGGACCTCGTCGCCGATGTCACCGATCGCGAGGCGGTCGTGCGCGCGATGCACGGCGTCGCGCGGGTGATACACGTCGCCGCCATTTACGAGCTCGGGACGCGCGACGTCGCGCGCATGGAGCGCGTCAACGTCGCGGGGACCGAGAACGTCCTCTCCGCGGCGCGCGACGCGGGCATTCCCGCGGTGCACGTGAGCACGGTCGCGGCGCTCGGCTCCACCGGGATCGACCTCGCGGACGAGACGCACTGGAACGACGAGGCGCCACGATCCGCGTACGCCGCGACCAAGCGCGCGGCGCACCTCGTCGCGCGGCGACACCGCGCGCGCATCGCGATGCCGGCGACGATCTTCGGACCGGGTGATCCGAGCATGTTCGGCCGCGCGCATCGGCTGCTCCGCCGCGCACCGTTCGGCGTGGTCGCGCGTCCGGAGATGCGCCTCTGCTTCGTGCACGTCGAGGACTGCGCCGACGGGGTGATCCGCGTCGCCGATCGCGGCCTCCGCGCCCGCAGCGCGGGCCTCGACGAAGGGGGCGAGTGGGTGCTCTCGGCCGGAGTCCTCCCGCTCGGCGAATGGCTGTCGCGGTTCAAGCGCCCGGCGCTGACCGTTCCCGATCGCGTGCTCGATCTCGGCGCCGCCCTCGCCGCGCGTCTGCCCGCGGCCGTCCGGGAGCGCAGCCCGGCGCTCCGCCTGCTCGAGGAGGCGGGCGCCATGTCGGCCGGCGTCCACTGGTCCTTCGACGGCCGCCGCGCGCGCGAAGAGCTCGGTTGGAGCCCGCGGCCGATCGAGTCTTGCATCGCCGACGCGGCGGCCTGAAGTCGAAATCGGCGTGAGGTTGCGTCGAGCCGCCGCGATCGCGGCCGTTCGGCTCGCCGCGTCTGCGCGCGGACCGTGGTCTCAGACGAGGCACGCGCGTGCGACATGATCGGTCGCATCATGGATGACATCGCGCGTTGACCGCGCGCGGAACGGACTCGTCTGGGAGGACGGCGCGTTCACGACGCTCGACCACAGGGTGCGGGTTCCTCCCCCCGGCGGACACACCTGTTCGAACTCCTCGAGGGACGCTATAGGCCAATCGCTTGTCCGCTCCCTGGTTCCCCGCTCCGCCCGAGGTCCCCGCCGATCAGCGCGCGTCCGGCGCGCTGGAGCTGCGCTACGAAGACCTCGCGCAGGACGGTCGCGCCATGCTCGAGTCGCTGCCGCACGCGATCGGCGAGGTCGTGTGGCGGCAGCGCCTGTCGCGACAGGAACACAACAGGACGATGCTCCGGCAGGGCGTCATCCCCATCCTCACGCGCTTGGTGGTCGAGGCGAGCGACGAGCCGCTCCCGATCACGCACCCGATCGACGCCGCGGGCATGTTCGATCTCGCCCACGCGATCGACGGAAAGGGCGATGTCGAGCGGCTGCTGCTCGACATCTGGATCGAGGTGCACGGCGTGCGCGGTCGCACGAACTTCCCGCCGCAGCCGGGCGACGGCGCGCGCGTCTCCGTCGGGCGCGTATTCGCCGAGCACGTGTTCACGCGTCCGTGGGGTCCGCCCGAGGAGCGCAAGGTCAAGCGGCTCCCGAACATCGAGGGACTCCCCGAAATTCCGCAGCGCAGGCGTGACTTCCGCGCGTTGCCGCAGTCGGCCGGGCTGCCGATCGGCGCAACGCTGCTCGACGCCGATCCGGTCGTCGATCCGTCGCCGATCGTGTTTGGCCTGGTGCACACCGACGCCAACCAGCACGTCAACTCGCTCGTGTACCTGCGCATGTTCGAGGAGGCGTTGGTCCGCCGCGCCGCCGCGCACCGCCTGCCGCCCGACGCGCTCGCGCGATGGATCGAGATCGGTTACCGCAAGCCCTGCTTCGCCGGCGATCGCGTGCGCGTGCGCTTGCAGCTCTACACGCGCTCCACCGATCTCGGCGACGAGATCGGCGCCGTCGGCGCGTTCGTGCCGGAAGACGATCCGACGACGGACAAACCCTACGCGTGGGTCGCGATGGGCGCGCGCCGGGCTCGGTGATCCCTCGACCTCGCCGATCTACGAGCTCACGAGCGCAGACGCAGCGTGAAGCCGAGATCGCCGTGGAGGATGGCGTCGCGCAGCCCGAGCGAACGGAGCCTCGACAGCTCGACGCGCACGCGGCGGGAACGCGTCGCACCATCGAGCCGCTGGCCCGGCCACCCCGCCGCGAAGAGCTCGTCGGTCGAGAGCGCGCGCCCGTCGCGCGTGGCCTCCGCCAGCGCGAGCAGCATGCGACGCGCGGCGCCGCGCGTCGCGAGCTCGACGACGCGCCCCGAGCCGAGGAGCACGCGGTCACCGTCGAGCGCGATCCCTTCGCTCGGCGGCACGGTGGCGTACCGACGCAGGTTGGCGTGCAGCCCCTCGTGATCCGGCGTCACGCCGAGGAGGCGCCAGAGCACGCGATAGACCGCCATCGCCTCGTCGACCGTGGGGCTCCTCTCTTTCGGACCACGGGAGAGGATCTTGTGCATCGCCCAATCGAGGATCTCCGCGAGCGGCTCCTCGAGGCGTTCGCCCTGGATGAGCCGCGCGAGTCGCGGGGGCATCGCCACGATGGGCGTGAGTGACCGGATGAGCCCGAGCGCCGCAGACAGATCCGATGTGGCCGATGGGGGGCGCTCGTCGATGCGCACGCCCGGATCGAACACCGGCGTGCCGTCCGCCCGTCGAACGACGAAGTTGTGGCCGAACCCGAACACCTCGAAGCGACCGTCGGGACGAACGCGGAACGATCGCAACGAGATGCCGCCGAGGAAGTACCCGAAGGGCCGCGCCTCCGACCGGATCGAGTGCGCGCGCGACAACACGCTGGCGAGGGTCTCCACGAACGCGATGGCCTGCGCGTAGGGGACACGGTCGCCGTGCTCCTCCGCGCGCGCGATGCACGACTCGAGGTCCATGTGCGCCTCGGACGCGAACGTCACGCTCGAAGCGTCGCACGCGGTGACGGGCGCGATCGCCGGGTGCGAGAGGCTCGCGTGCGCGCGCGCGATCTCGTCGAGGGCTCGCGACGCGTCCACGCCCGCCCTCGCCATGAGGCGCAGCGTGCCGGGCGCGTCGCCCACGTGCAGATCGAAAGACGGGTAGCGTGCGAGCGCCGTCATCGGACCTGGATCGAGCGGCGTGGGTCGAGCGCGTAACCCTCGTCGGTGCGGACGATGAGGTCTCGAAGTCCGAGCCGCCGCAGGGTCGCGATCGCGACATACACGCGGTTCGCGCCAGCCTCGGGATCAGGCTGCTCGCCGGGCCAGCCGAGCTCGCCGACGTCGAGCACCGAGCACGACGCGGCACGCTGCTCCCACCGCGTGACGAGGCCGGCGAGGATGCGGCGCAGCGGAGACCGCGGAGGCACCGTCACGGGAGGGGCGCCCTCGGCTTGGAAGGTCGAGCCGTCGCGCGCGATCGTGAAGCCGCCGGGCGGCCCCGCGGGGAGGATCGACTCGCGCGCGGCCGTCGCCCGCAGCGCCGAGGCGTCGGGTACGACGTCGAGGTCGGCGCAGAGCGCCCGCGTGCGCGCGCGCCACTCCTCGAGCGAAGCCCGCGCACCCGGCGGGGCCGCGAGGACGGCGAGCGACTCCCAACCGAGATAGGCGGCCGCCTTGCCCGTCCTGCCGGCGAGCCCCTCGGCCACCATCGGCGGAAGGTCCACGTAGGGGAGCAGCGCGCGCGACAGCGCGACGAGCGCATACGCATCGGAGGACGCGGTCGGGGCGGCGCCGGCGATCACCTCGGGCGCGGCGAGCACCTGGGCGTCGGCGCGCACGCTGCCGTCCGGGCGCGCACCCGACAGATTGACGCCGAGCGTGACGAGGTGCACGCCGCCCGCGTCGTCGAGCAACACCGAGCCGAACGACAGCGCGCCGGTGGCGACGCCGGCGTCGCGCGCGCGGACGAGCACGCCGGCGATCGTGTCGACGAGGGCGAGATGCGCCGCGAAGGGGAGGCGCGCGCCCTCGCGCTCGAACAGGAGCCCCTCGAGATCGCGGCGCGCCGGGCAGGCGAAGGCGAGCGCGGCCTCCGTGCGTGCGACGATCTTGGGCACGTGCGGATCTTCCACGCGCGCGTGCGCCTCGACCACGCGGTCGAAGGCGCGGGCTGCCTCCGCAGCGCGCGCGCGCGTCGCCAGCGCCACCACGACGCGCGCGCCGTCGGCGACGTAGACGTGGAACGCGCCCCGCGCGCGAAGCGCCAGCGGGTGCTCGAGGCGAAGCCCGTGCATCCTTCGGATGCTACGCGGTCCGCACGAGCGGCGACACGAAGTGCTTAACGGCCGAGGCCGCCGGTGAGCGTGCTCGTGCCGTTGCCGAGCTGGCCGTAGACGTTGCCTCCCCAGCACGTACGGGTGCCGTCGGCCTTCCGCGCGCAGGTGAAGCTCGAGCCAGCCGTGAGCGCGACGACGTTGCTCACGCTCGAGACCGCGACCGGCGAGCTGCGGTTCGTCGTGGACCCGTCGCCGAGCTGGCCGTTGAGGTTCCGCCCCCAGCAGGCGACGGTGCCGTCCCCCTTCAGCGCGCAGGCGTGCGCCGTGCCCGCGACGACCATCACGACGTTCGAGAGCCCGCTGACGGAGACCTTCGACAGCCGCTCGGTGGTCGTGCCGTCGCCGAGCTGGCCGCTGCCGTTCGCGCCCCAGCAGCTCACGGTTCCATCGCGGTGCGAGGCGCAGGTGAAGGCGTTTCCGGCCGCGATCGAGGTCGCGTCGCCGTCGGGGGCTGCGAACGAATCGACAGCGTCGTTGGTCGTGCCGTCGCCGATCTGCCCGTGGTGGTTGCGGCCGCCGCAGTGCACGCCTCCTTGTGCCGTGAGCCAACACGTGTGGTCGCCGCCTGCCGCGATCGCGATCGTGTCGTCGATGCCCAGGGCCGACGCCGTGCGCACGAACGAGCCGCCACCAGAACCCATCAGCGCCTGCCCGTACTCGTTCGCACCCCAGCAGTAGACCCACCCCGGTGAGGTCACCGCGCATGCGTGGCGTCCGCCGACCGCGACGGTCTTCGCGTCGCGCATGGCGATCGTCGACGGCGACAGGCGGCTGCCGCCGCACGTGCCGTCGCCCATCTGACAGTAGGTGTCGTCGCCCCAGCACGTCACCTCGCCGGTGCTCTCGAGCGCGCAGGTCGAGGAGCCGCCGGCGGCGAGGCCGATCGCGTTCGAGAGGCCGGTCACCGGCGTCGGCGACGTTTTGTTCGAGGTGCCGCCGTTGCCGAGCTGGCCCGAGCTCCCCCGCCCCCAACAGCTCACGGTGCCGTCCGAGCCGAGCATGCACGCGTGGTCGTCGCCGGCCGCGAGGTCGGGGTTCGCGACGGTGGAGAGACCCGTCACGGCGACCGCGGTCGCGGACGAGTCGATCGTGCCGTCTCCGAGCTGGCCGTGCGCGTTGTAGCCGAAGCACGCGACCTGACCGCCCACGCGGCGCACGCACGTGTGATAGGCACCCGTCGCGATCTCGGTCGCGTCGCTGATCCCGATCGCGAGCGTGCCCTGCACCCGACGCGAGTCCGTGCCGTCGCCGAGCTGACCATGGTCGTTCTCGCCCCAGCACAGCACGCGGCCGCTCGCCGTCACGACGCAGGCATGGCGCTCCCCGACGCGCAGGCCGACGGCAGCGGTGACGTCCGGATCGCCCTCCGAGTAGTCGATGACGCTGCCGTCGCAGAAGGCCGTTCCGTCGTGCCGCAACCAGCAGTGCATGTTCGCTCCGAGACCGACGGCGATCAGGTGAATGTTGGCGACGTAGACGCCGCTCGGGAGCGTCGACGGCGGTTCCCTTCCCCAGCAGCGCTCGTGGTCGCCGACGAGCGCGCACGTGTAGTCGGCGCCCGCGAAGATGGCGCTCGCCTCGGACGTCAGAGCGGAGGCGATCACGTACTTCTCGCGGTTCGTCGTCGTGCCGTCGCCGAGCTGACCGTTGTCGTTCTCGCCCCAGCAGACGACGTCGCCTCGGCCGCGCACCCCGCACGTGTGGCGTGAGCCCGCCGCGATCGCGACGATCGAGCTCGAGGTGGTCGACCCGGAGAAGCTCGCGCTCGTCGGGCTGGCGGACACCACCGTCGCCGTCGGGTTGTACGTCGCCAGGTCCATCCGGTAGCTGGAGCGGTCGAAGCAGCGCGCCGCCGTCACGGTGCCCGAGGAGCTCGTGCTCGTCGTGATCGTGTTCGCAGGCGTGGGCGCCTCCCCTTCCTGCGTGCGCCCCCAGCAGTAGACGCGACCGCCCGCCTGTAGGGCGCAGGTGTGCTCGTCGCCGGCGGTCACCGCAATCACGTTCGAGAGCCCCGTCACGGTGACGGGCGTGAGTCGATCGACGTTCGTTCCGTCGCCGAGCTGACCGCAGTTGTTGTCGCCCCAGCAGGCGACCGTTCCGTCCGCCGCGACCGCGCACGTGTGGTGGCTCCCGGCGGCGAGCGTGTCGTGACGGAAGGTGCGACGCGCGAGCGGGGCGGGCGCGGTCTGCACCGTCGTCGGCGCGGGCTCGGTGCCGCACCCCATGAGCCCCGAGAGCGACGTCGCGAGCGTGACGATACAAGACACCGTGAACGAGGGCGTGCGCATGTGGGTGAAACCTCCGCGAGCGCGTCTACCTCCGGCGTGCGAGCCGATGCCGTTTCAGTTTCTTAAGCCACGTCTCAAAACCTTAACGGGACTCGGACACCTGATCGCGCGCGCCCCTTCCGCCGTTGCGGCGGCCGTTAAGAAAGTGAGACGCACACACGAACCGCTCGGCGACTACCAACACGCGCCGAGTCGATCGCGGGCGTGTCGCACGCGACGACTCCTGTCGACCGGAGGACATCCATGCGCAAGCTCGTCAAGCTCGTCTCGCTCGTGTGCTCGTTCGTCGCGTTCGCCGGCTGCGCGGTGCAGTCGGAGGCCGGCGACGTCGGGCCGACCGATCTCGCCACGTCGTCGGAGGCGCTGGGCGGCTCGTGCCGCTGGAAGGTGAAGCTCAGCAAGTACTACGTGTCCTCGTGCGGCTCCGAGGCGAAGTGCGAGACGTGGGTGCGCGCGGCGATCGGCTCCGACTCGGTGACGCACCCCGCAGTCGGTCTCTACACGACGGTGCCGGTCGGCAGCTACGAGACGGTCGGCGAGACGATCTCCACCGTCACGTCGTCGTCGTCGTCGTACACCCACTCGATCACCTTCCAGGCGGGGGAGTACGACGTGCTGCGCGACACGGTCACGCAGATCACCTGGTTCGATCTGCCGTGCAGCGGCAGCAACCGGACCGAGACCTTCACCGTGCAGCACAGCGGGTACTTCAACTACGTGTTGACGCTCGCGTACGAGAAGCAGTGACGACGCGCGACCGCCAACACCCCACGGTCACGAGGATCTCCAACATGCGATACCGCCATCTTCTCTCGGCCTGCTCCTTGTTTGCGCTCTCCCAATGTCTGTTGTCGCTCGGGTGCGTCGCGAACGCGGCCGAAGATCCGAACACGAGCGACGAGCCCGCTTCGGTCACCGCAACGGCGAGCGCGGTCGTCGGCGCCTGCGAGTGGCAGGTCGACTTCGTCGGCTATCGCGTCGTCGACGTCGTGCCCTACCACGCTCACGCGCACACGCGCGTCGAGGTCGACATCGCCACCGCGTCACGCGTCTACCCGAGCGCGACGAGCTTCCAGACCGTGCCCTACGGCGCGTTCGAGTCGGTCGGCCTCTCGCTCGGGAGGGTCCCCGGATCGAGCGGCGGCGGGGTCCGCCGGATCGAGCTCAGGGGATGGCGCAACGTCTGGACCCTTTGGAGGTCGAGCGTCGAGAACGGCTCGCTCACCAGCGGCTTCAGCGTCGGCTGCAGCGAGCAGGACCGCACCTTGACGTACCGAATCGACGCCCGCACCTACGCGACCAACCCGCTCGACGGTCAACAGATGCCGTGGTCCGGGTTCGTCTATGACGTGACCATCGCGCTGAGCAAGGTGCCGTGAGCCGGCGCCGATCCGTGCGCGACAGGCGGCGCGGATGACACCCGAGCGGTGAGCACGACCCACGTAGCTGGTGAGCCAGGCGACCGTTCAGCGATAGGCGCTCACGCTCACCCGCGCGACCGCCGACCCGAGCAGCTGCGCGGCGTCGACCAACGGGCGCAGGTCGCCGGTCATCGACTCGCTCGAGGTGACCGACACCGGGCCCGCCAGCACCGCGCCCTCGTCGTCGATCTCGATCTCGGTGAGCGCGACGAGCGCGGCGCGCAACGACTCGTCGAGCATGCGACGGGCGCGGTCGGCGTCGGCGGCGACCACGTGCACGCGCTGATGGAACGCGGCGTCGTCGAGGTCGATCGCGCCGCCGAACGCGTCGGTCCACCGGCGCTCGCGGACGGCGAGCGACATGCCGAGCGCGGGCCACGACAGCTCGGCGACCGCGAGCAGACCGCTCTGCTCGCGTCGCTCGAGGCGGATGGTCAAGGAGGCGAGGCCGGCGTCGCCGCGCAGCTCCTCATGGACGGCGTCGACCTCCAACCCCAACCGCTCGGCGGCGGCCTGCACGAGGAGCGCGCGACGCTCGCGACCGATCGGCGGAAGCACCGTCCGGCGGCGGGCGGCTCCGGCGCCGCGCCGCGCCGCGGGAGACACGAGGATCGGCAGCGCGATCGTCACATCGTCGGCGAAGGCGACGCGCGCCACGATCGAGAACGACCAGGTGACGCGCGCGCGGCGGCTCGAGAAGGTGGGCGCCGCGTCTTCCGGGAGCTTGACCCGGAACGGCACCGTCTCGCCCTCGCTCGGCGCGCGGTCGAGGATGGTCGAGACGAGCGCGGCGCCGTCGAGCCACACCGGAGGCGCGTCACCGCTCGTCACGGCCTCGCGCGGCTGGAACACCAGATCGACCGAGCGCACGCGCTTGCGCGCGACGTTCGCGAACGACACCGCGCCGGTGATGACCCCGCCCTGCTCGATGCGGGTGTCGTCGATCGTCGCCTCGAGGTGCAGCTCGTTCGGCGCCGACTTGCGGTTGGTGAACACCGTCGGCGGCGAGGGCGCCGCCAAGGGCAGCGGACGACGCGTCACCGCCACCAGATACCGCTCGCGGCGATCGGGCCACCACGGGATGTCGACGTGCACCTCGAGCTCGTAGTCCACCATCACCAGCCGACCGCGGTGCGTCGGCGGCGCGTCGTCGGGGATGACGAAGCGCGCCGACACGCGGTGCTCGCCGCGCTCGAGCGTGCGGGGCCCGAACGCGGCGCGCTGCGCGACAATCGACGCGCTCACCCAGCCCTCACCGACGGTCACGTGCTCCTGACCGCGGAGCGTGAGGGTGATCGCGTCGACCGGCGTCTCGGCCTTGCTCGTGAGCACGAGCTCGGCGAGGACCTCGCTGCCCGCGACCGCGGTCGCGGGCTTGAGGAAGACCTGCAGCTTCGGTCGACGACGCATCGCGAACGCGAGGCTACTTCGCGAACGCGTCCATCACGTCTTGCAGCAGCTTGATCGCCTCGGCGCGCGGGCGCTGGAACGCGTTGCGCCCCATGATCGAGCCGAACGCGCCGCCGGCGGCCAGCTCGCGCACCTCGGCGAGCAGCTCGTCGGTGCCCTTCGCCTCGCCGCCCGAGAAGATGACGATGCGCTTGCCGTTGAACGCGCTCTGCACGACGTGGCGCACGCGGTCGGCCATGGTCTTGGTGGGGATGTTGTACTTCTCGAAGACCTTCTTGGCCTCGGCCTGCTCGATGTGATCCTTCGGCGGCTTGACCTTGATGATGTGCGAGCCGAGCTGCGAGGTGATCTGCGCGGCGTAGCCGCAGACGTCGACCGCCGTCTCGCCGTCCTTCGAGAGGCCGGCGCCGCGCGGGTACGCCCAGGTGATCACGACGAGGCCCTTGGCCTTCGCCTCGCGCGTGAGCTCCTTGAGGTCCTCGTACATGCGATTGCGCTCGCCAGAGCCCGGGTAGATCGTGTAGCCGATGGCCACGCAGCCGAGGCGGATGGCGTCGTCGACCGAGGCGGTCAGCGCGCTGCGCGGCTGATCGACCTTCGCCAGCGTGTCGCTGTTGTTCAACTTGAGGATCAGCGGGACCTGACCGGCGAACTTGCCGGCGACGGCCTCGAGCTGACCGAGCGGCGCCGCGTAGCCGTTGCAGCCGGAGTCGATGGCGAGCTGGATGTGATACTCGGGGTCGTAGCCCGCCGGGTTCGGCTGGAACGAACGCACCGGCCCGTGCTCGAAGCCCTGATCGACCGGCAGGATCACCATCTTGCCCGTGCCGGCGAGACGGCCCGTGTTCAGCAGCCGATAGAGGTTCGTGAGCGTTCCCGGGTTGTCGGAGTTGTACCAGGAGAGGATTTCGCGGACGCGATCGGTGACGGCCATCGGTGTCTCCTCGTAGACGCTGCGATCAGCGTCTGCATGTTCTCTAAGTCTCGGCAGGGCGCGGAGGCTACCACTTCCATAACTGCACGCCGGGACTTTGTTGGCCCGGGCGCTCCACGTTGGATACCGGCAAGCGCATGCAGCTTCCCGGACGCCTCGCGAAGACGACGCTCGGTGACCTGCTCGGTCGCGTCTACAGGGCCGGCGCGACCGGCGCGCTCGAGATCTCGGTCGTCTCCGCGACGCCGCAGCGTCACCGCGTGCACGTGCAACGCGGCCTCGTGATCGGCATCGAGCTCGGTCTCGTCGCGCCACCCGACCGCTTGGGCGAGGTGCTCGTTCGCGAGGGGCTCGCCTCGGTCGAGGACGTGGCGCACGCGCTGTCTCGCCAGCAACTCCTCGGCGCGGCCGCACCGCGTCACGGCGAGCTCCTGGTGCGCCTCGGCGTGCTGTCGCCGGAGGTCCGCGACGCCGCGCTGCGCAAACAGGCGCGCGCCCGGCTCGACGCGCTGTTCGCCCTCTGTGACGGCCGCGACGGCGAGCTGCGCTTCCACGTGGGCCCGTCGGCGGCGAGCTCGAATCCCAAGATGAACGCGCCGCTCTTGCCGCGCGACTTCCTCCACGGCCGGCGGCGGGCGCGCGTCACCCGGAGGAGCGCGCAGGAGCACGATTCCCAGCTGTCGCTCGACCGGCTGCGCGCGATGCGCCTGCTCGGCGTCGACCTCGACGCCGATCCGGCGACCATCCGCCGCGCGTTCCGCGTGGCCGCCGCGCGCGTGCACCCCGATCGCCACCCGGGCGCGCCCGCCGACGAGCGCCAGCGGCTCCACGTCGAGCTCGCGGAGCTCAGCGCTGCGTACCACCTCCTTTGCGCCTGAGCTCGACGCCCGAGCGAGCCCCCGGCTCGACGAATGAACGATCAGGTTGTCGTCGCGCGCGGCGGCGACTACCGATCGGAGCGTGCAACTCGTGCTGCCGCACGCCCGATCGATCGCCGACGAGCTCGTCGGCGAGCTGCAGCGCAACGGCGCGCGGGCCGAGGTGGCGGGCGCGGCGCGCCGCGGCGACGAGCTGCTCGACGAGCTCGTGATCGTCTGCGACCGCGCGCCGAGCGAGGTCGCGGCCATCGTCGACGCGGTCGACCTCGAGCTCGCGCGCGGCGAAGGCGGGCTCGTCGGCACGCTCGCCTTCGACCAGGGCGCGTTCCCCATCCGGTTCCGGTGCACGACCGAGCGCAGCTTCGTCGAGGCCGTCCTGCGCGAGACCGGGTGCGACGTCCACGTGGCCGCCCTCGAGGAGCGTGCGGCCGCGCGCGGGGCCACCCTGTCGGGCCTGTCCGCAGACGCCGACGACGAAGAGTCGCTCTACGCCGCGCTCGACCTGCCGTACGTCTCGCCCGAGCTGCGCGACGACGGCTCGCTCGAGGCACCGCAGTTGATCTCGCGGATCCGCGGCACCTTCCACGTGCACACGACCTGGAGCGACGGCATCGTCGGCGTCGCGCCCATGGCCCGCGCCGCGCGCACCGCCGGCCTCGAATACGTCGGCATCAGCGATCACTCGCGCGCGGCGAGCTACGCGAACGGGCTCGATCCGGAGCGCCTCGCCCAGCAGCGCGCCGACGTCGAGCGCGCGCGCCACGAGGTCCGCGGCGTCGACATCCTCCACGGCATCGAGTGCGACATCCTCGAAGACGGCACGCTCGACCTCCCCGACGACGCGCTCGCCACGCTCGACTTCGTCGTCGTCTCGGTGCACAGCCAGCTCGAGCTCGATCGCGAGGCGCAGACGCGCCGGGTCGTGCGGGCGCTGTCGAACCCGCTCGTGACCATCCTCGCGCACCCGACGGCGCGCCTGCTGCTCGGGCGCGTCGCGCTGCAGCTCGATCTCGACGACGTGGCGCGCGCCGCCGCCCGGCACGGCGTCTTCCTCGAGATCAACACCAACGCCCAGCGGCTCGACCTGGGTCCCGAGCTCGCGCGTCGCGCCGCCGCGCTCGGCGCCTCGTTCGTGATCGATCCCGACGCGCACGAGCCGCGCGGCCTCGACACGCTCCCTTACGGCGTGCTGCTCGCGCGACGGGCGCGCCTCGACGATCGGCAGGTGCTCAACGCGCGCCCCGCGCCGGCCGTGTGGGAGCATCTTCGCGCCCGTCGTGCCGCCGCGCTCGCGTAGGATCGCCCCGTGCCCAGGCCGCCGCGCGTCCGCGCCGATCAGCTGGTCGTCGATCGCGGCCTCGCCCCGTCACGCACGCGCGCGCAGACGATGATCATGGCGGGCGCGATCTACGTCGGAGAGCGCCGCGTCGAGAAGCCCGGCGATCTCTTGCCCGGCGACGCCCCCATCGCAGCGCGCGGCGAGGATCACCCGTGGGTCTCGCGCGGAGGCGTGAAACTCGCCGGCGCGCTCGAAGGCTTCGGCGTCGATCCGAGCGGCGCGACCGCCGTCGACGTCGGCGCGTCGACCGGCGGCTTCACCGACGTGCTGCTGCACCTAGGCGCGGCGAAGGTCTACGCGGTCGACGTCGGCTACGGGCAGCTCCACGACAAGATCCGCCGCGATCCGCGCGTGGTGGTGCTCGAGCGCACCAACGCCCGCACCATGACACCGGAGACGCTCGGCCTCCCCGGCCCGGTCCTCGACCTCGCGGTGGTCGACGCGTCGTTCATCGGCCTCGAGAAGCTCCTGCCGGCGATCGCCGCGGTGCTCCGCCCGGGCGGCACGCTGGTCGCGCTCGTCAAGCCCCAGTTCCAGGTGCGGCGCGACGAGGTCGGCAAGGGCGGCATCGTGCGCGACGACGCGCTCCGCATGCGCGCGAGCAGCGAGGTCGCCGACGCCGCGCGCGCCGCCGGCTTCGACGTCCGCGGCGAGGCCGACTGCGTCATCGCCGGCCCCGGCGGCAATCGGGAGAGGTTCCTGTGGGCGACGCGCCGGTAACGTCAGTCGTCAGTCGTCAGTCGTCAGTCGTCAGTCGTCAGTCGAGAGAGCGAGAGCGAGAGCGAGAGCGAGCGCGGGAGCGAGAGCGAGCAGGAGAGAGAAGGACGTCTCGGCGTCTCGGGCTGACGACTGACGAGTAGAGCCACCCGGCGGAGGTGCGGCCCTGTTTCGACTCGCAGGCCGAGGCGCCCTGCTGAGATGCACTCACCAGTCCCGCAAGCGTTTCCGTGAATTCCCCGTAACCGCGGGCTGAAGCCCACGGCAGTTCGCCCAAGCCCCGCTTCGCGGGGCTCTGCGAACCATTTCGGCAGGGCGAGACCGGAGCTCCCGAGATCAAACCTGCGGCGGACGTCCGAGCAAGCCCAGCGAAGCTGGGCTTGAGAGGTATGCCGTGGGCTTCATCGCGCGGAGATCAGGAATCCTCTCGTCCGGGCTCAGCGAGGGTGCTCTTGCGGGGCAACAACCGGCGAAACATCCGCCGGGTGGCACACGAGCGAGAGAAAGAAGGACGTCTCGGCGTCTCGGGCTGACGACTGACGACTGACGACTGACGACTGAGTCAAATCCCTTCGCAGCGGCTGACGTTCGAGAACTTCTCGGTCTTCTTGCTGTAGTAGCGGGTCGAGTCCTGGCAATCGACCATCGTGATCGAGCACGACCAGCCCATCTTGCCGGCCTGCGTGTTGTAGTACGTGTGGCACATCGCCTCGCCCTGCGGCGCGCAGTCGGTCAGATCGGCGACCTTGCCCTGCGCGGCGTCGTCCTGGATGAGCGAGTCGCGGAAGCTGCGGCAGCCGTCGAAGTTGCGCTCGCAGTAGGACCACGCCTTGAGCTGACGATCGCGGAAGCACGACCAGCCCTGGCCGTGCGGGATGACGCTGCGATCGGCCGCGGGCACGCCCTCGCCCGCCGGATAACCGCCGCCGCCGGCCGGGTACCCACCTCCTCCATAGGGGCTGCCACCGTAGGTCGACTGTCGATCGCGCCTGCACGCGACGAGCGTGAGCGCCGTGAGGAGGAGGAGGGGAACGCTGCGCATGCAACCGAGGCTAGAGTCAGCGCGCGCCGACGGTCCAGCGGAAATCCGAGCCTCGAAATCGACCGCGCAGCGCGGCCGTGACGTGCGCATGATCATGCTGCTAGCGCCCCGTTGCTCCTACGATCGCAGGACCGCACATGAAGAAGCCCGACCGCCCGTCCTACGTCGTTCGTCCTCGCACCGCGGTCCTCACGCGCGGCTACGATCCGACGCTCTCCGTCGGCTCGGCGCGCCCCGCGGTGTTCCGCTCGTCGACGTACGTGTTCTCGAGCCCCGAGAAGGCCGAGCGCGCCTTCCTCATCGCGCTCGGCAAGCGGCAGCCCACGCCCGAAGAGGACGTGGAGCTGATCTACTCGCGCCTGTCGCACCCGAACGCGGAGATCCTCGAGGACCACCTGGTCGCGCTCGAGCCGCACGCCGAGGCGGCCGCCGTCTTCAACTCCGGCATGGCGGCGATCTCGACGGTGTTCTTCACCCACGTGCGCCCCGGGCAGTCGTTCGTGATCACGACGCCCGCCTACGGCGGCACGCACCACCTGATCGACCAGCTGCTCGTCCCGATGGGCCTGCGCGCGATCGAGGTGCCGGCGGGCGACACCGCGGCCATGCGCGCCGCGATCGCGTCGGCGGAAGACCTGCGGCTCGTGTTCGTCGAGACGCCCGCCAACCCGACGCTGCGCATGAGCGACATCGCCGCCGCCGTCGAGGCCGCGCGGGCGCGCCCGGAGCCGCCGCTCGTCGCGGTCGACAACACCTTCCTCGGCCCGCGCTTCCAGCACCCGCTGCTGCACGGCGCCGACCTCGCCGTGTACTCGGCGACCAAGTACCTCGCCGGCTTCTCCGACATGCTCGGCGGCGTCGTGATGGGGCGCGATCCGGCGGTGATCGATCACCTGCGCGGCACCCGCGCGATCCTCGGCAACATCCTGCAGCCCGACGAGTGCTGGATGCTCGACGGGCGACTGCCCACGGTGGAGCTCCGCATGTCGCGGCAGGGGAAGAACGCGGCGCGCATCGTCGAGGCGCTCAAGGACCACCCCGCGATCGCCAGGTTCCATTACCCCTCGCTGTTCACCGATCCGGAGCAGATCCGAATCCGCGACGCGCAGTGCACCTACCCGGGCGCGCTCTTCGCGATGGAGCTCCGCGGCGGCAAGAGCGCCGCGTTCGAGGTGCTGCGCCGCCTGCGCATCGCGCGCAACGCGGTGAGCCTCGGCGGGGTCGAGTCGCTCGCCTGCCACCCGGCGACCACCACCCACAGCGAGATGTCCCCCGAGGCGCAGGAGGCGGCCGGCGTCACGCAGTCGCTGGTGCGCGTCTCGGTCGGCGTCGAGGACTGGCGCGATCTGCTGCGCGATCTGCAAGAGGCCCTCGACGCGGTCGGCTGACGCGCCGCCGCGCTCGTGCGACAACGACGCCGGGTGAGCGATCGCCGGGCGTCCCTCTCACGACTGGCCGCAGCAGGCGCGTGCGGCGCGCTGGCGTACGCGCTCTGCGTGCTCGCGCCGCTGCGCCCGCAGACCAGCGACACCACGCCGGGGTTCCTCGGCGCGATCGTGCTCGCGTGCCACGGCGATCAAGACCTGTCGCGGGTGCCGTGGGTCGACGCGCAAGCGCGCAACGTCGCGGTGCCGTACTGGGCGACGATCACCGCCGACGGGCGCGGCCTGGTCTCGACGTTCGGTCCGGGGCCCGCCGCGCTCGGACGCCCGGCGTTGCTCGGCCTCCGCCCGGGCGACGCCGTCGAAGAAGACGCGCTGCGCGGGCGCGTGCGGAACGCCGCGGCCGCGAGCGTCGGCGTGGCGACGGCATTCGCCTGCCTCGCCGCGCTCGCGTGGGCGCCTACCTGGATCGCGATGGTCGCCGCGTTGGTGGCGGCGTGCTCCTTCGCCGGCGCGCCGAACCTCGGCCAGGGGCTGTGGCAACAGACGGCGGCGTTGCCCGCGCTGCTCGCGGCGCTCGCGGGCGTCGCCTGGACGGCGCGGAGCCGCGCGGCGACGGTGCTCGCGCCCGCGGCAGCGGTGCTCGCCGTGTTGCTGAGGCCCGCCGACGCGCCGCTGTCCGTCGCGTTGCTGACCGCGTGGTGGCTCCGGGCGCGTGCGACACCACGTGTCGATCGCCTGGCGGCGCTCGCGCTGCTCTCGTTGGCCGCCGCGCCGCTCCTCCTGTGGAACCTCGATCGCCTCGGCTCGCCCCTGCCCACCGGACAGTGGGTGCGCAACGCCGCGCAGACCGAGCAGGTCTTCGCCCTCGCGCCGGCGCGGCTCTTCGGCGCGCTCGCCGGGCTCCTGGTGAGCCCCGCGCGCGGCCTCGTGATCTTCGCGCCGCTCGCGATCGTCGGCGTGGTCGTCGCGTGGCGCTCGCGCGACTCGGTGCTGCGCGTGCTCGCCCTCGGCGTCGTCGGGCAGCTCCTGCTCGCCGCGTCGTTCTTCAAGTGGTGGGGCGGCATGTCGTTCGGCCCGCGCCTCCTCGCTGGCGCGACATGGCTCGCGATCGTGCTCGCGGCCACGCAGCTCCCGTCACCCGGGCGGCTCGGTCGACGCGCGCGCGCCGTCGTCCTCGCCTGCGCGCTGCTCACCGGCGCCGTCGGCCTCGCGGGCACGTTCGGCTTCGAGGTGGCGCAGTGGGAGCTGCCCAACGACGTCGATCGCGACCCGCGGCGCCTGTGGCAGCTCGCCGACTCGCCGCTGCGCCGCCTGTTCACCACCCCGCCGAAGGGGACCGCGCGCCCGGGCCGCGCGGTGTTCTGCCCCGAGGGCCCGGCCGGACGTTGGGCGCTCGGTCCGGGGCGATGACTACCGGCACGTCGTCGCGAGCAGCGGGACCGACGCCCCCTCCGAGGCCGTGAAGTAGCCGCGCCCGCCTTCGCGATAGGCGACCGCCTCGCCTTGCGCCTCCTTGCCGACCGGCACCTTCGTGGGCGGCGTCGCGAGGCCCGCGCCGAGGTCGCCGATGCGGTACTCGAAGAGCGACGAATACGTGCGCAGGAGCGCGCGATCGCCGCAGGGCGAGACGTCGCCGCCGGTGACCACGCCGTCGAGCCCGACCGGCGTCGACACGCGCGTCAGCGTGACCTTGGCGCCCGCGACGAGCGGCGTAGGGAAGCGATACACGCCCGGCGACGAGCCCTTGGTGACGATGACGATCTCGCCGGTCGTCGGGTGCACCAGGAGCGCCTCCGCGTTCCACTTCCCGTCGGGGTACTCGAACGGGATCTTGTCGGCTGCGACGGTGCGTGTCGCGAACGGCTTCGCCTCGATCGTCGGCTCGGGGATTCGGTAGAGCGCGTCGTTGGTGCGCGAAGTCGCGTTGTCGCCGAAGTCGCCGACCCAGATGCACGAGGCGTCGCCGCACGGGCCGACGGCGAGGTCCTCCCAGTCGATCGCGGTCGCGCCGCTCACCCGCAGCTCGCCGAGGAAGGCGCCCGCGCTGTCGATCGCGAACAGCCGCGCGGAGTCGCCGGAGTCGTTGTGCGTCCAGAGGACCCCGGGGCTCGTCCGGCTCGCCGCGAGGCCGGAGATCTCGCGGATCGACGCGTGCACGATCGTGCCGGCGGAGACCGGAACCGTGTAGTCGGTGCAGCCGCAAGGACCGCCGTCGGCCTCCGCGCCGACGTCCGCGGAGTCGGCGGACGCCTCGGCGCCGCCGTCGATCGCCGAGTCCTCGCTCGGGGGCGGATCGCCGGAGGCTTCGGACGCGCCGCCGCACCCGGCGAGGACGGCGAGCAGGAGGATCGACGCGCGGGGCTCCACCAGGGCAACGATATCGCGAAACGGCGACGCGGCCGCCGACGAGCGGTCTCGACGGAGCGGCGCCCGCGATTCACTCCGCTTCCGCCGCCGCGCGCATCTGCGCACTGGTCCGCGTGCTCCCGTCGGCGCTCCACCCCGGCGGCCCGAACGTCCGCATGAACGCCTCGCGCAGTGACCGCGCGCGCAGCACGTCGCGCCCGATGTCGACCCACTCGTGGAACGCGATGCGGACCGGGTGGTAGGTCTCGAGGTTCTTGGTCAGCCCGTAGTCGACGCGCGCGCGCTCCGGCTCGAACGTGCCGAACAGGCGATCCCACACGATGAGGATGCCGCCGTGGTTGCGATCGAGGTACTCGAGGTTGCGGCCGTGGTGCACGCGGTGGTGCGACGGCGTGTTGAGCACGTGCTCGAGCGGCCCGAGCGTGTGAATGGCCTCGGTGTGCAGCCAGAACTGGTAGAGGAGGCTGATCGCCTGCTGCGTCAGGATCATCCACGGCGGAAACCCGAGCAGCGGCAGCGGCAACCAGAACGGCAGCGCGGTGAGCGGCGTCGTCCACGACTGCCGGAGCGCCGTCGACAGGTTGTAGTGCGTGCTCGAGTGATGGTTGACGTGCGCGGCCCAGAAGAACCGCACCTCGTGGTGCGCGCGGTGGAACCAGTAGTAACAGAAGTCCTCGGTCACCAGGAGCAGCGCCCAGGTCCACCACGCGATCGGCAGGTCGACGAGACGGTACTCGTAGAGCACCGTCCACAGCGCGACGGCAAAGGCCTTGGTGAAGGTCGAGAGGAACACGTTGCCGAGGCCCATCGCGAGGCTCGCCGCGGTGTCCTTCTTGCGGTAGCCGCGGACGTCGCGCCCGGCGCGCTCGGCGCGCACGGACCACAGGCCCTCGAGGATCATCAGCGCGATGAACGCGGGGATGGCGTACAGGATGAGTCGCGACATCGGCGGCGGGCGCGATCAGCGTTAGCACACGACGCCGCGACGTGACGCGCCGCGAGCGGTCAGCACGTGCCGCCGGGCCACTGACCACAGAACGCGAACGGCTCGGAGCCGTCGCGAGGCTCGACGGCGCCGAGGTAGCGGATGGTCCCCGGCGCCCCCAATTTCCTGCACTGCTCGCCGACGATCTCGGGATTCGTCGAGTAGCACCAGCCGCCGGCGACCGCGGGATCGAGCGTGAAGTCCTTCGCCTCGGCGCACGACTGCAGCGCCTCTCCGTCGAGCTGCTGGAGCTCGCAGACCAGGTGCTTGCGCGGCGCGGGGCTGCCGTCCGGCGCGTGGTCGGCGCCGATGAGGTACACGCTGCCGTGCTGCGCGACGGCTTGTGTCGGCGTGGGGCGCGCGACGCCATCCGCGCCGACGACCGTGATGGGGAGGTTCAGCTGGGCGGCCGCCGCCTCCGGGCTGATGGGCGGATGGCTCGTCCCCTCGCGACGGCAGGGAGCAGCGCCGGGCGTGCACAGGCCCCTGGCGAGGTCCTCGCATCGCTTGCCGCCGTCGGTGCCCTCTCGCATCGACTCGAACAAGACGCAGCCGACACGCCCCTGCGGGTCGGTGTCGAGGCTCGCGCGTTCGCAGCGCGCGCCGAGCGTGGCCCGGATCTTCTGCGTGATGCCGTCGAGCGCCGGCCGGTAGCTCTTCGCGCAGATCGAGGCGACGAACCCCGAGGCGCCGAGGTCCTTGACGATGCGGAGGTGGCGCAGGCCGGGATAGGCCTTGAAGTACCGCTGCGCCGGCCCCGAAGTCGGCTTGGTGCAGCTCTTCGGCTGCGCGGGCACGCACAGCGGGTTGGTCAGGTGCGCGTCGTCGCCGTCGCAGTCGTGGCCGTCCGGCCAGCATCCGTTCTCGTCACGCGCGCGCTCCGCGATGCACGCGTACTGCAGGTCGTCGCCGTCGGGCACGTCGCGATCGCCGCCGTGCACCGGGTCGACCCAGCGATTGCGGAGGAACCTCGTCACGCCGGCGCGCGGCGCGATCGACTCGATCATGTGCGGATCGCGCTTGCCGATCGGGCCGGCGATGTTCTCCCAGTCGGCGTCGGTCAGCGCCTTCGCCTGACCCGTCTCCGGGTCGATCAGCAGCTGGTTAGGCACGCCGACGATGGCGGCGACGACGACCAGGCTCGGATCGCGCAGCCCGCCCGCGAAGATCGGGTTCGCCGCGAACCTGTTGTCGGAGCCGAGGACCGAGGTCTTGGTGAACGCGTCGACATACCGCTGGCGGCCCCACAGGAAGCTGTAGCCGAAGCGCCGCGTCTGCTCGAACGCGCGCAGGTTGCGACCGTCGACGTCGGCGTTGAGCGGATCGGTCGGCCACTTGACCTTGCAGTTCGGATCGCTGTACGTGTTTAGCGGGCGGGACACCGCCGCCGCGTGATCCACCGCGGGTCGCGGACGAGCCGTCGGTGGGTGCCGGCCTTCGCGCGTGCAATACGGCGTTCGGCGGTGGCTGGCGGAGATCGATGTTCAGTTCGGCGCGA
>JACPFM010000128.1 GCA_016182965.1 Deltaproteobacteria bacterium | reverse complement strand
GCTCAGCTCGATCGCCACGACCAGCACTCCGTTGTTAGCCTTCGCCTGCTGCTCCGCCGTTTGGTCCATCGGTTCACCCCTTGTTGGTACTCGAGGTGTACCGGATGCCCCTGCGGCGGGGCGGCTCATGACATCTGAAGTGACTTCCAGTCCGGGGACTTCCAGACAGCTCTCGAGTCACTCGGATGCAGGGCCGAGCGCGAGGAGCGACAGCGCGTCCTCGGCGCCGGAGGCGCGCAGCGCGGCCTCGAGGAAGGAGAGGTCCACGAACACCTCGCCGCGAGGATCGCGCGCCAGGGCGGGCGCCGGGCCGTGCGCGTCGATCCAGGCGAAGAAGGCGTCGCGCCGCGCCTCTCGCGAGTCGCGCTCGGCCTGTCGACGGAGGCGAGCGAGGCGCTCGCCGAGGCTCTTCACGGTGCGCGCGAAGAAGGCGATGTCGAGCGGCTTGACGAAGAAGCGATGGACCTCCCCCTCGTTGATCGCGCGCAGCGCGCGATCGAGGCTGGGCGCCGCGGTGAGCATCATCCGCAGCGCGTTGGGGTGCTCGCGCCGGATGAAGGCGAGGAGCTCCACGCCGTCGACCTCCGGCATGTCGAGGTCGGAGATCACCACGTCGATGCGGCTCCGCGAGAGGACGTCCATCGCCTCGCGCGCGCCGTTCGCGGTCGAGACGGAGACCGAGCCGCTCAGCGCGCGCGCCACGGCGCGCAGCTGCAGCGGATCGTCGTCGACGAACAAGACGTGGATGTCCTCGCTCACGGTGCTCACGGCAGCCACCTCCTCCACGACGGACGCTCGACCGCGGCGATCGCCCGGTCGATATCGGTCACCACCTCGGCGGCCGTCTGATGGCGCGCGTCCGCCGACTTGGCCAGCATGCGGGCCACGAGGCGCGTGACCGCCTGCGGCAGCGACGCGAGCGGGCTGGTGACCGGCGGGGGCGCCACGGTGAGGTGCGCGGTCAACAGCTCGTCGACCTCGGAGCGCTCGAACGGCAGCTCGCCGCTGAGCAGGCGGAAGAGGACCACGCCGAGCGCGTAGAGGTCGGAGCGGCCGTCGGTGACCGCGCCGCGGATCTGCTCGGGCGACATGTACTGCGGCGTACCGACCACCAGGTCGCTGTCCTGCTGGCGCAGCTCGATGAGCGAGGCGGCGCCGAAGTCGATGACCTTCAGCCGCGGCGCGAAATCGCTCGAGCCGTCCAGCAGCATGACGTTCGACGGCTTGAGGTCGTTATGGACGACGCCGGCGTCGTGGGCGGCCTCGAGCGCCTCGGCGATCATGCGCGCGATCCGCAGCGCGGCGGCGGGCGGCAGCGCGCCCTCGCGATCGATGCGCGTCGCGAGCGACTCCCCCTCGAGTCGCTCCATGACGACGAAGGGCCGACCGTCCGCGAGGATGCCGTAGTCGGTGACCTCGAGCACCGAGGGGTGGCAGACGCGACTCGCCGCGCGCGCCTCCGAGAGGAAGGCGCGCGACTGCTGTGCGTCGTGCGCCAGCGTCCAGTGCAGCACCTTGATCGCCGCCGGCCGACCGAGCAGCACGTGGGTCGCGGCGAAGACCGTCCCCATCGCGCCGGAGCCGAGCACCTGGTCGAGCCGGTGCGGCCCGAGCGATCCGCCCACCCGCGGATCGTCCTCCACGTCGACCAGCGGCGCGCGATCGCGCGGGCAGATCGACTCGGTCGGGGGCGTGAACATCCCGCAGTGCGGACACGACCGGACGGCCGACTCGGGCGCGATCGGGCGATCGTCGACCGCGGTGGCGCGGATCTCCGCCTCGAACCCGGTCGAGTGGGCGACGATCGAGACGATCAGCTGCGCGCTCGATCGCTCCGCGCGCACGGTGAGCCGCGCGAGGTTGGACAGGCCCTCGGGCGTGCCCGCCTCCACCAGCGGGTCGAGGCCGGTGATGCGCGCGAGGTGCCCGACGGCGCAAGCCGCCACATCGGCGGCGATGGAGAGCCGTCCGAGCAGGCGACGACCACGCTCCGCGCGCAGCTCGTAGCGATCGCCGCGCGGCTCGATCAGCACGAGCGTGGCCCCGCGGCGGACCGACAGCGCGAGCGCGAGCTCCACGAGCGCGGTCCCGTCGATCGCGCTCGGACGGTCGGAGTACGGCGGCTCGACGCTGCGCGCCGAGGACGACGACGTGATCTGTGCGGCCATGGCTCCTCCGCCCTTGCTTCGGTTTGCTCAGCGGAACGCGCGCTCGACCAGCTCGGCCAGGCGCGCAGCGGTCATGGAGGCCTTCGGAAGGACCTCGATGTCTCCGTGGCAGAGCTCCTCGATCTGCGTCGCGTCGGCGCCCGTGAGCACCGCCACCGGCACGCCGGCCTCGGCGGCCGCGCGCACCACTCGGAGGCCCGCTCGATCGTCCTCGCTCATTCTCAGATCGGTCACCACGAGACGCAGGCTCGTCGAGCGGAGCTGCCACTCGGCGGTGGCCGCGTCCGCGGCGTACACGACGACGGCGTCCGGGCGCGCACGCGCGACGACACGTCGGACCGCCGCGAGCAGCGCCGGTTCGTCGTCGACCAGCAGGATTCGATGACCGCAGTTCATGGCAGACCTCCGTGACGGCTCCCGGTTCGCCTCGCCGGGCGGCCCCACTGATTCGGTTAACGGAGGCGGGGGAGGAGGGTTAAGACCGGGATGGCAATTTTCCCAAAATAGGTTAAACTCGTATCTGACCGGTCGGTCCGCTCGGTGAACGAGCGCATCGCGCGCTCGAGCACCATGTACCCTAAAGACCGGTGGCGACCGGCCGTATTCCAAAATGCGAAAGGAGGCTCACCCGCGATGACCGCCCCTCCCCGCGTGCTGATCGTCGACGACGAGGCGCGCAACCTCAGCCTCCTGGAAGCACTCCTGGCCCCGCTCTCCCTCACCACGGTGCGCGCGGCTGGCGGGCGCGAAGCGATCGAGCTGTATCAGGCGGAGCAGGCGCGCGGCGGCTTCGACCTCGTCCTGCTCGATGTCATGATGCCCGAGGTCGACGGCTTGACGGCGCTCGCCGCGATGCGCGAGGCGACGCCGGCGGGCGAGCGCATCCCCATCGTGCTCGTGACGGCGCTCGGCGCGCGCGAGGATCGGCTGCGCGGCCTCGAGGCCGGCGCCGACGACTTCCTCACCAAGCCGCTCGACCCGCACGAGGTCCGCTGTCGCGTCCGCACGTTCCTCGCGCTGCGGGCGGCGCAGAAGACGCTCTCGCAGCGCGCCGCCGAGCTGGAACGCCTGCAGCGCGAGCGCGCCGAGCTCTCGCGGATGCTGGTGCACGACCTGAAGAACCCGCTCGCCGCCCTCGACAGCAACCTCTCCTGGATCTCCCGGCGGGTCGACGCCAAGGTCGACGAGCAGCTGGGCGAGGCCGTCGACGACTCGCGCGCCAGCGCCGCTCGCTTGCTGGCGCTGGTCGGGGGCCTCGTGGAGATCGATCGCGCGGAGACCGGGCAGCTCGCGCCGGTGGTCCGACCGGTGGGCATCGAGCAGCTGCTCGAGTCCGTCGCGCGCCGCCATCGGCGCGAGGCGGAGCTCCGCGGCATCTCCGTCGACGTCGACGTCGACGCGTCGCTCGAGGGCGAGCTCGACGAGTCGCTGATGGTCCGCGCGGTGGAGAACCTCGTGGAGAACGCCACCCGGTACGCGGGGCGCGGCGGCCGCATCCAGCTCGAGGCGAAGGCCAGCGGCGACGCGCTCACGTTGTCGGTGTCGAACACCGGCACGCCGATCGCGGCGGCCAGCCGCGCGACGATCTTCGAGAAGTTCGTCACGAGCGAGCGGCGCGGTCATCACCAGGGCCTCGGGCTGTACCTCTGCCGCCTCGTCGCCGAGGCGCACGGCGGCGGCATCGCGCTGCACACCGACGACGCCTGGCCGACGCGCTTCACCATCACCCTGCCCATCGCCCGCAAGCAGCCGGTCGTCCGCCGCGCCGCGCGGGTGGGCGCCTTCGCACCGGACGACGCCGACCTCAACCCGTAGCGAGAGAGGAGCGCGGTCATGATCCCGCTCACCGTGGCCGTGGTCGCGTTGGCGGTCGCAGCGGTCGTCGCTGCGTTCGCGTGGCTGCGAGCGCGCGCGCACCTGGAGCAGATGCGCGGGTGGGTCGAGCTCCACCTGCCGCTCGGCGGCGACGAGGGGGCCGAGCGCGGCCTGCTCGAGCAGCTGGTGACGGCGTGCGGCGCGACGGGCGGGGAGCTGGTCCTGCGCGCCGCCGACGGATCCACCGAGCGCGTCATCGTCGGGATGATCACCCGCGGCGGCGAGCGCATCGAGGAGGAGCTCGGTTGCGAGGGGACGCTCGCCCTCACCTTCGCGCGAACGCCGAGCGCCGCGCGCCGCGCGATGGTGCGCCGACTGGTGTCGATCCTCGCGCTCGACGCGGAGCGGAGGAACGCCCTCGCGCGGGCGAAGCTGCACCAGGACGCCGCGCGCTCGTACGAGAAGGAGGCGCGCGCGCACGCCGAGCTCAACGCGCAGCTCGCGCGCGACCACGAGGCGGTGCTCGAGGTGCTCCCCGACGGCGTGGCGGTCACCGACGACGCCGGGCACATCATCCGCGTCAACGCCGCCGGTCGCGAGATCGTCGGCGTGCCCGACGCGGACACCACCGCGCCGGAGACGCGCAGGTCGCTCGCCGACGCGACCAGCCCGCTGCTGCAGGCCCTGCGGGAGGGCGCGGACGTCGCCGGCCTCGAGGTGGCGATCCCCGGGCGCGACCACCCGCGCACGATCCAGGTGAAGGTCTCGAAGCTGTCGACCGAGCCCCAGGCGCGCGCGGCGGTGGCGCTGTTCCGCGACGTCACGCGCGAGCTCCTCCTCGAGCACGATCTGCGGCGCAAGGGGCACGAGCTCGAGCAGCACGTCCAGGCGCTCGAGCGCGCGACGCGGCTGAAGAGCGACTTCCTCGCCAGCATGTCGCACGAGCTGCGCACGCCGCTCAACGCGGTGATCGGCTTCGCCGAGGTGCTCCTCGACGGCACCTACGGGCAGATGAACGAGAAGCAGCAGGCGTGCGCGCAGGACGTGCTCTCCGGCGGCCGCCACCTGCTCACGCTGATCAACGACATCCTCGACCTCTCGAAGATCGAGGCCGGGCGCATGGAGCTCGCGCTCGAGGATCTCGATCTCGCCGACGTCGCGTCGCATGCGATCACCTTCGTCCGGCCTCAGGCCGCGGCGAAGGCGATCCGCATCGATCTGGAGGTCGCGCCCAAGCGCATCCTGGTGCACGGCGACGCCGATCGGCTGCGGCAGGTCCTCGTCAACCTGCTGTCGAACGCGGTGAAGTTCACGCCGCGCGGCGGCCGCGTGACCGTCGGCGCCGAATCCGAGTCCAACGCGCTCGCGCGCGTATGGGTGACCGACACCGGCATCGGCATCGCAGAGTCGGATCGCGGCAAGCTGTTCCGCGAGTTCTCGCAGGTGGACGGCTCGGTCACCCGCAAGTTCGGCGGCACCGGCCTCGGCCTCGCGATCTGCAAGCGCCTCGTGGAGCTGCACGGCGGAACGATCGACTTCGAGAGCCAGGTCGGCAGCGGCTCGAAATTCTGGTTCACGGTGCCGGTCGCGGCGCGTGGCGTGCGACCGACGTTCCAACCGACCGGCCGCCTTCGCCGCTCGTCGAGCCACGGTCGGCTCGATCCGGTGCCGGCGGGCGCCACCGCGCTGATCCTCGACGGCGACGCGGCCTCGAGCCGGCTGATCGAGGGCGCGCTGCGCGAGGCGGGGATCGCCTCCGCCACCGCGTCGTCGCTCGCAGACGCGCGGCGGCTCGCGAAGGCGCCGGGCTTCGAGGTGGTGATCGTCGATCCGGTGCTCGACGACGCCCCCCTGTCGGAGGTCAACGACTTCGTCGCCGAGCGGTTCGGCCCCTGCGTGGTCGTCGCCTCCATCCTGACGCGGCAAGAGGCCGCCGCGGGCCTGCGGATCGCCGGGTTCGTCGACAAGCCGGTCGATCGCGCGGCGCTGCTCGATCAGGTGCGCGCCGCGCGAGAGCGGAAGGGCGGTCCGCGCGCCGCTCTGGTGGTCGACGGCAACGAGGAGGACGCCGGCGCGGTCGCCGCGATCCTGGAGCGCGAGGGCTTCTCGGTCGAGATCGCCCGCACCGCCGCCGCGGCGCGCGCCGGCCTCGAGCGCGACCTCGCCGTGGTGGTGCTGGAGCTCGATCTGCCGGACGCCAACGGCATCGATCTGCTGCGCAGCATCCAGGGTCGCCCGTGCAAGACGGTAGTGCTCACCGAGCGGGAGCTCGACGCACAGACCACGACGGTCGTCGGCTCGCTCGCCTCCATCGTGCTGCGCAAGGGCATGCTGTCGCGGAGCGCCTTCGCCCGACACGTGACCGCGCTGTGCGATTCGAAGGACCAGGAGCGACCGCGCGTGCTCGCCGTCGACGACAACGAGCAGAACCTCCGCCTCATCTCGGCGGTGCTCGCGCGAAAGGGGTACGAGATCCTCGAGGCGCGCGACGCGACCTCGGCGATCCGCATCGCGCGCGCCGAGCTCCCCGACGTCATCCTGATGGACGTGATGCTGCCTGACGTCGACGGGCTCTCGGCCACCCGCGAGCTCAAATCGAGCGCGATGACCCGGGCGATCCCGATCATCGCGGTGACCGCGCAGGCGATGGCCGGCGACGCCGACCGGGCGCGCGAGGCGGGCTGCACCGACTACGTGCCCAAGCCGATCGACTCGGCGCGGCTGCTGCGCGCGGTCGAGCGCGCGATCGGGGCGAGCGCGTGACGCCGCGGGTCCTGCTGGTCGACGACGACCCCGCGCTGCGGCGCGCGCTCGTGCGTCTGCTGTCGCTCGGCGCCGACGTGACGGTGGTGGAGTCGCGCGAGCGCGCCGAGCAGCAGCTCGCCCTGCACGAGGCGGGGCACGAAACGGGGGCGTTCGACGTGGTGCTCTCCGACGTCGATCTCGGCGGCGACGACGGGCTCGCGCTCGCCGCGCACGTGCAGCGGGCGCACCCGGCCCTCTACGAGCGGTTCGTGCTGATGACGTGCGAGCCGGAGGGCGGGCGCTTCGCCGAAGCGCTCGAGACACTCGGGCGACCCGTGCTCCGCAAACCGTTCACCGCGGCCGAGTTCTTCGAGCTCGCCGAACGGCTCCTTTCGCCGGCTACGGCGACAATCGGTTCGCCGGCTACGGCGACAGGCGATTGAGCATGCGGGCGAAGGGGATCGTCTCGCGCACGTGGTGCAGGCCGCAGGTCCAGGAGACCGTGCGCTCGATGCCGAGGCCGAACCCTGCGTGCGGGAACGACCCGTAGCGCCGGAGATCGAGGTACCACTCGAACGCGTCCATCGGCAGCTTGTGGTGCTCGATCGCCCTCACGAGCGTGTCGTAGTCGTCCTCGCGCTGGCCGCCGCCGATGATCTCGCCGTAGCCCTCGGGAGCGAGCACGTCCATGTTCAGGGCGAGCGACGGATCGGCGGCGTCGCGCTTGAAGTAGAACGCCTTCAGGTCCATCGGGTAGCGGTGCACGATCACCGGCCGGTCGAACTGGTTGGAGATGACCGTCTCCTCGTCGCCGCCGAAGTCGTCGCCGACCTTCGCCTCGGGGTGCCCGTTCTTCTGCAGCAGCTCGATCGCCTGGTGGTAGGTGATGCGCGGGAAGGGCGCGATCACCTTCTCGAGCTTCGAGGTGTCGCGCTCGAGGATCTTCATCTCCTCTTTGCGGGTCTCCAGGATGCGCTGGACGATGAACGAGAGGAAGTCCTCCGCGAGCTTCATGTCTCCGTCGAGGTCCATGAAGGCGACCTCCGGCTCGACCATCCAGAACTCGGCGAGGTGACGTCGGGTCTTGCTCTTCTCGGCGCGGAAGGTGGGGCCGAAGCAGTACGCCTTGCCGACCGCGGCCGCGGCCGCCTCCATGTAGAGCTGACCCGACTGGGTGAGGTAGGCCTTCTCGCCGTGGTAGTCGGTCTCGAACAGCGTGCTGGTGCCCTCGCAGGCGTTGGGCGTGAAGATCGGCGCGTCGACCAGGGTGAAGCCGCGGCCGTCGAAGAAGTCGCGCACCGCGCGCACGATGGTGGCCCGCACCTTGAGGATGGCGTTCTGCCGGCTGGAGCGCAGCCACAGGTGCCGCTTGTCCATCAGGAACTCGACGCCGTGCTCCTTCGGCGAGATCGGGTACTCCTGCGCGGGCGGCGCGAGCACCGTCACGTCCTTGGCCTGCAGCTCGTAGACGCCGGGCTTCTTCGGGTTCTCGGTGACGGTGCCGCGCACCGCGACCGACGCCTCCTGCGCGATGGTGCCCGCCTTCTCGAACACCTCGGGCGCGACGTTGCCCTTGAACACGACCGCCTGCACGACGCCGGTGCCGTCACGCACCTCGAGGAAGTGCAGCTTGCCGCTGGAGCGCAGGTGGTTGCGCCAGCCGCGCACCTCGACGTCCTGTCCAACGTGGTCCTTGAGATCCCCGATCCAGACGTGGGCTTCGGTCGCCATGGCGCCGCGGAGTAGCGCGGCGCGCGACGAGCGTCGACCCTCGTCGCGATCCCGGACAGTCGTCAGTCGTCAGTCGTCAGTCGTCAGTCAGAGCGCGTGAATCTCTCGTCGAGGTTCGTCGAAGGTCGAAAGGTCCAAGGTCGAACCAGGCGCCCAGCCCCTGGAACCCCGTGGAAATGGGCTCTCGATTCGACCTTTGATCCTCGACCTCGGAAACGCGCCGGTCCGATTGTTCCACATGCTCTCCGTCGTCAGTCCTCGGCTCCGAGACGGAAGACCGGCAGTTCTCGCCTGCTCCGTTCTCGGCTGACGACTGATGACTGATGACTGACGACCGGGGCCCTCACGAGCAGCGACACCGACAGCCAGCGAGCATGACTCCGGCGATCACTTCGCTGCCGCGGGGAACTCCAGCGCGACGTCGACCTTCACGCCGTCGTCGATGCTGTCGTGCATGCAGATCGAGGAGAGGCGCTGGAGGTTGTCGGTCAGACCGAAGTCGGAGGCCTTCGCCTGGAACGGCCCGGAGCTCTTCACCCACAACGACCCGTCGGGGCGGTAGCCGGCGTCGACCGTGAGCTCGAGCTGCTTCGATTTCCCGTGCAGCTTCACGTCGGCGGTGACCTTGGCCTTGGTCACCGCCCGGGTGTCCTTCAGCGACTTGACGACCTCGTCGGGGATCTTCGGGATGACCAGCTCGATGGTGTCCCAGCCGATGCCGGAGGTCTCGAAGAAGAACTTCTTCACGCGCTCGTTGCGGATCGGGATGGTCGTGTCGAACGTCATCACGTCGATCGAGAGCCGCGCCGTCGATCCGTTGGGGCCGTCGATCGCCACGGCGCCGTCGCGCAGCATCATCGTCGCGGTCACCGGGTTCGCCTCGTCGCGATCCTTGATGATCGCGAGCGAGACCTTGGATTTCTCGATGTCGGCGAGCGTCTCGCCCGGCCGGGCCACCCGGGGCGGGTGCACCACCTTGGCGACCGCCGCGTCGTCGCCCGGGTTCGCCTTGGCGCTGTTGCGGCACGCCGGCAAGACCGCGAGCAAAGCGAGCACGACAAAACGAGAAACCGACATGATGAGTCCCCCTTCTCGACCCTAGACCCTACCCCAACCGCGCCGCCTGGACTCCCGTACCCCGTGGCGTTTGTCATTGCTCGCGATCGCTTCGACGCACCGCGCGATCGGCTCGCGTGCGAAAGTGGACCGCGCGAGCACGATCGAGAACCGTCGACGGCTCCGCGGCAGAGCGCGCCCGCCGATGGCGCTGCGCGTCACGATTCGCCGCTGAGGAACGCCTCGATCTCCGCTGCGTGTCGCTCCTGCGCGGCGCGCGTGAAGCCGGCGGCGATCGGGATCGTGTCGCCGACGCGGGTACGCAGCACGACGCGCTGGAAGCTCCCGCGACGCTCCACCCCGACGCCGAGCACGCCGTCGAGCGGCGCGTCGAGCAGCGTGCGCTCTTTGCCGAATCGACGACGTCGCACGCGCAGTCGATGCCCCGACGTCTCGAGCGTCAGCTCCATCGTCGCGGAGAGCGCCACGGTGACGAACACCGCGAGCGCGATCGCGCCGGCGAGGATGCCGCGACCCGCGCTTCCCGTGCCCCACGCCGCGCGATAGGCCACCGGTCGCTCGTCGCGGAGGTACGCCTCGATCGCGCCGACGTCGACCTCGAGCAGAGAGCGGCTCCGCGAGCGGGTGATGGGGTGCTCGCCGCGGTCGGTCCACAGCTGCAGCTCGAACGTGTCGCCGTTCTTGCCGTGATGTCGTTCGATCGACGCTCAGCGCACCTCGGCGAGCTCGAACCTCTGCGACTCGGACGAGAGCAGGCTCGTCGTGCGCAGCACGCAGGTGCCGGCGCCGTCGAGGTGCCGTCGACACTCGAGCGCCGCGGTGCGCGCCGATTGGTTCGCCGCGAACAGTCCGGTGGCGACGATCGCGGCGCCGAGCACGATCGCGCGCCACACCGGGATCGGGCGCATGGTGACCACCATGCTCCGGGAGGCCGGGACGGGCGCGTCGCGGTACCGGGTCACGCGCGCAGCGTAGCTCCCTGCTCCCCAACGCGCCGCGAGCAGACGCCGTCGTGCCCGCTCGACCGCGGCGACTCGAATCGAGACGGCCGGCGCTAAAGCAGCGGTGCTCTCCGGCCGTTTCCCTCCATTGCGCCGTGCTCCGCGCGGCGCGGCGCTTGTGTGGACCCACGCCGTGCGATACCCCGGGTTTCGAAAATGCTGATTCGCCTGCGGAACGCGCTCGTCGCGTCGATGGTCGGGCTCGCGGCGCTCGCCGCGGGCGCGTCGGCGTGCTCGGGCAAGAAGAACACGGAGCTCGTCGTCGCGATCGACACCGATCTGCGGGTCCCGAAGGACCTCAACGCGGTCACCGTCGAGATCTTCGCGAACGGCCAGCGCATCGCCGGCGACACCTACGACGTCGGTCCGTCGGGCCTGCGCCTGCCGGCGACCATCGGCCTCGTGCCGAACGATCCCGACAAGCTCACGCCGGTCGACGTGATCATCACCGGTCGCTTCTCCAGCAACCCCGACGAGACGCAGCGCAGGCCGCGCGTGATCCGCAAGGCGCGCGTGACGTTCGCGCGCGATCGCGTCGCGCTCGTGCGCATGCCGCTCCGCTTCGCCTGCTACGACGCGACGAGCTGCCCCGACGGCCAGACGTGCATCGCCGGCAGCTGCAAGCCGGTGCCGGTGCTCGAGGCGGCGAGCCTGCCCGCGTACTCCGACGATCTGGTGTTCGGCCCCGGCGGATCGCCGAACGGTCAGGGGCAGTGCTGGAACGCCGCGGTGTGCCTCGCGTCCGTGAGACCGCTGTCACCCGGTCCGGCGCGTTGTCAGTACCTCGTCTCCACGTCCGACGTGCCGGCCGACGGCGGCCCGCCGGCGGAGCGCGACTCGGGCGCCGACGGCGTCCCCGACGGCGGCGCGTTCTTCAAGTCGACGGACGCCGCTCCGGGGCTGACCGTCGTCGTCAGCGGACCGCCCGGGACGCTGGGGTTCTGCCAGGCCGAAGCGTGCAGCGTGCCGCTCGATCACGACGGCGACGAGGGCTGGTTCTGGGTCGACGAGGCGCGGACGATCGTCGGCGTCGCGCAGGGTCTGTGCGACAAGATCGAGCGCGACGGGCTCGCCGTGCAGGCGACCGAGTCGTGTCCGACCAAGGTGGCCACGCTGCCGGTCTGCCTCGAGGGCAGCGGCGTCGACGTCCCCGCGGAGGACGCGAGTCCGACGTGCTCCGGCGGCCTGTCCTTCTGCTCCGGCAGTTGCGTCGACCTCCAGAACGACAACACGAACTGCGGCAGCTGCGGTCTCACGTGCGCCGAGATGGAGACCTGCGTCGCCGGCAAGTGCTCGGCGCGCGGCGTCGACGCCGGGCTTCCCTGACCTTCTCTTCCGATCACGCGACGAAGGAACTCCTCATGCCTCGCATCGCCCAGAACGTCCTGGTCTCGATCCTCGCGCTGTCCGTCGCGCTGACGAGCGCGCCGCTCGTCGCCGCGCCGCCGGCGAAGCCGCCGGTCGCGAAGAAGGACGAGAAGAAGAAGACGCTCGCCGAGCGCCTGCCGCCCGACGCGAAGAAGCACTTCGAGTCGGCGATCCTCCTCTACGAGGACCAGAACTGGGAGGGTGCGCTCACCGAGTTCAAGGTGACCTACGACATGAGCAAGGAGCCGCGCGTGCTCCGGAACGTCGCCATCTGCGAGAAGAACCTCAAGCGCTACGCCGACGCGATCGGCACGCTGACGCGCGCGCTCGGCGAGGGCGTCGACTTCGAGCCGGAGCTGCAGCAGCAGATCAAGGACGAGATCGACATCCTCACGCCGCTCACGTCGGTCGTGACGATCGAGGTGACCGAGCCCGACGCCGAGGTGTCGGTCGACGGCCGCACGCTCGGCAAGTCGCCGCTCGCGGGCACGTTCCGCGTGAACGTCGGCGAGCGCACGTTCACCGCGAAGAAGCCCGGGTTCATCGACGCGGTCGCCAAGGTCAACGTCGCCGGTTCGTCGACGGTGCCGGTGAAGCTCTCGATGGAGCCGACGGTCAAGCTCGGTCAGGCGTCGATCGTCGTCGCCGGCGTGCCCTCGAAGGTGAAGGCGAAGGTGTCGATCGACGGCGTCGAGGTCGGCGAGGCGCCGTACACGGCGAACCTCCCCGCGGGCAAGCACACCTTCGAGGTGTCCGCGCCCGGGTACGTCTCGAAGAAGGTCACCAAGGACATCGAGTACAAAGGCATGGTCGCCGTCGACGTGAAGCTCGAGAAGGAGAAGCACGAGGGCTACCTCGCGATCGAGACCGGCGTCCCCGAGGCGACGATCAAGCTCGACGACAAGATCGTCGGCTCCGGCAAGTTCAGCGGCACCGTCCCGAGCGGCGGTCACCGCGTGTCGATCGCCGCCGACGGCTACAAGCCCTACGAGACCGACGTGACGGTGCTCGACAACCAGACGCGCACCGTGTCGATCCCGCTCGAGAAGACGAGCAAGACCTGGCTGTGGCTCACCGGCGGCGGCGTGCTGGTCGCGGGCGCCGCGGTCGGCGGGTACTTCCTCTTCAAGCCAAAGGACGAGCAGCCGATCGCGGGGACCATCAGCCCCGGCGTCGTCACCGTCCCGCTGTTCCGGTGAGGGCCGATCATGCTGCTGCATCGACTCCGAAACGTGCTGCTCGCCTCGTCGCTCGCGTCGGCGACCCTGTTCGCCGGCTCGACGGCGTGTAGCGCCAAGAAGAACACCGAGATCATGGTCGCCGTGCAGACCGATCTGCGCGTGCCGAAGGACCTCAACGCGGTCACGCTCCGCGTGCTCTCCAAGGGCGCGGTGCAGTACGAGGAGACGCACGTCGTCGGTCCGATGGGCCTCCGCCTGCCGGCGACCATCGGCCTCGTCCCGCAGGACGAGGACGATCTGCAGCCGATCGAGGTGCAGGTCATCGGGCGCTTCTCGACCGATCCCGCCGAGGACCCGGCGCTGCGGGCGGAGCGCGTGCTGCGCAAGACGCGCCTGACGTTCGCCAAGGGGCGCGTCGGCATGGTGCGCATCCCGCTGAAGTTCGTCTGCTACGACGTGACCGACTGCAAGGAAGGCGAGACCTGTGTCGCCGGCGCCTGCCAGCCGACGCCGATGATCGAGGGCTCGGCGATGCCCGATTACTCGGCCGAGGCCGTCTTCGGGCAGGGCGGCAGCGAGGGGAAGCAGGGCGCGTGCTTCGACGGCAACACGTGCCTCGCGTCGTCGGTGCCGATCGCGCCCATGGGCGACGGCTGCGTGTTCTCGCTCGGCGAAGGCGGCGGCGACACCGACGCGGGCGTTACGATGCCCGACACCGCGTCGGGCGACGGCGGCGCGATGATGGATGCGTCGACCGGCGGACCGGGCGCGCCGTGCGAGATCGACGTCCACTGCTACTCGGGCCTGAAGTGCTGCGCCGGCCGCTGCAGCGATCCGGCGATGTGCACCGACGCGGATCCCGCTCCTCCTCCGGACGCGGCGCCGCCCCCCGACGGCGGCTTCGGCGCGTTCAAGCGCTTCGATCCGACGCGCCCGCTCACCATCGCGCTCGCCACGTCCGCCGGCGGCCTCGGGTTCTGTGACGCCACGACGTGTCGCGTGCCGCTCGACTTCGATCCGGTCGAGGGGTGGTCGTGGGCCGACGAGCGCAAGACCGCGATCCGCCTCGCGCAGGGCATCTGCGCGAAGGTCGCCGCGGCCAAGGGCGCGATCCGCCCCATTCACCTGGAGGCGACCGACGCCTGTCCGACGAAGGTCCCCGAGCTGCCGCTGTGCGACGAGACCTCGGGAACGGGCCCGGCGGAGGACTCGAGCGTCCCGACGACCGGCTTGCACGTCGCCAACCTCGAGTCGCCCACGCCGATCATGACCGGGCCCGCCGGCGCCGCGGGCGCGTGCGGCAAGCCGGGCGAGCCGGGGTTTCCCTACTCGGGCAAGTGGCCGATCACGATCAGGCTGTCGGCGCCCGCGCCGGCGCCGGCGACGGTGAAGCTCGAGGCCGATCGCGGCTGCATCGAGGGCGTCACGGTGTCGATCCCGATCGGCGCGGAGAACGGCTACGGCGAGCTCCTCGCCTCGTGCACCGACGCGGTCTCCTACGAGTTCAGGGTCACCTCGCGCGCGTTGTCGGGGGTGGTCGACCGCACGCCGCCGGCGTTCATCGTGCTGCGGAACAACGTCGGTCCGCGCGGGCCCGACGGCCCGCCGTGCGGACTGGGGAGCATCACCATCGAGGGGCCGACGTACACCACCGTCGGCGGCTGGATCCCGCTACGCGCGATGTTCATCTCGAGCGGCGGCGGTCCGACCGACGTGACCGAGAGCGCGACCTGGGCGTCGACCGATCCCGCGGTCGCGACGGTCTCGAACACGGCCGGCACGCGCGGCCGCGTCACCGGCCTCGGCGTCGGGAAGTCGCTGATCAGCGCGTGGTACGGCGAGTCGAGCGGCGGCGTCGACGTCTTCGTCACGGCGGGTGGTGCCGACGCGGGCGTGCCGCCGGATGGCGGTGCGTGCACGCCGCGGACGTGCGGGTTCTACAAGGCGGCGTGCAACACGTGGGCGGACGGCTGCGGCGGGTCGATCGACTGCGGCAGCTGCTCGACGGGGACGTCCTGCCAGCTCGACGCCGCGAGCGGGGCGTACATCTGCAAGTGACCCCGGCGAACGCGACCGTTCCGCCACGAGGTGGCGCGCGGCCGTCCGTTCGGGCACGCTAAGGCGCTTCGAAGGAGGGACGGGCGTGTATCCGCAGCCGGGCGAGATCATCGAAGGCAAGTACCGCATCGATCGCATGCTCGGAGAGGGCGCGATGGGCGGTGTCTTCGCGGCCTTCCACACGCTGCGGCGCGCGCCCGTCGCGCTGAAGTTCATGTCGGCGCAGGCCGCCGCCATGCCCGAGGCGGTCGATCGCTTCATGAACGAGGCGATCTCGGCGTCGCAGATCGAGAGCGATCATGTCGTGAAGATCTTCGACGTCGGTCGCTGGGGCGAGCTGCCCTACCTCGTCATGGAGTTCCTCGAGGGGTGCGATCTCGCCCACGAGATCGAGGCGCAGATCCGCTCCGGGCAGTGGATGCCCATCCAGCGCGCGGTCCACTTCACGCTGCAGATCCTCCGCGCGATGCAGGTCGCGCACGCGCGCGGCATCGTGCACCGCGATCTCAAGCCGGCCAACGCCTTCGTGGTGAACAAGGAGGGCGAGCCCGACTTCGTCAAGCTGCTCGACTTCGGCATCTCGAAGCAGCGCGACGCCGGCGCGGTGCACCTGACCAAGACCAACGTCGCGATGGGCACGCCGCTCTACATGGCCCCCGAGCAGGCCAAGAGCGCGCGCGACGCCGATCAGCGCAGCGACGTCTACTCGGTCGCGGGCATCCTCTACGAGCTGCTCACCGGTCGTCCGCCGCACGAGGCCGACAACTACAACATGCTCCTGTTCAAGCTGTTCCAGGAGGATCCGCCGCACGTGGCGACGCTGCGCACCGACGTGCCGCCGGCGCTCGCCGAGGCGATCCACCGCGGGCTCGCGAAGGATCCGGCGGCGCGCGTGCAGAGCGCGACGGAGTTCGCCGCGATGCTCGCCCCGTTCGCCGACGGTCGCTCCTCGGCGCTCCTCGCCCGCATGTTGGCGTCGACCGATCCCGGGCGCCTCAGCCACGCGCAGGCCGCGGCGGCCACGGTGGCCATCGCCTCGACCGGCGGCATCCTCTCGACGGGCGCGCACGCGCCTCACGTGCCGACGGGCACGCCTGCGGCGACCGGCGCGCCTGCCGCGACGGGCACGTCGGCGAGCACCAGCAGCACCGCCGTCGCGTTCGGCTCGCGCGCCTCGTCGCCGCCCGACGTGCCGCGCAAGTCCTCGCCGCTGCCGATGATCGTCGGCGCGGTGACGCTGCTCGCCGCGCTCGGCATCGGCGGCTTCGTCTTCCTCTCGAGCAGGGAGCCGAAGCCGCAGCCGGCGCAGGCGGCGCCGAAGGTCGACGAGCCCTCGGTCGGCGCCGCGCGCGAGCCCTCCGCCGAGCCGACGGCGCCCATCGCGTCGGTCGCCGAGGTGGCCGAGGCGGCGTCCGCGAAGCCTCGGCCGTCCGCGTCCGTGGCCCCCGCCGTCGCGCCGGTGACGGCGGCGGCGCCCGCGAAGAAGCCGCCGCCTGCCGCCAAGCCGACCGCATCGAGCGAGCCGGCCGCGCCGACCGCCACCGCGACGACGACCGCTCCTCCGAAGAAGAAGAAGAAAGTGCCCCCGGACTGAAGTCCGGGGCACCGACTGCACCTCAAGTCCTTCGGACTTCACCGGCTCGCCAGACTGGCTCGGGGCTGTCGCCGCAAGGACGTCCAGCGGCGAGCGGGCCCTGAGAAACCCGGGTGCCGGCGACTTCACGGGGCCCGTCGACCGCGTCAATTCCTCGAGAGCGAGCAGCTCGTAGCCCGGAGGGCGTCGCCCGGCTGTCGGTGCCCCGGACTTCAGTCACATCAGTCCGGGGGATTCCTGATAGCTCTCGAGCGCGATCACTTCTTCGCGTACACGCTGAGCGTTCCCTCGCTCGACAGTGATGCGAGGATGTGACCGACGTCTTCGCGCGCGCCGGGGACCAGGCGCGTGAACAGCCAGGGGATGCACACCGGCGGGGTCGAGGCGCTGCCGTCGAGGGAGAGCGTGGAGCACAGCTCGCGACGAGAGCCTGTGTACGCGCCCCACGCGTCGGGCCACTGACTCCACGCCTTGCGCAGCGAGCGGAGGCGGCACTGGCCCTCGCTCCCGCGCAGCAAGGCGGCGAGCTCGTCGTACTTCGTGCGCAGCGGCTCCTCGAGGTACCAGCGGACCATCAGCGCCTCGCCGACGCCCTCGGCGATCGCCGCGCAGCGCATCCAGCCGCCCTCCTTCGGCTCGAACGCCTTGGCCGCGAGATCGCTCGGTGCGTGGACCGAGGCGAACGCTCGGTAGGCGAACGTGAGGCGGCGCAGCCGCTCGAACGCGGCGTCGTCGAGCACGCTCCAACCGGTGACGTCGCCGCCGAGCGCGCGCTGCTTGTCCAACGCGCTGCGCTCGATCGACAGCAGGGTGACCGCCATCGACGCGCCGAGGCTCGTCTCGGTGGAGTGCAGAAGCGACGCAACGTGTCGCACGGCGCGCGCGGCAGGGCGCGCGTCGCCGCTCTTCAGGCCCTGCAGCAGGCGGATCTTCGACCACACCGCGAACTGGAAGGTGCCGGGGATCGGGCGTTCGTGGAGCGCGTAGCGGGTGACGTCCGCCGCCGGTCCGTGCTCGTCGACGTCCCAGTGATCGTAGGCGGAGAGGGCGTCGAACCAGGCGCCGTCGAGCGCGCCGAGCTCTGCGTCGTCGGCGTGATCGACCCAGCGCGTGCCCCACGCCCCGAGGCGCTCGGCGAGCGGGCGCGGGACCTCCGGCCTCGTGATCGTCGGATCGATGCTCTTCGACCACTCATCGATCAGAGACTGCTTGCCCATCCACGGCACGCGCGCGTTCAGCCACGGGCCGGCGTCGCGCGCGCCGACGGCGAAGGCGAAGGGCGGCGCGGCCGCGACCGCGCGCTGATCCTCGAAGAACGCGGCGGCATGATCGCGCAACTGCTGCTCGTGCTCGGCGAGCATGCGCCGGGTGTCGCGGCGCGTGACGATGCGCGCAGCGACGGCGATGGACACCACGCCGAGCAACCCGATGATCACGGTCGCCGCGGCGACGCGCTTGACCAGGCGACCCCTCATCCGGCGATGGTACGCCCGGGGTCGGGTTCGCGCGCCTCCCTCGATGCGGGCGCGGTCCTCGCCGGGACCAGGAGCCGGAGGGCCGCGAAGATCGGGTCCATGACCGCCGACCACACGCTGTTTCCGTGATTTCGCTCGCTCGGGGGGAGCCCGAACTGGAGCCGCTCGAAGCCCTTGGTCACGTAGAGCGTGCCGAACATCCAGTCCCAGAGCGCGAACGTCGAGCCCATGTTCTTGTGGTAGTGCTCGATGCGATCGCTGTGGTGGATCTGGTGCTGCGCCGGGCTGATGAACAGGTGCTCGCCGAAGCGACCGAACGAGATCCACACGTGCGAGTGGCGCAGGTTCGAGATCGTCGCGTTCCACACGAAGCCGAGCGCGTCGACGCCGAGGATCTGCCAGCCGGAGACCTTCCCCGGGAACGCCCACACGAACACGCCGGCGATCACGCCGACCGCGAGCGCGGCGCCGCTGCGCATGACCATCCCCTCGATCGGGTGCGTGCGGTGCACGGTGAACGGCGTCATCACCTCGGCCGAGTGGTGGAGCTTGTGGAACTCCCACAGCACCGGCACGCGATGCGCGGCGAGGTGCACGAGATAGCGCGCGAAGTCCTCCGCGACGAGCGCGCCGAGGGTGAACAGCGCGACGATGATCGCCGGACGCACGCCCATCGCCGGGGCGGCGCCGAAGGTCGCGAACAGCCAGCGCGACACCACGTGCGCGGCGCCGAGCGAGGTCACGGCGATCGGCGCGAAGATCGCGGCGTCGATCACCGCGCGCGCGAACGCGAGCTTGTAGTCGAGCAGCGACGAGGGGTGGAACCAGATGCGACGCGGGAAGAGGAACGACAACAGCGAGGTCTTCTTCCGCAGCCGTGCGACCCAGACGATCGTCGACAGCAGCGCCGCGCCGATCAGGTAGGGGACGAAGACGCGCTGGCCGGGGCTCGCCAGGGCGAGCAGCGGCTTGGTCACGGAGTGCAGGATCGAGAGCAGGTACTCGCGCAGCGTGGCCTCCCTCGGTCGCATGAAGCGGCGACCGACCGATGTTGAATATCACTTTCAACAACCGTGCGAGGAGAGGCGGGCGCCCGCCCATGACATCGATCAGATCCGTCGCTTGGACGCTGTCTTCTTCGCCGTTTTCGAGGCGGGCTTCTTGGGGGCGGACGTGGCCTTCGCCTTCGACGCCGGCTTCGGGGGGCTGCCGGCCTTCGCGTCGAGCTGGGCGACGAGCTTCTTCGGCGCCTGCGCGCGGTAGCTCTCGTCGATCCACTCCTTGAACATCTCCATCGGCAGCGGCACGTCCGAAGGCGGCGTCGCGTCGACCCAGCCGCTCTTGCCGAGGCCGTAGGCGGCCGGCTTCACGAACGGGAGCAGGAGCGCCATCGCCGACGAGCGGGGGAGCTTGCACGAGACGTGGAACGGCTGCCCCTCGCACGGGAGATACGCGAACGTCTTGTCGTTCACCGGGAGATCGAGGTGCCCGGGCCACGGGCTCTTGGTGTGCGCGCCGGGGTAGGCGAGACCGAACGCGCGCAGCTCGGCGACGGCCGCGTCGGTGCGTGATTGCGTGCGCGCGCCGGGGCGGGCCATGC
Source organism: Deltaproteobacteria bacterium (assembly GCA_016182965.1). Taxonomy (GTDB): domain Bacteria; phylum Myxococcota_A; class Polyangia; order Polyangiales; family JADJMO01; genus JALHOE01. The sequence continues at coordinate 11,033 of JACPFM010000128.1, read as the reverse complement.
GCGAACACGATAGCGGATCGAGCCTCGAAGCCGCGAGCGCTCGGTGGCCGTCCCGGTTCTCCGCCCGAAGAAGCCCTGCGTCGTGCGTCCACGGCGAGCGCCGGGTACGCTCTCGGGTCACGGAAGGCCATGACGGGACGGGAGCCGACGGCGCGGGGCTTTGGCATCGACGACCGCACGACCATGACGTCGTCGCTGCCGGTCGCCGGGTGAGCGACCGATGCGGCGGGTGCTGATCGTCGGCAGCTCGGGATCGGGCAAGACGACGCTCGCCCGTGCGATGGCGCAGCGGCTCGCGGCGCCGCACGTCGAGCTCGACGCGCTCTTCCACGGGCCGGGGTGGGTGCCGCGTGAGTCGTTCGTGGACGACGTCGACCATGCGACACGTGAGGACGCATGGGTGGTCGACGGGAACTACCTGCCGGTGCGTGAGCTCTTGTGGTCGCGCGCCGACACGGTGGTGTGGATCGACTTGCCGCGCTGGCTCGTCGAGTGGCAGGTCGTGCGTCGCTCGCTCGTGCGCTGGCTGCGCGACGAGACGCTGTGGAACGGCAACCGCGAGCGCGGGCCGCTCGCGTGGCTCGATCCCGGGCATCCGGTGCGCTGGAGCTGGAACAAGCACGCGGAGACTCGGGGCCGGTACGGCGCGCGGTTCGCCGATCCGTCGTGGGCCCACCTCCGGCGCGTGCGGCTCGCGACGCGCGCGGAGGTCGACGCGTTCGTGTCGGCCGTCCCCACGCGTTGACGCTGCGAGTCACGTTCGCGCGCAGGCGTCTCGACGCGAGCCGTGGACGTCGCCGCCGGCGCGATGGTCTCATGACCCCTTGCCATCGGCGTGACGAGCCTCATGTTAGTGCACGTGGTGCTCTAAGTCCGGTGGCGGGAGGTGGCGGATGGCTGCAAGGACGATCGTGGTCGTCGGTGGGGCGCTCGCGGGGCCGACGGCCGCGGCGCGGGCGCGTGAGCTCGACGACCACGCGCGCATCGTGCTGGTCGAGCGCAACGTGCGGGTGAGCTACGCGGTGGGCGCGCTCGCCTACCACCTGAGCGGAGAGGTCGCCGCGATCGACGCGCTCGATCGCGAGGACCGCGGGTTCTTCGAGGCGTTCTATCGGGTCGAGGTGCAGAAGGAGACCGAGGCGATCGCCCTCGATCCCGCCGCGCGCACGGTCACGCTGCGTCGCCGCGGCCCCTCTGGCTCGTTCAAAGACGAGTCGCTCGCGTGGGACGCGCTGATCTACGCGCCCGGGGCCGAGACCATCCGCCCGCCGGAGGTCGCCGGCGACAACGTGCGGCCGCTCCGCACCGTCGGCGATCTCGAGGCCATCTCCGCGGCGCTGCACGGCGGCGCGCGGCGCTTCCTCGTGCTCGGCGGCGGCTCGTTCGGGCTCGAGGCGGCCGACGGCCTGCTGCGCGGCGGCGCCGAGGTCACCCTGGTCGAGCGCGGGCACACGCTGCTCCCGCGCTTCGGCGATCACGTCAGCGCCGCGGTGCTGCGCGCGCTCTCCGCGAAGGCCGACGTGCGGCTCGGGGTCACCGCGGTCTCGAGCGAGGCGCGCGATGGACGCGCGACTGAAGCGCGCGACGGCCGCGTGCACCGCGTGATCCTCTCCGACGGCACCACCGTCGACACCGACTGGGTGGTGCTGGCCACGGGCGTGAAGCCGCGCACCTCGCTCCTCGCCGCGGCCGGCGTCCGGCTGCACGAGGGCGGCAGCGCGGCGATCGACGATCGCGCGCGCACCTCCGCGCCGGGCATCTTCGCGTGCGGGAGCTGCGTCGCGGTCGAGAGCGCGCTCACCGGGCAGCCGGTGTGGTGGCCGCAGGCGGCGATCGCCGACAAGACCGCGCAGGTCGCCGGCGCCAACGCCGCCGGAGCCGACGAGCGGCTCTTCCCCTTCACCGGCTCGATGCTGGTGCGAGTGCTCGATCTCGCGGTCGGCCGCACGGGCGCGTCGTGGGAGGAGGCGCGCGCGACCTTCGGCGACGTCGCCCGCACGCTGGTGCACGCGCGCTCCAACGATCCGTTCTTCCCGGGCGCGGCGCCGATCGCGCTCGAGTTGATCTGGAGCCGCGCCGACGGGCGCGTGCTCGGCGTCGAGGCGGTGGGCGCCGGCGTCGACAAGCGCATCGACGCGGCGGCGGCGGCGATCGCCGCGCGGATGACGATCGAGCAGCTCGCGCGGCTCGATCTCGGCTACTCGCCGCCGTACGCGGCCGCGCGCGATCCGCTCAACGTCGTGGCGACCGCGGCCTCGGCCGAGCGGGCCGGTCTCGGGCGGTCGATCACCGCGCGCGAGGTGCGCGCGGGGACGTACGTGCTGCTCGACGTCGGCACCGAGCGCGCGCCGCTGCCCGGCGCGCGGCACATCCCGATCACCGAGCTGCGCGATCGCCTCGGCGAGCTCGATCGCGACGCTTCGATCGTGGTGTGCAGCGGCTCCGGCCGGCACGGCTGGCTCGCGGTGCGCATCCTCGCGCAGCACGGGTTCTCCGACGTGCACAACCTCGCGGGCGGCGTCTCCTCGCTGGAGCTGACGTCATGACCTGGGCTGCGCCGTCGGCCGCCGATCGCGAGCGCCTGGCGCCCGACGAGGTGTTCGCCGCCGGCGAGCGCAACCATCACGTCTCCAACACCGCCTACCCGATCGCGCACGACCTGACGTGGGGACCGTACCGCGTGCCGCGCGTCGAGCAGCGCACCGTCGCCGAGCTCGCCTGGCGCGGGATCGACGATCTCTGCCTCTACGCCCACATCCCCTTCTGCGAGGTGCGCTGCGCGTTCTGCGAGTACACCGTCGTCGGCCAGAAGGAGCTCGATCGCACCGAGGCGTACATGGATCGCCTCGAGCGCGAGCTCGAGCTGTGGGCGCCGCTCGTCTCCGGTCGGCTGCACGGGTTCGACATCGGCGGCGGCACGCCGGCGTTCGTCGCCGCGCCGCGCATCGCGCGGCTGGTCGAGAAGGCGCACCGCACGTTCGCGCGCGCGCCGGGCTACGGCGTCAGCATCGAGACCACGCCGAAGATCGCCGCCGCCGAGCCGGCGAAGATGCGCGCGTATCTCGACGCCGGCATCGAGCGGATCAGCATGGGGGTGCAGGTGATCCAGCCCGATCTGCTGCGCGTCTTGAACCGCAGCGGCAACGGAGCCGACCTGCACCGCCGCGCGGTCGACAACATCCGCGCCGCCGGGTTCCGGCGCTTCAACGTCGACCTGATGTACGGCTTCGCCGATCAATCGATCGACAGCTGGCGCGCGACGCTGGAGCACGCCGTCGCGCTCGGCCCCGAGTACGTGACGCTCTACCGCATGCGCTACAAGCTCACGCGCATCTCGCACCAGGCGGAGCGGGTGCGGCTCGACGAGGTGCGCGCACAGGCAACACTCGCCAAGGAGCTGCTGACCGAGGCGGGGTACTCGGCCTCGCCGGGGAAGAACACCTACAGCCGCGTGCCGGGCGACGTGGGCACGAGCGAGTACCTCACCAAGCGCGTGATCGAGGGCATGCCGTACCTCGGGCTCGGGCTGGGCGCGCAGTCGTTCACGCACACGACCATCTCGTACGCCGACGGCGCGGTGGGGAAGAACCTGTTGCCCTACCTCCGGTCCGTCGACGCCGGTCGGCTGCCGCTGCAGGACCTCTACGATCTGCCGCGCACGCACATGATGGCGAAGTTCGTCGCGGTGTCGTTCTACTTCGGCGAGATCGATCGGGCCGCCTTCGCCGCGAAGTTCGGGGTGACGCTGGACGACGCGTTCCCGGACGAGCTCGCCTTCGTTCGTTCGCGGGGGCTGATGGTCGACGACCGTCGGGCGCTCGGCCTCACGCCCGAGGGGGCGCGGCACTTCAACGGGGTCATCGCGCTGTTCTTCGCCCCGTCGGTGCAGCGATACCTGCTCGAGCGCCCGCTCGTCGCTGCCGAGGAAGATCTGCCGGACCACCTCAGGCTGCCGCTCGCCGTCGGGGGCGACTGATGGACTTCGCCAACGTGCTGTTCGGTGGGCCGTGCAATCGGCGCTGCCCGTACTGCATCGGCGAGCTGCTCCCCGATCGCGTCAACGTCGACAACCGCGACGTGTTCCCGCCGGCGGGCATCGACCGCTTCGTCGACGAGGTGAACGCGCGCGGCATCCGCGAGATCGTGTTCACCGGGACCACCACCGATCCGCAGCTGTACCGGCACGAAGTGCCGCTCCTGGAGCTGCTTCGATCGCGAATCTCCGGCGCACGGTACTCGGTGCACACCAACGGCGCCGTCGCGCTGCAGAAGATCGACGTCTTCAATCGGTACGATCGCGCGTGCATCTCGCTGCCGTCGTTCGATCCGGAGATCTACGCGCGGCACATGGGCTCGCGCCAGGTGCCCGACGTGGCGCGAATCCTCGAGCGCGCGCGGATCCCGGTGAAGATCTCCTGCGTGCTCGACGCCGACAACGCGCGCGATCTGGAGCGCTTCCTGTCGCGCTGCCGCGCGCTCGGGGTGCGGCGGGTGGTGCTGCGCCGGCAGTTCGGCGACACCCGCACATGGGAGGTGCCGCTGCGACAGACAGGGACGTATCGTGGCAATCCCGTCTACGACCATGACGGCGTGGAGGTCACCTATTGGGACTTCGACGCGACGACGAGCACCAGCCTCAACCTGTTCGCGGATGGGTCGCTCGGTGAGGAGTACCTGCTGGTCCGGAGCGCGTCGCGCGCCGCGGTGTAAGACCGCGCGGGGCGCGCCGTTCTCCGGGTGATGCGCACGCTCCCCGTCCTCGCCCTCTCCGTCTCCATGCTCGCGCTCGCCTGCGGAAAAGCCGAGCGGCAGGCGCCGGCCGGCGCCGCCCGGAACGACACGGCCAAGGAGGTCGCGCCCGGGCGCAAGGCGCTGCTCGAGATCCGCGCCGAGCTCGCGGTCGACGTCGAGAGCACGCGCGACGCGGCCGAACTCGCCGGCAAGCTCGGCGAGTTGGCGACCGGCGCGTCCGGCTTCGTCGAGCTGTCGAACGTCGAGGAGGGCGGGGCGCACGTCGTGCTGCGGATCCCGCCCGATCGGATCGACGCGGTGCGCGCGCTCCTCGTCGGCCGCGGTCCGCTCGCGCGCGAGACGCGGACGGCCCGCGACGTCACCGACGCGGTGGCCGACGTCGACGCGCGGGTGCGCGCGGCGAAGCTCGAGGAGACACGGCTGCTCGACCTGCTCGCCAACAAGACCGGCACGCTCGCCGACGTGCTCGCGGTCGAGAAGGTGCTCGGCGAGGTGCGCGATCGCATCGAGCGGCTGGAGGCCGAGCAGCGCGCCGCGCACGGGCGGGTCGATCTCGCCGTGGTCGACGTCAGGGCGACCGTGCGCGGCTTCGCCGACGGCGCGCCCGTGTCGCACCGGCTCGCGATCGCCGGACGCGAAGGCGTCGCGCTCGCGCGAGAGGCGGCCATCGGCACCGCGACCACCGCCCTGCGCGCGGGACCGACGCTGTTGCCGATCGCCGGCGTCGGGGCGCTCGTGGTCTTCCTCCTGCGACGAAATAGGTCGCGATCGATCGTCGCCGGCCGCTGAGCGCGCGATGCGGGCGCCCCCGCTCTCGTCGCGCTCCGCGCGCACGGCGGCCGTGTGTTGTGTTCCGGAGCAAGCGCCTTAGCTTGTTCGGGACATGAGCGACGACGCACGGCCCCGTCAGGGCATGTCGTCTGAAGATGACGAGCGCGGCGCGCCCATTGCAACTTCCGACCTGGTTGGTCGCATCTCGGAGGCGGAACGGATGCTCGCGGCGCGCGACGCCGAGCTCGCCGCGTGCAGGCAAGCGCTCGACAGCGCCCCGTTCGGCGCGCTCGTGTACGAGCTCTCGCCCGAAGGCGACCTCCACCTGCGCGCGGCCAACCGCGCAGCCGACGCGATCCTCGGCGTGGACTGCTCGACCTTGATCGGGCGGACCCTCGAGCAGGCCTTTCCCGCGCTCGCGGGCACCGAGATCCCGGCCGCCTTCCGGCGCGTCGCGGCGCACGGCGAGCGGTACTCCAACGAGCACGTCGCGTACGACGAGCGCGGCATCCGAGGCGTCTTCGAGGTGGCCGCGGTGCAGATCGGCGATCACCGCGTCGCCGTGTTCTTCCGCGACGTCACCGAGAAGGCCGGGATGATCGACGCCCTGCGCGCCTCGGAAGACGCGCTCCGCACCGTGGTCGACAGCGCGTACGACGGGATCGTCATCCACGACGCAGCGGGGCGCATCCTCGACGTCAACGCCAAGGCGCTCGAGATGTACGGCGTGACCCGCGAGCAGGGCAGGGCCTTGTCGATCGTCGGCGACTTCTCGAGCGAATCCAACCCGCGCGAGCTGCTGGGCGACCTCTGGCTGCGCGTGCTCGCCGGCGAGCCGCAGCGCTTCGAGTGGCGCGCCCGGCGACCGAACACCGGCGCCGAGTTCGACGTCGAGGTCGGGCTGCGCAAGATCCGCTACTACGGCGCCGACGTCGTGCTGGCGAACATCCGCGATCTCACCGACCGCAAGAGCCTCGAGCGTCAGTTCGCCCACGCGCAGAAGATGGAGGCCATGGGCCGGTTGGCCAGCGGTGCCGCGCACGACTTCCGCAACACCCTCCTGCTCATCTCGAGCTACGCGCAGTTGATGATGGACGACGTGCCGCAAGACAGCCCGCTGCGCGCCGACCTCGACGAGATCCTCGCGGCCACGACGCGCGCCGACGCGCTCACCAACCAGCTCCTCGCGTTCAGCCGCAACGAGCCCAACGTGCCGCGCGTCGTCGTGATCAACGACGAGATCGCGCGCATGGCGCCGGTGCTCGAGCGGGTCCTCGGCAGGGAGGTCGAGCTGTGCCTGCATCTCGCCGAAGACGCGGGGCGCGCGCGCCTCGATCCGTCGCAGCTGGAGCAAGCGATCGTCAACCTCGCGGTCAACGCGCACGACGCGATGCCGCAGGGCGGCCGGCTGACGATCCGCACGGCGAAGGCCCGCCGGACCGGGACGACCCCGATGCAGTCGTGGGCGCCGGTCCTCGAGCAGATCGTCCTCGAGATCTCCGACACCGGGACCGGCATTCCGCAAGAGCTGCTGCCGCGGATCTTCGAGCCGTTCTTCACCACCAAGCCTGCGGGCACGGGCACCGGGCTCGGGCTGCCGATGGTGTACGGCGCCGTCACGCAGAACGGCGGCGACATCGAGGTCGAGAGCGAGGTCGGTGTGGGCACGACGTTCCGTATGTGGTTTCCGCGCCTCGATGACGACACGCGCTGACGCGGCCCATGTCCGATGTCACTTACGCGGGCGCCCGTGGGCGTACGTTCAGCGGCCCATGCCGGAGGACGACCGCAGGCCGCGCCCCACTGCGGCCCAGCCAGTCGGACAGCCTCGCGAGCGTCACGAAGCAGGCGCGGTCGGCGCGACGGGCTTCCCGCAGTTGGCGGTCGATGGCGCGCCGTTCGGTGCGCACGCCTACGAGCTGTCCACCGAGGGCGAGCTCCGACTTCGCTGGTCGAATCAATCGGCAGACCGAATCCTCGGCATCGACTGCGGCGCGCTCATCGGCGAGACGCTCGAGCAGGCTTTGCCCGCGACCGCGGGCACCGACATCCCCGCCGCGTTGCTCCGCGTCGCCGCGCGCGGCGAGCCATACTCGCGAGAGCTCGTCGGCTACGAGCGCAGCGGCGCGCTCGAGGCCTTCGAGGTGCACGCGGAGCGGATCGGCCCCGGCCAGGTCGCCGTGTACTTCCGCGACGTCTCCGAGCCGCGCCGGCTGATCGAGGCGCTTCGCGCGTCCGAAGACGCGCTGCGCACCGTCGTCGACGGCGCCTACGACGCCATCTTCATCCACGATCTCGACGGGGCGATCCTCGACGTGAACGCGAAGATGCTCGAGATGTACGGCGTGTCGCGCGAGGAGGTGATGCAGCTCTCGAACGCGCTCGCGTTCTCGAGCGACCGGAACCCGCTCGACGAGGCCGCGGAGCTGTGGCGGCGCGCGCTCGCCGGCGAGCCGCAGCGCTTCGAGTGGATCGCGCGGAGACCGCGCGACGGGTCGGAGTTCGAGATCGAGATCTTCCTCCGCAAGATCAGCTATCACGGCGCCGACGCGGTGCTCGCCAACATACGCGACCTCACCGATCGCAAGAGCCTCGAGCGTCAGTTCGCGCACGCGCAGAAGATGGAGGCCATCGGCCGGCTCGCCAGCGGCGCCGCGCACGACTTCCGCAACAGCCTGTTCGTGATCACCAGCTGCGCGGAGCTGATGCTCGAGACGCTCCCAGCCGACAGCCCGCAGCGCGCCGAGCTCGCCGAGATCATGAAGGCGACCGCCCGCGCCGAAGTCCTGACGCGACAGCTGCTGTCGTTCAGCCGCAAGCAACCGAGCGCGCCGCGGGCGCTCGCGGTCAACGACGAGATCACGCGCATGGCGCAGATGATCGAGCGTCTGCTCGGCAAGACCGTCGAGCTTCGGCTCGACCTCGCGGCCGACGTCGGGCGCGCGCGGCTCGATCCTTCGCAGCTGGAGCAGGTCATCGTCAACCTCGCGGTGAACGCGCACGACGCCATGCCACGAGGCGGGCGGCTCACCATCCGCACGGCGCGCGGCGCGAAGCCGAGCGCGGCGCCTCTGCAGCCGTGGGCGCCGCGCGGCGAGCGCGTCGTCATCGAGGTGACCGACACCGGGACGGGCATCGCGCCCGACCTGCTGCCGCGGATCTTCGAGCCGTTCTTCACGACCAAACCCGCCGGCACGGGCACCGGCCTCGGGCTCTCGATGGTCTACGGCGCGGTCACCCAGAACGGCGGCGCCATCGACGTCGAGAGCGACGTCGGCGTGGGGACGACGTTCCGCATGTCCTTCCCGCGTACGGACGACGTCGATTCTTGATCCACGTCGGCCAGCCGTGTCCCCGCGTCGGCGGGCTCGGGTGCTCCGGGTTCGCGCAGAAGGGGCTCCTCGTCTGCGACGAGACCAGGACGTGGCGGACCAACGGCGCGTGCAGCGGGGACATGAACTGCGACACCACGGTCGGCGCGCGCCGGCAGCTGTCAGCCGATCCTCGCCGAGTGCCGCGCGTCTTCGTCGTTCGCGCGATGCGACGGGCGCGATCGCGTGACATGCAGCCCCGACATGGTCGCGTTGGTCAACGAGCGCTGCGCCGGGGAGTGCGAGCTCGGCGTATGCGTCGAGTGCAGGGTCGGGCAGACCGACTGCGTGGGCGACGATCTCCGCCGAGGCGCGGACGACAACACGTGGCGCACCGAGAGGTGCGCCGGCGCGCCGTGCCAGTACGGCAGGTGTCCCTGACCGACGACCCGCTTCATGGTGCGATCGACGACGCCCCCACCTCGGGGACGCCGAGGTGGGGGCGCTCTTTCCGTGCACCTTTCCCAAAAGTCGCGGCTCGGGCAACGCACTCCCCTGACGGAGCACGTCGCATCGGGAGACGTTCCGTTTACGGTGAACCAGCCCTACCAGGAGGAAGCCCGCCCGAGGACGAGGTCGGTCGTATGCGACGGCGTATCCCAAGAATCTCAAAAACGCCATTCCCCCCATCCGTCACTCGCGCTAGATCTCGAGGCACGACTGGGGAGGGATTCATGGAGAACCAGCGGCGGGGAGCGTTCCGGCCGACCACCCGGAGCATGGCCGCGGTGCAGCCGTCGGCGGACACGCTGCGCGGCGCGCTCGAGCATCTGGTCACCGAGGCGGTGGGGGACCAGGTGGTCGCCGCCGCGGTCGTCGCCGACTCGATCGCCGCGCTCGGCGTCGACGAAGTCCCCGACGATCCGAGCCTCTACGAGCTGCTCGTGCGCGCGTACGTCGCGCCGGCGATGTTGAAGTACGCGGTCGGTTCGGCGGTGCAGGCGTTCGTCGACGCCGCGCTCGGTCGCGGCGGCAGTGTGCCGGCGGCGAGCACGGTGCGGCAGCGGCGGCGCGACTGGTAGTCGTGCCGCAGCCCCCCTGAAAGCGAACGCCCGCCGAAGACGATCCTCGGCGGGCGCTCCGTGACCGACCCGTCACCGGGTCATGCCCTCACTTGAAGCAGCGGAACGTCTGCCCCCAGATGCCGTCCGACCCGCTCCAGGTCGAGGTCCAGTTGGACCCCGTCGGCGTCGTGGTGTGCGGCCGCGGGCAGGCGTTGCCGCTCTGGGTGGCGACGACGCCGCCGCTCGCGAAGCCCATCGCCTTGCACAGCGCGTCACCCGCGTTGATGCCGCCGACGCCGCTGTTGAGGGCGTTCGGCGCGTTGCTGAGCGAGCGCGGCGTGCCTGCGGTCGAGCAGCCGGTGTGCGTCGTCGGGTACGTGTCGCCGCCCGCGTTGCCCGGGTCGACGAGCGCGCGCAGCGCGGAGCCGCCGATGTCCGTCGTCCCGAAGTAGATGCCGGTGACCTCGTCGGTGCAGAAGAACGACGCCACGGAGCAGCCGTTCCCCATGCAGCCGATCCAATCGAGGGTGCCGCTCGTGTAGGCCGAGAGCGCAAGGCCGCGTGCGGGGCTTCCCCACATGTTCGCGTTCGTGACCAGCAGCGCGCAGGTCGGCGCGAGGGTGCACGTGCCCGAGCTGCAGGTGCCGGGGCAGACGTTGCCGCACTTGCCGCAGTTGTTCTTGTCGCTGGCGGTGTTGATCTCGCAGCCGTCCGCCGCGACGCCGTTGCAGTCGGTGAAGCCCGCGTTGCAGACGAACGCGCAGGAGGCCGCCGCGCAGACGGTCTTCGCGTTCGCGCGCACCGGACAGACGTTCCCGCAGGCGCCGCAGTTGGCTGGATCGATCGCGGTCGCCGTGCAGTAGGGGCCGCCGCTCGTCGGAGTGCACTTCACGAGCGGCGCGGCGCACGACACGTCGCAGGTTCCGCCCGAGCAGATCTGACCGGCCCCGCACGTCGCGCCGGCGCTGCCGACCCCGCCGACGCCGCACCCGGCGGTCGCGCCGCAGAAGGCGCGATCGGTGCCCGGATCGACGCACTTGCTGCCGCACAGCACCTGTCCGGCGAGGCACGAGGGCGCGCACGATCCGCCGGAGCACACGAAGCCGGCGCTGCAGCTCGAGCCGGCGCTGCCGGC
>JACPFM010000129.1 GCA_016182965.1 Deltaproteobacteria bacterium | reverse complement strand
GGGCAAGGTCTGCAGCGCGGGCACCTGCGCCACGAGCTGCATCAGCGGCACGTCGCTGTGCACCTACGGCAAGTGCCACGACCTGCAGAGCGACAACGCCAACTGCGGCACCTGCGGGACGACGTGCCCGGCGGGCAAGGTCTGCAGCGCGGGCACCTGCGCCACGAGCTGCATCAGCGGCACGTCGCTCTGCACCGACGGCAAGTGCCACGACCTGCAGACCGACAACGCCAACTGCGGCACCTGCGGCACCGTCTGCGCGGCGGGCAAGGTCTGCAGCGGCGGCACGTGCTCGACCACGTGCGGCGCGGGGCTCTCGCTCTGCAGCGGCGCCTGCACCAACACCCGCCACGATCCGACGAACTGCAGCGCGACGGGCGCCTGCGGCACCTCGTGCCCGAGCGGCGCGAGCTCCACGGCGGTGTGCGCGAGCGGCACCTGTTCGCTGCTCTGCACCGGCGGCAAGAACAACTGCGACGGCAACGCCACGAACGGCTGCGAGAGCGATCCCAAGTCGGACGTGAACAACTGCGGGTTCTGCGGGAACAAGTGCGGCGGTACCACGCCGTACTGCTCCAGCGGCGTCTGCGTCGCGACGCCGCCCACCTGCAAGATCGTCGGCGGAGTGCCGTGGTGCACCGACCCGACCAACACCTGCGGCAACGGCTGCGCCGAGGTCTGCGCGGCCAACGGCATGCCGTTCACCATCGACAACGCGACCTGGTTCGCGGCCCAGGACACCGCGACGGAGTGCGAGGCGCTCCGAGTGGCGCTGGGATACTCGACGTACAGCATCGCCAGCTACACGTACGGCTGCCTCGAAGTGGAGCCGACCGGCCGCCTGATCTGCTCGAGCTACAGCGGCTGCCCGCAGAACCACCGGACCATGGCCGACGGTACGAAGGGCACCTGCGACAGCACGAGGTGGAAGTCGGTCTGCCCCTGCCAGTGAGCATCTGACGCGTCTGACGCGACTGACGCGACCACGGCGCCGGCGCTCCCGCGAGGTGAGCGCCGGCCTTTTTCTTGCGGGCTCGTCGGTCCCGGGCCGCGTCGTGAGCATGGCGAAGTTGTCAGCCGCGCAGCTTGCCCTCGATGCGCCTGGCGAGCTCCTCGGCCTCGCGCAGCTCGAGGCGCGCCGGGGTCCGCAAGACCTCGAGCGCGCGCCGGAGCCGCCCCAGCCGCTCGAGGGCCATCGCCGCGGCCAGGCGCCGCCGTTGATCCATCCACGTGCCCCGCGTGCGCTTGCTCACGCGGCGCGCGATCGCGAGCACCGAAGCCGGATCGAAGTCGAGCTGCATCGCAAGGAGCCGCGGGTTCTGGTGACCGTCTTCGCTCGTCAGACCGGCCTCGAGCTCCGCCGCGACGAGATCGCCGGCGAGCGCCCGCGCGCGCGCGAGGTCGCCTGCGCGATGCGCGAGCTCGGCGGCCCGGAGGCGCAACGACTCCGAGAGCGGCCCGCCTTCTCCTCGTGCAGGATCCGTCAGCAGCGCGACGAGCGGCAGGGCGAGCTCGGGGCGCGCGTCGACCTCGGGCAGCGAGAGGACGAGCGGGATCGTGAGCGCGTCGAGCGGGCGCGGCTCGAAGGCCTCGGCCGCGAGGCGCACCACCTCGGCAGGCTCGATCTCGCGCATCGATCGACGCAGCCGGCTGCGCTCGTCGTGCAGGAAGGGGAACTGGCCCGCGAGATCGATCGGTCCGTCGTCGTACCAGTTCTTCGCCACCCGGGCGCGCACGCGGCCGCTCGGCGCGCAGACGGTGCCCATCTTCTCCGCGAGCATGGCGGCGAGCTCGCCGAACAGCCGCGCGAAGACCTCGGAGTGCTGGTGCGCGTAGGCGTGGAACGTCAGCACGTGGCCGTCATCGGTCAAGGCCAGGAGGCAGCGCGCGAGCACCTTGCCCTCGGCGTCGCGCCCGTAGGCGACGCGCTTGTCGATGTCGGCGGCGTTGGCGAACACCGAGAAGTAGTTCGAGGAGCCGACGCTCAGGCAGGTGCCGAAGCGCTCGCCCATCTGGAAGATCTCGAGCGGATCGTCCTCGAGCGACAGGAGGCACGTGGCGCCGTCGGGACCCGCGCGCTCGATCACGCCGATGCCGTCGATCCAAGGCCGCGGATCGATGCCGCGCGCGCGGAGCCCCCTCACGAACGCGACGTTCTCGGGGGCCTCCGAGAGGTCCCACGGCCTCGGCCCGGTGCGCAGGCGGAACAGGCGCAGCGCGAGATCGCGACCTTCGGGCTCGAGCTCCAGCGCGGCGTGCAGGGCGGCCAGGTTGTGGTCCTCGAGCGCCCACGAGGGGCAGCTCCCGAGCAAGCGCTCGATGGTGCGCGCGCACGCCTCGCGCAAGCGGCCGGACCACTCGCCGAACCACGCGCGGTCCGCGGCCTGCTCGAGCTTGCCCGCGAGGTTCGAGAGCCGCCGCGCGCTGAGCTCCCGCTCGACCCCGATGCGCGCGCGCAAGGTCTCGATGCGCCGGCGCATCGCGGGCGTCGCGTCGGCGCGGGCTTCGAGCGCACGGATCTGCCTCTTCAGCGACTCGTCCGCCGGGAAGTCGTCGTCGAGGAGCTTTCGCGCGACGTCTTCGGTGACGCGCGCGAGGGCGCGGTGCAGCGGCTCGGGGTAGCGCGCGGCCCACCGCGGGAGATCGCCGCTAGCCCGGATCGGCGGCGGGACCTCGTCGGCGATCGCGACCATCAGCGAGACGCCTGCGATGACGTGCGGGCTGGCGACGAACGTGCGCCGCATGCAGGCGCGGACGGCGTCGTCGAGGGGCGCGTTCGACCACGCTCGGTCGAGCGCGGCGGCCGCGCGCGTGGCGAGCGCGACGACCAGCGTGACCCACTCCTCCGTGGTCGTCGGCCCGAGCGCGTCGGCGAGGCGGAGCGCGTGCTTCAGGCGGCTCGGGGGCAGGTCGTGCTTCGACAAGGCGTCGGCGCGCTCGGCGAGCAGCCGCGGTTCGCCGCGCGAGGACGTCACCACCGTCTCGAGCAGATCGATGTCGCGCGTCTGGGCCGCCGCCAACGTCGCGAAGAACCGCTGCAACACGCCGTCGCCGCGGAGCGACACGATCAGGCCCTCGTCGGGCGAGGCCCAGGTGCGCACCGGGTGGTCGAGCTCGGACAGCACGCGCCACGGCGCGAGTTCGGTCGCGGTGGCCGCCCAGCCGCGGAACGCCGCGAGGTAGGCCGGGATGCGCCGCCGCGCGGGCTCGTCGGCGTCGCGCACGATCTCCGCCCAGTACTCGAGGTACCGCGCACGAGCCGGCGCGGGCACCACCGCGAGGGTTCGCACGAGCGGATCGACGACCTCGCTCCAGCGCGAGTCCGAGAGGACGCGGACGGCGCCGACGAACGCCTCCAGATCGCAGGGCGGCGGCAGCCGGTCCTTCAACGCGCGGAGCTTGCCGATGATCGGCGCGTCCGGCCGCCACTCCTTTCGTCTGCGCGCCGCGGCGTCGAGCGAAGCGAGCTCCTCCCACGCGACGGTCCACTCGCGCAGCCGTCCGAGCGGTGCGCTCGCCGTCACCAGCGACAGCGCGGCGCGGCGCGTGCGCGCGTCCTGCTGGCCGAGCCACGTCGCGAGCTTCGGCAGCGCGGTCAGCTGCTGCTTCGGCGCCGGATGCGGCGCTCGCACGCTGACGGGCGAGGAGGCAGGTTCGACGGAGAGCGGGAAGGCGTCGACGAAGGCGCGCCGATCGCAGCGTGGCGCGCCGGTCTCCGTCGCCTCCTCGAGCCAGGCGAACAGCGCGCCGGCCCGAGGGCCGTCCTCTCGTGCGATGCGGAGCAGCGCGTGGCAGGCGACGGGGGCGTCCGACATCGACGCGAGCAGCGCCCAGTGGTCGTCGAGCGCGGCCAGCGCGGCGGGGACGACCTCCGGCTCGAGCGCGTGGGCCCACAGGACGCGCGCGGCGATCGCGCGGGTTCGGGGATCGCCGAGCGCCTTGCGCGCGCGCCGCGCGGCCCCCGAAGGCAGCGCGCCGACGAGATCCGCGACGGCGTCGTCGAGCGGGGCATCGCGATGGAGCGCCGGCTTGAGGCGCTCGATCGCCGAAAGGACGCGGGCCTTCCAGCGATCGGTGTCGCCGACGACGCGGGCGAGCAGGGCTGGCTCGCGGAGGAGCTCGCGCACGCATCGGGTCGCCCCGCTCAGGGTGGTGCCGTCGACGCGCACGACCTCGCCGGCGGGGAGCACCAGCCAGGAGATCGCACCGTCGTCCACCGCGAGCGGCACGCCGTGGAGGAAATCGAGGTGCGCGCGAAGCTGGGACTTCACGCGCGCGGTGGACTCGCGGGGGCGTTCGGGGCGCACGACGAGTGGTTCGTATCACGAACCGGCGCCCGAGCGCGCCGCAGGGGAGCGGCTCGGCTGCCTCTGTCCGGCCCGGGTCGCGATCACCTTTGCTCGCTCTCCACCGCGATCGGATACCGGACGAGCACCTTGCCCATCTCGGGATGTGGGAACTGCAGCGCCTTCAAGACCGCGGTCCAGCACGGAGCGAGCGCCGGATCGGTGAGAGCGCCGCTCACCGTGACGTCGAGCTTCGCGACCTTGCCTTCCTCGTCGATGATGAACTCCGAGCTCACCGTGCCCGTCGCGCTTGCGTCCTTCTTCAGCTGGCCCTCGTAGCAGGCGCGGAGCTTCGGGAAGTTCATGCTAGCAAGGCGCGTTCCGCGTGCGCTCGCCGGGAATTCCAGGAGCAGCGTCATCGCGTTGACGACGCCATGCGGTCCCTGTCGTCAGGATCGCGACGATCGTCAGCGACCTGTGGTGTCGCTCAACACCCGCCGGCCGTCCGACGTGTCCTCGACCAACCCGAGCTCCGAGAGCCGCGGGTGGATGACCTGCTCGACCGTGTCGAAGAACAGCGCGCGCGCGTCCTCGCCCGCGCACAACCCGAGCGCCTCGCCGCCGGGCGGCGTGCCACGCGTGGCCGGCAGGTGCGCGAGCTCGTGCTCGACGAGGTGGGCGAGGGCGGTCGGCACGTAGGCGGCGAGGCCGGCGCGGCGCTCGGGCGATAGGGCCGGCACCACCTCGCCCAACAGCGTCCAGCCGAAGCGCGCGTGGCCGATCTCGTCGGACCAGATGCGCGTGAGCAGATCGCGCAGCGCGCCCTCGGGCATCTCGAGGCGCTCGGCGGCGATCAGCGCGACCGCGACCGTCTCCGAGAGGCAGCAGATGCTCAGCACGTTGCGCAGCACGGCGACCTCCGGATCGACCCCGGTGTGCTCGGGGATCGGCGGGCAGTCCGGGAGATCGGCGCGCGCCTCGCCACCGAGCGCCTCGACCACCGCGCCGCACAGCACGCCGTGCGTCCGCTCCTCCTCGGCGAACGCTTCGATCTCCGAGACGCGCGCCGCGAACGCGCCCGCGCGCTCCATCTGCGCGGCGAGCGCGCCGAACACGCGCGACGAGCTCCACTCGTTGATCATGCGCCCGCGCCAGGTCGCGATCGCCGAGGCCCGCGCGCGCGGGTCGGCCTCGAGCGCCGGCCGGTGCGCGCGCGCGGCGTCGCGCAAGTCGAGCGCGATCACGCGACCCCCTCGTCGGGCGCGCGCATCTCGGGCGGCATCGGCGGCCCCCACGGCGTGCAGGCGGCGCCGCCGATCTCCCACCAGCTCTCGCCGCCGACGACGTAGCAGCAGGCGCGCGCTGCCCGGTAGCCGACGCCGAAGTCGCCGTCGGTCGTCCACGCCGGCAGGATCTCGCGGCAGCACGCCTGCAGCGCCGGATCGCTCGTGGTCACCGGCTCGCCGGCGTCGGCGAGCGCGCTCTCCACGAGGAGCCCGCACGCCGACGCGTCGCCGCGCGCGCTGGTGTCGCCGCCCGTCTCGAGCACGCTCACTTCGAGCGTGCCCGCCTCCGCCACGGTCACCTCGGCGGCGTCGCTCCCGTTCGCGGCGCCGGTGTCGCCTTCGGCCGCCGAGATCATCTCGTGGTCGAGGCGGCCGCCGCACCCGACGATCAGCGCGGCCGACAGCGACACCTTGGTGGCCGCGAGCAGCGCGCGGCGGTGAATCTCGGCTCGGGAAAGTGAAGTCATGAAGTCCTCCCAGCCGCTCGGTGTAGCGGACGCCTCGCGATCGACCATCGCAATGATCCGAACGCATCGTTGCGCGGGGGGTCACGACGCCGGCGCGCGCCCGGGCGCGATCGGGTTCTGGTAGCGTTCGGCCGATGGCCGCGCGGAAGCCGCTCGTCGAGGCCCCTTCGGTCAAGCGCGTGCGCGACCTGTGGGCGTGGATCCCCGCGTTCAAGGCGGTCGCCGAGTCCGAGCACCTCCCGACGGCCGCCGCGCGATTGCACGTGAGCGCATCGGCGCTCTCGCGCACCGTGCGCCTGCTCGAGGACGCGGTCGGTCAGCCGCTCTTCGTCCGCGCGGGGCGGCGCATCTCGCTCAACGCGGCGGGGCGCAAGCTGCTGCTCGCGGTGCAGCGCGCGACGATCACGCTCGAGCAGGCGCTGCCGCAGGTGCTCGGCGAGGTGCACGAGGGCGAGCTGCGGATCGGAAGCCTCGGCGTGCTCACCGATCGCTTCGTGGTGCCGGCGGCGCTCGATCTCGCGGCGAAGCACCCGGGCGTGGTGCCCGCGCTCACGACGCTGCAGTCGCGCGAGGCGAACCGGCAGATCGCCGCCGGGGAGCTCGACGTCGCGTTCTTCTACGATCCGACGGTGCACGAGGGCGTGCGCTGTCGTCGCCTCGGCGCGCTCGGCAACGCCGTCTACTGCGGCCAGGGCCATCCGCTGTTCGGCGCGCGCGACGTGCCCGCGGAGCGCATCCTCGAGCACCCCTTCTCGGTCGCCGCCGTCGGCGATCGCGGCACGCGGATGGACGGCTTCCCCGTCGAGACGAAGCGCCGCATCGGCTTCCAGATCACGATGCTCTCGAGCAACGAGGTGGTCGCGCTCTCCGGGCGGTACGTCTGCGTGCTGCCCGAGGTGGTCGCCGCGCCGCACGTCGCCGCGGGGCGCCTGTTCCGGCTCGACGGCCTGCCGCAGCCACCCACCGAGGTCTTCGCCGCGACCGCCGAGCAGAGCGAGGGGCAGGCGCTCACCGAGGCGCTCGTCGCGGACGTGGCGCGACGGCTCGCCCCTCCACGACGCGCGCGCCGGTGACCGCTCACTTGGCGTCGACGACGATCTTCTTCACGCCTTCGTAGGCGACGGGATCGGACAGGTTGGTGTCGACCTCGCCGCCGTACGGCAGGTAGCGCACGAGCTTGCCGTCGCTGCCGTAGACGTAGAGATCGTCCTTGCCGCCGCCGTGCATCTTCCAGGCGCCGACCGGGTCGGTGTCCTGGAACATGGGGAACTCGGCCGACGCGGCGAGCTCGGTCTGGTTGGTGAACGAGTCGGCGGAGTTCACCGCGAGGAACGCGATGTCACGCCCCGCCGCCTTCAGCTCTTTCTGCATGACGTCCAACCTGGACGCCTGGGTTCGACAGAACCCTCACCAGCCGGATAACAAGGCGACCACCGTCACCTTGCCCTTGAACGCCTCGAGCCCGTAGGTGTGGCCGTAGCGCGGGCTCTTCGGCTGGAAGTCCTGCAGCTGCCAGGTCGGCATCGTCGCGCCGACGCAGTTCTTGTCGGGCGCGCACCCGAGCCCGCCGGACTCGTCGGACGCGTCGGACGCGTCGGCGAGCAGACCGTCGGCGCGCGCGTCGGGCTTGCTCTTGGTGCCCGTGTCGGTCGACGCGTCGCCGAAGGTGGCGGGCGGCGGCAGGGCGCGGGCGTCGTCGCCGCCGCACGCGGCGAGCGCGATCGCCGCGCCTGTCGCGATGGCCGCCATCGCCGCCATCGTGCCGAGGGCCGACCTACGCGCCCGGACATCCATGACCCCCGAGCGTAGCACCATCTCGCGCGCATGCGTCGACCTCGGATAGCCTCGGCCAATGCGCGCGCTTCTCACGTCGATGGTCCTCCTTGTCGCGTGTTCGCCGGCCGCTCCCGAGCCGAAGGTCGCGGTCGCGCCGAAGTCCAGCGCCGCCCCGCCCGCGCCCAAGCCCGCGCCCGCGCGCGCCCGGTGGCTGCTCACGGGCAGCGGCGTCACCGTCGCGGCGGCCCAGGTCGATCTCGGCGCGCAGGGGATCTTCCAGGTCGGCTCGCACGGCCGACGCTGGCTCCTGAAGTCCGACGGCACCGTCAGCGCGTCCTCGTTCCTCCTCGCGTCACACCTCGTCGGGGCTCGCCGCGACGGCACGCGCTGGTCGCTCCTCGGCGAGGACGGCACGGTGTTCGTCGCCGACGAGCCGCTCGGCCCGCCGACCAGCACCCGCGCCGCGCCGAAGACGAGCGGACCGACGAGGTTCGCGATGGGGAAGTCGGCGATCGTCGGCGCGGAGGAGGACGGCACGCTGCATCGCTCCACCGGCGCCGCTTGGAGCAAGAGCAAGCTGCCGGTCGGGCCCGGCGAGGTGGTGCACTCGGTCGCGGCGAACGCGCGGGGCGAGATCCTCGTGCTGATCCACCCGCAGCGGGTGTTGTACTCGGCCGACGACGGCGCGACCTTCGCGCCGCTGGCGACGCCGGGCATCGGCGCGTCGTCGCTGAAGGTCGACGCGAACGACGACTTGTGGCTCGAGGGCGCGATCGTCGACAAGATGGCGAAGCTCGGCGGCTCGCCGCGGAAGCTCGAGATCGCGACCTCGTTCGCGGAGCTCGCCAAGGCCGACACCGGCGCTCCCAAGCCGCCGCCCGCGGGCACGCGCACCGTGATCGGCGATCGAATCGTGCACGTCGTCGAGACGCTCGACGTCGTGTCGCACCGCAAGAAGATCACGGTGGCCGTCGGCGCGTTCGACGGAAAGACGGGCGAGCCGTGGACGCTCGCGACGGCGGCCTCGGCGCTCACGCGCGTGCGCGTCGCCGGTTCGGGCGGCGACGTCGTCGTCGACCTGCACGAGCCCGACGCCGATCCGAGCACCTCGCGCCTGTTCCGCACGACCGACGACGGCAAGACGTGGCAACCGATCGGCGCGCTCGAAGGGCACGAGGGCACGGGGTTCCGCGTGCTCGCCGGCGCGGGGTGGGTCGCGGTCGGCGAGCTGTGCACCACCATCGCGGGTCCGTGCTCGCCCGCGCGCGCCAAGCTCGGCGCCAAGGACTGGCAGCCGCTCGATCTGCCGCCGAAGCTCCGCCTCGCGAGCGCGGAGGTCGACGCCGCGCGCGACCGCGTCTTCGTGCTCGGCGACGAGGCCGGCACCTTGAAGGTCTTCACGGGCAAGCGCGACGGCAAGCTGACGAAGATCGACCTCTCGCTGCCCGGTCGCCCCGCGGCGACGACCCTCGACTCCAAGGGCGGGCTGCGCCTCGTCTACGCCTCCCCGTGGCGGCTCCTGCGGCTGTCGCCCGAGGGCAAGCTGGCGCCCACGCTGTACCTGCCGTTCGACGTGCACGGCGTCGATCTCGCGGGCGACCGCGGCTACGCCTGGGGCGACGAGCAAGCGTGGGAGACGGCCGACGGCGGCGAGCATTGGACGAAGGTCGCGCTCGGTGCGACGGGGCCTGTCGCATGCGCGCCGTCGGGGTGCCTGCAGGGCGGGTCGGTGCGCGTCGGTTGGGAGCTCCCCGATCCCGAGAAGGCGCTGATCGCGGCGACCACGCAGCCGATCAAGGACCCGAGCGACACGCCGCACGACGCGCCGGCCGCTGCCGGCCCTCCGATCGCGATTCAGTGCGCGCCGAGCGGTCCGCCGAAGAAGGCGTCCGGTCAGCTCTGGCTCGAGACGCGCGGCGCGCTCGACGGCGACGTGCGCCTCGTCGCGCCGGTCGGCGACGACGACAAGACGACGGGCCTGACCGTGGTGAAGGGCAGCGCGCCGCCTTCGCTCGTGCAGCTCTTGCCGCCGCCTCCCAAGGCCAACGGGCCGCGCACCGTGCGCGACTGGGACTGGACCACCGCCGCCGGGGTGGTGCTCGCGCGCTACTCCTACTCCACCGAGGTGAAGTTCGACGAAGAGGGCGGCAAGAAATACAACCCGGTCGACGTCGATCTCGCGTGGTACGCCGCCGCCCAGGGCAAGGTCCACAAGGCCAAGCTGCCGAAGGTGAAGCCGTTCCGCGTCGGCCGCGTGGCGCCGAGCGCGCTGACCGAGATCGTCGACGGCGGCCTCTTGTTCCTCGCCCACACCGGCGAGTCGCCGATCTACTTCGTGCACGACGACGGGAAGGTCGAGACCTTCGCGCGCCCGACGGGCGCCGATGCGTTCGGCTTCAACGCCGGCTCGAAGATCGGCAAGCGGATCATCCTCGCGCAGCAGCGCTTCGAGAGCGTCGCGCTGATCTCGAGCGAGGACCTCGGGAAGACCTGGAGCCGCGCCGTGTGGACCCTCGGCGAGGAGGCGGCGCTGCAGCTGGTCGGCGGCAAGCCGGCGCTGGTCCTCGCGAGCGGGCTCGGCGAGACCTCGTCCGCCTTCATCGATCCGCGCGGCATGATCCCGTTCGACGCGATCACCCCCGATCCGCCGGCCGCGCTGCGCCTGTCGAGCGCGACGACGCCGAGCGGATCGAAGGCCTTCGTGCCGTGCGCGGCCAAGACGAAGGCCGGGCTCCGCATGTTCGCGAGCGGCCCCGAGTGGCGCCCGGTGAAGCTCTCGCTGACCGGCGCCGATCTGCCGAGCGAGCTGACCACGCATGGCAACTACGTGCGCATCGGGCGGGACGGCGCGGCGTGCACCGACGCGATGCTCGTGACGGCGAACGTCGGCGACGACGACTGGTACGCGTACGTCCCGGCGGACGATCCCGGCCACGCGTTCCTCCTGAAGCGCCTGCCGGACGACGCCGGGAAGTTCTCGCTGCGCCCGCTCGCCTGCTCGCTGAAGCCCTGAAGGTCTCTCGGAGAATGCTCCCGGACTTCAGTCCGGGGGAATCCTGCTCTTGACTCGGCGCTAGCATTATCAATCGACCGCCGAGGCCATTGCGCCCGGCGCCTCTCGGCATCATTATCAGACGCATGGTAAAGAATGCCGCCGCACGCGATTTCTCGCTGCGTCTGTGTCTTGCGGTCGCGCTCGCTGCCCCGCTCGCCACCGCCGGCTGCAAGACGAACCGGGCGGTCCCGCCCGGCTACCAGGGCGTCGTCGAGTACGACGAACGGGTCGTCTCCTTCGAGGTCCCCGGCCGGATCCTCGAGGTGCGCGTGAAGGAGGGCGACACCGTCAAGTCGGGCGACGTGCTCGCGCGCCTCGACGACGCGCTGCAAAAGCTCGCGCGCGACGCGCGCGCGTCCGAGGTCAAGGTCGCCGAGGCCGATCTCGCGCTCCTCGAGGCCGGCGCGCGCAAGGAGGACGTCGGCGCGCTCGCCGCGCGCGTGAAGTCTGCGAAGACGGCGGAGGAGCTGCTGAAGAAGTCCTCCGATCGCGCGCACGGCCTCTTCGACAAGGGCACGTTCGCCTTCGCCGATCTCGAGAAGATCGACAGCGATCTCGCGCGCGCCGGCAGCGAGCGTCGCGCGCTCGAGAGCCAGCTCTCCGGGCTCGTCCACGGCGCGCGCCCGGAGGAGCTGGCGCGCGTGAAGGCGCGCATCGCGACCGCCGGCGTCGCGGTCGGTCTCGAGACCGAGAAGCTCGCGAAGTACACGGTGGAGGCGAAGGTCGCGGGGACGATCCTCGACGTGCACGTCGATCCGGGCGAGCTCGCCGGCGCCGGCGCGCCCGTCGCCACGCTCGCCGACACCGCCCACCCGTACGTCGACGTGTTCGTGCCGCAGGGCGAGATCGCCGGCGTGGTCGTCGGCGCGAAGGCCACCGTGCGCACCGACGCGACCGGGCAGACCTTCACCGGCTCGGTGGAGCACGTCGCGCGGCGGACCGAGTTCACCCCCCGCTTCCTCTTCAGCGAGCGCGAACGGCCGAACCTCGTCGTGCGCGTGCGCGTGCGCATCGACGATCCCGAACGCAAGTTGCACGCCGGCGTCCCGGCCTTCGTGGGGATCGCGAAATGAGCGCGCCCGCGCAGACGACGGCCATCGTCGAGACCGAGCACCTGTCGCGGCACTTCGGCAGCCTCGTCGCCGTGCGCGACGTCTCGCTGTCGGTGCAGCGCGGCGAGATCTTCGGCGTGCTCGGCCCGAACGGCGCCGGCAAGTCGACGACCATCCGCATGCTGTGCGGCATCCTCGATCCGACCGGCGGTCGCGGGACCGTCGTCGGCTACGACATCGCGCGCGACGCCGAGAAGATCAAGCAGCGCATCGGCTACATGACCCAGCGGTTCTCGCTCTACGAGGACCTCTCGGTCATCGAGAACCTCCGCTTCTACGCGGGCATCTACGGCGTGGCGTGGAAGAAGCGCAAGGCGCGCGTCGACGCGGTGCTCTCTTCGTCCGGCCTCGAACAGCGGAAGGATCAGCTCGCCGGGACGCTCTCCGGCGGCTGGAAGCAGCGGGTCGCCCTGGCGTGCGCGACCATCCACGAGCCGCCGTTGTTGTTCCTCGACGAGCCCACCGCGGGCGTCGATCCGGTGAGCCGGCGCGATTTCTGGGAGCAGATCCACGCCATCGCCAGCCAGGGCACCACGGTGCTGCTGACCACCCACTACATGGACGAGGCGGAGCGCTGCCACCGTCTGTCGTTCATCTTCCGCGGCACGCTGCTCGACGTCGGCACGCCCGACGAGATCGTCGCGCGTCGCCACCTGCAGGTCGCCGAGCTCGAGGTCGAGCGCGCGACCGACGCCGCCGCGCTGCTGCGCACGCGACCCGAGGTGGAGGAGGTCGCCCACTACGGACACACGCTCCGCGTCGCCGTGCGCGGCGGCGCCGATCCAGAGCGGATCGTGCGCGAGGTGCTCGAGGGTGGCGGCGTCGCCGTCGACTCGCTGCGCCGGTCGCGCGTGACGGTGGAGGACGCGTTCGTGGCGATGGTGCGCGCCGAAGCGGAGGCCGCATGACCGGCATCCTGCGCACCCTGGTCATCGCGTGGAAGGAGCTGCTCCAGCTCCGGCGCGATCGGCTCACCATGGCGATGATGTTCATGCTGCCGATCGTGCAGCTGACCCTCTTCGGCTACGCGATCAACACCGACGTGCGCCACATCCCGACGGTGGTGTACGACCAGGACGGCAGCGCCGCCTCGCGGGATCTCGCCCACAGCCTGGAGGCGACCGGCTTCTACGATCTGGTGGGGCACGTCTCCGACTACGACGAGATCCAGCGGAGCCTCCGATCGAGCAAGGCGCGCGTCGCCCTGATCATCCCGCCGAACTACGCGTCGGACCTGGTGCGCGGGCGCACCGCGCACGTGCAGCTGGTCGTCGACGGCTCGGATCCGCAGGTGGTGGCCAGCGCCACCAACACCGCCGCGTCGATGGTCACCGCGCGCTCGAGCACGCTGCTCGTCACGAAGCTGCAGAGGGCGGGCGCCGGCGGCGTCGCCATGCCGATCGAGCTCGAGCCGAACACCTGGTACAACCCCGATCTGCGCACGGCGGTGTTCATCGTGCCCGGGCTGGTCGGCGTCATCTTGACGATGACCATGGTGATGCTCACCGCGATGGCGCTCGCGCGCGAGCGAGAGCGCGGCACCCTCGAGCAGCTGATCGTGTCGCCGGTGCGGAAGCTCGGGCTGGTGATCGGGAAGATCGTCCCCTACGTGGCCATCGGCTACGTGCAGATGAGCCTCATCCTGCTGGTCGGCTGGCTGATCTTCGACGTGCCGATCCGTGGATCGATCGGGCTGCTCTACGGGCTGGCGTCGCTGTTCATCGCCGCGAACCTCGCCATCGGGCTGTTCTTCTCCACGCTGGCGAGGACGCAGCAGCAGGCGATGCAGATGTCGTTCTTCTTCCTGCTCCCGAACATCCTCCTCAGCGGGTTCATGTTCCCCTTCGAGGCGATGCCGCGCCCGGCGCAGATCCTCGCGCTGGGGCTCCCGCTCACGCACTTCCTCCGCGTGGTGCGCGGCATCGTGCTCAAGGGCAGCGTGTTCGCCGATCTCGCGCCGCAGCTGGTCGCGATGGCCGCCATCCTCGTCGCGCTGGTGCTGTTCGCATCGGCGCGCTTCACCAAGAAGCTCGTCTGATGGCGCGCCCTCGCAGCGACATCGCCCCGCGCATCGTGCACGCGGCCCGCGCGCGCTTCCTCGTCGAAGGCGTCGACGGCGCGTCGCTCCGCACCATCGCGCGCGACGCCAACACCAGCGTGGGGATGATCTACTACTACTTCCCCACCAAGGACGATCTGTTCCTCGAGGTGGTCGAGGAGGTCTACGCCGCGCTGCTCCGCGAGCTCGAGCAGGTCCTGACGACGGAGCACGACACCAAGGAGCGGCTGCGGCGCATGTACGTGCGCCTCGGCGCGCTCAGCGATCTCGAGCTCGACGTTGTCCGGCTGGTGGTGCGCGAGGCGCTCCTATCGTCGACCCGCCTCGAACGCGTCATGGCGCGCTTCGCGCGCGGTCACCTGCCGTTGATCCTCGCCACGCTCGCCCAGGGGGTCGCAGCGGGCGAGATCGTCGACGACGTACCGCTGCCCATCTTGATGTTCTCCACGTTCGCGCTCGGCATCGCGCCGCAGATCATGCGTCGCGTGGCCGCCGAGCGCATGCCCGCGTTCGCCGCGTTCCCTGCGGGCGAGCCGCTCGCGAACCAGCTCCTCGAGGTGCTGTTCCGCGGGATCGGCAAGCGCGCCTGAGGCCCTGAGGCCGGTCGTCAGTCGTCAGTCGTCAGTCCAGTCGTCAGTCGTCAGTCGTCAGTCCAGTCGTCAGTCGTCAGTCGTCAGTCGTCAGTCGTCAGTCGTCAGCCGAGAGAGAGGGAGAGGGAGAGAGGGAGAGAGAGAGGACGGGCGCCTTGCTGGCGCGGTTCCGGGGTCGGAGGTGAAGGTCGATTCGAGAGCCAATCTCCGTGGGGTTCCAGGGGCTCGGCCTCTGGTTCGACCTTCGACCGTTCGACCTTCGACCGTTCGACCTTCGACCAGGCTCGACGGCTCCCCGCGCAAGGACTGCAAGGAGACGTGGCGCGCAGTGGCCCGTCACGAAGAGACGGTCGCGGTGCGCTCGTCGAAGGGCTTCCACCCGTGCGCCCGCAAGAACAGCCGGATCGTGCGCAGCGCCTCGGAGCAGAGCGAGTGGTTGATGTACTCCGGGTCGAGCACGACGTCGTCGCCCTCGAGCACCAGCTCGATGCGCGAGACGTCGACGACGATGTCGTGCGCCGAGGCCGCGCCGAACACCGAGTTCACCCCGTCGGCGCGGGCGACGGTGAGGTTCTTCGACGTGCTCTTGGTGTCGAGCCGGACGTCGTGCAGCTCGTCGAGATCGACCTCGACCGGCCCGCCGGCCTTGCGCTCGACGCGCACCCGATCGCCGTGGACCTGGAGCACGAGGCAAACTCCGCGCCGCTGCCGGAAGTCGCGGGACGCCCACACCACCCCGAGCGCCGCGGCGGCGAGCGCCGGCCAGCGCAGGTCCCACGACCAGAGCGTCGCGCACGCGATGATGGTGACCCACGCCTTCACGTACACCGCGCGCACCCAGCGAGGCCGATCGCCGTCCTGCAGCCAGCACTCGAGCCGCTCCGGGACGTCGCGCCGGGACACTCGAGCGCCTTCGCGGTACGCGCGGCTCATCCCCGGACAGTCTGCCACGGGAGATCGGCGTTCGCCGGCGAAGGGTCGCAGCCGGTCGGCCTCGAGGGACCGTCGAAATCTCGCGGCCGTCCCACGCCACCCGTCGCGTCCGCGCGCCCGACTGATATCGTCGGGCGATGCGGTGGGCGTGGGCGTCGGCTCTCCTCCTCTGGGTGGGTTGTCGCGGCGAGCAGGTCGAGGCGACGACCGGCGACGCCGCCGTGCAAGACGTCGATGCCGCGGTCGACGACGCCGCCCCGGAAGCCGAGGCTTCCTCTGCCGACGCCGCCGCCGACGCCGGCGCCGACACTTCGACCGCCGACACTTCGATCGCCGACACCTCGACCGCCGACAGCTCGACCGCCGACACTTCGACCGCCGACACTTCGACCGCCGACACTTCGAGCGACGCCGACACCGGAGGCTGCACCGACGCCCCCGACAACCTCGTGAGCAACGCCTCGTTCGAGGCGTGGTCGGGGGCCTCCGCCGTGTCGTGGTTGGGCCCGATCACGCGCACCACCATCGGCCCGTACCACTGCGCGTCGGCGGCCCGCTTCGTCAGCGAAGGCTACGGCGACGTGCGGCAGGAGGTCGTCTTCCCCGCGCCGCTCGCCGGCGGCACCGAGCTCGAGATGACGATGGCCGCGCGGTGGGTCTCCGGCGTCTCGCGCGCGCCCGCGTTCAACCTCTACTTCTACGACTCCGCCGGCGCCCCGGTGGGCGCGCTCGTCGCGGTGCCGATGACCGGATTCAAGGCCGACGGCAACTGGTACGAGGGTGGCGGCCGCGCGACGGTCCCGGGCCTCGCCGCCAAGGCCTTCCTCCACCTCGTGAGCGAGCGCCCCGAGCCGCAGACGTTCGAGATCGACAAGATCACCGTGCGCGTGGCGCCGAAGGACGGCGGGTCGTGACCAGGTGGCTCGGCGCGCTGCTGCTCTGCGCGTCCGGGTGCGTCGACGGCGAGCTCGGCGACGTCGCGACCGAAGACGACGCGGCGGTCGCGCCGGCCGATTCCACCGCGGTGAGCGACGCGCCGATCGAGTCGACCGATGCGACGTCGCCTGACGCATCGAGCGACGGCACGTCGCCACCGGCCGACACGTCGGCGCCGTTCGACGGCGCGCCCGCCGACTTCGGGACGGGCGAGTGCGCCTTCGGCGGAGGCTCGCTCGCCGCGGCGATCGTCACCGCCACCGTCGCCGACGCGGCGCCGATCGGCGGCGCGATCCTCGCCGAGCGCCCCGGCGGTCTCGTCGTCGCGTGGCGGAGCGCCGCCGGCTTCCGCGTCACCCCGCTCGACGCGACCGGCGCGCGCGCCGGAGTGGACGTTCCGATCGACGCGTCGGACGTCTACGGCGTGGCGGCGGGCTCCGAGGGTTCGCGGTCCTCGTGAGCCGCGCGCCCGACTACATGACGCTCCTCCGCACCAACGCGGCCGGCGCCGTGGTCAACACGCAGAACCTGATCGGCGGCGGCGATCACGCCAAGGTCGGCACCGAGTGGTTCGGCGAGTTCGCCGAGTCCGGGCGGCTCGTCGCCACGCCGACCGGCTTCGCCGCATACTTCGCGCTCCACCGCCGTTGGCCCGACGGCATCGGCCATCAAGGCGACACGCTGCGCCTGTTCGACGGCTCGGGGAACCCCGTGGGCGCGGGCTGGGGCTGGGGCTGCAGCCACAGCCTCGATCAGCGGTTGACGTCGGGCAGCCGCGTCGGCGCGCTGTGCCTGTCGGACTGCTACCCGCAGAAGGCGATCATGCTCAACCACAACGAGACCGTCGTCTCCGACGAGCCGAGCGGGAACTGCGCCGGCGGTTCGAGCGCGCGGCTCGGCGGCGTCGGCGGCGACGCGAGCGGCTTCGTCGCGGCGGTGCTGTCGAGGGAGGGGCGCACCTCGCTCGACGTGAAGGTCGTGCGCATCGCCGGCGGCAAAGCGTCGGCGACGTGGCTCACCACCACGCCCGAGGACGAATCCTCGTTGCACCTCGCGCGCTTCGGCGGCGCGTGGCTCGCCGGCTGGACGGCCGGTGGACAGAAGAAGCTCCAGCGCGTCGACTCGACCGGCGCCGCCGCCGGCGCGCCCGAGACGGTGACCGCTCCGTGGCCGGAGCACGACTTCATCGGAGTCGCCGGCGGTCACACCGCGTGGGCCGCCGTCGAGGGCGGGAAGCTGAGCGTCGTGCGCGTGCGCGCGTGCCCGTGAGCGCCGTTCGGCGTCGGCATGACAGAGGCGTCCTTTCGGGTCAAGCTTCGCGCCCATGCTTCGCTCGCACGAGCCGCCCCCTTACGAGATCGTCCGGCCCTCCGCCCGTGGGCGCGTGGTGCTGATCTGCGATCACGCGTCGCACCGCGTCCCCGAGGCGCTCGGCACCCTGGGCATCTCGGGCGACGAGCTGCTCACGCACATCGGCTGGGACATCGGCGCCGCCGACGTGGCGCGGCGCCTCTCCGAGCTGCTCGATGCGACGCTGATCCTCGCCGGCTACTCCCGGCTGGTCATCGACGAGAACCGCCCGCCGCACGTCCCGAGCGCGACGCCGATCGTCAGCGGGGGCATCCGCATCCCTGGAAACGAGGGCCTCGACGACGCGGCCCGCGCCGCGCGCGTCGAGACCTTCCATCGGCCCTACCACACCGCGATCGCCGGTCTGCTCGACGATCGCGCGCGGGAGGGGCGCGACGTGGTGCTGATCTCGATCCACAGCTTCACCCCGGAGCCGCTCCACGGCACGCCGCGCCCGTGGCCCATCTCCATGCTCTACGGCAGCGACACCCGCCTCGCGCACCCGCTCCTCGCGGCGTTGCGGGCCGACGACCCTTCGATGCCGGTCGGCGACAACGAGCCGTATCGGGTGAGCGAAGAGACCGACTATGCGGTCCCGGTCCACGGCGTGCGAAGGGGCATCCTGCACACCGCGTTCGAGCTCCGGCAGGACGGCGTCGCCACGCTCTCCGGCGCGCACGCGTGGGCCGAGCGCATCGCGCGCCTCTACCGGTCGATCGAGCCGACCCTGTGAGCCGTCGGCTCAGAACGGCGCGACGAAGGTGAACCCGGCGTGCGACGGGCTCGCGGCGACCGCCACCGTCGCGTGCGGCTTCGACGAGGGCTGCGTGATCCACACCACGATCGCCGTGCCGATCGCCGCCGCGCCGACGCCGGCGAAGACGTTCGCGGTCGTCGTGTACAGCCGCCCCTGATCTTCGGTCGATTTCATCGCGCGCGGGCAAGACTCGCGGCCCGCGCCGCACGCGGCGTCGAGGTCGTGGATGGCCGAGTCGCGCAGCGCGTAGAACACGCCGGCGGTCGCCAGCGAGGCGACGCCGACGCCGCCGATGATCCACGGCAGCGCGCTGCTCTTCGGCGCCTCGTCGACCACGCGCTTGGGGCCGGCGCTCACCGGCGCCTCGGTCGGCGCGGGCGGCTGCTCCGGTGGCGCCTCCTCGGCGTGCGGCAGCGCGACGTCGAGCGTGAACGTCGCGTCGCGCTCCTTGACCATCACCGTGCGCGAGAAGCTGCGACGCCCCGGCGAGGTCACGAGCAGCTTGTGCTCGCCCGGATCGAGGCGGATGGTCGGCGAGACCAGCACCGACACCGGCGCGCCGTCGTCGATCGAGACCTTCGCGCTGATCACGTCCTCGGGCAGCCTGAAGGTGACCTTGGGGATGCGCGCGTCGAGATCGGTCACGCGATCGCCGGCCTTCTGCGCGAGCGCCGTCCCCTCGGGACCCTCCTTCGTCTCGGCCTCCTCCTTGACGCGCAGGTACTCCTCGCGCGCCTCGACGAGCCGGCCGAGTCGCTCGAGGCAGAGCGCGACGTGGAAGCGCACCTGCGACGTCGGCTTGATCGCGGCCACGTCGCGGAGGAGCGCGAGCGCCGCCTTGAAATCGCCGGCCTTCTCCAGCTCGACGGCGCGATCGAACTTCTTGCGCGCCGCCGACAGGTCCGCGGCCGTCGGCTCGGCCGAGGCGCGGGGCGCCCATGACATCG
Organism: Deltaproteobacteria bacterium; assembly: GCA_016182965.1. Taxonomy (GTDB): domain Bacteria; phylum Myxococcota_A; class Polyangia; order Polyangiales; family JADJMO01; genus JALHOE01. The sequence goes on along the minus strand of JACPFM010000129.1, from coordinate 45,983 downwards.
GCGAAGACGCCAGCGCGACGGCGATCAGCAGCGGGATGGATCGACGCGCGATCACGGCGGACAGGCCTTTCCGCGCAGCACGTGCGCGAGGTCGGTGGTCGCCTCCTGCGCCCAGGTGGTGGTCGGCGACAGGCCACGGTGCCACCAGCTGGTGTCGGTGGGCGCCGCCGGGAACGCCGCCGCGCCGCCGCCGTACACCTCGAACGTGTTCGCCGTCGAGTCGGTGGTGATCCCGATCGAGAGCCACGTCCCGAGCGGGCGCGGCGAGATCTCCGGGAACGCGAAGGCGCGGAACTCGGCGGTCGTGCCGATGCTCGCCGCCTCCATCTTCGTCGTCGCGAGCGGGGCGAGCCCGTCCTTCGGGTTGCCCGCGTAGATCGTGAAGGTGACGTCGCCGCTCACCGGCGAGGGGACGCCGGTCAGCGGCACGCGCCGGAGCACGAGGCTCGCGTCGAAGTACGCGATCGCGCGCTCGGTCTTGAACGAGACGATCACCTCGCTGCGCGGATCGAGCGTCCACAGCTCGTCGGTCTTCGTCTTGAACTGCGCGTCCTCGTAGACGAGGCGATCGTCGGGGACGGCGCACTCGCTCTTGCCGGTGACCGTGCACGCGTACGTCGCGGTCGAACAGCGGCCGCAGGTCGTGCCCGGCGCGGGGGCCGCGGGGACGCAGGTGACCTTCGTGCCGGCGCAGGTCCATTGACCGCACGGGTCGCAGCGTGTGCCGGCGACGCCGACGTCGTCGCAGCCGCCGCAGCCGTTCGGCTTCGCGCAGCCGTCGAACGGGGCCGGCGCCTCCTCGCTGCCGTCGACTGCCGTGTCCGGCCCACCCGAATCGAGCGCCGAATCGAGGCCGTCCTCGACGTACCCGTACGTCGGGAACCCGCACGCGGTCCCGAGCGCGGTGATGACGCCGAGGCCGGCCGCGGCCCATCGCATCCCCGCAGAATCGCAGAGGAAGCAGGCTCGGCCAAGACGATTTGCCCGGACCCGCTTGACCCCAGCCGTCCCGCGACCCATGACTGACTCGCCGGTCAACAATCATGGCGCGACCCGTCGACCCCAACGCGAAGGTGGAGCTGCTGCGCGCCGCAGAGGCGGTGTTCGTGGAGCGAGGTCTCGAGCGCGCGCGCGTCGAGGAGATCACCGCCCGCGCCGGGAGGTCCAAGGGCAGCTTCTACCTGCATTTCGAGAGCAAGGAGGAGGCCTTCCGCCACATCGTCGAGGCGATGGTGGCGCGCCTGGCTTCCTTCATCGACGACATGGACCCGTCCTGCTGTCCGGTCGACGCGACCCAGCCCGAGGTGGCCGAGGCGTGGTTCGAGCGCGAGGTCGAGCTCTTCGAGTTCCTCTGGCAGAACCGCGGTCTCACGCGGCTCCTGCTGCACGGCGGCGGCAGCGCGCAGTTCGGTCATCTGGTCGACGCGATCGCCGAGCGCGCGCGCGAGCGCACCAAGGGTTGGCTCGCGCTCGGAATGAGCCGCGGCTACTACCGCCCCGACCTCGACGTCGAGGTGGCCAGCGTCGTCGTCGCGGGCGCATACGACCGCATCGCCCGGACACTCGTCCGGCAGGACAGGAAGCCGGACATCCGCGCGTGGGTCCGCGGGGTCCAGCGCGTGCTGCTCGGCGGCCTGCTCGATCCGAGGCTGGCGGGCGCGGCGTTGGCCCAGAACTCGCAAGTTCCTGACCCGCCGGTCAGCCACGTTGCACCTCGCCCGGGAACGACGGCATCTCCGGCGTCGTCCTCGTCCGTACCGTCGTCTCCGTCGTCCCACGAGCCCGGGGGGGTTCGTCTCGCCAAGAAGCGCGCTCCGCGCCGTTCCACCGGCTGAATCCAGAGGCCCACGTCATGAGCTCCGAGATCCCTCCTCCCACCGCCGCCACCATGCCGACCCTGCGCCCGCCGCATGGGTCGTCGCCGATCACGAAGATCGTCATCGCGCTCGCGCTGGTCGGCATGGCCGTGCCGGTCGGCCTGAAGGTGAAGTCGGCGGTCGCCAAGCAGAAATCGCTCGAGGTCGATCGCGCGCGCAGCGCGGAGGAGGCGACGGCGAAGTCGTCGGGGCCGTTGACGGTGAAGGTGCTGCACGGCGAGTCGACGACCTGGGCTCCACGCGTGCCGTTCGACGGCACGCTGCAGCCCGTCCAGGAGGCGAACCTCGCGTTCAAGGCCACCGGTCCGCTCGCGAAGCTCAACGTGAAGATCGGCGACTTCGTGAAGAAGGGCGATCTGCTCGCCGCGCTCGACGCGACGGAGGCGCACGCGCAGTCGAGCGCCGCCGCCGCGCAGATCAAGGCGGCCAAGGCGCAGCTGGCGCTCGCCAAAGACAGCGCCGAGCGCACCGCGGCGATGGTGAAGAGCGGCGCGGCGCCCGAAGTGCAGCAGACCCAGGCCTCGGGGCAGCTCGATCTGGTGAGCGCGCAGCTCGAGGGCGCGCAGGCGCAGCTCGCGCTCGCGGGCGCCAACGTGAAGAACCACACGCTCTACGCGCCGTTCTCCGGCTTCGTCACCATGGCGCCGACGGCGCTCGGCGGCCTCGTCGCCGCGGGCATGCCGATCTTCCAGATGAAGGACGTCTCGCGGCTGCGCCTCATCGGCACCGTCAACGAGCTCGACGCGTCGCTCGTGAAGGTCGGCGCCGAGGTCACCGTGCGCATCGAGAGCGCCAACCGGACGGTGCAGGCGAAGGTCACCGCGGTGCTCCCGGTCGTCGATCCGGCCACCCGCCGCATCGTCGTCGAGGCCGAGCTGCCCAACGATCACGAGCCGGGGGCCGAGCCGATCCTCGCCGGCACCTTCGTGCGCGCGCACATCGCCGGCGGCTCGGCGCTGCCGGTGATCAAGCTCCCCTCGACGGCGCTCCGCCCCGGCGCGCAGGACGAGATCCTCGTGGTCGAGAAGGGCAAGCTGCGCGTCGCGAAGATCGTCTTCACGCGCGGCGACGGCGGCGCGCTGCTCGTGCGCTCCGGCGTGACCGCGAGCGAGACCGTGCTCGCGAACCCGCCGCCAGAAGCGAAGGACGGCCAGGCCGTGGAAGTCGCGGAGTGACCTCATGAACCTCTCGGCGATCGCGATTCGCCGCCCCGTCTTCACGGTGATGATGACGGTGGCGCTGCTGGTCCTCGGCTGGGTCGGCTTCCGGACCCTCGGCACGGACCTCTTCCCCGACGTCACCTTCCCGGTCGTCGCGGTCACCATCCCCTATCCGGGGGCCTCGCCGAGCGAGGTCGAGACGCTCGTCACCAAGCCGATCGAGGACTCGGTCGTCGGCCTCAACCAGATCGATCGCCTGCGCTCGTTCTCGCGCGAGGGCGTGTCGCAGACGCTGATCATCTTCAAGCTCGGGAAGGACATCTCCGAGGGCGCGACCGAGGTCCGCGAGAAGGTCGCCGCCGCGCGCTGGAAGCTCCCGCAAGAGATCAGGGAGCCGACCATCAATCGGTGGGACGTCAGCGCGACGCCCATCCAGATCTTCACGCTCTCGTCGAAGACCTCGCTCTCGGCTGCGCGCAAGTACGCCGAGGACGTCATCAAGCCCGCGCTCGAGCAGGTCGAGGGCGTCGCCGTCGTCGAGGTGAAGGGCGGCGCGACGCGCGAGATCCGCGTCGAGCTCGATCGCGCGAAGATCGAGGCGCTCAAGCTCGATCCGTCGGGCATCGTCATGCGGCTGCGCATGGCCAACCTCAACGTGCCCGCCGGTCACTACGACGAGGGCACCAAGGAGGTCTCGGTCCGCACCATCGGCGACTTCGCCAACGTCGAGCAGATCCGCGACACCATCGTGGCCACCGCGATGGACGGCTCCGCGGTGCGCCTCCGCGACGTCGCCAAGGTCGACGACGGCTTCGCCGACCGCACGGTGCTCATCCGCAGCAATGGCGAGGAGACTGTCAGCTTCGAGATCCTCAAGCAGTCCGGCAAGAACACCATCGAGATCGCCGACGCGGTGAAGGCGCGGCTCGCCGGGCTCGAGAAGGGCCTCCCGAGCGAGCTCACGATCGCCGAGATCTTCGACCAGTCGCGCTTCATCAAGGAGAACGTCCACGAGGTCGAGGTCGCCATCATCTTCGGCGGCGCGATGGCCATCCTGATCATCCTGCTGTTCATGCTCGATCTGCGCTCGACCATGATCAGCGCGGTCGCCCTGCCGACGAGCGTCATCGGCACGTTCTTCTTCATGTACCTGCTCGGGTACACGCTGAACATGATGACCCTCCTCGGGTTGTCGCTGGCGATCGGCCTGCTCATCGACGACGCGGTCGTCGTGCGCGAGAACATCTTCAAGCACCTCGAGCGGGGCAAGCCGCCGGCGCAGGCGGCGCTCGACGGCACCAAGGAGATCGCGCTCTCGGTCCTCGCGACCACGCTCACCATCGTCGCGGTGTTCCTCCCGGTGGCCTTCGTGAAGGGCATCGTCGGGCAGTTCTTCCGGCAGTTCGGCATCACCATCTCGGTGGCCACCGTGCTGTCGCTGTTCGTCGCCTTCACGCTCGACCCGATGCTGTCGTCGCGGTTCTCGGCGACCGTGCATCACGATCCGACCCAGGAGCGCTTCTACCAGCTCAAGCGGCCGTTCCTCTGGTTCTTCGAGGGGATGGAGACCGTCTACCGCGGGATGCTCCACTGGGCCGTCCACCACAAGCTCGTCGTCGGCGTGCTCGCCATCGGCAGCCTGTTCTTCATGGGCTTCCTCGCGAAGCTCACCGGCTCGGAGTTCATGAGCTCGGAGGACCGCGGGCAGTTCATCACCGAGCTCGAGCTCGCGGCCGGCACGTCGCTCGACGAGACGTCGAAGGCGTCGGCGCGCGCCGAGGAGCTCTTCCGGAAGAACGGCGAGGTCCGCACCGTCTTCGCGACGATCGAGGGCAACAAGGTGAAGTGGCGCGTGATCACCACCACCAAGGAGCAGCGCCCGGGCATCACCATCGCCATGCTCAAGGAGGAGGCCCGCAAGGCCGCGGCGTCGGTCGCCGGCGCCGAGGTCACCCTCGCCGATCCGGCGTTCATCGAGGGCGCCGCGACCGAGGCGCCGATCATGATCGACGTGCGCGGCGCGACGTACGACGACGTCCTGCCGACCGCGAAAGGCATCGCCGCGATCCTCGTGCGCACGCCGGGCGTGCAGGACGTGCGGGTGAAGTTCTCGCCCGGCCGCCCCGAGCTGCAGGTGCAGATCGACCGGCAGCGCGCCGCCGAGCTCGGCGTCGGCGTCGCCCAGATCGCCATGGCGCTGCGCACGGCGATGGAGGGCGACGAGTCCGGCAAGCTGCGCGTCGCCGCGACCGCCGTGAGCCGGAGCGAGGAGGTCCCGATCAAGGTCCGGCTCGCCAAGGGCGATCGCGACACCGAGGCGGCGCTCAGGGCCTTGACGCTGATGACCCCGCGCGGCCCGGTGAAGCTGGTCGACGTCGCGAAGTTCACGCGCGGCGAGGGCCCGCAGGTCATCGAGCGCGAGGACCGCTCGCGTCAGATCCAGGTGTGGGCGACGCCGAAGAACCGCGCGCTCGGCGACATCGTCAACGACATCAAGCCGCAGATCGCCGCCCTGAAGCTGCGGCCCGGCGTGACCATCATGTACGACGGTCAGATCAAGATGATGGGTGAGACGAACGAGAACCTCGGCCTCGCGCTGATGCTCGGCGTCGTCTTCATCTACATCGTGCTCGCCTCGCAGTTCGAGAGCTTCATCCACCCGCTCACCATCATGCTCACGCTGCCGCTCGCCCTCGTCGGGGCCATCGTGGCGCTGTTCATGTCGGGGAACACGATGGCCATGGGCGCGATGATCGGCATCATCCTGCTGATGGGGCTCGTGACCAAGAACGCGATCCTCCTCATCGACCGCGCCATCGTGCGCGTGCGCGATCTCGGAGAGCCGCCGTTGCAGGCGATCCTCGAGGCGGGTCCCGAGCGCCTCCGCCCGATCCTGATGACCTCGGCGGCGATGGTCCTCGGCATGCTCCCGACCGCGCTCGGCCGCGGCGAGGGCAGCGAGTTCCGCGCGCCGATGGCCATCGCGGTCATCGGCGGCGTGGTCAGCTCGACGCTGCTCTCGCTCCTCGTGGTGCCCGCGTTCTACGTGGCGATCGAGAACCTCAAGGGGTTCGTCCGCCGCTTGCGCGGGCTGCCGCCCGCGTCTCGGCGAGCGCCGATCGGCGTGCCGGCGGAGTGACGCGTATACTCCGCGGAATGCGCTTCGGGCTTGCTTCCGCCTTCCTCCTGTAAAGACGCATCTCGCTCGAGGCCACGACGCTCTCCGGGACGACCACGCCCGCGGCGCTCGTGGAGTGAACGGACTGAAGCACCTCGGGCGGCGGCCCATCTGAGCTGCGCTTCGGGAGCGGCCCGAGCGTGCAGCCGCTGCACGCGCACGGTTCGTGCTCGACGTTCGCTCGCCGGCGCACGCGCGTCGACGGACGAGGCCGCATGAACCCAGCCACGCCATCGAGACCCGAGCTGATCGTCACGACGACACCGTCCTCACCGTCGCGGGGGCCGTCCTGGCGCCCCTCGGTGCCGCTGCCGCGCACGGTCGGCGTGTACCGCGCGAAGAAGAGCATCAGCTATCTGGCGCTCTACTCGCTGTTCGCGTTCTTCGTCCTCTTCGCGGTCGCGTTCACCGTGTACCTGCTGCTGACCCAGGCGCGGCCCGAGTGGCCGCCGGACTGGACGAAAGGTCCCGCATGGCCCGCAAGATGATGGTGTTGATGGGCGTCTTCGACGACCTGCGCTCCGCCGAGCACGGCATCGCCGCGGTCAAATCGCTCGGCGTGCCGACCGACGAGATCTCGGTGATCGTCCACCACGCGGCCGTGCCGCCCGACCTGCGCGAGCAGCACGAGGGCGCGTTCGATCTGTCCAGCGGCTCGGTCGCGACGACGGCGGGCCTCACCGTGACGCTGGTGGGCATCGTGCTCTGCGCCATCCCGCTCGCGGGGCTGCTGACCGCGGGACCGCTCGCCGTCCTCGGCGGCGCAGCGTCGCTGTCGCGCACCGGATCACCGGTCGACGACCTCGTGGAGCTCGGCGTCGCGCGGGAGGACGCGAAGATCGCGCACGAGTGCCTGCGCCGCGGCGGGATCATCGTCGTCGCGCGTTGCGATCGGGACATCGCGCGACGCGTGGCCGAGGCGATCGGCCGCGCCGGCGCGATCGACTTCCGGGCGCGCGCCGACCAGTGGGAGCTCGAGGGCTGGGTCTACGAGCCGAACGCGCCGATGTGGACGGCCGAGCAGATCGAGCGGCAGCGCATCGTCGAGGGCCGCGCGTCGACCTCGCCCCCGCGCTTCTCCGACGAAGGCGACGCGCCCGTCACCGAACAGACGCCGCTCGGTGTCTGAAGACCCGTCGGAGGATGCTCGAAGGTAAGGTCGAACCCCCTCAGGGCTGCTTGGCGGCGACCGGCTTGGCGGCGCCGGGCGTGACCATGATCTGGTCGGGGTCGGCGAGGAACTCGAAGTGCATCGTGTCTTGCAGCTTGTCGTGGCCCAGCCAGTAGAAGCCGTACTTCTCGAAGGCGTCGACCCAGCATTTGGGCATCGACATGCGGTCCCAGATGGTCTTCGCCTTCTTCTTGCACAACGGGCTCGCCTGCCACTTCTTCACGCAGCCGCAGCACGAGTTGAGGAGCGGATCGATGTCGATGGCGATGCCGTAGAGGTGGTTGGTGACCTCGCCGGCGCGGTAGGTGTTCTTGTCGCGCAGCCCGGAGAGGACCCCGGGCTTGTAGGGGAACGCCGCGCATGACGACTGGATCTCGGCCTCGACGCAGCGGAGCGCAGGGATGATCTTCTTGTTCACCGTGATCGGAAGGCCGAAGACGGTGATCGCGACGGCGTTGGCCTTGGCCGGCGTCGGGTTCCAGCTCTGCTCGCCGAAGCCCTTCACCCACCCGTAGTTCTGCGTGCGGAACTTCAGCGCCTTGTCGTGCTCGGCCTTCTTCGTCTTGACCGGGATGTAGCTCTTGCGCTCGAGGAACTCGAACGCCTGCTGCGGGTTGCACGCCGCCGCCGTCGCGGGCGCGACGATCGAGGCGGAGGGCGCGACCGGCGGAGGCTCGTCGTCGTCGTCGTGCTCGTCGTGCTCGTCGGGGGCGTGGCTGGCGGCGGGCGACGCCTCGAGGTGCGGCGCCGAGGAGGCGGCGATCGGCGGCGCCGTCGGGCGGGGCGCGGCCGGCTTGCCCGCGGGCGCGGCGCACGCGAGCCACGCGACGGCGAGCGTGATCGTCGCAGCGAGCCACCTCTTCACGGGCGAGAGCTTGCGCGGCCGGAGGGCCGAGAGCAAGCGCTCACCGGCAACAGAGGTTCCGCTGCCCGATGATCGTGCGCGTTCCGGGGGCCGCCGTGAAGCTCGCCTTGCACGCGGGGCCGGCCGGCGGGTTCGCCGCGTACTTGTAGTGCGACACGCTCGCGCCGGCGGACGGCTGCGATCGGCAAACGTCGTCGGCGGGGATCGGGATCGCCGTGCCGCCGCAGCCAGCGGTGTTGAACAGCGACAGCGTGCCGGTGCAGGTGGCGGAGATCGAGCAGGTGCACGTGGGGCAGGTGACGTACGCGTCGGAGCCGACCGGCACCGCGTTGGGGAACGCCGTCGGGCACGCGCCCGCGTACTCGATGCACTCGGTGAACGGCGAGGCGCAGATGGCGGCCGCGCACGTGCCGGAGAGCGGCTCGCACAGACGGCGAGGACGGACCACCGCGTTCTTGTCGGCGGTCGACGCGGGCACGCACGCGCCGCCGAGCGGCGCCGGGGGCGTGAGCCGCACGTAGTCGGCGACGACACCGGGGAAACCGAGCGGCATGCAGACCCCGCTGCCCGGCGGGTACAGCACGTTGCCGGTGGTCGCACAGGTCGCCGAGGTGCCGTGGTGGATCTGCACCGAGCCCGTCGAGGGACAGAGCGGCGCGACGGCGACGGTGCAGGAGCACGTGCAGCCGTCGCCGGTCTTGCCCTCGACCACGTCGGTCGCCTTGAAGCCGGGCGGGCACGCGATGCCGCGATCGACGAGCGCGACGCGCTTCGCGCCGCTCGGCAGCGGCGCGCCGCACGCGGTCTCGTTGCACGTAGAGCCGTCGCCATCCGGCATGAGGGTGTCGACGACGTAGGTGTCGGCGACCAGGGTGTCCGGCGCCGAGGTGTCGTCGTCGGTCGTGTCGGGCGCCGACGTGTCGATCTCGGCGTCGGCCGGCGTCTCGGCGAGCGCGGCGTCTGGACGCGCGTCTTCGTCGAGGAACGGCTCGTCGCCCGCGGTGCCCGCTTTGTCGAGCGCGCAGCCCGCGAGCGACGCGACGAGCGATGTCGCGATCGACACGGCGGTCGCGCGCATCGTACGGCCGGCACGCCAGGCACGCATGTGGCCCGAGCATAGCGCCCCCCCCGGGCCGGCGTCGGAGGCGATACCATCGCACACGAGTCGTTCGGGTTGGCCAACGCGGGGCTGCACGACAGGACGCTGACCAGCGGAGACGCCCTGGCGATCGGCCTCGGCGGCCTCCTGGCCGCCGATCTTCGTCGCCCGAGGGCGAACGGCAGCCGCCGCCTCCGCTGTTTGATCCCGCGCAGGTCCGTTTGGCGTATCCTGGGAGCATGAGCGCGCAGGGAGACGGGGGGAACGATCGTCGTCGTGGCACGCGTCATCTCGCGTGCTTTCCCGTTCAGGAGCGCGTGCACGACAACAAGCCGCTCACCGGGATGATCCGTGAGCTGAGCGTCGTCGGCGCGCAGATCCTCACGCAAGCACACCGTGAGGTCGGCGCCGACCTGACGCTGAGCCTGTACCTCGACGAGGAGCGGCCGCCGCGCGATGTCGAGGCGCGGGTCGTCCGCAGCGAGCGTCGCACCGATCGCGGCGTGTGGTCGTGGCTCACGGTGGTCGAGTTCAGGGAGCCGCTCTCCGATCTCGAGACCGAGATCAAGGCGGTCGCCGAGGCCCAGGAGCGCGTCTTCGGGCCGAGCAGCAGCCGCATCAAGACCGCCAAGGAGTGACCACGCCTCGCGGGCTCACTTCGCGCGCACGAGCATCAGCACGCCGAGCACGATGAACAGCGCACCCGCGAGGCGTTCGATCGTCTGCGCGCGCACGTAGCGGCCGATGACCGCGCCGCCGAGCACGCCGAGCGCGCTCGTGGCCACGAGCGCGGTCGCCGCGGCGAGGAACACGAGCCACCGCCCCCGCGCGCTGCCCGCGGTGCCCGCCATCGCCATCGTGGCGAGCTGCGTCTTGTCTCCGAGCTCGGCGAGGAACACCGCCCCGAAGGTCGCGACGAACGAGCGAACGAGCTCCTTGGACATGCGCGCATCATAGAGAAGGTCGAGGGTCGAAGGTCGAAGGTCGAGAAGCCTCTCCGCTCTCGTTCGACCTTCGACCCTCGACCTCGAACCGGGCACGCGCAGGCAAACCGGCGCGGTGCTGCCACCCAGGGCCGGCGCTGCTATGGGCATCCCCCGATGGAGCCGTTCTCGCCCGAGTTCCTCGCCGACATGCCCTACGACCCGTCGGTGCTCTTCTTCGACGCCTTGGAGCTCGATCGCGAGGCGAAGCGGGTGACCTGCCGCATGCCGACGACGCAGCCGCTGCCGTTCACCGACGCGCAACGCGCACACCCGGTGCGGCACCCGCGACACGTCAACGGCGCGGTGATGATCCAGCTGACCGCCAACCTCGGGTTCGTGCACGCCTACCACCTCGAGGGGCTGCGCCACGCAGACGGGTGGATCGGCTTCGGCACCCACATCCGCAGCGCCGTCTTCCGCAAGCTCGTCACCCCGGGCGCGCCGATGGTCTGCTCGTGCACGCAGGTGAAGGTGCGCCGCGGCAAGTCGCGCGTGTTCTCGATCTACCGCTTCGAGTTCCGCCACGAAGGGCAGCTCGCCTACGAGAGCGAGCAGGCGGCGATGTGGCTCAAGACCGAGGGTGAGGGCGCCGTGCCGCTCACCCTCGGGTCCTGATCGCGTTCGCGCGCGCCGAAGCTCAGCTCAGCGAGAGCGCACGACCGCCGTTGTGCTTCAGCAGGCGCCGGATGTCGTCCACGTGGCGCGGCGACGAGTGCACCGCGATGACGACGCCGCCCTGACGGAGCGCGTCCTCGACGACCTTCGCCTCGTGCTCGGGCATGCCCGCGCCGACGAGGGCGCCGACGATGCCGCCGGTCACGGTGCCGGCGCCCGCGCCCACCAGCGCGCCGACGAGCGGCCCGGCGATCCAGCCGATGCCCGGGATCAGCAGCGAGCCGGCGACCGTCAACGCGCCCGCGAGCGCGCCGACGCCGGCGCCGAGCGCCGCACCCGACGCCGCGCCCTCGGGCGCCTTGGTGTGCTCGGTGATGGCCAGATCCTTCCGCGCGAAGTTCTGGTTGGCGAGGATCGTCATGCGGCCCGGATCGATGCCGGCAGCCTTGAGCTCGATGTACGCGCGGTTCGCCGTGTCGGCACGGTCGAAGTACGCGGTGACGATCTTCTCCTCGGCTCTGGCCCGAACGGTCGGGTCGGTCGGTCTGTCGAACATGGTGTGGCCTCCGCCATGAGGCGCTGCACTGCGCGGGCCACCGATCGGCGCGACGCTGGCCGAAACCATGCGCGACACCTCGACCGTTGCTGGAGCACGCGGAAAAGGTGGTCGAAAGGTTTGGACGTCCGGCGCGGGGCGCTACACTCCGAGCCCAATTCGTGTCCCTGCCTGCATCGCGTCGTGAGCCGAAGAAGATGTTGTTCGCGGCGGCCCTCCGCCGCAGCCTCGCCGAGGGATACGGCCGCGAGACCCTCCGCGCCGACGTGCTCGCCGGCCTCGTGGTCGGCATCGTCGCGCTGCCGCTGTCGATGGCGCTCGGCATCGCAGTCGGCGTACCGCCTCAGCACGGCCTCTACACGGCGATCGTCGCCGGAATCGTCGTCGCGCTGCTCGGCGGCTCGAGGCTGCAGGTCACCGGGCCGACGGCCGCGTTCGTCGTCATCCTCGCGCCGATCGTCACGAAGTACGGCCTTTCGGGGCTGCTCACGGCCGGGCTGCTCGCCGGGCTCATCCTGGTGGCGATGGGCTTCGCCCGCATGGGGCGGCTCATCGAGTACATCCCGCACCCCGTGACGACCGGCTTCACCGCCGGCATCGGCACCGTCATCGCGACGCTGCAGCTGCGCGACGCGCTCGGCCTGAAGGTCGCCGAGATGCCGGAGACCTACTTCGGCAAGGTGCACGCGCTGTGGTCTGCGCGCGGCACGATGCGCTTCGCCGAGCTCGCGGTCGCCGCGTCGACCCTCGCGATCCTCCTGCTGCTCCCGCGCGTGACCAAGCGCGTGCCGGCGCCGCTCGTGGCCATCGTCGGCGTCACGATGGCGACGACGCTGCTGCACCGGCTGATGCCCTCGTTCGAGGTCGCCACCATCGGCAGCAAGTTCAAGACGGTCATCGGCGACACGACCTACCTCGGCATCCCGCCGCTGCCCCCGCGGCCGATGCTGCCGTGGGGTCCAGGGTTCGGGCTCCAGCAGGCGCGCGAGCTGCTCGGACCGGCGTTCGCCATCGCGATGCTCGGCGCGATCGAGTCGCTCCTGTCGGCGGTCATCGCCGACGGCATGGCGGGCACCAAGCACGATCCCGACGCGGAGCTCGTGGGCCTCGGCGTCGGCAACATCGTCGCCCCCTTCTTCGGCGGCATCGCGGCGACCGGCGCGCTCGCCCGCACCGCGACCAACGTGCGCGCCGGCGGCCGCACGCCGTTCGCCGCGGTCACGCACTCGGTGGTGGTGCTCGCGGCGATCCTCCTGCTCGCGCCGTTCGTGGCCTACGTGCCGATGGCGGCGCTTGCCGGGCTGCTCCTGCTGGTCGCGTGGAACATGTCCGAGGTGCGGCACTTCGTGCACACGCTGAAGGTCGCGCCGAAGAGCGACGTGTCGGTCCTGCTCGCGTGCTACGGCCTGACCGTCGCCTTCGACATGGTGATCGCGGTGACCGCCGGCGTGGTGATGGCGGCGCTCCTCTTCATGCGGCGCATGGCGGAGCTGACGCACGCGCGCCTGATCGACGAGGAGGCGCCCGCGGAGCACCGCGACCTGCCGGAGGGCGTCTCGGTGTACGAGATCGCCGGCCCGCTCTTCTTCGGCGCCGCGCAGAACGCGATGAGCCGCCTGCACACCGTGGGCAGCAAGGCGAAGGTCGTGGTCCTCGCGCTCGGGCGCGTGCCCGTCATCGATGCGACGGGGCTCGTCGCGCTCGAGAGCGCGCTCGAGCGTCTGGCGATCGCCAAGAAGAAGGTGATCATCGCCGGCCCGCTGCCCGAGCCGCGCCGTGTCTTCCAGAAGGCGAACCTCTCGGTGCGCCACGATCACGTGTACTTCTGCGACACGTTCGACGAGGCGATCTCCATGGGCCGCGGGCTCGCCGAGGCGAGCGGATGAGAGTCCCCCCGGACTGAAGTCCGGGATTGCCTGGCCGGGGGATCGCCTGGCGACCTCACGGCTCGGCGACCAGGCTGGCCATCGAGCGGCGGAACCGCGCGCGCTCGAGGACGGAGAACACGCCGGCGACGAGCAGCGACCAGCCGACGCCGATGAGCACCCCCGCGAGCACGTCGCTCGCGTAGTGCACGCCGAGGTACACGCGGGACGCGCTGACCACGAGGATGAGGAGCAGCGCGAACCCGACGAGGATCTCGCGCGTGACGTGCCGCGGGAGATGCCGACGCGCGACCAGCGCGAACGCGAAGTAGGCGGCCGCGGTGCCGAGCGCGTGCCCGCTCGGGTAGGAGTACCCGGCCTGCGACACCACCACGAGGTGCTCGACGACCGAAGGGCGCGGTCGCGCGAACCAGTGCTTGAACACGAACGTCCACAACGCGGCGCCGCTGGCGGCGAGCGCGAGCTGCAGCGCGCCGAAGAGGTCGCGGGTCGACATCAACATGAGGCCGATGACGAAGGTCGCGATGATCAGGAGCGTCCCGGATCCGAGCGCCGTGAAGTCCACCGCCCTCGCGTTGAGCCATCCGGTGCGCACGTCGGCGAGCGAGCGCAGCACGCGCTCGTCGAACGTCACCAGGTCCCCCAGGGCGACCTCGGCGAGCGCCTTCACCGACAGACCGAGGGCCACGCTGGCTCCGCCGATCGGCAGCGCCAGACGCGCGAAGGACGAGGCCATGCCCGATCGAGATGCGCGCGCCGGGCCGCGGGTATGCTGCAGGCGTGGTGCACGCCGCCGAGCTCGTCTTTCACGTCCTTGCGCACGTGCGTGACACGGCCGGGCTCGCGCCGTCCGTGTTCGATCCGGCGTGGGTCGCGTTCGTGGAGCGTCACGCCGGGCCGAGCACGGAGCGGACACTGGCCGAGGACGCGCGGGTGATCGGGCGCGCGGCCACGACGCACGAGGCGCTCGCGGAGGTGCAGCTGCTCGCGTGGCTCTTCGACGACGCCGCGCGCATGGCCGCGTGCGCCGATCGCAACCTCGACGCCCTCTCGGCGGCCGACGTCGACGATCCCGGCCTGCTGCCGCTCCTCGTGGAGAGCGCGCGCCGCGCCGCGATCGAGGTGCTGCGCGCGGCCGCGGAGCTCGAGGCGGAGGTGTACGCGGCGCTGCCCCCGGCGCGTCACGATCCGCGCGCGCTCTCGGCGGCGCGCGCGCGCGTCGAACGCGCGTCGCCCGAGCTCCGTGGCTGCGTGGTCGAGACGGTGCGTCCGCTGCGCCTCCGTGGTCGGGTGCGCGGCGCGCGGATCTGGGTCGGGTCGCCCTGCGACGACGAGGGCCCGACCGCCGAGCACGTCGCGTGGCAGGCGGCGCACGAGGCGACGGTCGCCGAGGTGCACGCGCGCGCGCGCGAGGCAGGCGTGCCGGTCGCCCACGCGCCGCTCGAGCACGCGGCCCTGGTGCTGCTCGCCGAGCGCGCCGCGCGCGTATCCGAGGGCGCGGCGCACGCGCGGTGGCTCGCGCACCTGCGCGGGCTGCCGGCGATCGATCGCGCGGCGCTCGACGAGCGGTGGCGCGCGGTGGTCGAGCGATCACTCCGCCGCGACTGACCGATCGCGGACGTAGCGCACCCGGCCGATCGCTTGGGTGGAGATCGCGCCGTCGAGCGACTTGCGCACTCGCGTGAGCGCCTGGTCGTGGCCGCGCTCACCGTGCACCGGGGCGACGAGCGCGCCGCCGGGGGCCAGGGCGTCGATCCACGTCGAGGGGATGGCGTCGACCGCGAAGGCGACGCTCACCTTCCGCGCCCCTCGCCACGCCTCGACCTCGTGCGCGTCGCCCGCGTGCGCCGAGGCGTTGGGCCAAGGCGCGAGGTTCTCCCGCGCCCGCGCGGCGAGGGCCTCGTCGATCTCGAACGTGCGCACCGAGCCCGACGCGCCGACGATCTCCGCGGCGACCGCCGCGCCGTAGCCGGTGCCGCCGCCGAGCTCCACGAGGTCGTCGCCCGGCGAGAGCTCGAGCGCGGCGAAGCTCGTCGCGTACGCGTGGAGCGCCGAGATGGTGGCGGCGCCGGCGTCGTCGAGCGGCAGCGCGCGATCGTCGGCCGACGCGGGGACGTCCTCGTCGCGCACGAAGCGCTCGCGCGGCACGGCGAGGAGCGCCTCGCCGTACGGGTGGCCGGGGAGGCGGTTGGCGATGGTGGTGCGCCGCGCCTCGCGCGCGACGCCTTCGAGCTCCCGATCGGCCAGGAGCGCTCGGCGGTTCGTCGCTTCGTCGTCGCCGAGCAGGCCGCGCCAGAGGTGGTGGAGGCCGAGCGTGCGCAGCTGCCGCCGCGGGGCCAGCAGCTCGATCTGCTCGTCGATCGAGCGCATGAAGTACTCGCGCGCCGGTCCCTGATAGGCGAAGCGCGACTTGATGCCGTGGAAGATGGGCGCGAACAGCTCGTGCCGGAGGCGATGCGCGGCGCGGAAGTCGAGCTCCGCCGACGGATCGACCCACTCGGAGAGGAAGTCCTGATCGCCGTCGTGCCACCAGTCGGGGCGGTGCACGCGCATGCCGGTCTGCCGCTCCCACGTCGCGCGGTCCTCGTCGATCGGCGAGCCGGGGTAGAGACGGAACGGATCGACCGAGAGGAAGCCCATCGTGCCGCGCGGATCGTCGAGGAACAGCCGCGACAGGTAGCGCGCGCTCTCGCGCATGGTCGCCTCGGTCTCGCCCGGGTGGCCGGCGATCACGTTGGCGCCGAAGGGCACGCCCATCTCGTGGCACCACGAGGCGACGCGCATCATCTGGTCGAGGAAGTCGTGCAGGCGACCGGCCTTGCGGATGCGCTCGAGCTGCTCCTGCGCCCCCGACTCCAGGCCGAACCCGGGGCCGACGTTGGCGCGCGCCATCAGGGCGAGGTCCTCGCGCTCCAAGAGGTCGAGGCGGATGAGGAGCCAGATCTTGCGCGCGCGGATCGGCTTGCGCGCGAGGCCCTCGAGCAGCTCGCGCCGCCAGCTCCTCTTCATGCCGAAGAGGGCGTCGGCGATGAACAGCGTCCAGGTCGAGAGATCGAGGAACCGATCGAGCCGGTGCAGCTCCTCGAGCGCGCGCTCCGGCTCGAGCGGGCGCCACGACACGTCGCGCTTCGCGCGCTCCATGCAGAACGCGCAGTCGAACGGGCAGCCGCGCGAGAGGTAGATCTCGGCCTGCGAGGCGACGCGGCGCGCGACCGGGCGATAGCGCTCGAGCAGCTCCCAGGGCGTCGGATCGAGCTCGTTCGGATCGGCGACCGACTCGGCGGGGAGCTCCTTCAGCAGGGGGCGACGTCCGCTCTGCAGCGCCGACACCAGGCGGGCCATCGCGTGCTCGCCGTCGCTTCCGACCACGAAATCGAACGGCGAGGCGGCGAAGTCGCCGGGGCGCGCGCTCGGGTGGTAGCCGCCGGTGACCAGCCACGCCTTGGGGAGCAGCTCGCGAAGGCGCTCGGCGATCGCGAGCACCTTCAGGTAGTCGTACGAGGAGTAGCAGGAGACGCCGACCAGATCGTAGGGCCCGCCGCGCGCGACGATCGCCGCGAGATCGACGCGGCCGAGGGCGCGCTCGAGATCGAGATCGACCACGTCGACCTCGGCGCCCGCGCGACGGCACGCCGAGGCGATCGTGAGCACCTGCGGAACGCCGAAGTTGGCGCCACCGCCGAAGAGGCCGCCGGGCCAGAGCAGCAGGACGCGCGGACGATCCAGGCGCGGCATGCTCAGTCGGTCGTCGAGTCGGGCGCCATCTTCAGGCACACCGACGGCTCGGCGTCTGTGTCGAAGACGCCGCTGTCCCACGCCGGATCGAGGCATGGCTCGGGGCCGCTGTCGTACTCCGGCTCGAGGCACACCGAAGGGCCGGTGTCTTCGTAGGGCGCGCCGAGGCAGGGCTCGGCGCCCGAGTCCCACGGCGGCGAGAGGCAGCCCTCGGGCTGCGCGTCGACGATGGCGGCGTCGCTCGGCGGGCCTTCCTCGACCTTGGCGCACGCGATGCCGGTCGCGGCGATGGCGGCGGCCATGAAGCGCGCGCGGCGGGCGAGGATGCGCTTCTTCGCGTCGGACTCGCGGGTCATGTCAGGCTCCGTCGGGCGGTGGTGCGAGGCACGGTTCGGGCCCGGTGTCGAACACGCCGGTGTCGAGCGGCATGCTCAGACACACCGACGCCTCGGGTTCGGCGTCGGTCGCGCCGTCAGGCGCGCCGCTGTCCCACTCGGGGCTGAGGCAGACGCCCGGGCCGGTGTCGACGCCGGTGTCGATAGTCGCGTCGACCGTGAGGCACGCCTCGGGTTTCGTGTCGGAGATCGTGTCGCCGCCCGTATCCGGTGCGAGCGAGAGGCACGCCTCCATCTTGCTCCCGCACCCGAGCAGGCCCGCCGAGGCGACCGCCGCCGCGACGAAGCGCGCGCGGCGCGCGAGGATCTTCGACTTGACGTCATGCGACGACATCGAGGCGCCTCCTTTGCTTCGAGCTGCTCGCGCGCGTGCGCTCGTCTTCGAGGCGCGCGGCGAGCTCGTCGTCGATGTGCTGCCAGAGGAACGGATCGGGCGTGGCCTTGGTATCGCCGAGGACCCACTCGGCCGCCGCGCCGCACCCGCCGCCGCACGAGCTCGCGTGGATGCACCCCTCGCAGAACGCCGGGAGGCGCTTGCGGTACTCGGTGATCTCCGGCGCATCGAGGAGCGCGCGCAGATCGTCGACCTCGAGGATGTCGGCGGCGCCGCCGATCGCGGTCTTGTGCAGCGTGCAGTTCTTCAGCTTGCCGTCGGGGCCGAGCGCCAGCTCCTGCATCGACGTGCCGATCGGGCAGCTCCCGAACTTGATCGGCGCGAAGCGCTCGGTCTCGACCGCGCAGGGCGGGATCGGCATGGTGCACGACATGCGCATGCCGCGCTCGCGCGCCCAGGGGAGCGCCTGCTCGAAGGCGACGGTCATCTCGTCGCGCGTGGGGAGCAGCTCTGCGACCGCGCGCGTCGCATAGCCCGCGGGCGAGAACCGCGACATCGCGATTTGCCGGACGCCGAGCTCGTGCCAGAGGGCGAGGATGTCGGAGACGAGGTGTGCGTTCTTCTTGGTGACCACCACGCACCCGACGACGGGCACCCCGTTGCGCTTCAGCGCGCGGACGCCCTCGAGCGTGGCCTCGAAATGGCCGTCGCCGCCGACCAGGTCGGCGTGCAGCTCGGCGGACGGCGCGTTGAGCGTGCACTGGACGTAGCGGACGTCGTAGCCCTTCAGACGCGCGGCCAACGCGTCGTCGATCAGGCCGCCGTTGGAGATGATCTGGATCGGCACCTTCGCCGCCTCGAGGCGATCGAAGAGGCGGAACACGTCTTTGTGGGCGAACGGCTCGCCGCCCGTGACGGTGACGTGATCGAGCTCGAAGGCCTCGAGCAGGCGATCGATGCGCGCGAAGAGCTTCTCGGACTCGGTGTAGCCGATGCTCTGGCCGCCGTCGTCGCGCCACTCGTTGTAGCAGTACGCGCACTTCTGGTTGCAGTACGCGGTCAGCTCGAGCGCGATGCTGGAGACCTTGCGGCGATCCATCCGCCCAAGCGTTGCAGCGTCGGGCGGCCGAGTCCAGCGCCGGCAGCTCGCTCTGCGGGCGCCGGGCCCGTCGAGTACGATCGGCGCATGCTCCACGCGCTGTCGGTGCACGGGTACCGGTCGGTGCGCGCGGTCGATCTGCCGCTGTCGCCGGTGACCGTCGTCGTCGGCGCCAACGGCACCGGGAAGACGAACCTCTATCGCGCCCTCTACCTCCTCCACGCCGCCGCGCGCGGGGAGCTCGCCCGCACCATCGCCGACGAGGGCGGCATGGGCTCGGTGACCTGGGCCGGCGAGCGCAAGAAGGGGCCGGTGCGCACCGCGGTGTCGATCCGCTTCGATCCGGTCGAGTACGACCTCGAGCTCGGGCTTCCGGCGGTCGGACCGCAGGACCCGACGGCCTTCGTGCTCGATCCGGTCGTGAAGTCGGAGTCGATCGCCGCGCACGTCGGCAAGCGCCGCACGGCGCTCTTCGAGCGCGGCAACGGCAGCGCGTGGGGCAGCGACGACGAGGGGCGCCGGGTGAACTTCCCGTTCTCGCTCTTCGAGTCGGAGTCGGTGCTGTCGCAGATCAGCGAGCCGCACAAGTACCCGGAGCTGTCGGCGGTGCGCCAGCGGCTGATGAGCTGGCGCTTCTACCATCACTTCCGCACCGACCCCTCGTCGCCGATCCGCTCGCCGCAGGTCGGCGTGCGCACCGTGGCCCTCGCGCACGACGGCGCCGATCTGGCGGCGGCGCTGCAGACGATCTTCGAGATCGGGGACGGCGACGCGCTGAGTCGCGCGGTGATGGTGGCGTTCCCGGGCGCCTCGCTCGAGGTCGACTGCGATCAGGGGCGCTTCGCGGTGCGCATGCGGATGCCGGGGCTGCGCCGCATGCTCGACGCGCGCGAGCTGTCGGACGGGACGCTCCGCTACCTGTGCTTGTTGGCTGCGCTGTACGCGCCGCGCGCGCCGACGCTCCTCGCGCTCAACGAACCGGAGACGTCGCTGCACCCGTCGCTGCTGCCCGCGCTCGGCGAGGCGATCGCGACGGCGGCGGCGCGCTCGCAGATCTGGGTGACCACGCACTCGACGACGCTGGCGCGGGCGATCGGGGGAGCGTGCGTGACGCTCACGCTGCGCGAGGGGGCGACGACGATCGTCGAGGATGCGCGCGAAGACGAATGAGCCTTACGATGTCCGGCATGTCGACCGAGCTCGATTGGCTGAGGGAGCGCGTCGAAGCCGTGATGGGTGCGCGCCCCGGCGTGACGCGCAAGCGCATGTTCGGCTGCGACACGTGGTTCCGTGATGGAGCGATCTTCGCGCTCATCTGGAAGACGGGAAGAATCGGGGTGAAGCTCCCCGATTCGGAGGCGTACTCGGCCCTCGCGCGCGTGAACGGCGTCGAACCGTGGTCGCCGGGCGGCAAGATGATCATGGGTTCGTGGCTGCTCGTCCCCGACACGTGGAACGAGGACGAGGACGCGCTGCGACCGTGGGTGTCGCGCGCGTGGGAGCAGGCGGGCGGTGGGGCGGCGGCGAAGAAGAAGGCCTCTCCCAAGAAGGCCTCCTCGAAAGAGGGCGCTCCGCAGAAGCCGGCGGCGAAGAAGGCGGCGCGGCGGGGTCACGACGAACGATGATACCCGGCGATCACCCGCACGATGCACGTCGTATCGGGCGTGAAATGCGTGTCGTTTGACCGCATCTCATCCGGCGTCCATCGCGCGCCCGCCGTGAGCGTGAAGCGCTCATCGAGCGTCCCGCCGTACGTGTGTATGACGATCGCGACCGGTCGCCCGAGCTCCGCGACGCTCGCGAGCAACTCGCGCACGTCGCGCCGCACTGCAACGCCGGCGATCGCGGCTCCCGCCAGTCGTTGACGCCGCTCGTGACCACGCAGCCGACGGTCGACCGGAGCAGTCGTGACGAGATCGCACGAACAGCCGCCTGTCGTCACCGTCCACAGGCGCGCGTCCGGCGGACCGCGGTCGAGCGTCGCGAGAAACGACGAGATCGACGCGTTCTCCTGCTGCGACGTCTCCAGCGCAGCGGCGTGCGCGCGTGCGTGGAAGGCCGGTTCCATCTTCGCCGAGACCGCGACGGTGATGAACCAGCACACCCACGGAGTCTACGCTCCATCGGACACGCCCGCCGAGCGGGGGTCGCCGCGACGCAGGTGCCCGCCGGGGCATCACGCGATGGCGTCTTGACGCCATCTCGGCCCTCGCCGCATACCATCAAGGTGACGAGTCGACGGCGCTGCATGCTCGCGGGTTGCTGCGCCCTGGGCGCCGTGGCGGGTGCATGGACGGCGCTCGCGGCGCTCGGAGACGTCCCGCATCACCGGCGAGACCTCGATTGCGACGGTCGTGTCAGCGTCGCCGAGTGGTTCGAAGCCGGCATTGATCATGGGTGGCGTCCTGCGGTCGGCGGGCCATCCGGATGCTTCGAGGCGTTTCGCTTCAAGGACGGCCTGCCCGACGTGACCTGGTGTGATACGGAGCCTCGTTGCGGAAACGGCCCACTGCCGGCCGGTTCGTGGTCGTTGAGCCTTCCACCGCACGCGTCAGCCGAGGTCGCCTCGATACCGGTGACGCGCTGATCGAGCGGGCCACGATGCTCGACGAGGGCCGCGCCCTTCGGTGGTTCCCACTCGCTCATCCTGCAGCGCCGGCCCCGTACCCAGCAACGCACGCGACTTGGATCACGCGGCGAGGTGCTGGCACGGGATCTCTATGACTCCGCAGTTTCTGTCTCTGGCTCGGGCGCTGCGGGCTTGGCCGGCGCAGTGCTGGCGAGTCCGGCAACCGAAGGCGCGAGGTGCCGGACCTGATCCGCCACGGCCGCGACGACCTCGTGGCGTTCGGCGCCGGTTGGGACGCGCAGTAGCACCGTAGGGGAAACGGTCGCATCGTGGTGCAACAGACCAGGGTTCTCGACCCCGTACGCAGCGAGGACCTTGCTCACCGAGGCGGGGTCCGTGTTGCGCCAGCTCGGCCCGAAGATCGTGATCCAGAGAGGGTTCGGTGCCAGCCTCGTCCACTTGTAGGTGCTGACATGGATCAGGGAGGGGACGCCGTTCAGCAGGGCGTAGCGCCCGTACCAACCGTTCGCTCCCGACGCGCGCATGCCCTTCTGGCTGATGACGCCGTCGGCTGTGAGCTTCCTCGTGCACGTCAACACGTGGTCCGGCGTCGTCGTCCCGAGCTGCTGTCGAAGGTGGCGTTCCTCGAGCGCGTGGTAAGGCCGATCCCGGTCGGCGCCGAGATCCCGATCTTCGACGAGCTACTCGAGCTCCTCGTCGACTCCGGTGATCATTGGGCGCAGGCCGAGGCGCGGTGGCTCGCTTCGAGGCGACCGTTCGCACCATCGCGTCAGAACAGACCGCCCACCGCGAGCCCCGGTGACGGCGCGCCGCGCAGGTCGGCGACCGTGGCCGGACCGCCGTGCACCCGCAGGTAGCTCGGGCCGTACCAGTTGGGCACCGGACCGGGCTTCACCGCGTCGCGCTCGGCGTCGGCGGTGATCAGGCCGTGGAGGCCGAGGAGCAGCGCGGGAACGCCGACGGTCAGGCATGCGACGGTGCCGAAGGTCTGATGGCGCGGCGCGGGATCGTCGGTGGTGGCGTACAGCGTGGCCGTCACGACCGAGAGGCCGCCGGCGAGCGCGCCGGCGACGTGCGCGCCGACCGGCAGCTCGCCGGCCTGCACCGTCCACGCCATCCTCGTGACGACGTACGTCGACGACATGGCCCCGAGGACGATCGCGCCGGTGGGGAGCGCACACCGGGCGACCTCGCACTTCAGCGGCGGGCTCCCTCGTGCGTTGTAGCGCGACCCGCCCGAGTAGGAGCCTCGACCCGACGTGCTCTGTGCAGCGGCTTCGGCTGACACCGAGACGAGCACCGCCGCCGCGAGGAGGGCGCGCATGGCGCGCGGGCGCGGTCAACGTGCGTCGATCGCCCCGTGCCGCAACCAGCCCACGCGCAGCGACCACGTGCATGGGGCCGCGACTGGCGGTGGTCCGGTGCCGGGTGACCAGTCGAGCGCGCGCACCGGCCCGCTCCAGTGCGCGAACGACGGACCGGACGAGAACGGGTCGACGGTGATGCCGACGCGACCCGCCTGCGCGGCGTGGCGCACGTGGTTGAGCACCACGTAGCGGATCGCGTTGCGCACCTCGCGCGTGGTGCGCAGCACGTGCAGATGGTAGCGCTCGGCGATCACGCGACCGCGCCGGCGGCCCATCATCGCGTTGAGCCTGCGCGCGAGGCGGATGGAGAAGGAGCGCATGCGCGCCGAGAGGGCCGCCCGATCGGCCGCCTCGAGCACCAGGTGCACGTGGTTGCCTTGCACGGAGTAGTGCACGACGCGGAGCGGCGGCGCCTCGGCGGCGTCGGTGCGTGCCCTGCGCTGCGCGCGACGAGCGGTTGGCGCGCCGTCGGCGAGGCGGCGCTCGTCGGCGAGCGTGCGCTCGATGACGCGGTAGCCGCGTTGGCTACGCAGGTTGAAGACCCCGCGCGCCATGCGCAGCGTGACGTGCAGCGGTTGGCGCGCGCCGTCGAACGCTGGGCGCGGCGCGTGGGGCACCGAATCGTCGGACCGGCGCTTGCGACCAGCCCCCGGACGCCGACCGCCGTGGCTGCGGAAGTGGAGCGGGAGCTGGCGCGATCGCTTCACTTGATTCAGCATATGACGCCGAGACCCCGCCGTCAACGGCGCAGCGGTCAAAAACAGGCACTGGCAGCGTTCGTGAAAGGCGCCACTCGGACGGTCACCGACACGGTGATCGGACCGGGGACACGGCTGACACGTGCGGTCGGTGGACGGCGGGGGTGGACGGGCGTCATGCCGTGCGGGCCGCTGATCGACGCGCGTGCCGCGTCGTCACGCGGCGTCGGGGTCCCTTGCGGCGGAACATGGCTGACGGCGCCGTCATGGCTGGCACACCGCGCCGCCCCAGGGACACCGATCGCGCGCGGATGTTCGTCGACCGGTGCTCGGCGCTCGCGGCGCGGCGGTGGCACGCAGCCTGCTTCGTCGACACACGGTCCGAACCACGATCCTTCACGAAAGACCTCCGCATGAACCGCGCCTCGTCGCTCGGGTGCTCGGTGCTCGCCCTCGCGTTCGCCGCTCTCGCATGGTCGGGCGGCTGCTCCAGCGAGTCCTCCGACGCGTCCTGCTACTCGCCCTCGAGCAACCTCGATCGCGCCTACGCCGCGGGGAGCCGTGGGTGCGCGTGCAGCGGCGGGGCCGTCTGCGTGTCCGACTCCACGGGTCGCACCGTCGCTCTCGTGTGCGAGAGCGGCGCGTGGCAGGCGGTCGAAGACGGGCCCTGCATGCCGGGGCCCGGTCCGTTCGACGGCGGGGGTGACGGCGTTGCCGACGGTACGTCGGACGGCAACGTCCAGGGAGACGCTGCGTCCGACGCGGCGGGCGACGCCGGGGCGGCCGTGGATGCCTCGTCGGACGCCGGCGAGACCGGCTGACGGAGGCGGGAAGGCGAACGCGAAGGCGAACGCGAACGCGAACGCGAACGCGAACGCGAAGGCGCACGCGAACGCGAAGGCGGACGCGAAGGCGAAGGCGAACGCGGACGCGGACGCGATCGCGAACGGGGGGGCTGGGCCGGGCCGTCCGACGGTCGCGCTCCGCGCAGCAAGGCGCGCAGCGGGGCATCCAACCGCGCAGGGTTCGACCGCCGATTCGCGACGGACCGAGACGCGACAGGAGCCCGGAGATGACCGACCGCCCCAAGCGCACGTGGATCCGACCGGCCTACCAGGACCTCCGGCTCGGCTTCGAGGTCACCGCCTACGAGAACACGCGCTGATGATCCGGCTCGACGACGTGGTCCGAAAGAGCCCAGCGTACCTCTTCCGCTGGGAGCCCTCGCAGGACGCGCACGTGTTGCTCTACCCGGAGGGCATCGTGAAGCTCAACGCCACGGCGGCGGAGATCCTCTCGCGATGCACGGGGCAGCGCGTCGCCGACATCGTCGCGCAGCTCGCCGAGGAGTTCGCCGTCGAGGCAGTCGACGCCATCCGGGCGGACGTGCTGCAGTTCCTGGAGGACGCGCGTGAGCGAGGCTGGATCCGCACCGACGCTTGACGGGCGCGGGCAGCCGCTATGGCTCGTGGCGGAGCTCACCTACCGCTGCCCGCTCCGGTGCTCGTGGTGCAGCAACCCGCTCGACCTCGACGCGTACGACAGCGAGCTCTCGACCGACGAGTGGAAGCGGGTGCTCGCGGAGGCGCGCAGCCTGGGCGCGCTGCAGCTCGGGTTCACCGGCGGCGAGCCCTGTCTGCGCAAGGACCTCGAGGAGCTCGTCGCGGAGGCCGATCGGCTCGGCTACTACACGAACCTGATCACCTCGGGCGTCGCGCTGACCGAGGAGCGCCTCGTGCGCTTGAAGGCGGCGGGCCTGAGGCAGATCCAGCTGTCGATCCAGGCGCGCGACCCAGCCCTCGGCGACGAGCTGGTCGGCGCGCGCGTCGGCGAGCACAAGATCGCGATCGCGCGTGCGATCAAGGCGGCGGGCTACCCGATGGTGCTCAACGTGCCGGTGTCCCGGCGCAACGTCGATCGGATCGAGCCGCTGCTCGCGCTCGCCGAGGAGCTGGGCGTCGAGTTCGTCGAGCTCGCGAACCTCCAGTACTACGGCTGGGCGCTCGCGAATCGCGACGAGCTCCTCCCGACGCGCGCACAGGTCGAGGCCGCCGAGGCGGTGGTGCGGGCGGCGCGCGCGCGCCTCGGGCGGCACATGACCATCTACTTCGTGGTGCCCGACTATTACGAGCAGCGCCCCAAGGCGTGCATGAACGGGTGGGGTGCCGTCCACCTCACCGTCGCGCCCGACGGCACGGCGCTGCCCTGTCAGGCGGCGCGGGTGATCCGCGGGCTCGAGCTCCCCAACGTGCGCCGCCACCCGCTCGAGTGGATCTGGCGCTCTTCACCCGCCTTCCAGGCGTTCCGCGGCGACCTCTGGATGAAGGAGCCCTGCCGCTCGTGCGACGAGCGGGACAAGGACTTCGGCGGCTGCCGCTGCCAGGCGATGCTCCTCACCGGCGATCCGACCAACGCCGATCCGGTCTGCGCGAAGTCGCCGCACCGCCACGTGATCGACGACGCGATCGCGTCGGCCCAGCGCCCGCGCGGCCGGCTGCTCATGCGCGCGCGCGCGGCCGGGCGGTGAACTCCATCACGCCGTCGTCGACGCGGCCGCGGCGGAACGTGAGCCGATCGAGCGCGTAGTTCTGGTACAGCTTCCACGGCGCGCGCGACCCCTGCTTGGGCATGAAGTCGAGCGCGCGTTGCACGTAGCCGGAGCTGAAGTCGATGAGCGGCTCTTCGCGCAGCGTCGGATCGGTGCGCCGCGGCACGCACGCGCGGTAGCCGCGCTCGTCCATGTGGTTCAGCAGCCGGCAGACGTACTCGCTCACCAGGTCGCACTTCAACGTCCACGACGCGTTGGTGTACCCGATGGCGAACGCCATGTTCGGCACGTCGCTCACCATCATGCCTTTGTAGACGAGCGCCTTCGACGGATCGACCGCTTGGCCGTCGACCTCCACCTGGATGCCGCCGAACAGCTTCAGCTTCAAGCCGGTCGCCGTGACGATCAGATCGGCCGGAAGCTCGCGGCCCGACTTCAGGAGGATGCCCGTCTCGGTGAACGACTCGATGTGATCGGTGACCACCGACACGCGGCCATCGCGGATGGACTCGAACAGATCGCCGTCGGGCACGAGGCACAGGCGCTGATCCCACGGGTCGTATCGAGGCGTGAAGTGCGTGTCGACGTCGACCCCGGCGCCGATGCGCTGCTTGACCTGCCGGAGGATCAGCCGCTTCGCGCGCGCAGGGAAGCGCCGGCAGAGCTCGAAGAAGGCCATGCTGAGGAGCACGTTCTTCCAGCGCGTGATCCCGTACGCCGCCTCGCCCGGCAAGAACGCGCGCGCCCAGTTCGCGATGCGATCGCGCTCCGGCATGCTCACGACGTACGTCGGCGAGCGCTGCAGCATCGTGACGTGCGCCGCGCGCTTGGACAGCTCCGGCACAAGCGTCACCGCCGTGGCGCCGCTGCCGATGACGACGACGCGCTTGCCCGCCCACTCGATGTCCGGCGTCCACTTCTGCGGGTGGACGACGCGCCCGCGGAACCGCTCGCGACCGGGCAGCTCCGGCGTGTAGCCCTCGTCGTAGTCGTAGTAGCCGGCGGCGGCGAAGAGGAAGCTGCACGTGAGCTGCTCCACCTGGCCCGTCGCGCCGTCGCGCACGTCGACCGTCCAGCGCGCGTGCTCGCTCGACCATCGCGCGCGCTCGACCCTCTTCCGGTAGCGGATCTGGCGATCGATCCCGTACGCCTCGGCCGTCTCGCGGATGTAGGCGAGGATGGCCGAACCGTCGGCGATCGCCTTGGGGTTCGTCCACGGCCTGAACGAGTAGCCGAGGGTGAACATGTCCGAGTCCGAGCGGATGCCCGGATAACGGAACAGATCCCACGTGCCGCCGAGGCTCTCGCGCGCCTCGAGGATGGCGTACGACTTCGCGGGGCAGCGCGTCTGCAGGTGGTACGCGGCGCCGATGCCCGAGAGCCCGGCGCCGACGATGAGCACGTCGAGGTGTTCCACCCCCTCTTTGTGCATCGTCCGGACGCGCGTGGCGAGCGCGGCCGACTAGGGCCTGTCCCTAAGTGCCCCCGGGCTGGAAGCCCGGGGCACCGACGGCATCGTAAGCCCGCTGAAGCGGGCTCCTCGGACGCGGCGCATGCAACCGGCGCCGGGGGGGGTGGGTTCGTCGACGCCGGGCATGCTCGGCGCTCACAGCGACACGCTTCTGTTGGTTGCCGACGGAGTCGGCGAGTGCCGGAGCTCGCACTCGCTGGATTCCGCAGCCAAAGCAGCGCGCCCGCGCTCGCGCACGCTCCCCTGCGGACCGCCGAGTTTTCGGCTTCCGCGCACCCCCGCCTTTACCGCGCACAGCGCGAGGAGCCTGCGAAGCAGGCTTACGAAGCTTTCGGTGCCCCGGGATTCATCCCGGGGGGATTCAGGGACACGGCCTTGTCCGTGCTCCCGTCGCGCCTCGTACGCCGCGCTAGCGCGGCGGGCGCTCGGCGTTCCCGCGCGCCTGCTCGACCGGGTAGTTGCGGCGATTCAGCTCGAGCTTCGCGCGCGCGATGTCGACCAGGTCGAGCCCGAGGCGATCGCAGAGGAGCAGGACCGCGATGGCCACGTCGGCGATCTCGTGCGTGAGCTTCGTCCGCAGGGGCTCGGCGCTCGCCGCGGCGTCGGCCTCGGCGTTGTCGACCCAGCGGAGCACGCCGGCGAGCTCTCCCGCCTCGGACGCGAGCAGCATCGAGAGGTTCTTCGGGTCGTGGAACTTGCGCCAATCTCGCTCGGCGACGAACGCTCGGAGCTCGGCGACGAACGCGCCGAGCCTGTCGTGACCTTCCATGGATCGATGGTAGCGTGTGGACGCGCGCGATCGCGCGCCATACCTCGGCGTCGTCCTGATGCGCCTCGTCCTCGCCTCGACCAGCCAGTACCGCCGTGCGCTCCTCGACGCGGCGGGCATCCGCTACGAGGCCGTGTCGCCGCCGTTCGTCGAGGAGCACGGGCACGCGCGCGAGCCCTCCGAGCTCGTCGTCGAGCTCGCGCGCGGCAAGGCGGAGAGCCTCGCTGCGCAGCTCCCCGACGCGCTGATCCTCGGCGCCGATCAGATCCCGGCCGTCGACGGCCGCGTGCTGACCAAGCCCGGCTCCCGCGACGCCGCGATCGAGCAGCTCCGCGCGTTGTCGGGGCGAGAGCACCGGCTGTTCACCGCGGTGGCCGTCCATGAGCCGGCATCCGGGCGCACGCTGACGCGCACGGTGATCCACGTCATGCGCATGCGCGCGCTGACCGAGGCGCAGCTCGCCGCCTACGTCGATCGCGACCAGCCCTTCGACTGCGCCGGCGCCTACAAGGTCGAGGCGGCCGGCGCGCTCCTGTTCGAGGCGATGGAGGGGGTCGATCACACCGCCATCGTCGGCCTCCCCCTCACCGCGGTGGCCGAGCTCCTGTTGGCGTTCGGCCACGACGTGCTCGGGTGATCACCGCCCTCGGGTCGAAGACGGCGGCGGCACCGCCTCGGTGATCTCGACGTACACCCGCGCCACGTCGGCCTCGTCGAGGAAGCCGACGATCTTCCCGGCCTCGTCGACGACCGGGAGCTCGCGGAAGCCGCTCTGCAGCATCGCCTGCACCGCGTCGTGCAGGTCGTCCTCGAGCTTCACGGTGACCGGCGCGCGCATGACGTCGGCGGCGAGGACCACGCGCTCGACCTCGTGATCGGCGCCGATGCCGCGCAGCGTGGCGGTGTCGACCAGGCCGATCATGTCGCCCTTGGCGTCGATCACCGGGAAGGCGTCCTGCCAGTCGTTCTCCGCGATGCGCTCGAGCACGTCGTGCAGCGGCATCGCCGGAGACAGCCGCACGAAGGCGCGATCGCGCACCAGCACCTCGGAGACCTTGCGCGTCTCGAGCACGTCGGCGATGAGCTCGTGCGCGTGCGCCGGCGAGTCGCGCTTGGTGGCGACCTGCGCGTGATAGAGCGAGCGCCGGCGCAGCGCGACGAACGCGACGCCCTCGGCCAGCATCAGCGGCACGAGCAGGTCGTAGCTGCCGGCGAGCTCGCAGGTCATCACGAGCGAGCTCACCGGCACGTGGGCGATGCCGCCGTAGAAGGTGCCCATCCCGACGAGCGCGAACGCGCCGGGATCGATGCGCGGGTCGTGGAAGACGAGCTGCGCCGCGCGCCCGAACGCGCCGCCGACCAGGCCGCCCATCACCAGCGACGGACCGAAATCGCCGGCGCTGCCGCCGGTGCCGACGGTGAACGAGGTGACGACGATCTTGACGAGGAGGAGCAGCACGAGCAGCTGGACGGCGCGCCAGCCCTCGGGGAGGAAGCCGCCGCCGACGATCGACAGCTGCGCGAGGCCGTAGCCGCCGCCGAGGATCCCGAAGCCCTGACCCGGCTGACCCAAGCGCGGGCCGAGGACGGTGATCACCGCCGCGGCGATCGCGCCGACGACCAGACCGCCGATCGCCGGCTTGACCCACGGACGCAGGCGGAGCCGCTTGGTCCACCCCTGCACCGCGCGGAGCACGGTGAGGAACAGGACGGCCGCGACGGCGACCACGAGCGCCATCAAGCCGTACAGCGGGAGGTGCGCCGGCACGAACGGGTAGCTGGGCGCGTGCGCGAAGAGCTTGGACTCGCCGTACACGGACACGAACACCGAGTACGACACGACGCTCGCGAGCAACGCGGGGATCAGCGCGTCGGACTCGAAGTCGTCGCGGTAGAGGATCTCGACGGCGAGGAGCGCCGCGCCGAGCGGGGTGCGGAACACGGCGGCCATGCCGGCCGCGCACCCGGCCACGAGGAGGATGCGGCGCTCGCGTGTGTCGACGCGCAGGTAGCGCGCGACGATCGAGCCGATGGCGGCGCCGATCTGCATGGTCGGCCCCTCGCGCCCGCCGGAGCCGCCGCTGCCCAGCGTGAAGATCGACGCGAGCCCCTTCACGACCACCACGCGCCGGCGGATCACGCCGCCCTTGGTGTGGAACGCGTCGATCATCGCGTCGCCGCCGCCGCCCTGCGTCTCGGGGGCGAAGCGCGCGCTGATCCAGCCACCGAGCAGCGCGCCGAGCGCGGGGACGAGCCACAGCAGCCACGGCCGGAACGGCACCGGACCGGCGCTCGCCACCTCCGGCTCGCCGCGCGCGCGCAGCGGGACGAAGCCGGTTGCGCGCTCGAGCGCCCAGTACTGCGCGACCTCGAGCCCGTGGAAGAACAGGACGCCGAGCGTGCCCGCGGCGGCGCCGACGATCACCGCGTGCAGAAGCGTGCGCCCGACGATGCGCAGATCGAGCGGCGCCTGGCCGAGCGTGGGGAACCGGAAGTTACGCCAGCCGGGACGCTGCTGGTCGGGCGGCGACATGGAGCGGCTCGAACTTCGATCGGCGCGCGCGCGTCGTCAAAGGCGGGGCGCGCCGCCCATTGGGATCACGCAGGGCGTCCGCTCGCCGCGGAGCCGGCGCCGATCGGCGCCTCACCCGACGGCGCGCTCGATCCACTTGCGCATCTGCGGCGGCTGCATGACGCCGCTCTGCCGCGCGACCTCCTTGCCGTCGCGGAAGATCATGAACGTGGGGATGCTGCGGATGCCGAACCGCCCGGCGACGCGCTTCGCCTCGTCGGTGTTGACCTTGACGACCAGCAGGTCGCCGGCGCGCTCTTCGCCCATCTCTTCGACGATCGGCGAGGCCATGTGGCAAGGGCCGCACCACGGCGCCCAGAAGTCGACGAGCACCGGGACCGGCGAGTCGCGCAAGAGGGCGTCGAACCCGTCGTCGTCGACCTCCTGCGGCAGGCCGCTGATGTCGACGAGGTTCTTGCAGCGCCCGCACTTGGGCCGCTGGCCCTTCCGCTCGGGAGGGACACGGTTGAGCGTTCCGCAGGACTCGCATCGGTAGATCGGCATGGCCCCTCCATCGGTGCGCATTCGCGCGCCGGGACGCAACCGCTCCCGGCCGACGAAGAGCGGCTGCGCCCTACGACCAATCGAGAGCGGGAGCGGGGCGTCGGTCGGGGCAGGCCCGACGGACCCTCACCGACGCACCCCGAGCAGCAGCCCATCCGGAGTGGGGATGCACACCGTCTCGAACGCTGCGCGCGCCTCCTCGTGGAAGCGCCGCATCGCGGCCGCGGTGGGCGAATCCTCGAGCAGCTTACCGAACAAGAACGCGTTGTCGCCGAGCAGCAGCCCTCCCGGCCGGACGTTCGCCGCCGCCCACCGCCCGTACTCGTCGTAGTTGGCCTTGTCGGCGTCGATGAACACCGCGTCGAACGGCCCGTGCGCCTGCAGGCGTGGCAACACCTCGAGCCCGGCGCCCACCTCGACCGTGATGATCGCGCCGAGCCCGGCCGTCCGCACGTTCTCGCGCGCGAGCTCCGCGTGCTTCGGATCGTTCTCGATCGACCACACGCGCCCGCCGAGACCGACGCCGCGCGCGAGCTGGATGGCCGAGTACCCCGCGAGCGTGCCGATCTCGACCACCTTCTTCGCGCGGATCATGGCCACGAGCATCGAGAGCAGCTTGCCCTCGGATTCGCCGACCATGATCGCGGGGATGCCGGTCATGGCGGGCGTGTCGAACGCCGCCTGCAGACTCGGGTCGTGCGACGCGTGGACGCGATTGGTCCACGCGATGATCTCTTGGCTGACGTAGGTGGTACCCGCTCGGGAGGTCGGATCGGCCATGGGCGACATCATACGATCCAATCCCGTGGTCGCCGTTGCCACGCCGCGCACCGGCAACGCTCGCGAGCTGCTGCGCCTCGACGCGCCCGAATGGTCGCGCGCGGGTGATCAGCCGCGGTCGAGGACGTGCCGCCCGGCACGACGGCGGCGGGCGAGGACGAGCCCGAGGGCCAGCGCCGACAGCGCGATCGCGGCCGGCGACTCGCTCGTCGGACGATCGGCGACGTGGCAGGTGCAGCCCTCGTCGTCGGTGACGGACGGGGCGACTTCGCCGGTGTCGGCGGTCGCGCCGGTGTCGGCCGCGCCGGAGTCGACCGGGGTCGTGCCGGTGTCGTCGGTCGTGCCGGTGTCGTCGGCCGTGCCGGTGTCGTCGGCCGCGCCGGTGTCGTCGGTCGCGCCGGTGTCGGCGGCGGCGTCGGTGTCGGCGGCGGCGCCGGTGTCGGTCGCCGCGCCGGTGTCGACGGCGCCGGTGTCGACGGCGCCGGTGTCGACGGCGCCGGTGTCGACGGCGCCGGTGTCGACGGCGCCGGTGTCGACGGCGCCGGTGTCGACGGCGCCGGTGTCGGCCGCGCCCGTATCCGCTGCGCCCGTGTCGACGACGCCGTCGGTCACCGCGTCGACCGCGGTGTCGTCTCCGAAGACGGCGTCGAAGGCGACCTCGGAGGCGGCGTCGGGGAGGCCGATCTCGGGCACGTCGGGGCCGGCATCGGTCGGCGAGGGCGGGGTGGGGGGCGCGGTGGTGCACGCGGCCCACGTGACGGTGAAGTTCTCGGAGGTCTCGTCGCGGCCGCCGACGCCGTTGCCGCCGGTGGGGGTCTGACCGGTCTCGTTGAAGTCGGTGCGGCAGGAGCCGATGAGCGGAAGGCCAGTGCCGCTGGCGAGCGCGGCCGTCTTCTGCGCGGGGGCGGCCGTGTCGTTCGCGTACGCGGACGCGGTGGTGTCGGTGTCCGGACCGTCGACGGTGACGCCGGTCTTCACCACCTGCGGGTTGCTGGTGCTGGAGGTGCCGACGTAGACGTAATCGAGATCGGTCACCAGATCGGACGCGCCGTCCCAGCGGAACAGGATCACGGGCTCGCCGCCGTTGGTGATGCCGCGGCTGGAGGCGTACCCGCCGGTCACCGCCGCGATCATGTCGGGCACGGTGGCGGAGTCCTTCGCCGTGTCGCCGGTGGGGATCTCGTACGTCGGATCGACGCCGTAGCCGGTGAACGTGCCGGTCGTGCCGCACGCGTTCTTGAAGCAGGTCGCGCCGGCGAGGGAGATCGTGTGCGTCGCGCCGCCCGCGATCGTGGCGCCCGCGGGGAACTTCACCACGAAGTCCGAGGTGTTGGGGGGCGCCGTGCCTTTCACGATCTCGTAGTAGGTGCTGTAGTCCGCCAGGTAGACGTTCGAGAGGTCGACCGTCTCCGATTGCGGGTTCCAGATCGACACCATCTCGGCCTGCGTCGGCGTCACGACCACCGACGTGAGCAGCAGCTTCTGCGTCGTCTCGATCGCAGCGCTGCTCTTGCCGAGGGGCGCGGTCTTCGTGGTCTCGCTGCCACACGCCGCGGCGCCGGACACGAGGGAGGCAAGGAGGAGGAAGGTGCGGGTTTTCACGCTCCGCACCCTAGTCCTCGGGCGTTGCGGCGCAACCCGCTGCGACCGCTCGCGCAGTCATTTCGCACGAAGGCGGCGGCGGCCACGCTCGCGCACGGCCGAGCCGTTCAGCCGCGCAGCGCTTCGATCACACGCAGCGCGTTTCCCCCGAGCACCTTCTTCACCACATTCGCCTTCCAGCCTCGCTTCAACATGACCTCGACGAGGCGGGGGAGCTCGAGGCAGGTGGGCATGTCGCGCGGGGTGGAGATGGCGCCGTCCCAGTCGCTGCCGAGGGAGGCGAAGTCCTCGCCGGCGACCTTCACGATGTGCTCGAGGTGCCGCACCACGCCCTCGATCGTGCCGCCGAAGTACGGACCGTCGATGAACTGACCGTGGTAGATGACGCCCATCGTGCCGCCGGTGTCGGCGACCGCCTTGATCTGCTCGTCGTCGATGTTGCGCCAGTGGGGGAACACGCCGGAGACGCCGGTGTGCGTCACCAGCAGCGGCTGCGACTTGTCGTGGACCTCGAGCGCGTCGAAGAACCCCTCGCGGCTGATGTGCGCGAGGTCGACGAAGATCTTCTTCTCGTTGAGCCGCCGCACGTACTCGCGGCCCGCGGCGGTGAGGCCGCGATGCTTCCCGCGCCCGGCCAGCGGCGAGCTGGTCACCCCGAGCGAGGAGCTCGACAGGTGCACCAGGGTGACGCGCAGGATCGCCTGATCGGGCACGAGATCGAGCGCGGCCGGATCGCGATCGAGCGCGTTGCCCCCTTGGACGCCGATGAAGGCTCCGTGCTTTCCGGCCGCGCGCGCGGCGCGGTACTCGCGTACGTTGCGCACGAACGCGAAGTCGTCGGGGACCGAATCGATGATCGACCGCAGCTCGGCGAGGTTCCGGACGAAGGTCTCCGCGCGCTCGGTGGCGACCTTGGCCGGGTTCGTGGTGATCACCCAGCAGGCGCCGGTGATCTGCGCCTCGCGGATGCGCGGGAAGTCGACCTGGGAGTAGAACCGGGCGCCGAGCAGCCCGTGGTCGTGCCGCTCGGTCAGGTCGTAGCCGAGAATGCGGTGCCAGATGAACGAATCGATGTGGAAGTCGAAGACATCGGAGTCGAGGTAGAGCTCGATGGCCTCCTGCGAGACGCCGAGCTCGTCGGCCCAACCCTTTGGGTCTTTGCGGTGGTCGCGGTAGTCGAGGATCTTGTTCATGGCGGAGCCCACATCGCCGAAGGCGCAGCGCGAGAGCATACGCCGACTGTTCGCGCACGCGCGGCGAACTCTCGCCATGGTCGGCGAGGTCGACGCCAGGCTGCTCTCGCTGCTGATCGCCGCCCAGATCCTCGACGCCCTGTCGCTCGTCGGCATGGCCTGGGTCGGCAAGCAGATCATCGACGCCATCGTCACGGCGGCGCGCGACCCGGCGCGCCCGGTCCGCGCGGCGCTCTTCTGGGTCGGCGTCGAGCTCGCCGTCGTCGTCGCGCGCTCGCTCGTCGCGCAGCTCCAGACCTGGGCGCAGATCGTCCTCCGCTCCAAGCTCGGCCTCCACGTCAACACCCTGATCCTCGAGAAGGCGGCGCACGTCTCCTACGCGCGCTTCGAGGACCCGGAGTTCATGAACGCGATGGCGCAGGCGCGCCGCGAGGCGAGCAGCCGCCCGCTCGATCTGGTCAACCAGGCGCTCGCGCTGCTCCGCCACGGCATCACCCTGGTCGGCTACGCGGGCCTCGTGCTCTCGCTCGGCGCGTGGGCGGTGCTGATCATCATCGCCACCGCGCTGCCGCCGTTCTTCGCCGAGGCGCGCCACGGCCGGAAGACCTTCGCCATGCAGCGCGCGCGCACCATGCGCAACCGCCGCCTCTTCTATCTCGAGGCCGTCCTCACCACCGAGCAGACCGTCAAGGAGGTGAAGCTCTTCGGCCTGGCGCGCTGGCTGCGCGAGCGCTACCGCGACATCCACCTCGGCTTCCACCGCGAGGAGGTCACCATCGCCGGCTCCCACGCGCGCTGGGCGTTCGGCCTCGGGCTACTCGCGTCGCTCGCGCTCTACGGCGCGTACGCGACGATCGCGGTGCGCACGGTGCTCGGCGCGATCACCCTCGGCAGCATGGCGCTTTACCTCACGGTGCTGCGCGACGGGCAGCGCACCTTGCAGAGCGCGCTCGGGGCGATCGCCCGCGCCTACGAGGACGATCTCTTCATGACCAACCTGTTCGACTTCCTCGGCGTCCCGGACGACGAGCCCGAGGGCGACGACTCCTTCGCGCTCGAGGAGCTCGCGAGCGGCCCGCCGCGCATCGAGCTCCGCGACGTGACCTTCCGCTACCCCGGGTCCGATCGCGACGCGCTGAAGAACATCGATCTGGTGATCGAGCCAGGCGAGACCCTCGCGCTGGTCGGCCGCAACGGCGCCGGGAAGACCACGCTCATCAAGCTCCTCGTCGGCCTCTACCGCCCGAGCACCGGGCAGGTCCTCGTCGACGGCCTCGACGTCGCGACGATGAGCGCCGCCGAGCTCCGGCGCCGCATCGGCGTCATCTTCCAGGACTTCGCCCGCTTCCAGTTCAGCGCGCGCGACAACGTGGGCGTCGGCTGGCTGCCCGCGCGCGAGGACGAGGCGGCGGTCGGCCAGGCGGTGGCCGACGCCGGCGCCGGCGAGATCGTCACCCGCTTGCCGCAGGGCCTCGACACGCCGCTCGGTCGAGCGTTCGGCGGCGACGATCTCTCGGGCGGTCAGTGGCAGCGCATCGCGCTCGCGCGCGCGTTCATGCGCAAGAGCCGCATCCTGGTGCTCGACGAGCCGACCGCCGCGATGGACGCCGAGGCCGAGCACGAGATCTTCCAGCGCTTCCGTGACCTCAAGGCCAACCGCACCGCGCTGCTCATCACGCACCGCTTCTCCACCGTGCGCATGGCCGATCGCATCGTGGTGTTCGAAGGCGGACGGATCGTCGAGCAGGGCACGCACGCCGACCTTCTGGCCACGGATGGCCGCTACGCGCGGATGTTCAAGCTGCAGGCCGCCGGCTACCTGGATTGACCTTCGCCGGCTCCGGCTGGCTGGCGAGGGCAGTTGCCGCGAACTTGCGTAAGTCGCGACCGGTGCGACGATGGGCGTTCGATGTCGCGACCGATCGAGATCACCTACAAGTTCCACTTGCCGGACGGCCGCGACCGCGTGCACCTCGTGCAGCTGAGGCGCGAGACGCTGGCGCTCGAGCCCGACCCCGCGGAGCCGCCGGCGTGGACGGCGCTCGACCAGAACAAGTGCCGCAACTGCACGCTCGAAGCGCGCACGACGCCGTTCTGTCCGCCGGCGCGGGCCGTCGCCGCGGTCGCCGATCACTTCAAGGACGCGCCGTCGCACACCGTCACCCGCACCGAGGTGATCACGGAGGACCGCACCTACGGAAAGCAGTGCTCGCTCGCCGAGGCGCTGGGCTCGCTCTTCGGCCTCGTGATGGCGACGAGCGGCTGCCCGCAGCTCGACTTCCTCCGGCCGATGGCGCGGTTCCACCTGCCGTTCGCGAGCGTCGAAGAGACCATCGTCCGCGCCACCAGCTTCCACCTGCTCCGGCAGTACCATCGCGCGAAGCGCGGCTGGCCGGAGTCGCTCGGGCTCGAGGTGCTCGCCGAGCGCTATCACGACGTCACCGCGGTCAATCAGGGCCTCGCCCAGCGCATTCGCGCCATCGGCGGCAAGGACTCCGGGCGCAACGCGGTGGTGGCGCTCGACGTGTTCGCGAAGATGCTCCAGATGGAGCTGCGCGACGAGCTGCCGATCCTCGACGAGCTCTTCCCCGACGACGACCGGCCGGCGACGTCGAGCGGCTACCTACCGGTGGCGTAGCCGATCGAGCGCGGCGGCGACCAGGATGATGCCGCCGGTGACGATCTCCTGCACCCAGTTGGGGAGGCCGACGTGCGTGGCGCCGGTCTTCACCACCGTCATCAGGCAGGCGCCGATCACCGCGCCGACGATCGAGCCCTCGCCGCCGGCGAGCGAGGCGCCGCCGATGACCACCGCGGCGATCACGTCGAGCTCGAGCCCGACGGCGGTGGTCGGATCGCCCACGGTCAGCGTGGAGAACGCCATCACGCCGGCGAGCCCGGCGAGCAGGCCGGCGATCGCGTACACCGCGATCTTGGTGCGCTCGACGCCCACCCCGCACAGCCGCGCGGTCTGCTCGTTGGAGCCGATGGCGAACACGTGACGACCGAAGCGCGTGCCGTGGAGGACGACCGCGGCGACGGCCGCGACGGCCAGCGCGATCCACACGCCCGGCGGTAGGAGCATCCACGCGCGCTCGGGGGGCAGCGGCGCGAGGAGCGCGTCGAGGCCGCGCACCGGGGCGTCGATCTTCTGCTCGTCGGCGAGGCCCTTCGCCGCGCCGCGCACGATGCTCATCGTGCCGAGCGTGACGATGAAGGGCAGCAAGCGGACGTGCGCCACGAGCG
Organism: Deltaproteobacteria bacterium; assembly: GCA_016182965.1. Taxonomy (GTDB): domain Bacteria; phylum Myxococcota_A; class Polyangia; order Polyangiales; family JADJMO01; genus JALHOE01. The sequence continues at coordinate 7,687 of JACPFM010000129.1, read as the reverse complement.
CGCCGTTGAGGAGTCCGATCACCGCGGCGGTGACGATCGCCCCGGACACGGCGGCCATCGCGCCGTGCCCGCCGTGCAGCAGCTTCGCGGCGACCACGCTGGAGAAGGCGACCGTCGAGCCGACCGAGAGATCGATGCCGCCGAGGACGATCACCAGAGTCATGCCGACCGCGGCGATGCCGACGATCACCGTCTGCCGCGCCATGGTGACCATGGTGGTGGTCCGCGCGAACGAGTCGGGTCGCAGGGCCAGCATGACCACGAAGACGACGACCAGCGCGAGCAGGGCGCCGATCCACCTGCGTCGCAGCAGCGCCTTCATGCGCCCAGAGCCTCCCTCAAGAGGTCGTGCTCGGTCCAGGATTCGGTCGGGCGCGCCTCGCCCAGCCGGCCGCGCCGCATGACCGCGATGCGATCGCAGAGGCCGAGCAGCTCGGGCAGCCAGCTCGAGACCACGACGATCGCCTTCCCCGCTGCGGCGAGGCCGTCGATGGTGGCGTAGATCTCCGCCTTGCTGCGCACGTCGATCCCGCGCGTCGGCTCGTCGAGCAGGAGCACGTCGACGTCGTGGTGGAGCAGGCGCGCAAGCGCGACCTTCTGCTGGTTGCCGCCCGACAGGTGCGACACGGGCGCGTCGACGTCGGCGACGCGGATGCCCAGGCGCTCGACCCAGGTGCGCGTCGCGCGCGTGACGTCGCCGCGGCGCACGATCGCGGGCAGCTTCGAGAGGGTGACGTTCTCCGAAACCGAGCGCCCGAGCGCGAGCCCCTCGCGCTTGCGGTCCTCGCTCAGCAGGCCGACGTCGCGCCGCAGCGACTCGGCCGGCGAGCGAGGGCCGCGCCCCATCCAGGCGCCGACCCGGACCTCGCCCGACACCACGCGATCGAGCCCGAAGATCGCGCGGAGCAGCTCGGTGCGGCCGGCGCCGACGAGGCCGGCGACGCCGAGCACCTCGCCGCGGCGGACGGCGAACGACGCCTGATCGGGCCGCGGCGCGCCGGAGAGCGCGCGCACGTCGAGGAGCGTCTCGCCGGGCGCGCGGCGCCCGCCCTCGAGACGTCGCTCGAAGAGGCGCTCGACCGTGCGGCCGGCCATCATGGTGACCAGGCCGTCTACGTCGACCTCGCCGATGCGCCCGGCGCCGACCGTCGCGCCGTCGCGGAGCACGGTGAAGCGATCGCACACCCGCTCGATCTCCTCGAGGAAGTGCGAAACATAGAGGATCGATACACCGCGATCGCGCAGCTCCCGCACGAGCGAGAGCAGGCGCTCGGCGTCGGCTCCGCCGAGGCTCGACGTCGGCTCGTCGAGGATCAGCACCCGCGGCTGCTCGTGCGCCAGCGTGCGCGCGATCTCGACCAGCTGCTGCGCCGCCGAAGGCAGCTCGCCGGCCCGCGTGCGCGGATCGACGGAGGCCGCGCCGACCCGCTCGAGGGCGGCGCGCACCCGCGCCCGACCCGCGGCCACGTCGACCAGACCGAAGCGCGTCGGCTCGCGCCCGAGGAGGACGTTCTCCTCGACGGTCAGGTGCGGGCACAGCGACAGCTCCTGGTGAACGATCGCCACGCCGGCGTCCTGCGCCTGACGCGGCGTCTTCGGGGCGTAGGGCGCTCCGTCGAGCGTGATCGCGCCGCCGTCGGGCGCGATCGCCCCCGCGAGGATCGCCATCAACGTGCTCTTGCCGGCGCCGTTCTCGCCGAGGACCGCGTGGACCTCCCCCGGCGCGAGGTCGAGGTCGACCGCCGAGAGGGCGACCGTCGCCTCGAACGCCTTGCGCACGCCGCGGATGGAGAGCCGCATCGGCGGGCGATTAGAGCATCAACGCGATCGCCTCTTCCACCGCGGCGTCGAGGCCGCGCAGTGAGCGTCGTCGAATCGTGCGCAGGCTCGCTCATGCCGCCTCGTCGAGGTCGCGACCCGCTTCCGACGCGCGCGAGCTCCGAGCTCGGAAGCTCGGCGCACGCGCCGATTTTTCCGCTTTGTCCGGCTCGTGCTTCGACTACTCTTCGTCGAGGGCCGAGGCCCCGCGGGAGGTTGCGTGCGAGCCGTTCATCCATTGATCGCGTCCATCGCGATCGTCGCCTGCTCGTCTTCCGAGCGTACGCGATCGGGTCCCACCGGCGGCGGGTCGGTCGCGCGGGCGACCGTGGAGCTGTTGAGGAGCTATCCGCAGATCGCCCCGCGCGTCGTCGGGCTTCCGCTCGTGCGCGTCGGCGACGGGTATCGCGTCACCGCCGACGAGCCGCCGGCGCGAGGCGGCGGGCCCGGGTTCGTCGACGTGCGCGAGCTGCGCACCGGGTTCTTCGCGCGGCTCCCGTCGCGCGCCGGCGGGCCGATGCGGCTCGGGGTCAGCGACGATCTCTGGATCGAGGTCGCCGCCGACGGCGACGCGCCCGTCGTCGCCGCGCCCGTGGAGGGCGCGCTGGTGTTCTCCGAAGCGCGTCCCGACGTCGACGTGGTGATGTCGGCGTCGCGCGGGCACGTCGAGGAGCTGCGCCTGCTGCGGTCGGCCAAGGCGACGACGACCCTGCGCTATCGCGTGCGCCTCGGTCCGGCCGCGCGCGACGTGCGCGTCCGCATGGGAGCCGTCGAGGTGCTCGACCGCGACGGCGTCGCGCGCCTGCGCAGCGAACCGTGGTTCGCCGTCGACGCGAGCCATCGCCGGATCGACCTCCAGCCGCGGCTCGTCGGCGAAGGCTCCGCGCGCGTGCTCGAGGCCGAGGTCGCCGCCGCCGGCGCGTCGTTCCCGATCGCCGTCGATCCGGCGTGGGGCCCGCCGACGTCGATGGCCTTCGCCCGCGCCGATCACACCGCGTCGGTGATCGCATCCGGCAGGGTCCTGGTGGTCGGCGGCGAGAGCTTCGGCTCGTCGGTGCTGAGCGCGGCCGAGATCTTCGATCCGGTCACGCGCACCTGGACGATCGCCAAGGCGACGGCGACGTCTCGCACGCTTCACTCTGCGACGGTGTTGGCCTCGGGGAAGGTCGCGGTGTTCGGAGGCGCGACCGGGGCGCTCACCGGGTACCCCACGGCGACGTCGACCGTCGAGGTCTACGATCCGGCCACGGATGTCTGGTCCGCCGGCGCGCCGCTCTCGGTGCAGCGTTATTCCCACGTGTCGGCGCTCTTGTCGCCGAGCGGAGCGGTGCTCGTGGCGGCGGGCATCGACGCCGTGAGCCACGGTCACCTCCTCGACGCGGAGGTGTGGGACGCGACCAAGAGCACGACGACGGCGGTGACCAACGCCGCGTCGAGCTACCACGCGCGCGGGGCCGCCTTCGGGTTCGGGACCAATCGCGTGCTGCTCGTCGGGAGCGACAACGAGAACGACTCGACCGGCGACGTCTACGACGGCGCCACCAACCAGTTCGCGGCGGCGCCGGCGTTGTCCGCCGGGCGCTCGTTCGCCGCGTACGTCGGGCTCGCCGACGGTCGGGTCCTCGTCGCCGGCGGGCGTATCCTCAGCGCCTCCACGATCGTGTCGTCGGCCGAGATGTTCAGCCCGACGGGTGGGGCCTTCGGCGCCGCCAACGCGATGCCCGGGCCGAAGCTGGGAGCGGCAGGCGCGGCGCTCACGACGAGCCGCATCCTCATCGCGGGCGGGGTCGCCGCCGATTCCTCGACCACGCCCGAGACGGCCACCTACCTCTACGACGTCGCCTCCGGGAAGTGGTCCTCCGCGGGCGCGCTCGCGGCGGAGCGCCTGCGCGCAGCGATGGCGCCGCTTCCGGGCGGGGCGGCGTTGATCACCGGCGGGACGGTGGGCTCCACGGTCGCGAGCACCGCAGAGATCTGGGGCGACGGCATCGCCAAGGGCGGTACCTGCTACGCGCCCGGTGCGTGCGCCAGCGGGTTCTGCGTCGACGGCGTGTGCTGCGCGACCGCGTGCACCGGCCAGTGCGAGTCGTGCAACGAGCCGGGGAACGCAGGCTCGTGCACGCTGGTCAAAGGCGCGCCGCGCGGCGGTCGTGTCGCGTGCACCGGCACCGGGACGTGCGCGGGCACCTGCGACGGAGCGCTGACCGGGTGCAGCTATCCGTCGACGTCGACGGTGTGCACGGCCGCGACCTGCGTCGGCGGGACGTCGACCGGCGCCGCCTTCTGCGACGGCAAGGGAGCGTGCGATCCCACGCCCCTCCCGATCGACTGCGCCCCGTACGCGTGCGGCGCGACCGGATGCAAGACCTCCTGCGCCACCGCGGCCGACTGCGTCTCGGGCATGTTCTGCGAGGCGGGCGCGTGCGCGAAGCGGAAGAAGCAGGGCGATCCCTGCTCCTCGCCAGACGCGTGCGCCACCGGCTTCTGCGAGGGCGGCGTGTGCTGCACGACCGCATGCTCCGACGCGTGCTCGTCGTGCAACGTCCCCGGCTCGGTGGGCGTGTGCACGAGCGTCCCCGGGTGTTCCGACGCCGGCGCGGACGCCTCCACCGACGGCGCGCCGCCGACAGATGCGGTCGCCGAGGCGCCCGCGCCGAACTGGGGCGCGACGCCCACGGTGGCCGCGGGGTTCCAGCGCTGCACCAAGGGCAGTGAGTGCGCGAGCGGAAACTGCGTCGAAGGCGTGTGCTGCGACTCGCCGTGCACCGACCGCTGCCACTCGTGCGCCTTGCTGACGAGCCCGGGGAAATGCACGCCCGAGCCGATCGGCGTCGACCTGAAGAACGAGTGCGGCGCAGCGCTTTCGTGCGTGGGCACGTGCGGCCCCGATTCGCAGTGCATCGGCGCCGGTCAGGGCACGATGTGCGCGCGCAATCGCTGCACGGGTGCGACGAGCGGTGTCGGACCGGCGTACTGCCCCGGACCGGGCGGCAAGTGCGCGACCGACGATGCGGTCCCCTTCGAGTGCGGTCCCTACCTCTGCGAGCCCGCGTTCGGCGCGTGCAGCACGAGCTGCACCTCGAGCGACGACTGCGCGCGCGGGTATCTCTGCGACCTCCCGAGCAAGACCTGCGTCGCGCTCCCGCCGCCGGAGGACGACGGCGGCTGCGCGATGTCGGCCGACAAGCGGCCGGGCGGCGCCGTGGCGCTCCCGGTCCTCGCGCTCGTCCTGTTGGCGGCCGCGCGACGACGTCGCGCCGCTTGACCCTGCACCTCCGGCGCCGAGGCCCGTGGTAGGCTCGGCGCAAGGGGATAGACACATGAGCATGGCTCGCACGACGGTGCTTGCGTGGGTGGTGCTCGCGGCGGTCACGGTCTCTCAGCGCGCCCCCGGCGAGGCGCCGAAGAAGCCCGCGCCGGCGACGTCGGCGTCCGCGCCGGCCGCCTCGACGTCCGCGTCGGCCGCGTCGGCGCCGACGGTGCTCGCGTCGACCACGCCCGGCATCATGCGCCTGGTGGCCGACGACACGGCGCTCTACTGGGCGAACGGCAAGAAGGTGCAGTCGGTCGACAAGGCGGGCGGCGCGGTGCGCGACGTCGCCGTCGGGACCCAGCCCATCGGACGAGTCGAAGTCGTCGCGGGAAAGCTGTACTGGACGCTCGGCGGCGTCTACGTGTTCGAGGGCAACGAGCCGCCGAACCCCGCGCAGCTCTTCACCTTGACCAAGCCGTCGACCGCGACGCGCGTGCTCGCCGACGCGAAGCTCGCCGAGCCGATCGAGCGCGTCTTCGCGTCGGGCTCGAGCGTCTGCGTGTATTCGACCAACTGGGGGACGGCGATGTTCCTCGCGTCGGGTTCCTTCCAGCCGGTGTGCTTCGACCCGTCGAAGCCGAGCGGCTTCGCCGCCGCCGCCCTCGGATGGTCCAACGGCGACATGCACCTCGGCGCGGTGACCGCCGACGACAAGAACGTCTACGCCGTCCACATGCACGACGACGGCAGCAGCTCGCTGCTCTCGATCCCCTACTCGGCGACCGGGAAGTCCACGGCCAAGGAGACGAAGCTGCTCTCCGTCGATTTCGCCGATCAGGGCGGCGACATCCTGGCGACGGCCGACGCGCTGATCTTCCTCGACACCACCGGGCTCGTCCGCGTCACGAAATCGCCGCCGGTGACCCGCACCGTCCTCGCGGCGGGCATCCACGGCACGCAGCTGGCCGCGGACGCGACCCACGTCTACTGGCTGTGGTCCGGCAAGATCCACCGCGTCGCGCTGAACGGCGCGGGCAAGCCCCAGCCGGTGGTCGGCACCAAGGCGAGCTCGTTCACGATCGACGCGACGTCGATCTACTGGTTCGACGCGGGGAAGCTGTCGAAGGCGCCGAAGTGACCGGGGAGCTACAGTTCGGCCCATGACTCGTCGCGCCTCGTGCTCGTGCGGTCGGCTCCGCGTCGTGTGTCGCGCGGAGCCGCTGCGCGTCTCGGTCTGTCACTGCCTCGCGTGCAAGCAGCGCACGGGGAGCGCGTTCGGCGTGCAGGCGCGGTTCGACGCGCGCGACGTCGAGATCGAGGGCGAGTCGACGGCGTTCACCCGCGTCGCCGACAGCGGCAACGAGGTCACGTTCCACTTCTGCGCGACGTGCGGATCGACCGTCTTCTGGAGGCTCGGTGAGCTCGTCGCGATCGCCGTCGGTGCGTTCGCCGATCCCGGCTTCCCCGAGCCGACGTTCTCGGTCTACGAGGCTCGCCAGCATTCGTGGGTCCGCCTCGCGCCGACCTGCGAGCTCGAGCGATGGGACTGACGCCTCGGAATCCACAGTCGCGCGCGCAGGCTCAGCGCAGTCTCACGACGTACACCGAGCAGGGCGCGTGCCGCACCACGCGCCCTGCGACGCTCCCCAGCATCAGGCGCGCGAGCCCGGTGCGGCCGCGGGAGGCGACGACGATGACCGTGGCGGGCAGCGTCTCGGCGAGCGCGACGATCGCCTCGGCGGGATCGCCCACGACCACGCGCGCCGGATCGTGATCGGGCGAGGCGTCGCTGATCTCGCGCAGGCGCTTGTGCGCGGCGGTGATCTCCTCCGGATCGGCGCCGTCGGTCGCGTCGCGGGCGAACGCGTGGATCGCCGAGTACGAGGTGTCGCGCTCGACGCAGTGGACGATGGTCGCCTTGGCGCCGAGCGCGTGCGACAGCTCGTGCGCGGCGGCGACCGCCGGCAGCGAGGGCTCGGAGAAGTCGGTCGCCGCGAGGATGTGCGGGGGGGCGGTGTCGGGGCGCGCGACGAGCACCGGGACGTCCGCGTAGGTGACCACCCGATCGGCGACGCTGCCGAACACCCAGCGCGTGCCACCGGCCGTGCGTCCGCCGAGGACGATGAGGTCGGCGGCGATCTCGTGCGCGACGGCGAGGATCTGCTCGGCGGCCGCGCCCTCGACCACGCGCGCGCCGAAGCTCCCGGGCTCGCGGCCGGTGAGCTCGCTCACGCGTTCCTCGATCTTCTCGTGGACGGCCCGCTGCAGCTCGAGCGCGCCGAGCGCGCGCCCTTGGTGGCGCTGCGGGAAGAGCGGATCGACGCGCAGGCGCGCGCCGATCGCGTGCATGACGACGAGCGTGCCCTCGAACTTCTGGCACCACGCGTGCGCCGTCTCGATCGCCTGATCGCCGGCCGGTCCGAGATCGGTCGCCACGAGGATCTTCGCGTGCTTCTGCATGCCAACACGGTAGCCAGCGAAGGCCGATCGATCACCTGTCGGCCGGAGCCGACGCTCTAGTACGCCGCGCCGGAAGAAACCCCAGGGTTTCTTCTGGTCCGCCTTCGGCGGAGCGCTGCTACGCAGCGCCGCGGGTACTAGACACTCACAAGGGGG
>JACPFM010000001.1:99589-159232 GCA_016182965.1 Deltaproteobacteria bacterium | reverse complement strand
CGAGCTTGCCCTCGGTGCCGACCTCCTTGGCGACGCGGGTGACCTCGCCGGCGAACGAGCGGAGCTGATCGACCATCGTGTTGACGGTCTCCTTCAGCTGCAGCACCTCGCCGCGCGCTTCGACGGTGATCTTCTGCGACAGATCGCCGTTGGCGACCGCGGTGGTCACCTTGGCGATGTTGCGCACCTGATCGGTCAGGTTGCCCGCGAGGACGTTGACGTTGTCGGTGAGGTCCTTCCACACGCCGCTGACGTTCTTCACGTCGGCCTGGCCGCCCAGCTTCCCTTCGGTGCCGACCTCGCGCGCGACGCGCGTGACCTCGGCCGCGAAGCTGTTGAGCTGATCGACCATGATGTTGATGGTGTTCTTCAGCTCGAGGATCTCGCCCTGCGCCTCGACCGCGATCTTCTGGCTCAAGTCGCCGTTGGCGATGGCGATGGAGACCTTGGCGATGTTGCGCACCTGATCGGTCAGGTTGCGCGCCATGAAGTTCACGTTGTCGGTGAGGTCCTTCCAGACGCCGCTGACGCCCTTCACGTCGGCCTGGCCGCCGAGCTTGCACGCCCTTGACGTCGGCCTGCCCACCGAGCTTGCCCTCGGTGCCGACCTCCTTCGCGACGCGGGTGACCTCGCCGGCGAAGCTGCGGAGCTGATCGACCATCGTGTTGATGGTGTTCTTCAGCTCGAGGATCTCGCCCTTGACGTCGACGGTGATCTTCTTCGACAGATCGCCGTTGGCGATCGCCGTCGAGACCTCGGCGATGTTGCGCACCTGCGCGGTGAGGTTGTTGGCGAGGAGGTTGACGTTGTCGGTGAGGTCCTTCCAGGTGCCGGCGACGCCGGGCACCTGCGCCTGCGCGCCGAGCTTGCCCTCGACGCCGACCGTGTGGGCCACGTCGGTCACCTGCTCGGCGAAGATGCCGAGCGTCCCGCACATCCCGTTGATCGTGTCGGCGAGCGCGGCGATCTCCCCCTTCGCCTCGACGCGAAGGCGCTGGGCGAGATCGCCGTTGGCGACCGCGGTCACGACGCGCGCGATGCCGCGCACCTGCGTCGTGAGGTTGGCGGCCATGAAGTTCACGTTCTCGGTCAGGTCCTTCCAGACGCCGCTGACGCCCTTCACGTCGGCCTGGCCGCCGAGCTTGCCCTCGGTGCCTACCTCCTTCGCGACGCGGGTCACCTCGCCCGCGAACGAGCGGAGCTGATCGACCATCGTGTTGACGGTGGTGCCGATGCGGAGGAACTCGCCCTTGACCGGCTGCCCCTCGAACTCGAGGGCCATCTTCTGCGAGAGATCGCCCTGCGCGACGCTGGTCAGCACGCGCGCGATCTCGGTCGTCGGCTGCACGAGGTCGGTGACCAGCTGATTGACCTTCTGGAGCTTCGTCGCCCACGCCCCTTGCAGGTCGCCGGCGATCGCGCGCTCCTGCATTCGCCCCTCGCGGCCGACCACCTGCTCGACACGGACGATCTCCATCGTCACGTGCTCGCTGCGCTTGGCGACGCCGTTGTACGCGCGGGCGATGTCGGCGAGGACGCCGCTCCCCTTCTTCACCGGCAGACGGAGCGAGAAGTCGCCGCGCTCCATCGCGCGCAGCGCGTCGAGGAGCGTGTGCAGCTGCAGCTCGTGACCGTTCGGCTTCACGACCCCCTCGCTCGCCGCGAACTTGCGCGGCGAGACCGAGCGGCGCTCGGGCTCGCTCCTGCGAGCCTGCGCCTTCTTGCCGTGACCGTTGCCGTTCGCTTTGGTGGGGTCGTGAGTGTCCACGCGGAGGAGCCTCCTCGGATGGGCCGGTGTCTCTCGGGAGGGCGACTGCTCGGCCCGTGCTCGTGGTGAGCGAGACACGACCGCAGCCGATGCATGATGCGGCTCGGCATGCTCCGTTGCGCTCCGCAGCCCCGGCGGGGCGCTCGTGGCGCGTCCTCCGCGTACGGTCGAAACCGCTCGTGGCGTCGGCGAAGAGCACGTTGCGTGACGCGTTGGTGGAATGATCGCGCCGGCGTGCGACGATGAGAGGATGGTCGCGAGGGCGGGGCTAGGCTTGGCGCTGCTGCTGCTCGGTTGCGGAGAGCCTCACTACGGCGGCCTCGGTCCGGACCTGGCGCTCGACGACGTGGGCGCGGACGTAACGGTGGACGATCTCGGCGCGGAGGCCCCCGTCGTCGACTCCGATGTCGGCGAGACCTCGCCGGACGGAGACCTGCCCGACACGACGGCGCCCGACACGATGACGCCCGACACGGGGCCCGACACGACGGCGCCCGACGCCGACGCCGGCTGCGTCGCGCCGATGCTCGTGTGCAGCGGTACCTGCGTCGACCCCCGCACGAGCTACACGAACTGCAACGGGTGCGGGAAGGAATGCGCGAAGGACCTCCCGCTCAGCGTGGCGTGCGAGGCGACGAAGTGCGTCTGCGCGGCCGGCGAGCTCGCCTGCGGCGGACGCTGCGTGGTGCCGACCGAGGACCCGAAGAATTGCGACGGCTGCGGCAAGAAGTGCGGCAAGGACGAGCGGTGCCGGGCGGCGACGTGCGAGTGTCGCTCGGGCCTGACGGCGTGCGGCGCCACCTGCTACGACCTGCAGGGCGACGTGAACCACTGCGGCACGTGCACGACGGTCTGCGCCAACGCGGAGAAGTGCACCACCGGCACGTGCAGCAAAGACGCGTGCCCGCCAGGCCGCACCGGGTGCGCGACCGACAAGTCGCGCTTCCACTGCTTCGATCTTCAGCGGGACGCGACGAACTGCGGCGCGTGCGGGACCGTCTGCAACGAGGACCAGCTGTGCATCGCGGGTGTCTGCACGCTCTACGCGCCGGCATCGACGTGCACCACCTGCGGCGGCTGCACGGCGTGCGAGACGATCTTCCCGGGCACGGGGAGGTGTTGTCCGCCGGCGGCGGGAACGGCGAGGCCGGTGTGTGTGAGCGGCGCGACGTGTCCGGCGTGACGCGTGTACCGGCGGGTCGGCTCCGGCGCACACGCAGCGGTCGCTCGCGCGCGCCAGGTCGAAGGTAGGGGGTCGAAGGTGAGCGAGGGCGCGGATCAGTCGGCGCGGACCTCGACGTCGTAGCGTTGTTCGGCGCAGCCGTTCTTCGCGGTGAGCGTCGTGAAGCCGGCCCTGACGCCGAAGATCAGGAACTGGTCGGGCATGCCCCGGCGGTAGACCGTGCGGGTTCCGAGCGTGGTGGGGTCGGCCGAGGACAGGGCGGTGTCGGGGGAGCCCGGGCAGGTGGTCCAGCTGGTGACGGCGAGCGCGACGCCCTTTCCGATCACGACGCGATGGGCGGCGTCGCCGTTGGTGATCTGCGCGGCGCGCGCGGGCGGCGGCGCGGTGAGCGCGTAGATCTCGATGCGCTTCGCCTGGTCGGCCTTCGGGCACCCGATCGCGGCGGTCGCGAACGCGCTGATCAGAATCGCTCGAACCGCGTTCACGGCAGCACCTCGATGGCGATGGCGCGGTTCAAGCCGAGCGCCTTGAAGGTGATCGTCGAGGCTCCGGCGGTTCGCGCGACGACGCGGTAGAGACCGTCGACCGCGTCGGGGACCACGGCGACGTCGGCGCCGGTGACCTCGTACTCGAGGAGGAAGTTCCCGAGCAGCGCCTGGCCCTTGCCGTACGTCTCGACGGCGACGAGGAGCTCGTCGCCCACGAGCAGCTTCACCTCGTCCTGAACGCGTCCGAGGAGGTTGCCCTCGTCTCCGTAGCGGACCACGCGCAGCTCGTCGGGCGCCGCGACCCACACGTGCAGGAAATCGATCACCGCGCCGTCGGGCGCGGCGAACATCAGCGCGCTGATCCCTTCGCCGGTGGCCGTGACGCGCCCCTTGCCCTCGCTCTTCAGCACGAGCGGGTTCGCGCTCTCGATCTCGGTCGGCGGCCCCGAGGACCCCCCGATCTGGTAGTCGAGCGCGATCTCGAGCGTGCTCCCGAGCGCGATCGGCGCGTCGAGCCCCTGGCCCATGCAGCCCTGTGCGAGCGCGCCGCACTCGGGCCGCGCGGTGCCCGACCCGCCGATCAGGCCTGAATTCGGCCGCCCGCCGAGCCCCTCCCCCGAGTCACCGCACCCGGCGGCGCTCGCGATCAACAGCGCGCACGACAGCCAACGACGCATCATGGGAGCTCCTCGAGCAAGAGACGCACCGCCGAGGATACGCCCGAAGCCTTCGCGGTCTTGCGCGAGCGCACCCTGATCGCCGTGTCCCGTGGCGGAAACGCAGGTTCACGTTGACATTCCGCGCGCTCGGGGCACAACAGCGTGATGTCAGCGTCGTCGCGGGCGTGTTGGCTCGCGTGCATCGTTCCTTTCGTCCTCGCCGCGTGCAGCAGCAAGTCGAACGACCCGCCCGCGCCCGTCTGGCCGGCGCCGAAGGTCGATCTGCGCGCCGACAACAACCGCAACGGAACCGTCGACCTCGACGATCCGACCGAGGACGAGGGCGAAGACGGGTGGGACGGGAGGCACGGCGCCATCCTCCTCGCCAACATCGACGACGATCAGCGGGCGTGTCCGACGACGGGGCTCACCGACGTCGACCTCCCGTCCTGCAACGACGCCGCCAACGACGTCGTCGACGGCGACGACGATCTCCTCGATCTCGCGCGGCTGAAGACCGCACCGTGGGCCGAGGTGCCCGAGGGCGCCCGCGGCACCCTCGAGATCAGCGCGGCGGCCGCGCCCTTCGTGCGGCTGTTCAAGAAGGGTCCCGACGGCTTCGTCGCTATCGATCCCGCGATCGAGCTGCTCTCTTCGGCCGACGTCGCGGCCGGCGTCGAGCTCGCGATCGAGGCGAAGGACGTCGTCCGCGACAAGGCGGTGTGGGACGGCTTCGTCGACGTCACCTGGCGCGTCGTCTTCGACGGCACCCCCGGCGGTCGTCCGGCGTTCGAAGCGAGCGACACCGTGCGGATGCGCGTCGCGCCCGTGCTCCTCCAGCACCACGTCTCGCCCGCCGAGAAGGTGTTCACCACCAAGATCCTCGACGCGGGCTCGACCGCCTTCCGCGCCGACCTCGCCAAGGCGGTCACCGCGGCCAAGACGCCGAACGGGATGGAGGCGCTCGACGGCGTGCCCGATCGCGATCCGTGGACGCAGGACTTCTTCGAGACCGGCTACATGTCGATGCCGGCGCCCGGCGGCGAGCAGCACGTCGTGCGCGTCGCGATCCGCTCGTCGAACATCTACCGCGACAGCCTGAAGAACCCGCTCCGCCCCGCGGGGAAGCTGGTGTTCACCAACCTCCGCGGCAAGGACGTCGCCGGCCTCCAGCAGTTCGATCCGAGGTCGAACCCCGACATGGATTCGCTCAACTCCTTCGGCAACACCGAGACGATCCCGCCCTTCGAGCACGCCGGCAAGAAGTGGCCGCTCGGGCGGATCATCCGCGGCGCGACGCCGAGCTTCTACCCCGACCGGTCGTTCGCGGCGCTGCTCGCCGCGCAGGGAGTCCAGGATCCGGTGTTCGTCGACACGTCGTGGCTCTTCGTGTCGCACCTCGACGAGACCCTCAGCTTCGTGCCCGCGCCCAAGCCCACGCAGCGCTCGTTTCTGCTGCTCGCCAACGACGCGCGCCTCGCCAAGAAGATGCTCGAGGACGCGAAGGCCGCGGGCCAGGGCGGAACGAAGATGTTCCTCGGCAAGTACTGGCTCGACGAGGAGGGCGTCGAGTCCCCGGCCGAGGTCTCGATCGACGACGTGCTCGCGGACCCCGACGTGATGGCGGCGTCGGCCGAGGCCGCCGCGGAGGTCGACGCGCAGATCGAGGTGCTCGCGAGGGAGACCGGCCTCACGACCGACGAGATCGTCCCGATACCGTTCCTCCACTCGAAGATCTACGGCGGTTCGGTCGCCTACCAGCCCGGGATGGTCAACGCGCTCGTGCTCGACGCGACGCACCTCGCGGCGCCCGATCCACACGGACCGATGATCGAAGGCAAGGATCCCTTCCAGACCGCCGTCGAGGCGGCGCTCGCGCCGCACGGCGTCTCGGTCACGTGGGTCGAGGACTGGGACGGCTATCACCGGAACCTCGGTGAGGTCCATTGCGGCTCGAACGTCATGCGCGCCATCCCGACGGCGAAGTGGTGGGAGGCTGCGCGATGAGGACGGTCCTGGCGGTGGTGGGTCTGTCGCTCGTCGCGTCGCTCGGCGCGGGGACTGCGACGGGCGGTGTCGTCGCGAACGTCGCGCCGACGGTCGTGGTCTCGGCGATCGATCGCGGCGCGTGGGCGCGCGAGATCGGCGCGGCCCGGTCGCGTTCGCCGAGCACGTTCGAGCGCGTCGCGGCGGTGCGCGCCAGGCTCCCGGAGCTCGACGCCACTCGACGCGGCCGGCTCGCGCCCGTCCCGCAGCACCTCGAGCACCTCGGGAGCGACGCGGTCCTCGCCCTGGTCGAGCGCGTGCTCGACGGCGAGAGCGACGGGGCGCTGACGGCGACCGCACGGACCGCGTGGCGCGCCGGCGTCGTCGAGGCGCTCGGTCACCTGCGCGATCCGCGGACGCGCGAGGTCGTGGCCCCGCTCCTCGACGATCCCGATCCGGTCGTGGCCGCCGCGGCCGCCCAGGCGATCGCGCGCCTCGCCGACGACACGTCCGTCGCGCTCCTCGCGGCGCGCATCGCGAAGGGCGAGCTGCCGGTCGTCTCCGGCGCGGGCGTCGCGCGCCGGCGTCCGATCGCGAGCGCGCTCGCTGCGCTGCTCGCGTCACGGCCGTCGACGGAGGTCGCGCGCGCGGCGGTGCGCTCGCTCGCCGACAACGGCGCGGCGTGGGCGTTCCGCACCGGCAAGGTCGCGCTGCCGGGCGAGGAGTCGGACGTCCGCTCGATCTCCGCGCGCGCGCTCGTCGCGACGTTCGTCGGCTACGACGGCGAGGTGCGGCAGGCGGCATCGAACGCGTTGATGGTCGTCGACGATCCGTCGACGCCGGCGCTGATCGCCGCGGCGAAGTCGTCCGCGTCGAGCGACACCATCGCGGCGCTCGACCAGCTCGCGGCTCGATTCGCGCGCAACCCCGCGCGCTGAGGAGCCGCCTCGCGGAGCAGCCGTCGATCCGCTCGCGCCTCGGCCGCGAAGATGTGTCGCGCGGCTGCCGTGGACCGCCCACGGCCCAGAGGTGCGGCCGCGTCGCGCGGGAGGAGCTCGGGCGGCAGTTCTCATGACCTACCTACGGCGCGTGCCGGGTCATGATCCATCGGGACGATGGCTCTGGCGCAGGTCTGGTACGCCCCGTGGACCTACCAGGGGTGCGGTCGAGTCGCCCGGCCAGATCCGCGCCGAGATCGCGCGCATGGGCGTGATTCGGCGCAATCCAATTTCGGACATCGATGCATTTTCGGACATTTCGTATCGTCCGCCCCGATTTCCCGTCCGATAGGCATGCTGACACAACTGCTCTCGCGCGTGTCCATGGTCGGGTTGTTCGCGGTCGTGGCGGCGTCGCCCACGGCGACGCACGCCGCAGAGGCAGTCGAGGAGCCGAGTCCGGCGTGCCCGCTCGACGACGGCGACGCGACCCCGCTCGCGAAGAACAACCCGATGTGCACCTATCTCTCGAAGTGCTGCGCCGGAGGAACCGACAAGGCCCGACAGTGCTGCGCGGCCTACCTCAAGCGGTGCGGAGACTGATGATGAAGCGCGCATTGGCCCTCGTCGCGCCAGCGCAAGGCGTCCATCGTCGCCGTCGGAACCGAGGCGAAGCCGATCGTCTTGACCGCGACGACGAGCGTCGCAGGCCCATGGCGCGGCCTCGTGTTCGGCAACCAGCCGGATACGGAGAGACGTTGTCCGAGGAGTGCTCGTGACCGTTTTGATTCGCGCATCATAGGTGCAAAATGAGCAATTCACTCTTTGCCGTAGCCCTCCTTTTCCTTGCCGCCGTGCCCTCCGCGTGCGGCGGAACGACGACAGCGTCGGCCGAGGGCCCCGACGGCGCGGCGGCCGATGGCGCCGGGGCCGAATCCTCCGTGGCGGACACCCGAGTCGACGCCGCGCAGTTCGACACGGCGACGCCGTCCGACACCGCGCCGTTGGACACGACAGTGCCGTGCGGCGTAGCACCAAGCGCCGTCGTCCACGCCACGCTGCGCCTCACCGCAGACAACGAGCGCAAGGTCTATGTGAACGGCACGCTCCTCGACGGCGGCGCCTACGGATGGGGCGACGCTCGCTCGTATGACGTCACGCTCTTCCTGCACCCGAAGAAGGTCAATGTCATCGGGGTCGAGGGGATCAACACGTCGTCGCAGGGCGGCCATGACCGTGGCATCCTCGCGGTTCTCACGTCCGCAGCCGACGCGGGAACCTCATTCACCCTGGTCTCGGACGCCAGCTGGAAGATCAGCCCGACGCTCGTCACCGAATGGTACGCCCCGACGACATCTGACGCCGCGTGGGTCGCGGCCTTCGAGCAGGCGCCGAACGGCGCGTCTCCGTGGGGCACCATCGCGGACATCCCCGGCAGCGCGATGTGGATCTGGACCTACGACTCGGCCAAGGCAACGACGAAGGTCGACGACGAACACGTCTACGCGCGTCGCTCGTTCTACTTCGCCGTCGACGGGAGCTTGAGCGAGACGCCGTCGACGTGCGCTGACTGAATACGGCTGAATACGCTCGCCGCCAATGCTAGGGCTCGGTGTACGAGAATCAAGGCGATGTCCGGAGATGTGCATCGAGCTCACCCGAGACATCAGACGAGATGATGCGTTGCGCACCGCGGGCGCCTCACGTCGCTCTCGCCTCACGGGCAGGCGACCGACGACGGGCACGCGCCGGGGGCACTCCGCGGCGTGCTCTGCTTGCAGCTCGCGATGCGGGTGAAGGTGTTGGTCGGGAGGAAGTCGACGACCGCGCCGCTGTAGGCGAGGTTCACGCCGACGCCGGCGCTGTCGGAGATGGTGCTGTTCTCCGAGGAATGCGGACGACGGACGATACGGTCGCGTCCGGAAATGCATCACCCGGCCATCCGCGCGATCTCCGCGCGCATCTCGCCCGGCGTCGGCAGCCCGCGATCGGCGAACGCGCGCGCCAACGCCGCCGGCGAGGCGTACCCGACCTCGTCGGCGATGGTCGCGATCGGTAGGTCTGGGATGCTCAAGAGGGTGATCGCGATGTGGATGCGATAGCGATTGCGCATGTCGCGCCAGTTGGTCGCGTTCATGCGGTAGCGTTCGAAGTAGCTCGCGAGGATGCGCTGCAGCTGCCGGGGCGACATCCCCGCGTGCTCGCCGAACGAGAGCGCGGTCGCCGAGGAGCGCAGATCGGCGACCTGCGCGGTTATCGCCTGCGCGATCGCGATGTCCTGCGCCGACGGGCGGCCCGGCGCGCGCTCCACCGTCGCCGCCGACAGCCCGCCGAGCGGCGCGCCGATCGCGCGGAAGAGGGCGAACGCCTGCTCGAACAGCGTACGATCCGCGGTCGCTCCGGTGGCGACTTCCTCGCCGAGCCGCGACGCGCGCTCGAGATCGACGCGCGCGAGCCGCTCGATCGCTCCCTTGCGGGGCAGCGCGTCGGGCAGCCACTCGAGGTCGAGGTAGGTCGCGTCCTCGAACCGGCCCATGCTCGCATCGGACGGCGTGAGGAGCACCGCGTCGCCGGGGACCATGCGCGCGTCGGCGCCGCCGTCGTGCGGCCAGAGGCGCGCCGAGCCTTCGAGCAGCACGATGGCCTGCAGCGCAGGGGAGCGAGGGATCCAGGCGAACGCGCGGGTGAGCACCCGCTCGTCGACCACAGCTCCCGCGTAGCGCGTCCGCCGCACGATCACCTCCGGACGCTTCTTGGAGACGATCTCGACGACGGCGCGCGCGTGGCGAGGGATGAACCGCAACACCTGATGCAACGCGAGCCGCGTTTCGCGCATGGTCGAAGAGGACCATCGTCGCAGATCACCGCGCCGGCAACCGTGATCAGAAACGCAAGGCCACGCTCGCGGTCAGCGTGCGCGCCCACTCGCGGCTACCGTCGAAGGATGCTCGCCATCTTCTTCCCCTTGGCGAGCTCGTCGATCAGCTTGTCGAGGTAGCGGATCTTCTGCATCAGGGGGTCGGCGGCGTCATCAGCGGCGCTTGGGCGTCGTGCGTCCGGCCGTTGCCCCGGGGGCTTCCCCTACCGCACCCTGGCAAAGCCCACCCCGTACGCCGCCGCTGCGCGGCCGAACCCATCGGCCGCACTCGCCATCTCGTTCCAAGCCGCGATGCATGCCACGTCGAGCGCCTTGCCGCCCGCGCACGCCGTTGCGTGATGGCGCTGCGCCTCCCGACACCGTTCGAGCTCCGCGCGTGGGTGTCTCAACTGCTGCGTTGCCAACACGAAGTCCGCGGCCGGCTTCACCGTCGCCTCGAGCGCCTTCCGGTAATCGCCAGCAGCACCCGCCGCAATGATTGCCTCCGCCAGCGCCGGAGGCAGCTTCGTCGACTGGCCATCGCTCGTCGAGGAACCGGCTTTGGGCTCGAGCTTCAGGCGGGCCTTTTCGACGGCGCTGTCGGCAGTCCTCATCGCCCCGAGTGCCGCGGCCGCGGCCTTCTCAGCTCCCTGGAGCTCCCGACGCGCCTGGTGGCGTTCGCCCCAGCCACACCCCGAGCTCGCCGTGATCGCGCTCAGGGCCACCAGCCAATACCTTTGCCGGGAGGTCGTCAGGTGCAGGCACCGAGTCAGCAACTCACCGCGCCCCGAGGTCCGCACGACCGTCCGAGCCACGCGAGGATGCTACGCTCATTCGCGCGCATGCGCCAAACCACAGCATTCGCCTATGGTGCGCGCGTCCTCTTGTGCCCCCACTGCGGCGCGCCGCTCGGCGTCCCGGCTGATGGCGGCCACGCCCGCTGCAGGTATTGCGGCGCCGTCTCGGTGGTCGGCGCACACGCGCCGGAGCGGAGAGCCGTCGTGCGCGCGCCGGAGCTCAGGGAGGCGGACCGGATCGAGCTCCTCAGGAGTCAGACCTCCGCGCGGATCCGAGCTCCCGATCGCGTCGCCGCGTGGGTCGACGCCAACATGGACCTCCGGCCGGAGTGTCTTCAGAGCGCGCTCTCAGGATCGGGCCTCGTCGGAACGCGTTGCGCCGCGCGAGCGCATCACTCGTCGAGATCGGTACGCTTCTCGATGATCCGATCGACGAGGCCGTAGTCCTTGGCCTCCTGCGCGTTCAGCCAGAAGTCGCGATCGGCGTCGGTCTCGACCTGCTCGACCGGCTTGCCGGTGACGTTCGCCACGATCGTGTTGTAGCGACGCTTGAGGGCGATGATCTGCCGCGCCGCGATGTCGATGTCGGTGACCTGACCGCGCGCGATCGTCGACGGTTGGTGGAGCATGAAGCGCGAGTTCGGAAGCGTGAGCCGTGACCCCTTCGGCGCAGCAAGGAAGACGAGCACGGCCGCCGAGGCGACGAGGCCGTTCGCGACGGTACGGATCGGCACCGAAGTCCAACGGAGGAGGTCGTACATCGCGAAGCCCGCGTCGGCCGAGCCGCCCGGCGAGTTCACGAGCACGGTGACCGGCTTGGTCGGCTCCTTGCGCTCCATGATCGCGAGCGAGACCGCGAGCTTCCGATAGATCGAGTCGCCGATCTCCTCGCCGACGATGATGGTGCGTGACTCGACGAGCCACTTCTCGAGACCGCGATCCTCGTCGTGCGTCTTCTCTTCGTCTTCCGACATGAGGGGATTGTAGCCGGGTGGGGCAATCCGGGCTCGGAATCACTCGGGCTCGCTCCGACGGGACGCTTGGCGCCGGTGCGGCGTAGCCGTTGATCAGCACGCGCCTCGTGTGTCGATGACGCCGTCCGATACGATGGCGCGGATGCAGCGCCGAGGACCGGCGCGGACCAGGAGGTGACGGATGCCGATCGTGAATCCGACCCGAGAACACATCGAGCGCTTCGCTCGAGGCGCGCCCGACGACCGGCCGATCGTGATGCTGAACCTGCTCCGATTCCGCGACGTCGCCGACTACCCCGAGCCACGTCCAGCGGACGTCACCGGACGAGAGGCCTACTCGCGGTACGGCCGCGCGGTCATGCCGCTCCTCCTCGAGGTCGGCGGACAGCCTCTGTGGATGGGCAAGGCGCGCGCCTCGGTCATCGCGCCCGACGGCGAATCGTGGGACGAGGTGCTCCTCGTGCACTACCCGTCGCGAAGCGCGTTCGTGCGCATGGTCACCTCCGACGCGTACCAGGCGATCATGCACCACCGGACGGCGGCCCTCTCGGACTCGCGGCTGATCGAGACGACCGCGGTGCGCATCCCGCGCCTGCTCCTGAGCGTCGCGCGGCAGGCGACGCGAGTGAAGGCGCTGATCTGGCCGAGACTTCCGCGGCGATGAGCACGCTCGAGCGCTGCCCCGGTCGCGTGCGCAGGACGAGCGCGCAGGCGCACTGATGCGAACGGAGACTGGGTCCGACGACGCACGGACGACCTCGAGCTCAAGGCCAAGCGCGGGTCGCGAACAACGTGTCCAAGAGCGCCGTCAGCTCTACTTCGTTGAACGCGTCGAGCCTGGCTCGGCGCCCGTCGTCGAGATCGATGCCGAAGGTCCGGCAGAACGACTCGATGCTCGCGCGAATCGCTTCCGCACGGCCTCGCTCGCGGCCCTCGGCGAGCCCCTCCGCACGCCCATCGGCGCGGTCCTCCGCCCGGTCGAGCCGGCGGGCGATCTCCGCCTCGCGTCGCAGCTCGGCAATGCGCTGCGCCGACGGCTCGCGGGAGAGGACCTCGAGGGCGTGCTTCGCTTCGGCCATGATGGGGGACTCGCTCGCCAACGAGTCTAGCGCGCGCTCGTCGTCGAAGCGAAGGAACCGGGCCCAGCGCTGCAGCTCGACCCCTTCGCCTTCGCTCGACGCGCGCTCCAAGCGGGGCAGCTCGACGACGTGCACGGCGAGGACGCCCGAGAGCAGCGCGTGATCGTGGATCTCGCGCACCTCATACGTGGAGTGAAATCGATGGGCCGGCGTGCGCGCGCCAAGGAAGACGACGCAGACGACCGGCTCGAGCTCGTCGTAGTCGTCGCCTCGACGGAGCCGCCCCGAGTAGAGCCTGGCCCAGTGATAGAGCCAGCGCGCGCCGTGCCCGCCGCGTGGATCGCACTGCATCTCCACGTCCACCAGCCTGCCGTCCTCGAGCTCCACCAACACGTCGAGCCGGACGCCGCGGTCGGTGACCAGTTCCTTGGGGACCTCGGGGTCGATCACCGTGACGTGCGCAATTGGGGCTTTCGGCCGGAGGACGGCGGTAAGCAGCGACACGAGGAGCCGACCGTTGCCCGGCTCGGCGAACAGCATCTTGAACACGACGTCGAGCTTCGGATCGAGGAGCTTCATCGTGCACAAGTGCGCATCGGCGAGATGGATGCACGCCGCCGGCGGACAGGGAATGACCGCCGGCGGTTCACGGACGGTCGTGAATGCGTCGTTCACGGACGGTCGTGAACGCGACGAACACGCAGCGCGCCTGCGACGTAGGGCACCTGCGTGGCTGTCGTGCGCGCACCGCGCGGAGGTCGCTCGGCGTGCGGAGCGGCCGGCGCCGGCGAGGGTATCTCCTGGTGAGTATCAGCGGCCCCGCGCGCCGCCGTGCGCGTTCACTCGTCCTCCCGCTCGATGCGCACGTGCGCGCGCTCCAACTCGCCCGTCGCGCCGATCCGTTCCTCCACCTCGAACAGTGAGGTCACGCCGTCTCCGTCGAGATCCCCGCGCGCGCGCGCCCAGCATCGTTGGCCATCCGGTGTGGTCTCGATCTCGAACTGATAGTGGTGCGGTTCGACGATCGAGAAGCCGACGTCGCTCCAGGGCGGCGATGCCCACGCAGAGGCCGGGACCGAGAATTCACCGCGCGGCAGCGTCGCCGGGACCGGTCCCCCAGAGCGCGGGAATCTGTGGTGCTTGGCGGCGTAGGCTCTCAGGCCTGTCTCGAGCAGGCCCAGCGAACGAGTCGCTTCCGAGCCGTGCTTCGGGCCGACTCTTCGGACGCCCCAGGCAAGGAAGCCGAGGACCATCGCGATCGCGCCGAGGCAACCGAAGCCGACGTCGGCCAAGCCCTTCATACGCGCGTTCGTAGCGCCTGGTCGCCAAACTTCGCTCTGGATGGCGGCTTGCGTCGCACGCAGCAGCAAGCTGCGCAGCGGCGCGACGCGCCCGACAGCGGGGATCGAAGGCGCCGTCGAAGGCTCGACGATCGTGGTTCGCAGCCACGCCACGGGTGGCGCCGAGCCGTCCGTCATCGAGCGATAGGCATCGCGAGCGGCGCAGCGCGCATGCACCATCAAACGTCGCGCACCATCATCGACCAGCAGTTCCAGCCCGGGCGACAGCGCGACGTCGGCATCCGCTATTCGCAGCCGCCATGCCGAGTCGCGCTCGGCAGCGACGTTGGCGAGCCATCTACGGCGCGCCCTGCGCCGCAGCTCGGCGTAGCTCGCCAAGCCAAGTCCGATCGCGGCGCAGGTCACCAAAGCGAGCGATACTTGCGGGGAACGCGGCCCGATCGCGCGAAACGCGACGGCGTGGGCGACCGTTCCCAGCCCGAAGAGCAGCAGCGCCTCGTCCAGCTCCTCGGCGCTCACCCGCCGCCGTAGCCGCCGCATCGTGCCGATGAGAGGGAGCTCCAACGGGAGGACGAAGAACAGCGCCATCGCATTCGCGCCCAGGAAGCGCATGGCCTCCATGTTCGCATCCAGGACCCAGCGTTCGTGCACGCGCGAGGCCGTGGCGTCGAAGCGGGTGAACAATGAGAATGCAACTTGGTGCGACAGCCACAACACCAGTAGGCCAGCGCCGAACGCGACGATGCAGCCGGTGGCCCGCGCGAAGCGCGAGAGGTCACGCGTGGCGACGTAGAGGACGAGTGAGGAGTTGACGACGCAGAAGGCGGCCGTCGCCACGCCGTGCGTCAGGCACGCTCGTTCCGGCAATCCCGTCGCGACGGCGCGGTGGAACACCTCGTGTCCGACCAGCGCGCCGAGCGCGGCGCACCAGAGGGCCGGGATCGCCCGTACGAGCCCGGCGGCCCGGAGCGATCCGTGCGGCGGCCGAGCCGGCGTCATCGGCCAAGCATAGGCGACCTGCCGCGTGCCCGGCCGGTAGACTCCGAGGCCATGGCCGATCCTCCCCGCGCCACCGACGCACTCCGCTCGGCGATGGTCGTCGGCACCGACATCCTCCCGTACCTGTTGAAGCTCGCCTTCACGCGCGCCGCGTCGACCAACACCGAAGGCGGCCTCGCCGAGATCCGCGCTTCCTTCGGCCGCACGCTCCGGCGGCTCGGGGTCGAGCTCGAGGTGCTGCACGCCGAGCGGGTGCCGGCTTCCGGTGGGCTCGTGTTGATGTGGAACCAGGAGTCGCACCTCGATCACCTGGTGCTCGCGAGCGCGATCCGGCGGCCGTTCTTCTCGCTGTACAACAACGCGGTCGCGCGGGTGCCGTTCTACGGGGCGCACATGCGCGCGACCGGGCACGTGCACGTCGATCGCACCAACGAGGCGCAGTGGCGCCCGAGCGTCGCGCGCGCGGCCGCGCGGGTGCGCGCCGGCGAGTGCGTGCTGGTGAGCCCCGAGGGGACCCGCAGCGCCGGTGGGCAGCTGCTCCCCATGAAGCGCGGCGCGCTGATGCTCGCGATCGAGGCGGCCTCACCGGTGGTCTGCGTCACCGTCGTCGGCGGTCATGCGCGCCTGCCGCGCGGCAGCGCCGCCGTCCGGCCCGGTCCGATCCGGGTCGTCTTCTCGGATCCGCTCGAGGCCGACGACGAGCTCGCGGCCAGGCTCGTCGAGACCTTCGAGCAGACGAAGAGCCGTCACGCCGTGGGTTGATCGAGATCGAGGCGGACGCGGCTGCGCCGCGCCTCCGGCCGGTCGCGCGGCGCACGGATGACGCCGCCCTATCCGGGTTCGACGCCGATGCTACGCTCTGCGTCATGGATCCGAACGCCGCCAAGCCCAAGGTCATCCTTCGCCACTGCGACGGGTACGACCCCCAGGCCATTCGCAAGATCATCCGCGAGGGCCTCGAAGAGCTCGGCCTGCGGCCGTTCGGGCGCACGCTCCTCAAGCCGAACGTCGTCGCCTCGGGCGAGCTGTTCGAGCACGCGCACACGCGCGCCGAGTTCGTCGAGGGCGTGATCCTCGCGCTGAAGGACCGCGAGGGCGGCGACAAGCCGGTGCACGAGATCGCCGTCGGCGAGCGCTGCGGCATCACCGTGCCGACCCGGTTCTCGTTCGAGGGCGCCGGGTACTACCCGATGTTCGAGCGCACGGGCGTGAAGCACTACTGCTTCGAGGAGGTCCCGCAGGTCGAGATCCGCTACACGCACCCCGAGCGCCTGCGCGACTACGTGTTCACGCCGGAGCCGGTCGCGCACGCCGATTTCTTCGTCAACCTCCCGAAGTTCAAGTCGCACCCGTGGACCACGGTCACGTTCGCGATGAAGAACTACATCGGGATCCAGGACGATCGTCACCGTCTCATCGATCACGACCACCGGCTCGACGACAAGGTCGCCGACCTGCAGCACATCGTGCAGCCGCAGTTCGTGGCCATCGACTGCATCATCGCCGGCGAGGGGCGCATGCTCACGCCCATCCCGCGCGAGATGAACCTGATCATCATGGGCAACAACCAGTGCGCGATCGACGCGGTGAGTTGCATGATCATCGGCGTCGATCCGCGCTCGGTCGATCACATCCGCATGGCGTCGGAGCGCGGGTTCGGTCCGATCGATCTCGAGCACATCGAGCTCTCGGGCGACGTGACGCTCGCCGAGGCGAAGCGGCGCGCCCAGGGCTTCAAGGTCGGGCTGATCCGCGTCGAGAAGTACTTCGAGGGCACCTCGATCACCGCCTACGCCGGCCCGCCGCCGGAGCCGGAGCGCACCGATTACTGCTGGGGCGGCTGCCCGGGCGCCATCGAAGAGGCGATCGAGATCCTCCGCCTCTTCGACGAGCAGACCGACGCGAAGATGCCGCGCCTGCACGTCGTGTTCGGGAAGTACGACGGCCCGATCGACGCCAAGCCCGGCGAGAAGGTGATCTTCATCGGCGACTGCGCCGAGTGGAAGGGGCAGATCGGCGAGAAGCTCGTGCAGATCTCCAGCAAGTACAAGGGCCGCGAGGAGAAGGACCAGTACACCGCCAAGCACGACGACATCTACGCGAAGATGGTCACCGTCAGCGCCAAGCTGCTGAAGGGGCGCGGCGAGCAGGTGCTCCGGCTCGAGGGCTGCCCGGTGAGCGTCGCCGAGCAGGTGCTCGCGCTCGTCAGCGTCGGCAACCTGAAGAACCCCTACTTCGACGCGAACAACATCGTCGGGTTCAACAAGGCGTACATCCAGTGGCGCGCGGTCGCCGCGGCCAAGCGCATCCGCGGCATCCCCTACCAGAAGCACGGCCCCTCGCACCGCGGCGAGGGCGCGCCCTCGATCGATCCGAAGACGGCGAGCTACCTCGCGATGGCCGCCGCGACGAACCCCGACGCCGAGGACTGAAGCCGCTCGTCGACTGGGTCGAAGGTCGAACGTCGAAGGTCAAAGGTCAAAGGTCGAGCGTGATCATCGGGGGCCCGGGGGCTTGCCCCCGGTTCGACCTTCGACCTTCGACCCCGTCTGGACGGAAGATTCGCGCGCTCGACTGACGACTGACGTTCCATGCGGCTGCGCCGCACCACAGCGGACGAAGCGGCTTGGCTCCGGCACAGCGCGAGGCGCCAGGACTCTAGACTCTAGACTCTAGACTCTAGACCTCCGACTTCAGCTAACGACTGACGACTCGGTCTCACGCAGGCACGAACGTCGCGCGGCCCTCGACCTCGACGTCGTCCTTGATGACGAACGCGCCGAGGGGGCCCTTCACCTCGCCGAGGCCGAGCGCCTTCATCGAGACGGTGCCGGTCACGGCGACGACGCGCGCGTCGCCCTCGTCGGTCGCCTTGGCCTTCACGCGCGCGGTGCCCTCGCGGCTGACGGTGACGCGGACCTCGGGGCGATCGACGGTGCCGGTGCCGCGCACGACGACCTCGCGCGCGCCGCCGAAATGGTCGACGAGGCGCCGCTCGATCTCGCGGACGTCGTTCGCCGAGAGGACGCTCCGATCGACCTGCCCCTTCTTGATCGCGCCGATCACGCGGATCGCGGTCGGCTCCACCACGACCTCGCCGTCCCAGCGGTCGCCCTCGAGCTTCGCGTGCCCGCGGAGCAGCGGCGCCGTGAGCTCGAGATCGTGCGCGAGCGCGCCGAAGAAGCCGCCGGACCGGGTGCGGAGCGTGAGCGTCGAGCGAGAGGGATCGAGCTTGTAGTCGGCCACGCCCCAGCTGTACGCCTCCCCCACCTGCGGGAAAAGCGTCTCAGTAACCCGCGCGGCGGATCGCCTTGTACGTCGAGCTCGCGGTGCGGAGGTTGTTCGCCGAGCCGCGGCTCACGGTGCGCCACAGCGAGGTGTCGGTGACGAAGTTGCCGGTGTAGTACGGGTGCGAATCGGCGGAGAGGTTGGTGTTGGAGGACGGCACCTGCCAGATCTTCGCGACGTAGCCGGAGCAGTCCGCGCCGAAGCTGCCGGAGTGCGAGCACGAGGGGCACGACCCGGAGCACGAGCCGGCGGGCGCCGACGACGACACGCCGCCCGACGACCAGCGGCCATGGCCCCACCAGTACGAGAAGCCGACGCCGGCCTTCGCGCGGGCGATCGCCCCGTCGATCGTGCTGCCGCCCGTCGAGCCGCCCGTGGAGCCGCCGGTGGAGCCGCCGCTCGAAGCCACCTTGTCGAGGTACACGCCGTACGACCAGCCGGCGACGCCGCCGTGCTTGACGTTGTACCAGCCGCTCTTCGGCGTGCCGCTGACGACGGTGACCAACGAGCCCTTGGGGATGACGTGCAGGATCTTGTACGAGGTGCCGGCGCCGCTGCGCAGGTTCAGGTTCGCGGTGGTGCGCAGCTGGCTGCCCGCGGCGACGGTGCCGACGACGCTCTCGGCGCCGCGACCGTCGGTGCCGTCGTCCTCCTCGGCGCCCACCAGCTCCTCGCTCTCGGAGCCGTCGCCGGTCGCCTGCTGCACCGAGCAGCCGGTGAGCGACGCGAGCGACGGGATGGCGACGACGGCGACGACGAGGGAGAGGCGCGCGAAGAGCGACATGGTGACCGACGCCTTTGCGACTGTGATGCCAACGCCCCGTCCGGACGAAACCCTCGAAAAATAGGCATTTGCGGAGACTGTCCTACACCGGAGATTGGCGTATCGCGCGTGAGACGCTTCATCGATCGCGATCACATCTCTCGTACAGGACGAAAGGTGGGATAGTGGCGCGATGGAGCTCTCGCGCGGGAAGTTGCTCGCGGCCGGCGCCGCGCTCGCGTTGGTCGCCGTGATCGCATGGCTCGCCAAGCGCGAGCCGGTCACCCCGCTCGCCAACGACGCCGCCTCGTCGGCTTCACCGAGCGTGTCGGGCTCGACGACGACGATCATGCCCACCGTCACGATCCCCGTGCTGCCGAGCGGCTCGATGGTCGTCCCGCAGAAGAACCTGCCGAACGCGTTCGAGCTCCCGTGGGGCACGGGGTCGGGCGCGCTCGGTCGCAAGCTCCCGCAAGAGGGCAACCCGGAGGCGCCGATGAGCGTCGCCGTCGGGCCGGACGGCGTCACCTGGGTGCTCGATCAGGTCAACGATCGGATCGTGCGCATCGGCAAGGACGGGAAGGTGATCGACACCATCCCCCTGACGGTGAAGGGCGCGCAGGACATCGCGCTCACCAAGGACGGCGGCGCGGTGGTGCTCGATCGGCTCGCCGACAAGCGCGTCGTGGTGATCGGTCCCGACGGCAAGCCGCGCGGCTCGATCACCCTCGAGGGCAAGGGGCTCTCGGAGGGCGGCGCGGCGACGGGCGTGTTCGTCGACGGCAAGAGCGTGTACGTCGAGCGCGAGCACGAGCAGCTCGTGAAGGTCGGCGACACCGAGGGCAAGGCCGATCCCGATCGCAAGGAGATCCCCGGCCGGCCGACGCGCGACGGCAACGGGTACATCCGCGCGTGGGGCGACATCCCGGGCACGCGCGTGTTCGTGACGTACACGAACAAGGAGCCGCAGGAGCATCGCTTCACGCGTCAGCTCAACACGGCGCTCGTCACGCACGGCATCGTGCTGCTCGACAGCGATCGCGTCGGGATCATCTACCTCGGCGTGCTCGGCTGGAAGGTGCTCCCGACCGGAGAGCCCGACGGCGCGCCGATGCTGACCGTCTACTGCCTCGAGCCTGCGCACGGCGCGCCGATCGGGATGACCACGGTGCCGGCGAACAGCTCGCCCGAGGAGACGTTCCGCGAGCTCGCGGTCCTCGACGACGGCGGCGTCATCTACATGCGTCGCACCGAAAAGGGCGTGGTGGCGACGCCCATCGATTGCCGCGGCCCCTGACGGGTTCCACGACAGCGGTAAAGGAGTAGCCTCGACACGATGCTCTGGGTCTACCTCTCGGCGCTCATCCTCGGCGCGGGGATGCTCGCGTTGCAGGCGATCATGGGCCACGACGCCGACGGCGACGTGGACGCAGACCACGACGCCGATCACGACGCGTCGCTGCTGTTCTCGTCACGCTTCTGGATCTTCCTCGCGCTTGCGTTCGGGCTCGCGGGCACGCTCCTCACCCTGTTCCACCTCGCGTCGGTGGCGGTCGTCCTCGGGTTGTCGACCTTCAGCGGCCTCGCATCGGGGCTCTTCGCCGCGTGGGTGCTGCGCGCGCTCAAACAAGGCCAGGTCTCCAGCTCGGCGTCGGTCGACGAGGCGGTGGGGCGCGTCGCGGAGGTGCTCGTCCCCTGCGAGAAGGGCAAGGTCGGCAAGGTGCGCCTCTCGCTGCGCGGGCAGACGGTCGATCTGCTCGCCATGGGCGGCGAGCATCCGCTGAACGTCGGCACCAAGGTGGTGGTCGAGGAGATCGAGGGGGGAATCGCGCGCGTCACCCGCGCGCCCGACGAAATCACGGGCTGATCGCGCAGGAGTTGTATGCTCCGCGCATCATGGCCCCGCCCAGCTACACGCTGCCCGAGGAGCTCGGAGGACTCGACCCGACGACCGCGATGGGGCTCCTGCTCATCGCGCTGCTCGTCGTCGTCGGCTTCGCGCTCCTCATCTGGATCCTCACGCGGTTCCTCTACGTCTGCCGGCCGAACGAGATCCTGATCTTCGCAGGGCGAAAGCACCAGCTGCCCGACGGCTCGACCGTCGGGTACCGCATCCTCCACGGCGGCCGCGCGGTGCGCATCCCGCTGCTCGAGACCGTGGCGCGCATGGACATGCGCCTGGTCCCGGTGGAGCTCGCGGTGCAGGGCGCCTACTCGCGCGGCGGCATCCCGTTGACGGTGAACGCCATCGCCAATGTGAAGCTGTCGAGCGATCCGACGCTGGTGCGCAACGCGGTCGAGCGCTTCCTCGGCACCGGCATGGAGCAGATCGCGGTGGTCGCGCAGCAGACGCTCGAGGGCGTGCTGCGCGAGGTCCTCGCGCAGCTCACCCCGGAGGAGGTCAACGAGGACCGCCTGAAGTTCGCGCAGACGCTGATGCTCAACGCGAAGGACGATTTCGACACGCTCGGGCTCGAGCTCGACGTGCTGAAGGTGCAGCACGTCAGCGACGATCAGCACTACCTCGCCAACCTCGGGCGCGCGCGCATCGCCGAGATGATCCGCGACGCGAAGAACGCGGAGAACTCCGCCGACCAGCGCATCAAGGAGGAGCAGGCGCAGGCCCGCCAGCGCGCCGAGATGGCGCAGAAGGTCGCCGAGACGCGCGTGCTGCAGCGGCGCAACGAGGTCCGTGCCGAGCTCGCGCGGCTCGAGGCGGAGGTGCGCTCCGTCGAGAACGAGGCGCTGGTCGCCGCGGAGACCGCGCGCGCGACCGCCGAGCAGGTGCTGCAGCAACAGCGCGCCGAGCTCGAGAAGCTCCGCTTGGAGTGCGACGTCGTCCTGCCCGCCGAGGCGAGGCGCATGGCCGAGGAGTCGAAGGCCCGGGGCGACGCGGCGCCGTTCTTGGAGAACGGTCGCGCGAGCGCGGCGGCGCTCGGCGCGGTCTCGCAGGAGTGGCAGGCGGCCGGCAGCGACGGCAAGGACCTCTACGTCCTGCAGGAGCTCGGCACGCTCGTCGAGGCGGCGATCGCCCGCGTGAACGCCACCACGGTGCAGAACATGGACATCGTCGACGGCGGCGACGGCGCGTCCTACGGCAGCCTCATCGCCAGCTATCCGGCTGCGGTCGCCAAGGTCCTCGAGGAGACCGGCCGGGCGATGGGCATCGATCTCGCGGCGCTGATGGGTGCGAAGAAGGAGGAGGCGCGATGATCCCGATCCTCGTCGTACTCGCGTTCACCGCGGTGGTGGTGCTGCTGTCGCTGTCCTGGGTGGTGAAGAACCTCCTCTACGTCAGCGCGCCCAACGAGGCGCTGATCTTCTCCGGCGCGCGGCGCAGCGCCTCGCTCGGCGCCGGCCGGGTGCGCGACGTCGGCTTCCGCGTCGTGCGCGGCGGCCGCGGCGTGCGCATCCCGTTGCTCGAGCGCGTCGACAAGCTCGACCTCTCCAACCTCGCGATCGAGCTGCAGGTGCTCGGCGCGTACTGCAAGGGCGGCATCCCGCTCAACGTGCAGGGCGTCGCCAACGTCAAGCTCCCCGGCGACGAGCCGCGCCTGCTCAACGCCGTCGAGCGCTTCCTCGGCCGCGGCCCGCAGCAGATCGCGCGCATCGCCCGCGAGACGCTCGAGGGCAACGTGCGCGGCGTGCTCGCGCAGCTCACGCCGGAGCAGGTCAACGAGGACAAGATCCGCTTCGCGCAGACGCTCCTCGAAGAGGCCGAGCACGACATGGCCCGCATGGGCCTGGTGCTCGACACGCTGAAGATCCAGAACGTCACCGCCGAGGTCGGGTATCTCAACTCCATCGGACGCATCCGCGGCGCGTCGGTGAAGCAGGAGGCGACGATCGCCGAAGCGCGCATGCAGGCCGACGCCGCCGAGCAGCAGTCCAACAACCAGGCGCAGGCCGAGCTCGCGAAGATCGACGCCGACCGACAGATCGCGGGGCAGGATCTGCACAAGCGGATGGCCGACGCCAAGACGCGCCGCGAGGCGCTCATCGCCGAGGCGCAGGCCGAGGTCGCCGCGCAGGTCGCGCAGGTGAACGCGGAGATCGAGCGCCAGAAGGCGCGCGCGCTGCAGGTGAAGCGGCAGCTCGAGGCCGACGTCGTGCAGCCGGCCGAGGCCGCGCGACGGGCGAGCGAGGAGGCGGCGCGCGCCGACGCCGCGAAGATCCACGAGCGCGGCAAGGCGAGCGCCGCGGCGCTGCGCGCCCTGGTCGACACCTACCGCAAGGCGGGGCCCGACGCGCGTCGCGTGCTCGCGCTGCAGAAGATCCTCCCGCTCGCCGCGAAGATCGCCGGCGCGAGCACTCCGCTGCAGATCGGCCGGGTCACCGTCCTCCCGGGCGGCGACGCGAACGGCGCCGGCCTCGCGCGCACGGCGATCGGGGCGAACGCGCAGATCAAGGCGGCGACGGGGGTGGACGTGATGGGGGCGTTGAAGAAGTGAACGGCGCGCGGCAGGCGGTCGCGGATCCCGGTCCGCGTGCGGGCACCCGACCGCCGCCGTACACTTCAGGGCATGGGCCGCGCGACGCGCAGCGAGCTCGCCTTCCAGCGTGGTCTGCCCGCGCTCGCGCTCGATCTCGCGCACGAAGCGCCCGCTGAGATCTTGCTGCTCGGAGCGCTCGACGACTCCACCAGGAGCGGACTCGAGGCGCGCGGGCATGCGATCGAAACCGTGCCGAACGGGCGCGCCGCGCTTCACGTGCTCGCGTGGCGCAGCTTCGACGTCGTACTCGTGGATCCCCAATGCGACGACGGCATCCCGGTCGTCAAAGCAGTGAAGCTCGGTCATGCGCTCGAAGGCGTTGCGCCGGAGGAGATCCGCCGGGTCGCGCGCCGGTGTCGTGACGTACCGTTGTTCGTGTTGCCGTACGAAGGCGACGTCGAGTACGCGCTCATCGTCGTCGCGCCTGAGCTCGCGTATCTGGAGTCGACCAGCAACATCTCGCTCGTGCACGCGATCTCGCGCCTCGACCGTGCAATGGTTCGCGAGCTCGTGCGCAATCGGACGAGGCCGCCCCCGGACGCGTCTTGGGGCACTCGTGAGCGTCCGATCCGGTGTCGACGTGATGGGGGCGCTGAAAGAGTGAGGCTCTGTCGCGAGCAACTCCCGGATCGGGAGTAGATCGAGTCCCCAGCCTGAAGGCTGGGGCAGGAGGCTTGTTTGTTTCGGCGCTTCGATCGAAGCCCGCCTGACGGCGGGCTCCTTCAGAGGTAGCACCCGTCGAGGAACAGAAGCCCGCCGAGTCGGCGGGCTTCGGCCGAGACGAACCCTGCCCCAGCCTTCAGGCTGGGGATTCCAACTCTGCACGAACCGGGGCCGTGGAAGGTTCCGGCCTATGCCGCCAACTCTGCACGAACCAGAGCCGCTGATGGTTCCGCCGCGCCGGCTGGCCCTATGCTGCCGCTCGTGGTGGCGAGCGTCGACGCATCTTTCGAACGTGTCCTCCAGGAAGCGACGAAGGACGACGGCGACGCGTACTGGAAGGCGATCGACCAGCTGCGCAGCCATCCCGCCGAGAAGGTCTGGGAGAAGATCACCCCGCTCGCGCACCATCCCGATCCGCAGCTCCAGGCCCTCGTGCCCGACGTCCTTCGATACTTCCCCGAGCGCACCGAGGATGACGTCGACAGGACCGTCGCTCTCCTCGGCGACATGCTCGCGACGCCGCGCATCGAGGACGTCATCGCGTCGATCGCCGCCGCGTTCGTGGATCTACGCCGCCCCGCGGCGGCGGTCGATCTCATGCTGCCCTTCGTGGGGCATCCGTCCGCCGAGGTGCGGAGGTGCGTCGTGCACGCGCTGCTCGGCGCGCAGGACCCGCGCGCCGTCGCCGCGTTGATCACGCTGTCGAGCGACGACGACCCGGAGATCCGCGACTGGGCGACGTTCGGGCTCGGGTCGCAGCTCGGCGAGCCGGGAGCTCCGGATTTCGTGGACGGTCCGACGCTGCGGGACGCGCTCGCCGCGCGCCTCGACGACACCTGCGACGACGCACGGGCCGAGGCGATCGTGGGCCTCGCGATGCGAAAGGACCCGCGCGCGGTTCCCGCGATCGCGAAGGAGCTCTCGGGTGGTCCGTTCGGCTCATTGGTGATCGAAGCCGCCAGGTGGGCAGCGGATCCCGCCCTGTGCAAGGTCCTGCGGTCTCTCGCATCCGACGCGAAGCTGGTGGAAGAATTCGACGAGGAGGAGCGGCAGACGCTCGCCGCAGCGCTCGACGCTTGCTGCAAAGCTTGACCGCCCAGCGCGCAATCGCGTCCTCGCGCTGCAGAAGATCCTCTCGCTCGCCGCACAGATCGCCGGCGCCACGTCGTTGCAGATCGGCCGCGTGACCCTGCTGCCCGCGGCGACAGCAGCGGCGCGGGCCTCGCGCGCGCTGCGATCGGCTGAACGCGCACATCAAGGCGGCGACGGGCGTCGACGTGACGGGGCGTTTGAAGAGGTAAGGAGCTGTCGCGAGCAACTCCCGGATCGGGAGGAGATCGAGTCCCCAGCCTGAAGGCTGGGGCAGGAGGCTTGTCTGTTTCGGCACTCCGATCGAAGCCCGCCTGACGGCGGGCTCCTTCCGAGGTAGCACCCGTCGAGGAACAGAAGCCCGCCGAGTGGGCGGGCTTCGGCCGACACGAACCCTGCCCCAGCCTTCAGGCTGGGGATTCCAACTCTGCACGAACCGGGGCCGTGGAAGGTTCCGATGCGGGCTCAGAACGCCGGCTTCGCGGGCGACTCGACGGCCGACCACCAGAGATCCGGCCACGGGCCGGTCGCTCCGAGCTGCGCGAGGATCGCGTTCAGCCCCCACTGCAGCCGATTGAGGAACAGCCACTCGGGGGGCATGCAGGTGCGCATCTTGTTCGGGTTGTCGAAGATCATCAGCCCGTACGACGAGCGCACGTACTCCGAGGTGTACGTGAACGGCGTGGTGGAGAGGAACGGCGTGTAGAGGTAGCGCGTCACCTCCCACTGGTGCTCCCAATCGAACTTCCGGTCGTCGGTCCGCGCGAGGCCGAGCTCGCACAGGGCCTCGCGGAACTCGGCGCGGTTGCCGGCGCGGACGGCGAGCGCGAAGCGCTTCCACGTCGCGATCATCGTCGGGTCGAATCTGCGGACGCAGCCGAAATCGAGGAAGACCACCCGGCCGTCGCGCCGGAACAGGTAGTTCCCGGGGTGGGGATCGGCGTTGTAGACGCAGTGCTCGAAGATGCAGCGGAAGCAGGTCTCGAAGATGGCCGCGCCGGCCGTGTCCTTCTCGGCCTGGATCGCCTCGGCGCGGAAGCGTGAGAACGGCGCTCCGTCGGCGAAGACGGCGGTGAGCACGCGCCTGCCCGTGCGATCGCGCACGACCTCGGGGACCTCGCAGCGAGGGTAGCGCTGGAGCAACGCGCGGAAGCGCTCTTGCGCGTCGGCCTCGCGCAGGTAGTCGCACTCCTCGAGCACGCGCGCCCGCAGCTCCGCCGCGACGACCTTCGCGTCGATCGGCGTGCCCATCGCCGACATCTTCAGGAACCACGCTGCGGCGGAGAGATCACGGTCGAGCACCTCGTCGACGCCGGGGTACTGCACCTTCACGGCGAGCTCGCGGTCACCCAGGCGCGCGCGGTGCACCTGGCCGATCGATGCGGCGGCGAACGGCGTCTCGTCGAAGCGGTCGAACAGCTTGGAGGGCTCGTCGCCGAGCTCGCGCGCGACGACCTCGCGCACGCGCGCGAACGAGAGCGGCTGCGTCTCTGCCTGCAGTCGCGCGAGGACCTCCTGCGCCTCGTCGGGGAGCGCGCCGGGCAGGTAGCTCGCCATCTGCCCGACCTTCATCACGAGCCCCTTGAGGCGGCCCAGCTCGCGCACGAGGGCCGTCGCGTCGTGGACGGCGCGGGCGGCGCGCTCTGCGGACGCGTCCTTCTTCCCGAAGCCGAGAGTTCGCTTCAGCGCCGACGCACCGAGGCGCGTCGCCAATCGTGCGTTGACCAGCGTGCGATCGGTGAAGCCGCTCGGCAGTGCCTCGAGCGGCGCGTCGTCGTCCTTCCGCCCCATCGCGCGCAGAGATGGGGCCGGCGCACCCGCGCTTCAAGTCATCGCGCGCCCACGACCCGCATACGGACGGAATACGAATTCGCGCGGTCCCGCCTTGGGAGCATCGCGCCGAGCGCGTACCGTGTAGCCGTGGCTGTTCGCTGGTCCTTGCTCGCTCCGTTCCTGGTCTTCGTCTGCCCCCTCGGCTGTGGCTCGTCGGAGCCCGCCGCGGCGCCGGCCGACGCCGCGGTCGATGTCATCGAGGAGGTCGACTCGCCCGGCGCAGACACCGCCTCGGACGACGCCGGCGATGCGACCGCAGGCCTGCGTCGCTGCGCCGCTGCCGGCAAGGGGGCGGTCGCCGGCGACTTCTGCTTCCTCCTCACGCCCGCCGAATCCGGCCTGCCCGCGGGCGGCGCCAACGCCGACGTCGATCAGTACGCGCTCCGCCCCGCGAGCGGCGCGCGCGGCAAGCTGCTCCTCTTCTTCAACGGCAGCGGCGGCAGCCCCGCCGCGGGCGCGCGCGCGTCGGCGACCGACGGCTTCTACGCGACCGCGCGCGCGACGGGGCTGCACGTCCTGGGGGTGAGCTATCGCAGCGACGACAGCGTCGGCGGTCTGTGCAAGGGCGACGACGCCTGCTTCCTCCCGACGCGACGCACCATCCTCACCGGCGTCTTCGAGTCCGGCGCGGCCTCGCCGCTTGCGGGCATCGCGGTGCACGAGGGCGCGGTCGCGCGGGTGATCGCGGCGCTCGAGGCGCTCGCCGCGCGCGATCCGAGCGGCGGATGGGAGGCGTTCCTCGACGCTTCGGCGACGAAGCCGGCCGAGAGGATCCGCTGGTCGAAGGTGATCGCCGCCGGCCACTCGCAGGGCGGCGGGCACGCGGCGATCATCGGCAAGACGTTCGCGATCGATCGTGTCGTCGCGCTCGCCTCGCCGTGCGACATGGCGGGCACGGCGCCGGCGAGCTGGCTCGACGCGTCGAAGTCGGCGTACGCGACCAGCCCGGCGAGCGCGTTCCACGGCCTCGCCGCGCCCTCCGACGCGATCTGCAGCGGCTACCCGCTCATCTGGAGCGCGCTCGGGCT
The DNA here is from genome assembly GCA_016182965.1 of Deltaproteobacteria bacterium. GTDB lineage: Bacteria > Myxococcota_A > Polyangia > Polyangiales > JADJMO01 > JALHOE01. The sequence continues at coordinate 131,045 of JACPFM010000001.1, read as the reverse complement.
CGACGGCTCGCGCAAGCACGCCGACGCGATCGTGTGCGCGGGCGCCGGGGGGCACGGCGCGCCGATCGACTGCGTCGAGAACGCGCCGACGTGGAAGAAGATGCTGGAGTGAGGCGGCGCTCCTCGAAGAGCCCGCGCGCGGCGGGCGGTGCGCTCAGCTGCCCTTCGCGTCGTCGCGGATTCGCACGACCTTGGCGGCGGCGTCGTCGGTCGGCTCCGCCTCGCGCGCTCGCATCGTGGCGCTGGGGCTCTTGGCCTTCGTCGGGAGGTACGCCCAGAACGTCGTGCCGACGTCGGGCTTCGACATGACGTCGAGGTGGCCGCCGATCTGCGCGAGCAGCTGGACGACGACCGACAGCCCTAGCCCGTAGCTGTCCTCCATGCGCGCGCTCTCGTCGGTGGCTCCCGGTCGGAAGGCGCGCTCGATGTGCTCCGGGGCGATGCCGCGTCCGCTGTCGGACACCTTGATGATCAGGAAGCCGGGCACGCCGTCGACCTCGATGACGATGCTCCCGCGCTCGGTGTACTTGGCGGCGTTGCTGAGCAGGTTGTCGGTGATGCGATCGACGAGCAGCGGATCGATCTCGATCGAATCGGGCGCCTCGCGCGTGCGGAACGCGTTGGCGCGTATGTCGCGGCCGTGGACCATGGCGCGCGCGCGACGGCGCAGGCGCTCGCACAGTCCGTCGATCTCGACCGGCTGAGGCGTGAGCTGTCGCGCGGCGGTCGGCGCCGACGTGACCTGCATCAGCTCGCGGAGGAGCTGCCCCATCCGCTCGATCGAGACCCGGAGCTCCTCGACGATGGCGGCGTCGTCGTCGGCGAGCTTACGCACCTGCGGCGCGAGCTGCTCGAGACCGAGGCGCACCACGGCCAGCGGGCTGCGCAGGTCGTGCGAGACCGCCTGCAGGCGACTATCGCGCGCCTTCTGCTTGCGATCGATCCGCTCGACGACCTTCTTGATCAAGTGGGCGCGCTCGGCGGCGTCGTGCTCGATGATTGCGTCCCAGCTGCGCTGGCGCATGTGCAGCTCGAGGAGCTCGTGACGCGCCCCCGCCTCCTCTTCGGCGAGGAGCCGCAGCGCCTCGGTCTGCTCGATGCCCATCGCCACGTTGGCCGCGTTGGTGCGGTGCATCTCGAGGCCGAAGCCGATCGCCGCGCCGAGCGCGGGCAGCGCGGCCGCCGAGAGCGCCGGGTCGAGCTGCAGACGCGCCGCGATCGCCGCGAGCACGGCGCCCACGGTGGCGCCCAGCACGGACGGATACCAGCGGCGTCGTTCGAACCAGCGCAGGTGGTACTCGCAGCGCTCGTCGCCGTGCGCGATGCACTGCGTCTCGCGCAGCGTGGCCGGCGGCAGGCCCCACAAAGTCGGCAAGGCCGCGGTCTGCGCCTGCCGCACCAGGCAATTGAGACGACTGATCGCCTTGTCGGACGCGAATTGGACGTGGAGGGCTGTGCGTGACGAGGAGACGATCCTGGCCGCGCCGATCGTCGACACGAGCGAGTAGGTCTTCTCGGCCTGCGCGTAGACGCTGGCGGGCGAGGAGGCCCACAGCAGATAACGCATCGGGCCGTAGGCCTCCGCGATGCGGAACACGCACGCCTGCTTGAAGGCTTCGTCATCGGGGACGAGCGCGCGAACGCCCTCGAGGAACCTCTCGAACTGCTCCTGCGAGATCCATCGGTCCCGATCGAGCGACGCCGGGTCGATGCTCGCCGCCGGGACGAGCTCGCTCACCTTGGCGGAACCGTGCTCCGCCGAGACCCACGCCACGAGCGGGCGCAGGATGCGCGTGTTGTACTGCGCGTCGGGCGATGCGGGTATTGGGCTCACGTCGGACCTGTCGCTCCTGGACAGCTCTCGAAGGAGACAACGGCCGCGGCGCGGAGGCGATGGTCACTTCGCTCGACCCCTGACATTTGCCGGCCTGCGCGGGCGGGCGGGCTCGGCGCTGGCGTATCACTTCGGCTCGACCACCTCGAGATCGGGGTACTTCTCCCTCATGAACGCGAGTGCCAGCACGGTGTGGCAGCGCCGCACGTCGGGCTGCTTCGCGGTCGGGCAGTTGCAACCGAGGTACACCCGCTCGCTACGCGCGAGGTCCGCGAGGGCGTCGAACGGCGTCCGGTCCTCCGCGAAGCGTTCGGCGAGCAGCTCGTGATACGCCTTCGCGAAGTCGCGCCACGCCGCGGCGTCGTCGTGACCGAGGACCGCCTCGACCAACTCGGCGGTGGGCCGGAGCACGTGCCGCGTGTGCTTGCGCGTATCTTGCCTTACGCCCTTCGGCAGCTGGGACGCGGGGGCGCCGCGGACCATGGTGTAGCGCGCGAGCATCCGCCGTTGGTAGCACGAACGTGCGTTCGCCCGGCCGCGCTCGTCGCGCGAGCCGGCACGGACTCGAGGTCCATCGTCGGCAGGAGCCCGCCGCCGGCGGCCGCCGGCGGAATCGCCGATCCGCCGCGACTGGTGCGTCGGCTTCCCGGCATTTCGTGGCCCCTGAGCGCGGCACGAGACGCGCACTCGTGGCACCCATGCGCTCGACCGAGTCGTTGCCGGGCACTACGATCCCGTGGGTGACCTCCTCCGGTGAACGCCTCCGCCATCGACGCGCGCCGCGTCCGATCGTGTTCCCGGTGGAGGAGCAGGTGCCCGAGAGCAAGCGCCATTTCAAGCTGCGTACGACGTTGTTCGCCATCCTCGAGCTCGCGCTCGGCAAGGACGTCGTGCTCGGGAGCGATCAGTTCGTCTACTGGAACGCGCGCGATCCGCGGCGGTGCCTCGCGCCTGACGTGTTCGTGTTCGTCGGACGACCCGACGAGGACATCCAGTCATGGAAGACCTGGGAGCGCGGCGGCCCCCCGCAGCTCGCGGTCGAGATCACCAGCGACAGTGACCACGAGCCGCTCCGGTGGGACGACAAGCTCGAGCGCTATCACGAGCTCGGAGTCCGCGAGCTCGTGCGGTTCGATGCCGATGCCGCGCCCGGTCGACGCTTGCGCGTCTGGGATCGGCTCGACGACGACCTGGTCGAGCGCATCGTCGAAGGCGACTCGACGCCGTGCCTCACGCTGGGCCTTACGTGGCTGGTCGCGCCGCTCGCCGATCTCCCGGCGGCGCTGCGCCTCGCGCGCGAGGCCGCGATCCTGCCGACGCCCGACGAGGCGCGCGCCGCCGCCGAGCGACGCGTCGCGGAGCTCGAGGCGACGCTCGCGGAAGAGCGGGCCCGCCGGTGACTCGCCGGTCAGCTTCTCCGAGCAGCGCGTGCCGGCAGTCAGCCCTTCGTGGCATCCGCTGCCACGCGCGGGTCACGACCGCACGCGGCGATCGCGCCTCTTGCGGAGGAGCGCCACGAGCGCGACCGCGTACGACCTGCCTCCGTGCCCGTTCGGGGTGACCACGAGGCAGGAGCAGCCGGAGTCACCGGATGCGACACCTTCGGTCGCATGTCCATCGCCAGCGGCCGACGCGGATCCGTCGCCGACGTCCGCCGCCGCGCCGTCTCCGCCGTCCGACACCGCGCTCGCGTCGGTGCCGGCATCGGGGAGCGAGACCTGCGACAGCACCGCCGAACGATCGATCGCGCCGCGGACCGGCAGCTGGTCGCCGCGCGCCTCACCCATGACGGGCGCGACGGGCGCGACGAGCGCGAGCGCCATGAAGCCGGCCAGCAGAACAGCGCGCCGCACGCGCCGATCGTGGCACGCCGGCGCGCCGCGCGCGAACCTCACGCCTGCGTGGCGATGACGCCGCGGGCCGTCTCCGCGTACTTGTACTTGGGGAACTCGCGCCTGGCCGAGTTGAGCTGCCACTCGCCCTGGAAGAGGATGACGCCGCGACCGCGCACGTCGACCGCGGGGATGCCCACCCGGAGCCGATCGAACTCGAGGAGCTGCTCATTGGTGAGCTGGGCGCCGTGCTCGTCGGTGACCCACCGGCAGAACTCGGTGTTCATCGTCTCGAGGCGGACCTTCGCGTCGTACTCGTTCTCGAGCCGGTACTTGACCACCTCGAGCTGCAGCCGGCCGACGGCGCCGAGGATCGCGTCGCCCTCGCGCCCCTCCGGGGGACGATAGAGCTGGATGGTTCCTTCTTGCGCGAGCTGCTCGAGGCCCTTCTTCAGCTGCTTGCGCCGCATCGGATCGGCCATCACCACGCGCGCGAAATGCTCGGGGGCGAAGGAGGGGATCTCCTCGAAGGCGAACTTCTTGCCGGCGGTGATGGTGTCGCCGATCTCGAAGATGCCCGGATCGTAGACGCCCATCACGTCGCCCGCGTAGCCCTCGTCGACGATCGTGCGCTCCTGCGCGAGGAAGGTCGTGGGGTTGGCGAGGCGGATCGGCTTGTCGCTGCGGACGTGCAGCACCTTCATTCCGCGATCGAAGCGGCCGCTGCACACGCGCATGAACGCGATGCGATCGCGGTGCTGCTTGTCCATGTTCGCCTGGATCTTGAAGACGAACGCGGAGAACTCGTCCTCGTCGGGCGGGATGGGACCGGCGCTCGACGCGCGCGGCGGCGGCGGCGGCATCAGCTCGCAGAACTCGTCGAGGAACGGCTCGACGCCGAAGTTGTTCATCGCGCTGCCGAAGAACATCGGCGAGACCTCGCCGGCCTCGAAGCGATCGCGGTGGAAGTCGTCGCCCGCGTGATCGAGGAGCTCGGACTCCTCCTGCAGCCGGTCGAAGCCCTCCTGCCCGAGCGCCTCGCGGAGCATCGGATCGGAGACGCCGGTCACCGTGGCGTGCGCGAGCTCGGCGCCCGCGCCCTGCGACGAGCCGCCCTTCTGCGCGTCGAACAGCCACACCTTCTTGGAGACGCGGTGGTAGACGCCGGCGAAGTGCGCGCCGCGGTAGATCGGCCAGGTCATCGGGTAGACGCCGATGCCGAGCACCGACTCGACCTCGCCGACGAGATCGAACGGCTCGCGGCCGGGGCGATCCATCTTGTTCACGAACGTGAAGATGGGCATCGACCGCTGACGGCAGACGCGGAACAGCTTCTTGGTCTGCGCTTCGACGCCCTTGGCGCAGTCGAGGATCATCACTGCGCCGTCCGCGGCGTGCAGCGTGCGGTAGGTATCCTCGCTGAAGTCGGCGTGGCCGGGCGTGTCGAGCAGGTTGAGCTGCAGCCCGTGATACGGGAACTGCAGCACGGACGAGGTGATCGAGATCCCGCGCTCACGCTCGAGGTCCATCCAGTCGGAGACCGCGGCGGCGCGGCCGCGCTTGGCCTTCACGGCGCCGGCGAGCTGGATGGCGCCGCCGTACAGGAGGAGCTTCTCGGTGAGCGTCGTCTTGCCCGCGTCGGGGTGCGAGATGATCGCGAACGTCTTGCGACGGCGGATCTCGCGGGCGAGTTGGTCGGACATGGGGCGGCGCGTCCTAGCACGCGCGCGGACGGAAACCGAGCTGGGCGCTGGCAAAAGCGGAGACGCCCGGCAGCCATGAGGCTCCGGGCGCCGCGCGCTACCGAGGTGCTCGAATCAGAGGGTGCCCTCGATGCACTGTTCGAGCTCCGGCGTGTCGCGCCAGCCGCAGGTGCCGTCGGCGCCGCGCTCGCAGATGCCGACGCTCTTGTAGCAGGCGTAGTGGTCGCGCCACTCGCAGGTCGTCATCATCTCACCGTCGGCGCAGACCTGACCGCTGCAGCCGGTGACCACGCAGGGCTTGGGCGCCGGAACGGTGCAGCCGCAGCCGCACTCGTTGGAGAAGGGCTCGCCCTCGGCGCAGAAGTACTTGATCACCGAGCACTCCGCGGTGCTCTTGCCGATGTAGCGCTTGGTCGGATCGGAGTAGTCGCACGTGGTGCCGGTGCCGCACTTCCAGCCGCAGCGGCTCTCGGCGGTGCAGGTCGCCTGGCCGACGCACATGATGTGCGCGAACGACTGGCCCTTGCAGTCGCTCGCCTGCTGGCAATACGAGGGGACGGTCTCGTACTTGAACCACGCCTTGCCGTCGCGCGACAGCTTGAAGCCGACGCCGTCGGCGCCGAGCACCGTCTTGTAGTAGGTCGACTTGCCCGTCTTCGAGACGAGGCGCAGCCCGCCGATGGTCTTGCCGGAGCGCGGCTTGTAGCCGATGAACTTCCCCTCGTCGCGCAGCGGGTCGCAGGGCGCCTTGATGCAGTAGACCGTCTCGGTCGAGAAGTAGGTGCCGTCGGCCTTGAGGACGATGTTGTCGAAGTCCGACGCCATGTCGGCCGTCTGGTACGCACCGACGAGGCTCTTGCCGTACGCCGAGAGCGCGCCCGCCACCTCGCTCGAGACGACCTCGTCATCGTCGTGATCGACTCCTTGGACGGCGCAACCGCCGAGGACGAGAGCCGAAGCCGCCGACAGGACGAACAGCGAAGAAGCGATGAGCGTGCGCATGGGGAACCCTCCCGGATGGGGTGTAACGATGTGGGTGCACCTCTTACGCCTCGCAGGCGGTGCGTGCAATGGAATTTGTCGGTTCGGCCGAGTCGCCCGAAGACTTACGGCTGACGCCCGGCGCAAGCGGCCTGGAACGCCGGAAGGGTCACCGTCACCGGCGTCGAGCGCGCGTCGAGATCCACCGTCGTCGAGGCGACCCACGTCGCGGCGGCACAGTCCCACGTCGACACCGAGGTCGGCGCGCAGAGCCCCGCGCGCACCGTCGCCCGCATGCGAACGCGCGGCACCGACAGGGCGACCGTCGCCGTCGGCGCATCGACCCGGGTCATCACGGTGAACGCCTCCTCGAACAGCGCGCGGTCGCGATCGAGGCGCACCACGATGGGCCGCGCGTACGGGGATTTCGGCGGGCAGGCGGGCAGACCGCGGACCTCCACCGGTCGGGTCGTCGACGCCGGGCCCGGCTCGCAGCCGGAGAGCAGCAGCGCGCTCAGGACGATGCGCGCGCCTTCCGGCGCCGAGCGCGGCCGCAGCATGGGGGCCTTTACGATACCGCGAGGCGCTCGTAGCGTGCGCGCCCCCCATGTCGTCTCCGTCTGCCACACGCGATCTCCTCCTCGAAATCGGGTGCGAGGAGCTGCCTGCCTCCTTCGTCGAGGGCGCGCTCGCCGCGCTGCCCGGCCTCGTCACCAAGCGGCTCGATGCGCTGCGCCTCGGTCACGGCGCCGCTCGCCCGCTCGGCTCGCCGCGGCGCATCTCGCTGATCGTCGAGGGCATCGCCGAGCGCCAGCCCGACGTCGAAGAGGAGCTCACCGGGCCGCCGGCCGCCGCCGCCTTCGACAAGGAGGGCAAGCCGACCAAGGGCGGCGAGGCGTTCGCGAAGAAGCTCGGCGTCGACGTGACCGCGCTGAAGATCGTCGAGACGCCGAAGGGCAAGTACGTCGCCGGCACCCGCAAGGAGGCCGGGCGCGCGGCCAAGGAGCTGATCGGCAAGGTCCTGGTCGACGCGATCGCCGAGATCCCCTTCCGCAAATCGATGCGCTGGGGCGCGAGCGACGTGGCCTTCGGCCGGCCGATCCACTGGATCGTGGCGCTGCTCGGCGACGAGCCGATCGACCTCGAGTACGCCGGGGCGAAGAGCGGGCGCGCCACGCGCGGCCACCGCTTCCTCGCGCCGGAGGCCCTCGAGATCGCCTCCCCCGCCGAGTACGTGAGCAAGCTCGCCGCGGCGCACGTGCAGGTCGACGTCGACGCGCGCAAGCGCACGATGGTCGAGCGCCTCGCGGCGCGCGCGAAGGAGCTCGGCGGCGTGCTGCAGGACGACGCGTTCCTCGTCGACGAGAACGCCGGGCTCGTCGAGGAGCCGTTCATCGTCGACGGCGGCTTCGAGCAGGCGTTCCTCGAGCTGCCCGATCGGCTGATCCTCGACGTGATGCGCACCCACCAGCGCTACTTCGGCGTGCGCGACGGCAAGGGCGCGCTCCTGCCGAAGTACCTCGCGGTGGTGAACACCGACCGCGCGCCGGAGACCATCCGCAAGGGCAACGACCGCGTGATGCGCGCGCGCCTGAGCGACGCGCAGTTCTTCGTGCAGACCGACCGCAAGGCGGGGCTCGACACCTACGCCAAGAAGCTCGCGGGCATCCGCTACCACGCGAAGCTCGGCACCGTCGCCGACAAGGTCGAGCGCATCGCCATCATGGCCGAGCGCATCGCCGGCCACGCGCAGGCGCCCACGGAGCGGTTCGACAAGATCCAGCGCGCCGCCGCGCTGTGCAAGGCCGACCTCGCGTCGCTCACCGTCGGTGAGTTCCCGGAGATGCAGGGCTACGCGGGCCGCGACATCGCGCTCGCCACCGGCATCGACGCGGAGATCGCCGACGCGATCGCCGATCACTGGCTCGCGCCCGAGGACCTCTCGCGCGTCGGCGCGCTCGGCATCTACCTCGGCCTCGCCGACAAGTTCGATCACTTCGTCGGCGGCTTCGCAGCGGGCCTCGCGCCGACCGGCGCCAACGATCCGTTCTCGATCCGCCGCGCGTTCAACCGCGCGGTCGGCGCCTACCTCACCGCGCTCGCGCGCGGCGTCGGCGGCAAGCTGCCCCACCTCGTCATGCTGGCGAAGATCGCGCACGAGACCTACGCCGCGCGCGGCCAGACGCTGCCCAAGACGTGGGAGCAGATCGAGGTCGAGATCACGCTGTTCATGAAGGCGCGCCTCGTCGGCCTCTTCGACGAGGCGGTCGACGCCGGCGCCAACGCCGAGGCGCTCGCCGGCTACCGCGCGCCGCGCGACGTCGTCGAGGCCTGCGTCGAGGCCGGCTTCGAGGACCTCGCCGATCTGCGCGCGCGCATCTCCGCCATCCGCGACGCGCAAGGCACCGCCGCCTTCGCGCGCCTCGCCACCGCGTTCAAGCGCGCCTCCAAGATCACCAAGGAGGTCGCGCCCGGCGAGCCCGATCCGGCCCGCTTCGATCACCCGTCGGAGAAGGCGCTGTGGCAGGCGTACGCCGAGGCCCGCGGCGTCATCCAGCGGGCGACCGAGAGCGGCGACTACCGCAAGGCGGTCGAGGCCACCGCGACCGCGCTCGCCGATCCGATCGACACGTTCTTCGACAAGGACCGCGGCGTGTTCGTGATGGCCGAGGATCTCGCGGTCCGGGAGAACCGGCTGCGGATGCTCGCGACGATCGCGGGGGCGCTGCGGAAGGTCGCGAAGCTCGAGCTGCTCGGGGGGTAGTCATCGCCGGAACACGAGCCGCCACACCGGAAACGACCACGCGAGGAACACCACGTTCTGCGTGATCAACCGGATCACCATCGCGCCGGCGGGCTGCGGGTGCAGCGAGCGGATCGCGAGATCGTAGAGGACGCCGTTCAACGCCAGCGTCACGAGCTCGCTGAGCAAGAACAGCGTCGCCTGCCGCTCGATGCGTCCCTCGGTCGCGCGGAACGCGAACGTGCGGTTGCCGTGGAAGTTCACGACGCCGCCCGCGATCAGCGCGGGCACGTTGGCGACGCGCGGCGACCACCCGAAGGCGTGCATGCAGACGAACAGCACCAGGAGGTCGGTCAGCGTGGCGGCGCCGCCCACGATCGTGGAGCGGCCCAGGGTCGCGAGCTTCGCGGTCAGCACGCAGCGGCTCCACTGCAAGCGGCGCTCCGTCGAGAAATCCCGCGGGATCGTGACTCGTGCGATCCGCGCTACGCGGCGCACCGCGTAGGGCCTCGCGCACAGCGGTCAAGTGTCGAACGCGACCAGCGCGCCTCGCGAAAGACCCCGCCCGGCAAGAGCGCCGTGGAGAGTCCCGCTCGCTGCCTTTGGCGCGAAACGTGCTGCGCCGATGGGTGTGAAGCTCGTCGAGGACCCCGCGCTTCGTGATCGCCTGGCCGTCTTCCGCGATCGGCCGCACGCCGGAGCCGTGCTCGCTCGGCTGCTGTCGGCGCACGGCCTCGACGAACGCGCGCGCGTGCTCGCGATTCCCGCGGGTGGCGTTCCGGTCGCCGCGGCGCTCGCGGACGCGCTCGGTCTGCCGCTCGACGTCGTGGTCGTCAGCAAGATCACGCTGCCGTGGAACACCGAGGTCGGGTACGGCGCGGTCGCGTTCGACGGCTCGTGCTTGCTCAACGACGCTCTCGTCCGCCACGTGGGGCTCCGGTCGGACGAGGCGGAGCACGGCGTCGAGGTCACGCGAGCGAAGGTCGCCCGTCGGGTGCGGCTCCTGCGGGGAGACGAGCCGCTCGACGTGATCGGCTCGACCGTGATCGTGGTCGACGACGGCCTCGCGTCGGGGTTCACCCTACGCGCCGCGCTCGCGGCACTCCGGCGCGCCGGCGCCGCGCACGTCATCGTCGCGGTTCCCACCGGTCCGCTCGATGGTGCGCAGCGGCTCGCGCGCGAGGTCGACGCGCTGTTCGTGGCGAACTTGCGCTCGGGGTCGAGCTTCGCGGTCGCCGACGCCTACGAGCGCTGGTCCGACGTGAGCGAGGACGAAGCGCGCGAGCTGCTCGCGCGGCGGGGAGCCCAGGCCACGCGAGCATCGGCGGCGCCGCGGTGACGTGCGGCTCGTCTATCGCCTCGTCGCCTTCTTCTTACCGCCCGCCTTCTTCGTCGTGCGCGCCGCCGCCTTCTTCGGGGCGGCCTTCTTCGCGGCCTTCGCGCCCTTCTTCGCGCCCTTCTTCGCGCCCTTCTTCGTGGCCTGCGGGGCACGCGCCCACGTCTCCCACAGGCCGAGCGCGGCGCCGGTCGGATCGATGAAGATCCCGATCGCGCCCATCTCGCCGACCGGCTGGTACTCGACGATGACGTTCGCGCCCGCCTTGCGGGCCTTGGCGACGGTCTTCTTCACGTCGGCGACCTCGACGTAGGGAAGCCACGCCGTCGGCGCGTCGGGCATCGGCTTCTGCATCATGCCGCCGCCGGTGCCGGTGCCGACGTCGAGCATCGTGTAGACCATGCCCGGCCCCATGGGCATGTCGGTGAGCTTCCAGTCGAAGATCGACTGGTAGAACTTCTTCGCCTTCGAGACGTCGCCGGTGTTGAGCTCGACGTGGACGAACGGGTTTCCCATGGGAGGCCTCCTCGTGTTGTCGAGCGAAGCTACAGGGAGATGATCGCGCCGGTCCATGCGCGCGGCCGACGCGAGCGCCGGGGGTCCGTTCGCGCTCCGCATGGGAGGCGCCCGCCGAAAGCTCGCGGGCGACCGGCTCCCTGCATCGGGCGGTGGTCGGTCTCCGAAACCCGCTCTGCCCCGACGGGCTGATCTTTTCAGCCTCCCCGGCCCTCGGGGGCTGAAAAAATCAGCCCGCGAGGGGAGAACGTCTTTCATTGGGAGGGGCACGGGAGGCCGAGCGCGGACGCGCCTCGCCGCACCCGCGCGCCCCCTGCCGCGCGCGCAGCGACGTCGCGGCAAGGCCTACGCCGCCGCGCCGAAGATCTCCTTCTCCACCGCCGCCTCGGCGGCGCCGTGCGTGGTGTCGGCGGACATGTACTCGCGGAACTGGTGGTCCCCGCGCGTCACGGAGCAGTACGCGTTGAAGATGCGGTTGAAGACCGAGAGCAGCTGCGGCCCCGGCAGCGGGAGGAGGAACCCCGCGCGCTCGGCGAGGTGCACGGCCTTGCGCAGGATCGACCCGGCGAACTCGAAGACGTCGACGCCGAGCTCGGCGAGCTCCGCCTCGAGGAAGAGCACGAGCGGCACCGCCGGCAGCGCCATCACCAGGCGCGACACGCGCGCGGCGGGGTTCCTCTTCTGCCACTCGGTGAGCGGGAACTCGCGGAAGTAATTGTCGGGCAGCGCGGTGTGGCGCGACTCGTCGAGGTGGAAGAGCCGCAGGACCTCGAGCCCGGGCTTGTCGCTGAGCAGGCCGAAGATCGAGAGCGCGATGGTCTCGACGAGCACGTTCATCCCGAAGAAGCGGTCGAGGCCCTTGGCCCGCAGGCAGCCCTCGAGGAGCAGGTAGTCCCACGCGGACTGGCGCGGTATCGGCACGTCGAAGGCCTGGATCAGCTCGCGCAGCACGACGAAGTGCTTGGCCTCCTCCATCACCTGCATGGTGACCGCGGCGCGCGCGCCGGTGCTCTTCACCTCGTTGAGCATCGAGGCGGAGACGAGCCACGCGTACGCCTCGCCGTGGCCGATCTTCGAGAGGATGCTCACCAGTGCCCTCTTCTGCTCCGGGGTGTACTCGCGATCGAGCGCCGCCCTGAACTCCTTGCTGGTGATCTTGGCGCGCGCCGCCCGCTCGGCGTCGGTCATCGCGCGCTCGGCGGCGTTCATCAGCGCCTTCTCCGCCTCTCCCGCGTCCTTGAAGGTCGACCACGGCGCGGCGTGCTCCGCCTTCCACAGCAGGCGCAGCGACTTGTCGTAGTGCTTCCTCCGGAGCTCGTCCTTCGCGCCGCCGATGAACTCGTAGGCCTCGTCGTCGTAGGCGGCGCGCCGCCCACCGAGGCGGAGCTTGCCCATCACTGCGTCGTAGGTGCGCACCGCGCGGTTCACCACGCGCTCGACGTCGCGGTTCATCTTCACCGCTCGCTCGTTCACCGGGAGCTTCACGAAGTGCATGACGATCCTCCTGCTCTGAGGGCTACTGCGCGTGCGTGCGCGGAGTCGGGCCGTGGGGCGCGAGCGCGATCGCCGCGAGCGCGCGCAGCGTGCCGATCGCGCGCTCGATGCGATCGTTGGGCTCGCCGAACGCCGCCTCGATGCCGAGACCGTTGAGCGTGGCCCACACCAGATCGGCGGCGGCCTCGGGCGGGACGGGGAGCCGCTCGCGATCGGGGCCGAGGATCTCCTCGATGCGCTCGACCAGCATCTTCCGGAAGAACTCGCGCAGCCGCGTGATGTGCGATCGCAGCTTCACGTTGGCGAGCGCCGCGGCCCACAGCTCCGCCTGCACGGCGAGGTCGTTGCTCGTGCGCAGCACGTCGAACAGCGCGTCGAACGCGGCGAGCCCGCGCGCGTCGCCCTCGCGGATCGGCGCGACGGCGGCGGTGATGCGCGCGCCGAGGCGCTCGTAGAAGCGGATCTGCACCTCGACGAACAGGTGCTCCTTCGACTGGAAGTGATAGTGGAGGAGGCTCTTCGACACGCCGGCACGCTCGGCGATCTCGCGCATCGACGCGCCGGCGTACCCCGCGCGCGAGAAGCACGACTCGGCGGCCTCGACGATCGCCGTCACCTGGCCGCCGTCGGGTCGACTGAACTCGCTCGTGTCGAGGTGCATTTCGCGCTCCTATTCGGCCGGGCGGTCAGACTGGCCGGCCGGTCAGGACGCTACGATGCGGGTCGGCCGCGATCGGTTGCGTGCGTCTGCGCCCTGGAGCTCGGCTCAGCCAGCGATCGGATCGATCGGCGCCTTCATCGTGCGCCCCCACGCCACGAACGCCGCGACCGCGCCCAACGTGATGGTCATCGGGAGCGGGGCGAGCTCGCCGCGACTGACGTGGAACATCGTCGCGAACGCCATGAGGATGACGATCCCGGTCGCAGCGACGGGCGTCAGGTGCGGCCGGATGCGCGTGGCCGCAGGCACGATCAGCGCGATCGCGCCGGCGACCTCGAACGACCCGATGAACCGCACCATCGTCTCCGGCACGTCCGCCGTCCACGTCAGCTTGGGCGCGAGCTGCGCGATCGGCGTCGCCAGCTTCATCACCCCCGCCATGCCGAAGATCGCGGCGAGCCCGAGTTGGGCGATCCAAAGGGCCGCGTGCAGCGCGCGCGGACGCGACGGGTAGAGGCTGGGGAGCGATGCCGTGGCCATGGAGTCCCTCCGCTGCGGCCCCGAGCAACGAACGCTCGGCGCGCGCAGCCCGTGGCGGGCGGATGCAAACGATGGTCCGTGTGACGCGGTGACTGGTGGCGTTACGCTCGACGCGTGGGGCCCCTCTCGCGCGTCGCGATGCTCTCGCTGCTCGTCGTCTCGTGCGCGCCGGCCGAGGCGCCGTCGTGCGAGGGAGAGCGCACGACGGAAGGCGCGTGCGTCGCGCGCGTCCCCGCGTGCGACGATCACAGCGTCCACGACGGCGCGACGTGCCGCGCGATCGGCGCCGTCGAGTGCGCCACCGGCTTCGTCTCCGACGGCGCCGGAGGATGTCGCGCGACGCTCCCCGACGTCGCCTGCGGCTCCGGGACGATGGCGCTGCCCGGCGACCCCGCGTGCGCGCCCGTGTCGACCTGCGGCGACGGACCGTGGCCGAGCAGCGACGCGGCGGCGACCGTGCACGTCGACGCGGCGAGCGCGGCGCCGGTCCCCGACGGCTCGCGTGACGCACCGTATCGGACGCTCGACGACGCGGTCCGAGCCGCCCCCATCGGCGCCACGATCCTCCTCGCCGCCGGCAAGTACGCGTCGAACGTCCGCGTCTCGCGCAGCGCGCGCATCATCGGCGTGTGCCCGTCGAAGGTCACGCTCGAGGGCACGAGCACGGCGATCACGCTCGACGCCGACGTGGAGCTGCGCGGCGTCGCGGTGGTGTCGGCCGGGACAGGCGTGTACGTCACCGGCGCCAGCCGAGCGCGGCTCTCGGATCTGTGGGTCCACGACTGCGGCGAGGCCGGCGTGCGCATCGACGACACGCGCCTGTCGCCCGACGTCACGATCGAGCGTGTCCTCGTCGAGCGGGTCCGCGAGGCCGGCGTGTTCTCCGCCAGCGCGACGGTGACGGTCGATCGCTCGGTGTTCCGCGACGTGCGGCTGATCGACGGCACGCTCGGCGTCGGCCTGGTGGCCACCGTTCGCCCGGGAAACGCCGCCGCGCCGCGCCTCACGGTGACGCGCTCGGTGATCGAGCGCGTACGCACGGCCGGCGTCGCGGCCGACGGCGGGCCCGTGTCGATCGGCGCCACGCTCATCCGCGACGTCGCGCCCTCGAGCGACGGCTCGCTGGGCATCGGCGTGCGGCTCGCGAGCGCCATCGGCGACACCCGCAAGCCGGACGTCGCGCTCGACGGCGTGGTCATCGAGCGCGCATCGACGGCGGCGATCTCGAACGACGGTGGCCGACTGGTCGTGCGGGGCTCGGTGCTGCGTGACACCCGACCGGCGACGAAGAAGCCGCGCGGGGGCGTGGGCGTGTGGGCGCTCACCGGCGCCGAGGTGATCATCGAGCGTTCCCTGGTCGAAGGCAGTCACGGCGCCGGCGTCGTGCTCACGGCGGCGACGCTGCAGATGACCGACTCGATCGTGCGCGGCACGACGTCGACCGTGGAGTGGGCGACGCTCGGCGGCGGCGTCGTCGCCCTTGAGGATCGCGACCGCGCGCTCTACCCGGCGATCGTCCTCGAGCGCTCGCTGTTCGTCGGCAATCGGACGTCTGGCGTCTACCTGCAGGGCGGGACGCTGACCGCGCGGGGCTGCGTCGTGCGCGGCACGCTCGCGCAGGAGCGCGACGGCAGCTTCGGTGACGGCATCCAGCTCGTCGCCGCTCCACGAGTCGACGGCGCCGTGCCTGCGGTCGGCACGCTCGAGGACGTGGTGATCGAGGGCAACGTGCGCGCAGGCGTGATCGCGCTCGGGGCGCAGCTGACGATGACGCGCGCGCGCCTCCGCTGCAACGGGTTCGATCTCGAGGTCGGGCGGAACTACGCACCGCTCGCCGAGGGCGGCTGGGCCGAGGCGGAGTTCTCGCTCTTCGATCGCGGCGGCAACGTCTGCGGGTGCGGCGGCGCGCTGTCGACCTGCCACGCGCAGAGCACGAACCTCGAGCCGATCGGCGCGACCTCGCCGCTGTGACGGGTCGCCGACGTCAGGGCGCGGCGCCCTGCTTCACGTCGCGCGGAAGGCGAACCGTGAACGCCGACCCTCGTCCGGGGCTCGCTCTCGAGGGTGAAGCGCTCGAAGATCCTCGCCTGCTCGCTCGGCGCGATGCCGACACGGGCACCATGCGTACACCTCGACGTCCACCGAACGGGGCATCGAGGACCGCGCCGTGCGGAAGCAGGCCCCGCCGCGGCGGATGTGTCCGGTATCGAACGCTCGCGGCGCGGTATGCTTCGAAGTGGCTGCCTTCCGCGAGCTCGGACACCACGTCGGTAGCGGACGATTCGTGCCGATCCCCGACCGCGCGGTGCTAGGCGCTTCGCCGATGGCAGCCAAGAAGAGCGGTGCCGCGCGCGGCGCGGCGTTGGTGAAGAAGGCGATTCAAGCGTCCGCGAGCGAGACGGGCGCGAGCGAGACGGGCGCGAGCGAGGTCACCGCGCCCGAGCCGGTGCCGGCGGGTGTGCTGAAGAAGCTCCGTCTGCCGAACGACGAGAAGCTCCCCGCGGGGCTCAAGACCTTCCTCGCGCACGACGCGTCGAGCCTCGGCTGGTCGTTCGACGACGAGGAGCCGGAGTTCGAGCCGATGTCGCTCGACGAGCTCGTCGCGCAAGAGTTCGGCGACGAGGCGGTGCCGGCGTTCGGCGAGGCCGTCGAGCTGCTCGAAGGCGACTGCATCCTGATCGAGGCCGAGGGCGACGCGAAGTCGTTCCTCTACGTCGGCGAGCCCGATGATCAAGGTGAGTACCCGGTCATCACGCTGTCGCTCGGCGGCGAGGGCGACGGCGGCGCGAAGGTGAGCGGCTTCGTGCCGTTCGACGTCTGGATCGCGCAGCGGTTCGGCGCCGCCGACGCGAAGAGCGAGGACTACGTCGCGGCCGCGCAGGCGCTCGCCGAGTCGAACGGCGACGGCCGCCGCGAGTTCGCGTCGCAGACGCGCGACATCGCCGCGGCCGGGGGAGACGAGGACGAGGACGAGGACGAGGACGAGGACGGCGGCGAAGAGGCGAGCTGAGGGCGCCGTCCGGGATCAACCGATCTCGACCGGCGCCGCGTCGAAGCGGACGGCGATCACGCGCGGGTCGGCGAGCAGGGCGTCTGCGACGCGATCGGTCTGGTCGGGAGCGACCCACGCGACGGCCTCGAGATCGCCCGACCGCAGCTCGATGTCCGGCCACTGAGCGGCCTTCGCGCGCGAGAGCACGAGCAGCTCCACGCCGGCGATGGCGAACCGGGCCCCCTCGCCGAGCGGTAGGCCGCGGAGGACGGCGCGCAGGGTCGCCGAGCGCGTGGTGGCGAGCCGACCGCGATCCAACATGAGACGAGACTACGAGGTCGACCGCACCCGGCAAGCCGCCGCTCGCCGCCGTCCTCACGGCCCCGCTCGCGCCAAGAATGACGGCTCATCCGTCCTTCAGCGGCCGCGACGTCCCATGTCGCACCCGCCTTCGCGTCCGCGTCCGCGTCCGCCTTCGCGTCCGCTTCCCCCTCCCCCATTGACCGCTCCCGCCCACCTGCGAGACACTCCCTGAACATGCACGCAGGCGGTTCATCGGCACAGAAGCCCTGGGAGGTCGACCCCGCGCTCAAGGGTCGGCGGCTCGCCCTGCTCTCGCAGGTCGCCATCGAGACCCGCAACCGCGCGTTCTCCGAAGCGCACCGCGAGGAGGGCGACACCAACTGGGGCCTCGGGTGCAAGGCGCACGAGCGCTTCTGCTACGCGCTCTGTCAGCTGGCCGAGGGCGCCGAGAGCCCGTGGCTGCGCGTGCGGCGCGAGGGGCTCTCCTTCACCACCTTCGTCGAGGACGTGCCGGTGCGCGTGTATCGCGGCTCGGCGCTGCGTCCGCCGCTGCGGCACGTGCGCACGATGGCCCTCGAGAAGCGCCTCGTCGACGAGCGGCAGCTGTCGCTCTTCGCCGACGCGGCGCCCAACGAGGCGCCGTGGTTCTGGATGTTGGCGGTCGAGACCTTCGACGACGGTCGCGTCCGGCGCACGGTGTTCTTCCAGGTCGACGAGGCGGGCAACACGCGGAACCACTGGGAGCCGCCGGCCGACGGAGGCCTCTTCGGAGACGAGCTCGAAGAACGACCGAAGCGCAAGGCTCGGCGCGCCGCCGACAAGACCGTCTCGATGCCGTCCTGACGCTTGTCGCAACGCGCGCGCCGGACAATCGTGCCGGCACCGCGCAACGCACCTGCGCGCGGTCCCCCCCAGGCGCAGCTGCGCCGAGACCTGCGACGGAGGCAACGCTCGTGACCAAGTACGTCTACTTCTTCGGAGCCGGCAAGGCCGAGGGCAACGCGAAGCAGAAAGAGCTGCTCGGCGGCAAGGGCGCCGGGCTGGCCGAGATGACCAACCTCGGCGTGCCGGTGCCTCCGGGCTTCACCCTCACCACCGAGGTCTGCACCGCGTTCATGAAGGACGGCCAGGTGCCCGACGCGGTCCGCGCCGAGGTGAAGAGCTCGCTGCAGAAGGTCGAAGAGATCGTCGGCATGAAGTTCGGCGACACGACCGACCCGCTGCTCGTCTCGGTGCGCTCGGGCGCGCGCGCGTCGATGCCGGGCATGATGGACACCATCCTCAACCTCGGCCTGACCGACGCGACGGTCGAGGCCCTGGCGAAGAAGACGAACAACCCGCGCTTCGCGTGGGACGCGTACCGCCGCTTCGTCACGATGTACTCGGACGTGGTGCTCGGCATCAAGCGCGAGCACTTCGAGGAGGCGCTCGATCAGGCGCGCCGCGACGTCGCCAAGGATCGCGGCCTCGATCCCCGCCTCGTCTACGGCGAGGAGCTGAAGCGCTCGGTGCCCGACAGCGACATCGACGCCCCGCGCCTGCAGAAGATCGTCGAGCAGTACAAGAAGCTGGTCGAGAGCAAGTGCGGCAAGCCCTTCCCGCAAGACCCGCAGGCGCAGCTGTGGGGCGCCATCGAGGCGGTTTTCCGGTCCTGGATGAACCCGCGCGCGGTCACCTACCGCAAGATCCACGACATCCCCGCGACCTGGGGCACCGCGTGCAACGTGCAGGCGATGGTCTTCGGCAACATGGGCGACACGAGCGCCACCGGCGTCGCGTTCACCCGCGATCCGTCGACCGGCGAGACGAAGCTCCTCGGCGAGTGGCTGCCCAACGCGCAGGGCGAGGACGTCGTCGCCGGCATCCGCACCCCGCGGAAGATCAGCCGCACGGCGACCGGCCGCGCCGCCGAGGAGAGCCTCGAGGTCGCGATGCCCGAGCTCTACGCGCAGTTCCTCGAGATCGCGCAGAAGCTCGAGGACCACTTCAACGACATGCAGGACCTCGAGTTCACCATCCAGGAGGGCAAGCTGTACCTCCTGCAGACGCGCTCGGGGAAGCGGAGCGGCAAGGCCGCGGTGCGCATCGCCATCGAGATGGTGAAGGCCGGTCGTCTCTCGAAGGACGACGGGCTGCTGCGCGTCGATCCCGAGGCGCTCAACCAGCTGCTGCACCCGGTGCTCGATCCCGAGGTGGTGCGTCGCTCGACGCCGATCGCCCGCGGCCTCAACGCGTCGCCGGGCGCGGCGGTCGGCGCGATCGTCTTCACCGCCGACGAGGCGGAGCGGCGCGCGGGTCGCGGCGAGGCCGTCATCCTCGTGCGCACCGAGACCTCGCCCGAGGACATCCACGGCATGAAGGCCGCCAAGGGCATCCTCACGGCGCGGGGGGGGATGACCTGCATCGCTCCGGAGACGCGCCTGCTCACGGATCGCGGGCTGATCAGCGCCGAGCGAGCGTTCGCGCTCTTCGAGGACGGCGCACCGCTTCGGATCCTGTCATTCGACGGCCGATCGATGCGGCCTGTCTGGCGAAACGTGATCGCCGCTGGTCGCAAGCCGTCGCAAGTCGTGGAGGTCGCCGTGTCGCAGACGGGACGCGCCGAGGGCAACACGCTGCGGCTCACGGCCGACCACAAGATGTACATCATCGAACAGCGCAGGCTGGCCAAGAAGCGGCTCGACGAGGTCCTCCGTGACGAGGAGCTCGTGACGGTGATCGACGAGATCCCGGCGTTCGGCGAGACCAAGACGAGCCCCGCGCTCGCGTATCTCGCGGGAGCCCTCCTGTCGGAGGGATACATCAACGTGGGCAACACGAAGGGTTACGTGACCTTCATCCAGAAGCCCACGCCCGAGAAGGCGGAGTTCATCGCCGCCGTCGAGTCCGCCATGCTCGAGGCGTTCGGAGTGCCGTTCACGTACATGCGTGAGCGCGTCTCGTCGGGCGAGCTCCGCGGGCGAGTCATCCGCGGGGTTGCTCAAGATCGCATCTGCTTCCGTCGTGAGCCGGCGGCGCGCTTGGGGGAGATCCGAGACAATCTCGTGCAATGGGTGCTCTCGCTCGATCGCACCGCGTTGCTCCATTTCCTGGCGGGCTATGTCGACGGGGACGGGACATGGTCGGAGGAGTCGAGCGCGGTCCGGCTGCAGATCAGCTTGTCGCAGGCGAAGCCGCACCTCGTCGACGGCGTCGCGCTCGCGTGCTTGCGCCTCGGAATCGTCCCGCAGCTGACGAGCAACCGCGAAAACTACACGCTGCAAATCGCCGAGCGCGTGGACGAAATCACCGCCTTCACGCATCGCGTAAAGCCAGAGCTGCGGGCTCGCGCTTACGAGTCGCGCTGCCTCAGCGCGCGCGCGCTGTTCTCCGACATCGCGGCCGAGGTGAACTACCACGGCCGCGTCAAGGAGGGAGTGAAGCGCAACATCATGTTCGGCGCGGAGAAGATCCGGCGAGACATTCTCCCGTTGTGCGCGGGAGCCGCGGCGCGTGACCTCGAGGCGATCCTCGACGCGCCGCTGCGTTCGTACCGCATCGGCGCGACCGGGGTCAGGGCCGACGTCGACGTGTACAACTTCGAGGTCGAGGCCGTCGACGAGATCGACAAGTGCTTCATCGCCTTCACCTCGCGCCTGACGCCGCTGCTCATCTCGAATAGCCACGCCGCCGTCGTCGCGCGCGGCATGGGCACGCCGTGCGTCGCGGGCACGAGCGCCCTCTCGGTCGACGAGCACAAGAAGGTCGTGCGCGTCGCGGTGGCGGGCGAGAGCGGCCGCGCGGTCGAGCAGCTCATCCTCCGCGAGGGCGAGATCATCTCGCTCGACGGCGGCACCGGCGCGGTCTACCGCGGCTCGCTCCCGCTCAAGCCGGCCGAGCTCTCCGGCGACTACCAGGAGCTGATGTCGTGGGCCGACGCGCGTCGGAAGCTGAAGGTCCGCACCAACGGCGACACCCCGAAAGACGCGCGCACCGCCCGCAACTACGGCGCCGAGGGCATCGGCCTCTGCCGCACCGAGCATATGTTCTTCGGTGACGACCGCATCAACTGCATGCGCGAGATGATCCTCGCGAACAACCTGGCCGACCGCGAGAAGGCGCTCACCAAGCTGCTGCCGTTCCAGCGCGAGGACTTCCAGGGGATCTTCCGCGAGATGAAGGGCCTGCCGGTGACCATCCGGCTGCTCGACCCGCCGCTGCACGAGTTCCTCCCGCACACGCCCGAGCAGATCAAGCACGTGGCCGAGACCTCGGGCATCTCCGAGGCGGTCATCCGGCGTCGCTCCGAGGAGCTCGCCGAGTCGAACCCGATGCTCGGCCACCGCGGCTGCCGCCTGGCGATCACCTACCCGGAGATCTACGCCATGCAGACGCGCGCCATCCTCGAGGCGGCGCTCGACGTGCAGGGCGAAGGGCTCGACGTGAGGCCCGAGATCATGATCCCGCTCACGCTGTCGAAGCGCGAGCTGGAGCTGTGCAAGGACATCGTCGACGCCGAGGCGAAGAAGGTGTTCGCCGAGCGCGGCAAGGAGATCAAGTTCCTCTTCGGCACGATGATCGAGCTCCCGCGCGCCGCGCTGCGCGCCGCGGAGCTCGCCGAGATCGCCGAGTTCTTCTCGTTCGGGACCAACGATCTCACGCAGACCACCCTCGGGGTGTCACGCGACGACGCCGACAAGACCTTCCTCCCGGTCTACGTCGCGCAAGGCATCTTCACCAAGAGCCCGTTCGCGACCCTCGATCAGGAGGGCGTCGGTGAGATGGTCCGCATCGCCAAGGAGCGCGGCCGCAAGACGCGCCCCGACATCAAGCTGGGCATCTGCGGCGAGCACGGCGGCGACCCGGTGTCGGTGGAGTTCTTCCACGGCATCGAGCTCGACTACGTGAGCTGCTCGCCCTTCCGCGTCCCCATCGCGCGCCTCGCCGCGGCGCAGGCGACCATCCGCTCCGAGCGCGGCGGGTCGAAGGAGGACAGCGGCACGAAGTAGCGATTTCACCGGCGGCGCCGGTCGCTCGAGCGCTCCGCGAAGGCGGAGGTTGAGCGCCGGCGCCGGCGTCGCTACACAGTCAGGGTCACGAGCCGAAGTGGCGGAATCGGCAGACGCGGCGGATTCAAAATCCGTTGCCCGCGAGGGCGTGAGGGTTCGATTCCCTCCTTCGGCACCACACGAGTCGCACAGGGCGCGGCTCCTGCCGTCGCTCGCGATGCTGGCCATGGCGGCGGGCGCGCTCCTGTTGGTCCGACCGGCGCTCCGCGCGTTCCCCGCGACCAACCCGCTCCTGTGGTTCACGTTCGACGCGCGCAACGCCGAGCACTGGAACTTCGTGCTGCCGCTCGCGATCGCGATCGCGGTGCTCGCCTTCACGCGCGCGTTCGTGGTGCTCGGGGTCGTGGCGTTCCAGCTGTGGCTCGCCCTGCGCACGCCGCAGGCGCAGCCCTGGCACGCGCTGTCGCTCTTGCCGCTCTACGCGCTGGCGCGCACGCATCGATCGGGGGGCGCGACCGAGGTCGCCGCGGCGGCCATCGTGCTCGTGGAGTGCCGGCAGATCTTCGAGGTCGCGCCGCTGCCCGGCGTGTGGCTCGCGGCGGTGTTCCAGGCGATCTGAACGGCAGGCGATGATGCGGCGCCGTGCTTCGGGCGCTGCGCCGTCGCGTCCTCAAGCAGCGCTCGTGTGGTCGGAAGAGACGAGCCGCAGGTCTCCGTCGACGGCCCGCCTGGTGCTCCGGATCGGGTCCATGAGAACGCATGGGCCGATCGCCCTCGCCACGACCCTCCTCCTCGCGTGCGCGTCGTCGGCGTGCGCCTCGTCGCGCGATCCCGTCGATCCCGTCGATCCCGTCGGCGCTCGGCAGAGCGGGCCGGTGCTCCGCGCGGAGTGCTACTCGCTCTTGCAGATCGAGTCGCGCAACCCGCGCGGCGGCCCGAACCCCCCGCGCGATCTCGACGATCGCGGGCGTCTGCTCTTCGAGTTCTTCGTCTGGGAGAACGGGACGCGACGACCGCTCCCGGCGCCCGACGGCTACGAGCTCGACCTCGCGATCGACTTCAACGAGCGGGGCGACGTGGTCGGCACCGTGCGCCCTGGCGGCGGCGCGGGGGTGCGCCGCGCGGTCATCTGGCGGAGCGACGGCACGATCACGGTGCTGCCGGACGTGGAGGGCGGCGTCGAGGTGCTGGAGATCACCGAACGCGGGCACGTGCTCGCGACCGCCGGCGCCGTCCTCGAGACACGCGGTCTGCTGTTCCGCGACGGCGCCTGGGTGGACCTCGGTCCGGGCAGGCCGAGCGACGTCAACGAGAGCGACGAGGTGGTCCTCGTCGACGGTACCGGCGCGTTCCTCTGGAAGGAGGGCGTGCGGACCGATCTCGGGCTGCGCTCCAGCGGAGACCCGAGGATCAACGAGCGTGGCCAGATCATGGCCACCGCCAACCGCGCGGGGCCGGGCACCGAGGCGGTGTTCCTCTGGGAGGCGGGCGTCGCGCGAGAGCTGCCGGGTCTTGCGTTCCTCTCCGACGCGCAGCGCGCGGTCGGGAGCGCGCTCAACGAGCGCGGCGACGTCGCCGGATACGTGATTCGCCCGGCGACCTCCACGTTCTTCTCGTACCCGGTGCTCTGGCGCGACGGCGCGCCGATCGTCCTCTCAGAGACCAACGGGCGCGCGACGGAGGTCAACGACGCGGGCCAGGTCTTCGGCTTCCTCGAGGACGACGACGGCATCCGGCCGTTCGTCTGGGACAGCGGGTCGTTCGTAGCGCTGCCGATGCCCTTCGTCGCGACCTCGTTCACCGAGTGGGCCGTGCACGGACCCACCCTCAACGCACGCGGCGACGCCGTGCTGGCGATGAGGCCGGCGAACGGAGACACCCGCACGCTGTTCTGGCGCAACACGCGGTGCGACGGTCAGGAGCCGGAGCCGGAAGAGCCGGAGGAGTGACCACGCAGGCGCGACGCTCGCGTCAAGGCGCAGCGTCGCGCGCGACGCGCTCCGGTTTTCCGGCGCAGCGTCGCCGGTGACGCAGCGAGGTCGGTAACCATCGCGAAACCAGCGGAAATGCGGGCGGCACACCCCGTGCTGAGGGCCGCGCCGCGATGGCACCCTCACACGTTCCCTGGTGGCGCGAGCCGACGCGCAAGCAATGGGCGTCGTTCTGCGGCGCGTGGCTCGCCTGGATCCTCGACGCGTTCGACGTCGCGATCTTCCTGCTCGCGATGCCCGCGATCTCGCGGGAGCTCGGCGTCTCGACGATCGCGACCACCGGGTCGATGGCGCTCACGCTGCTCGCCCGCCTGCTCGGCGGCGCGTTCGCCGGCGCCGCGGCCGACAAGTGGGGCCGCAAGCTCCCGCTGATCCTCGCGGTCGTCTGGTTCGCGATCTGCGACGGGCTCATCGCCGTCGCGCCGACGTTCGCGGCGATCCTCGCGCTGCGCACGCTCTTCGGGCTCGGCATGGGCGCGCAGTACGCGGCCGGAATGACGCTCGCGATGGAGAACTGGCCCGAGCGGTCGCGTGGGATCGCGTCGGGCGTGCTGCAGGGCAGCTGGGCGATCGGCAACCTCGTCGCCGGCGTGATCGCCGCGTTCGTCCTGCCGCGCTTCGGGTTCCGCGCGCTGTTCGCGATCAGCGTGATCCCGGCGGTGCTGCTGGTCGTGTTCCTCGTGCTCGCGGTCCCCGAGAGCGAGGAGTGGCTCCGGACGCGCGGTCGCCGCACTGATTCGAAGCTCGCGAAGGCGACGGGCGGCACCGCGAACCTGCTGTGGGGCTGCGTGACGATGGCGGCTGGGCTCGGCGCCTACTACGCGCTGACCACGCTTTATCCGACGATCCTCGAGACGGAGCTCGGGCTTCGTCCGGCGAAGGTCGGTGGGCTCGTCGCGCTCTTCTACGGCGGCATGCTCGCCGGGGCGATCACGACCGGCATCATCGCCGCACGCCGCGGCACCACGCTCGCGATCGTCGTCCCGGCGCTCCTCGCGGTGCCGATCCTCCCGCTCTACGTCGGCGTCGATCCCCGCTTCCTCGCGGTCGGCGCGGTGCTCGGCGGCGCCTTCGGCGTCGGCTTCTCCGGTGTCGTCCCCCTGCTGCTCACGCAGCTGTACCCGGCGGAGCAGCGCGCGCGCCTCGTCGGTCTCTCGTACCACATCGGCTCGGCGCTCGCGGCGCCGGTGCCGGTCGCCATCGCGTGGTTTTCGCGCGCGACTTCCACCTCGCTCTCCCGGTCGGTCGCGTTCGCGGCGCTCGCCTTCGAGCTGTTGCTCGTCGTGCTCATCGTCTCGCGCGCGGTTCGACCCGTCACGTCCATCAACCCCGCTGCCTTGTCCCAGGAGTCGTCATGAAGAAGCTCATCGCCCTGCTCCCGCTGTTCGCCGCCACCGCGTGCCTCTCCGAGTCGTCGTCGACCGACACGACGAAGGACGCCGGCGCCACGCCGCAGGCCGAGACCTCGGTGCCCGAGGGCGACGCCGCGCCCGCCGATCCCTCGAGCAACCCGGTCAACGCCGACACGATCAAGTACCGCGCTCTGGCGACGCACCCCGGCTGCTCGACGGCAGGCCTGAGCGCCCGCGGCGCCGGCAGCGAGGACTCGCCGAAGTCGAACAACATGAAGCCGTACGAGGCGGCGTCGATCCCCGGCTACAAGTGCGCGGCGAAGGTCTACCCGATCGGCAGCGAGGACGCTTCGAAGCCCATCGTCCTGCTGGTGCACGGCAACTCGTCGACGCCGTCGGACTGGGAAGCGCACCCGACGGGCGGCACGCCGATGCTCTCCGAGCGCCTCGTCTCGGCCGGGTACAAGACCATCGCCGTCGATCTCCGTTACGACCTCGTCGACGACCCGGTCGGCCCCGACGGCGCGACCGGCAACCCGGCGAAGAACATGGATCACGGCTGGGCCGTGCCGATCGTCGAGCACTTCATCGACAGCGTGATGACGGCCAACCCGTCGCGCCGCTTCGCGATCGTGAGCTTCTCGCTCGGACCGACGGTGGTGCGCGACGCGCTCCGTCACCTGCACCGCGCCGGCAAGAACCCCTTCGCGCGCATGCAGCACCTGGTGTTCGCCGCCGGCGCGCACCACGGCGTGTCCACGTTCCGCGCCCTCTGCGGCAAGAGCCCGACGATGCGCGGCACCGTCACCTGCGAGATGGGCGACCGCACCGCGTTCACCGTCACCGACTTCCTGAAGCCGCTGAACGGCGCGACCGGCGAGTACGAGACGCCGTGCGCGGACGGCAAGACTGCCTGGGGCCAGAGCGGCGTGTGCGGGGGCAACAAGGTCCTCTACACGACCGTCACCATGCGCGACCCGAAGGACGGGACCTATCAGGACGAGTTCGTCTCGGAGGCCGCCGCGAAGCTGAACGGCGCCGACAATCAGGTCGTCGAGCTCACCGACACCGACGCGACCAACTACTTCTACAACGGCCTCTTCAAGAGCCACTACGGCGCCGTCCGTAGCGCGAAGGGCCTCGACATCATCCTCGCAGCGCTGGCGAAATGAGCGCGCTGATCCTGTGCGCGGCGCTCGCGGGCGCCGCGCCTGCGGAGGACGCCTACGAGATCACGCCCGCGGTGTCCGTGGTGGGCGGCGTCAAGGCGGACTCGCCCATCTACGGCCCCAAGGAGGACAAGCAGCCGCGCGGCCGCGCGCCAGCACGCTCATGCTGGAGCGCTTCGGCCTCCGCGTCCGCTACGGCGAGTGGCTCACGGTCGACAGCGAGCTGATGGCGAACGGCGGACCGGCCCTCCACGGGACGAGCGCCTACGAGGGGCAGGCCGCGCTGCAGATCCGCCAGCAGGTGCTGCGGCTCGCCACCGGCTCGCTCTTCGGCGAGGTCGGCCGGCTGATCGACGAGGCGAGCGTGGACTTCCTCTCGCGGCACGTCGGCGACGCGTTCCTGCAGGACACCGCCACGCGCGATCCGCTGCTCTACTCGGGGTTCAACCTGGGCAACGGCGTGCGCGGCGGCGTCCGCATCGGGAAGCTCGTGCGCGCAGGGCTCACGCTGAACGCGGGCAACCCGGTGTCGACCACCGGCAGCCTGATGGTCGGCGGCACCTTCTCACCGTTCGATCGCTTCTACGTGCAGCCCTACCAGGCGATCGGGAAGGGTCCGAACAACTACCCGGACGACTCGTTCCACATGATGATGGCGACGCCCTGGCTCCTGATCGACTCGAAGATCGCCGAGGTCCGGCTCGCCTTCCAGCGGTACGTGGTCGACACCGACATGACTCGTCGCACCGACGAGAACATCCACGGGTACAACGCCCGCGCCGGGTTCCGCTTGAACCTGTTCGATCGCGTGGTCTCCCCGTTCGCGAACGTCTCGCTCAACCGCAACGACACGGTGCTCGCGACGGACCTCAGCAAGCGAGCCGCGGAGAAGTACACGGCCGTGACCTCGGGCGGCGGCATCGACTTCAACGTCAGCCGCCGGTTCCAGAGCGACGTCGCCGACGGGTTCGGCGTCCAGTACGTGCACATCCAGCATCAGGTGGGCGGCGGCGCGGTGACCCGCCTGCACTACGTGAACGTCGGCGGCACGTTCTGGCTCGGCGAGCGCGTGGCGGCCGGCGCGCGGTTCGCGTTCTGGGTGCAGAAGCAGCCGGCGACGCCGGACGCCGGGGAGCGGTCGGTGTTCCTCACGTTGCGATACGTGATGTGAACGACGGCCGCGCCGTGAACGCGTTCATGGACGTCCATGAACGCGTTCATGAACGTGCGCGCTCATCGCCCGGGGTATCCTCGCGGCGTGCGCGTCGCTGTCGTCTTCATCCCCCTCGCCGTCGCGTGTGCCCCGGCGCCGGCGGTCGTAGCGCAGCCTGCGTCGACCGTCGCGACGCCGGCAGCCTCGACGGCGCCCACCGCATCGAATGCCGCGACGCCACCGGCGTCGGCCGTCGCCGGGCCGCCGTCCACGGACGCCGTCGCTTCCTCGAGCGCGGTCCCCGTCGCGGGCGCGTCGAGCGCCCCCGTCACGGACGCGCCGCAGAAGGTCCAATGCACGTCGGTCGACGACTGCTGGGTCGACGGGAAGTACGGCGCGGTGAAGCCGATCGCGCGTCCGAAGAAGCTGCGCGGCAAGAAGTTCCGCCCGTGCGTCGACGGCGAGGTGGCCCCGAGGTGCGCCGGCGGGTTCTGCGCGACCGAGGGCTACGACTGCTGAACGCGCCGCGTGTTCGAGTGCGCCGACGACGTCAGCCCGGGATCTCGGGCTCGACCAGCTTCGCGAGCTGCTCCAGCGACTCCTGCCAGCCGAGGGTGCACATCTCGGGCGGGATGACCTCCGGGATGCCCTCCTGGACGATCGACAGCTCGGTGCCGCAGGAGACGGCGCGCAGCTCGATGGTGACCGTCATCTCGCCGGGGAGGTTCGGATCGTCGAACCGGTCGGTCTTGCGGATGCGCTCGTTCGGGACGAGCTCCTCGTAGGTGGTCCCGAACGAGTGGCTCGCGGTCTTCGAGAAGTTCGTGAAGGACATCCGGTAGCCGCCGCCGACGCGTGGGTCGATCGAGTGGACGCGGCCGGTGAACCCGTACGGCGGGAGCCACTTCTCGAGCGCCGCCGCGTCGAGGAACGCACGGTAGACGCGCTCGGTGGGCGAGCGGAGCACGCGATGGAATCGGACCGTTCCTTTGGGCATGAGCCGTCCTCTCGTGGGATCGTGGGAAGCGCCGGAGCCTTTCAGCCGCAGGCCCGCGGCATTCGCGGATGCTCGAACGTCGTCCGATGTCACCGCGAGCTCGTCGTATCTGCGACCTCGACGCGACCGTTGACTGTTCGTTTGTTCAGTATCATGCTTCCGAGCGTGCGCATCGCTCGCATCTGCTGCCTCGATCTCGACACGTTCTTCGTGTCGGTCGAGCGGCTCCTCGATCCGAGCCTGCGCGGGAAGGCGGTGATCGTCGGCGGGCACAAGGGCGGCCGCGGCGTCGTCACCTCCTCGAGCTACGAGGCGCGTACGTTCGGCGTTCGCTCCGGCATGTCGATTCGCGACGCGACGGCGCTCGCGCCGCACGCCGTCTTCCTGCCGGGGCACGCGGGCGAGTACTCGGACTACTCGAGACGCACGCGCGAGATCGTCGAGCGCTTCAGCCCGATCGTGATCGCCGCGAGCATCGACGAGCAGTACGTCGACTTCCGCGGCTGCGAGTCGCTCTATCGCAAGCCAGGCGACGCCGACGACGACGACACCATCCTTCGCGTCGTGCGCTCGATGGTGCGAGCGATCGAGGACGAGCTCGGGCTGCCCGCGAGCGCCGGCATCGCGACCAGCAAGTCGCTGGCGAAGGTGGCGTGTGGTCTCGCCAAGCCGAACGGCGTCCTGTTCGTCCGCGCCGGTGACGAAGAGGCGACGCTCGCGCCGCTGCCCGTGCGGAAGCTCCCCGGCATCGGACCGGTGTCGGAACGGCGGCTCCACGAGCTCGGAATCGAGACCCTCGCGCAGCTCGTGGCCGCAGACGACGCGCTCCTTCGGCCCATCTTCGGCGCATCCACGAGCGGTCTCCGCCGCGATGCACGCGGTCTCGGCAGCGGCGAGCTCGGACGCGAGCGGCCCGCGTTCCGCGAGCACGATCCGCGCGGCGCCGTCCACGGCACCATCTCCAACGAGCGCACGTTCGCCGAAGCGAACGAACGGACGACCGAGAGCATCCTCTGCGGCCTGTGCGAGCGCGTCTGCTCGCGCGCGCGAAGGCGCGGCGTGCGCGCGGGAACGGTCACGTTGAGGCTCCGCTACGTCGACTTCCACACCATCACGCGCTCGCGCACGATCACGCCGACGAGCGTCGACGTCGAGGTGCATCGAGTCGTCCTCGAGCTCTATCGACGTGCGCGCACGCGGCCGCTTCCGGTTCGCCTGGTCGGCGTCGCGCTGTCGAAGCTCTCGCTCGAGCCGTCGCAGCTCTCGCTCGCGACGTTCGATCAGGGTGATCGCCGCGCCCGCACCGTCGACGCCGTTCGCGACAAGTTCGGCTACCACGCCGTGCACCTCGCGACGACCGTGCGAACGTCGCGCTGAGGACGCGACGTGCAAGTACCACGTCCGCCTGCCGCTTGCCTGGCCCCGTCTCGCGTAGCGAGCGAACGGAGGACGATCGCCTCCGTCGAGAGCGTCTGGCGCTCGTTCCGGGATCACGGCGCCAGCGAGGCGGTTCGATGCCGCAGTGAAGAAAACGACACGCAGGCCGTAGAACCGGAGATGAACAAATCGCTCGCCTTACTGCTCGTCCTGGCGACCACCGTCGCCGCGCCCACCCTTACCACCGAGCCGACCTTCGCCGCGCCGTCGCCCGCCGAGACGGCCGCGCGCACCAAGATGATCAGCGACTCGTACTGGGAGGCCTTCGGCCGCCTGCCGCAGAGCGGCGAGAAGACGCACTGGCTCGGACGCACCGACTGGAAGTCGAAAGACGATCTCGTCCGCCTTCACGTCGAGTACCTCAAGCAGCAGAAGGCCGCGCGCGAGGCGATGATCCACGCATCGTACAAGGCGGTGTTCAAGCGGAGCGCGACGCCGGACGAGCTCGTGTTCTGGCATGGCGAGGTGCTCAAGGGCCAGACGTACGCGCAGCTCGTCGAGCGTCACAAGGCGTATGCCGCGAAGAACGGTGGCGCGCCGTCGTCCCCGCCGTCATCGCCGGCGCCGACCGCGACGGGCACGACGACCAAGCCGTCGCCCGCGCCGGCGCCCGGCGACAAGAACAACTGCTCGTCGACCCGCACGCGCGCCGGCCACGTCCCCACCTGCTCGGCGAATCGGGTGACCGACGCCGACGGATGTCTGATCGGCTGCACGCTCGGCGCCGGCGTCCACAACCTGAACACCAAGAAGATCCCGGTGCAGTGCGACGGGCTGAAGCAGATCACCTACGGCACTGACGGCCACATCCGGTCGTGCGTGTTGCCCGGCAGCGGCAACCGCGTGAGCTTCGACGGAGGCATGACGGTCGCGAACGCGCCGACGGCGTGCAAGGGCGGCTTCCCCGTGACCTTCGCGATGAGCGGCTTGCTCGAGAGCTGTACGCCGTACGAGGACAAGGCGCCTCCGGGGCCGCCGAAGACCGGCAGCATGGAGGCTTGGTGCAACAAGATGGGCCAGCCGTACGACCCGAAGAGCAACAGCTGCCTCGCGAACTGAGGCCGGCACGACTGGGCGGGGCACGGCCCGCGTCGAGCAGCATGCGGCCCTCGGGCTCGCTGAATCGGTCGACACATCTTCAGTACGGATTCGGCGGCTGCTTCGGCGCGATCGGCTTCTTGATCGAGGGCTTGATTGCGGGCTTCACGACACTCGGGCTCGCGCTCGGGCTGCTCGGCGCGTTCGCGATCTCGGCGGACGGGGCCGAGATCGTCTCGTTCGGTCGATCTCTTCGCGAGGCGACTGCGATGACCGTCCCGAGCGCAGCGGCGGATGCGGCGGCGATCGCGAACGCGGCGCGCGAACGCCTCGGGCGCGGCGCCTCGCGGACGCGCTTCCTCCGCTCGGCGAGCTCGGCGCCCGCGACCGCGCGGA
>JACPFM010000001.1:0-99540 GCA_016182965.1 Deltaproteobacteria bacterium | reverse complement strand
ACCGCGCGGACGATCGCGCCGACCTCCTCGTAGGTGGCGACCAGATCGGGACGCGCCGACTCCTCGAGCGCGTTACCGAAGGCGCGGGCCGTCGGCCAACGCCCCTCCGGGACGCGCTCGATTGCGCGACCGAGCACCGGATCGATCGCGTCGGCGAGCTCCGGCGCGATCTCGCGCATCCGCGGGATGCGCGCGCTCTGCACTTTGACCAGGATCTCCGCGTCGTTGCGCCCCTTGAAGAGACGCTCGTTGGCCAGCGCCTCCCACAGCACGACGCCGAGCGCGAAGACGTCGGCGCGGCGATCGATCGGTCGACCGTCGACGTACTCGGGCGCCATGTAGCCGACCTTGCCCTTGAGCGCCCCCTCCGTCGTAGCGCGGGCGCGCGACTCGAGGGACTTCGCCACGCCGAAGTCGGTCACCCGCGCCACGCCGTCGAGGCCGACGAGGATGTTCTGCGGCGAGACGTCGCGGTGCACGATCCCGAGCGGCGTGCCGTCATCGTCCGAAAGCTCGTGCGCGGCGTGGAGTCCGGCGCAGGCGTCGAGCACGACGCGCACGGCGACGGCGGGCGGCACGCCGCGCGCCTTCTCGAGCAGCTCTGCGAACGAGACGCCCTCGACGTAGTCCATGACGAGATCGACGCGATCGCCGTCGACCACCACGTCGCGCACGGCGACGACGTTGGCGTGGTGAATCCGCGCGGCGATGCGCGCTTCGTGCAGGAGCGACTCCTTGAAGGCGCGATCGCGCAGGAGGTGAGGGTGCGGGCGCTTGATCGCGACCAGCGGCCGCACGGGCTGATCGCCGGCGGTGGTGCCGAGGAAAATCTCGGCCATGCCACCGGTCGCGATCGAGATCGACGGCTGGTATCGCATCAGAACCGCAGGTGCAGCGACGCGACCGCGCCGCCGTCGGTGCGCGCGACCGACCAGCGCACCAAGTACACGCCGAGGACGGTGGTCGTAGCGGCCGAGAGGATCGAGGCGCCGAGCAGCACGTTGGTCACCACCTGGCCGCGCGCGNCGCCGCGGTCGGCCAGATCGCGACAGCCCGCGGTCTCGACGCGCGAGCAGCCGCGCTCCTCGAAGTCGGCGTGGTCGGCGCGCACCGAGAGCGCCGACCACGTCGTGACGCCGGCGAGCGCGACCGTCGCGCCGGCGCCGATCCAGAACCACGTCGGCGACAGCCCCGGGGCGCGCGGCGGCGCCTCGGGTGCGGGCGCGACGGGCGGCGCCCAGACGATCTCGCTCGTCTGCTCGGGCCCGACGATCACCTCGCGACCTTCACGCTTGCCGTCCTGCTCGAGGACCAGCGCATGAGCGCCCGGGGCGACGATGCGGCGCGCTCCGATGACCAGCGGCGCGCCATCGAGCTTCGCGCTGCAGCCGGCGCAGGTGACGCGCACCGCGCCGACGCGCCTGCCGAACTTCGCCCGCGCGTCGGCCAAGTTCGCCACGTTCGGCCGGCCTTCGGCGCGCTCGACGAGCTCCATCCCGAGGATCGGATCGTCGGCGCGGATCGCCGCGTCGATCGCGGCGCCGAGCGCGACGTCGTTGCGGACGGTCGCGTCGGCCTCGGCGAAGGCGCGCGCGGCGCCGGCCCAGTCCTTTGCCTCGAACAGGGCGACGCCGCGATCGTACGCCGCGCGTGCGGCGACGACCTCCGGCGGATCGGCGGCGGACGCGGCCACCGGCAGCGTCAGCGCGAAGAGCAGTGCGAAGAGCGGCGCGCGGCGCGCCATCGGGTCACGCTACCACGGCGGTCGCGAGGGCGACTACGATCGGAGGCGATGAGGTCGTTCGCGCTCGCCTGCCTCGCGATCGTTCTCGCCGGATGCGCCTACGATTGGGACGTCGGGCCGCGCGTCGAGGCCGGAGTCGACGCCAAAGCCCCGCTCGATTCGACGGCGCCGGCCGACACCGCGCCGGCGCCGGATACGGCGGTCGTCGACACGGCGCCCGAGGCGGTCGACTGCGCCGCCTTGCTCGCGGAGGTCGCGACGCGGCGCGTGGCCGCCAAGAAATGCGTCTCCACCGCCCTCGTGTGCACGACCGAGGTGGTCGACGAGTGCGGGTGCAAGAGCATCACCGAGCAGGCCGACGCCGAGACGAACCTCTATGCCGACGCGGCGAAGCGCGCGCGTGACGCCGGCTGCAAGTCTCCTTCGTGCGGCACGACCTGCCCGGAGCCGAGGCCGAACTACTGCCTCCTCGCCGACGGCGGCGGTACCTCCTGCGCCGGCCCCTGATCGCCGGTGCGTCACCCGCGACGCGGCGAACCGCCGGATCGGCCGCGTCACCCGCGGCGCGACGATCGCATGATCACCGAGAGATCGCGCGTGGCACGGGCGCTGCTCTGGTCGGCGCGCAATGAAACGCACCGCCCTCATCGCCCTCATCGCGTCCAGCACCGTCGTCTTCGGTTGCTCCAGCAGCGAGGACCCCTCCGACGATCTCGCCTCGCGCACCAACCCGCTCGAGAGCGTCTCGGACTTCGGCACCAACCCCGGCAACCTGCGGATGTACCGCTACGTGCCGACCGGTGCGCCGAAGGGCGCGCCGCTCGTCGTCGCGCTGCACGGGTGCACGCAGAAGGCCGTCGACTTCGAGGGCACCGGCTGGAGCGCGCTCGGCGAGTCGCGGAAGTTCTACGTGGTGTACGCGGAGCAGACGACGACCAACAACCCGGTCTCCTGCTTCGACTGGTGGGGCAAGTACAACCAGCCCTCCGACAAGACGAACATCACCCGCGGCAAGGGAGAGCCGGCGTCGATCAAGCAGATGGTCGACAAGATGAAGACCGACTTCGCGATCGATCCCGCGCGCGTGTTCGTCGTCGGATTCTCGGCGGGAGGCGCGGAGGCCGCGGTGATGCTCGCGCTCTACCCGGACGTCTTCTCGGCGGGCGCGATCATGGCGGGCGTCCCGTACGACTGCCCGTCGACGAGCAACGGCGACGTGTGGAATTGCATGTCGCCGGGCAAGGACCTGACGCCGGCGCAGTGGGGCGATCGCGTGCGCGCCGCCTTCCCCGAGTGGAAGGGGCCGTGGCCGCGCGTGTCGATCTGGCAGGGGAGCAAGGACACGACGGTGAGCACCAACAACCACCGCGAGCTCGTCGACCAGTGGACGAACGTCCACGGCGCGTCGACGACGGCGACCGAGAGCGGCATGGTCGACGGTCAGAAGCGCGCCCGCTACGGCGCGGCCGTCGAGACGTGGTGGATCGAGGGCATGGGCCACGGGGTCGCGCTCGATCCGAGCAAAGGGTGCGGCAAGGCCGGCGCGTACGCGTTCGACGCGCGGATCTGCTCGACGACGCACGTCGCGCGCTTCTTCGGGCTCGAGGGCGCCGCGCCTCCACCTCCGCCGCCGCCCGTCGACTCGGGCACGGTCGACACCGGGCCGACCGACTCGGGATCACCGGCCGACACGGGTCCGGTCGGCGACGCCGCCGACGGTTTCGTCGAGACGGTCTCCAGCGCCGGCCCCGATCGCGCCGGCTGGTCGCTCGGGGGCTGGGACGTCGCGACGCTCGATCACACCGGCGCACCCGGCAGCGCGTCGCTCCACGCGCGCGTCGCGTCGGCGATGAACAAGAGCGCGAAGACGGCGACGCTGACCATCCGCGGCTCCAAGCTGCGCTACGCGCGGCGCCTCTCCCTGCGTGGCGCCAACATCGCGTCCACCGCCCGCTTCGCCGTGGAGATCGTCGACGGCGGCAAGACTACCGTACTCGACGAGCGGGTGCAGAAGCTCGGGTCGGCGACGGAGGGCGAGTGGGTCGTGCGCGACGACCTCGATCTGAGCGCGTTCGGCGGCCGCGAGATCACCTTGCGACTGGTCGTGTCGATCGACGACCCCTGGTCGTACGCATCGTACGCCGAGGCTTGGATCGATGACCTCGACGTGCGCTGACGTGTGCCTCGGTTTTGGGACCCCCGGGCTGAAGCCCGGGGCACCGACAGCACCTCAAGCCCGGGGTCTGAACCCCGGGCTTCACGTCGTCACGAGCCTGGCTGGCGCTGTCGCCGCTCGAACATCCGCGCAAGAGCGAAGCCAATCGCAGGCGTCGCAGCCGCTTGCGTGTGCCGCGCCCATCCCTCGCCAGCCCGCCGGAGGCGGGCTTCGCCCGGCT
The DNA here is from genome assembly GCA_016182965.1 of Deltaproteobacteria bacterium. Classification (GTDB taxonomy): domain Bacteria; phylum Myxococcota_A; class Polyangia; order Polyangiales; family JADJMO01; genus JALHOE01. Next base: position 95,400 of record JACPFM010000001.1, on the reverse strand, counting down.
GTCGGTGCCCCGGACTTCAGTCCGGGGGGAATTGCATCCAGGGATCTACTCGTCCCCCTCGAAGTCCTCCGGCCGCGCCCCCACCTCGCCCGGCTTGATCCCGAGCCGGGCGATCAATCGCTGGAGGAACCGTCGGCTGACGCCGGAGCGCTCGGCGGCGTGCGTCACGTTGCCGCCCGTCTTCTTCAGCATGGCCCGCACGTAGACGCTCTCGAAGCTCTCCATCCACGCCGAGCGCGCGTCCTTCAACGGCAGGTCGAGCGGGACGAGCTGCTCGACCGTGCCTCCGGCCGACGGCGGCGGGATGCTCGGGCTGCGCGCGGACTCGATCCAGCCGAGCGACACGCTGCGCTCGATGAAGTTGCGGAGCTCGCGGACGTTGCCCTGCCAGCCGCGCGAGAGGAGCATCGACACGAACTCCGGCGGGAGCTGCGCCGCGCGCCCCTTGATGCGCTGGTGGAAGTGCTGCGCGAGGAGCGGGATGTCCTCGCGCCGCGCGCGCAGCGGCGGGAGGTGCGCCTCGACGACGGCGAGGCGGTAGTAGAGGTCCTCACGGAACTCCCCGTCGTTGACGCTGTTGGCCAGCGAGCGGTTGGTCGCCGCGACGATGCGCACGTCGACCGGGCGCTCGACGTTGGTGCCCACCCGGCGCACGGCGCGCCGCTCGATCGCGCGGAGGAGCTTCGGCTGCATCGACATCGGCATCTCGCCGATCTCGTCGAGGAAGAGCGTGCCGCCGTGGGCCTCCTCGAAGACGCCCTTGCGATCCGCGATCGCGCCGCTGAACGCGCCGCGCGCGTGGCCGAACAGCTCGCTCTCGATGAGGTTCTCGGGGATCGCGCCGCAGTCGACGGTGACGAACGGCCCCGAGGCGCGCGGCGACGCGGCGTGGATGGAGCGCGCCACCACGTCCTTGCCGGTGCCCGTCTCGCCCAGGATCAGCACCGTCGCGTCGGCCGCTGCGACGCGCTCGAGGATCGCGTACAGCCGGCGCATTTTGAGCGACACGCCGACCAACTCGCCGAACGCGCTGCGGTCGGAGACCTCGAGGACGGTGGGCTCATCGCCCACGTCGACGCGGATTACGGTCTCGCCGAGCCGGAGGTTGCTCCCCGCGGGGACGTCGGCGTCGCGCAGGCGCACGCCGTCGATCATGGTGCCGTTGGTGCTGCCGAGATCGCGCACGCTGACGCCGTCGGCGCGCACGCGGACCTCGCAGTGCACGCGCGACACCGTGCGGTCCTGCACATGCAGATCGTTGCCAGGCGCCGAGCCGATCTTGGCCACGCCGCGCTCGAGCGCGAGCTTCGCGCCTCGCGACGGCCCGGCGACGACGGTGAGCTCCACCGACCAGATGCGGATTCCCTTGCGATCGCCGGTGACCCGCTTCGTCGCTTCCCCTTCGAACATCAGGCGTCCAGAGTACCCGAGGTGTCGTCATGAAGCTGCCCACCGATCTCGCCCAGCGCACGGTCCCCTCTTTCCTCTTCGATCGGCTGCGCGGACGCGAGCACGCGCCCCGGTTCGTGGTGCGCGGCGAGGTGGTGACGTGGGCCGAGCACGCCCTGACCGTGCGACGCATCGCGGCGTTCCTCGCAGCGCGCGGGCTCGGCCGCGGCGATCGGGTCGCCGTCTACGCCGGCAACAGCGTGCGCGCCATCGCGGCGATCATGGGGATCCAGGCGGCCGGCGCGACGGCGGTCCTCATCCACGCGTCGAGCACCGCCGATCAGGCGCAGAGGTGCGTCCGCCACGCCGAGGCGTCGATCGTCTTCGTCGACGAGGAGCGCCGCGGCCGCGTCCGCGCGAACGAGGTGGTGAGCCTGTTCAGCTGGGCTGACGCGCTGCTCACCGGGCGCGCGTTCGATCAGGGCGACGCCTTCGAGCAGCGGCTCGCGTCGGTCGAGCTCGGTGACGTCGCGATCCTCCTCTACACCAGCGGCACCACGGGCGAGCCGAAGGGCGTGCCGCTCACCCATCGAAACCTCGTCACCAACTGGGCGCAGTGGCTCGAGGCGCTCTCGCCGTCGATCCCCGAAGGCGCGGTCGACGCGCTGTGGCTGCCGGTGACGCACGTCTTCGGGCTGGGCGAGGTGCTGATCGGCGACATGCTCGCCTTCACGACGCACCTTTGCGAGCCGCGCACCGTCGTCTCGGAGCTCGCGCACGTCCGCCCGAGCGTCTTCCTCGGCGTCCCGTCGGCGTGGGAGAAGATCGCGGCGACCGACGCCGACACCGGCGGTCGTCTGTCGCTGTGCCTGTCCGGCGGCGCGGCGCTGAAGCGCGAGGTGAAGGAGTGGTTCCTCGCGCGCGGCGTCGTGCTGCTCGAGGGCTACGGCCTCTCGGAGACCTCGCCGACGCTGACGGTGAACCGACCCGACGCGTACCGCTTCGACTCGGTGGGCAAGCCGCTGCCGTGCGTCGAGGTCCGGCTCGGAGGCGATGGCGAGATCCTCGCGCGCGGTCCGACGGTGTTCGGCGGCTACTTCCGCGATCCGGCGGCGACGCGCGCGGCGTTCGAGGACGGCTGGTTCCACACCGGCGACATCGGTCGGTTCACCGACGACGGCTACCTCCAGATCATCGACCGCAAGAAGGACATCCTCGTGACCGCCGGCGGCAAGAACGTCGCGCCGTCGGCGATCGAGGCGGCCTTCCGCGACGATCCGTTCATCGATCACGTGGTCGTCTACGGCGAGGGCAAGCGCTACCTCGTCGCCGCGGTGTGGCCGAACCACGGGGCGATCGACGCGTACCTCGACGCGGACGTCGAGGACCGCAGAGCCGCGCGGTTCGCGCTCCTCCAGCAGCGCGTCGCGCGGGTGAACGCGCAGCTGCCGAGCCACGAGACGCTCAAGCGCTTCGCGATCGTCGAGCAGCCGCTCACGATCGAGAACGGGATGCTCACCGCGACGCTGAAGGTGCGGCGGCGCAAGATATGGGAGCAGCTGCGCGGGACGTTCGAGGGGCTGTACGCGGACCGCGATCGAATGTCGGCGTGACCTTCTCCGCGAAGCGGCGGAGCAGCTCCGTCTCGATGTCGCCGCGCGCGACGGCGATGTCTTCGGGACGCAGCGGCGCGCGGGTGTCTCTTCCGAACACGCCCCTGGCGACCGCTCCCTTCGGCCAGTACACACGTGGCACTCCCCGTCCGAGACGATGACGGATCGTACACCGCCGCGCACGCGGAGCACCTCGGGGCCGCGATCGGGTGACCTCCTCGGCATCGAACGTCTGCCGATGTCGAACGCAGATGCCGAAGACGCGATCTTCCGCGAGGTCCAGGCGTTCTCCCAGGTGTGGAGCCGCGGCGACGCGAAGGCCGCCGCCTCGTTCTTCACCGAAGACGGCGTTCGGGTCGGGGCCTTCGGCGACGTGCAGCACGGCCGCGCGGAGCTCGAGGCGGCGTACGACAAGCTCCTGCACGGCCCGATGGCCGGCGCGAAGGTGACGCAGGAGCGGGGGACGGTGCGCCTGCTGGGGCCCGACCTCGCGCTCTGGCAGGGCGGGATGGAGATCTCGGTCGGCGGAACGACGATCAAGGGCTACGTCGTGCAGCTGATGAAGAAGACCGGCGGTCGCTGGCTCGTGCTCGAGGCGCACCCGAAGCTCTTCCCGCCGCCGCCCCGCTGAAGCGCCGCGTGGCCGGCCCGCGTCGCGCGCGGTAGACTCGCGCGCATGAGCGCACGGGATCGCATCCTCGAACGCCGGGCGGCCTTCGTCGCCGCCGCCATCGCGGTGAGCGCCGCCGGAATGTCTGCGTGCGACGACGACGTCGTAGGGCCGACCGTGTGCCTCGAGCCGTCGATCGACTGCGACGCGTCGCCGGGCTCCGTCGACCTCGTGGCGCCCAAGCAGATGTGCGTCGGCGACAAGTTCAAGCTCGAGGCGTACATGTCGTGGTGCGGCGACGGGAGCAAGCCGGTGTTCGCGACCAGCGATCCGAACCTCCTGGTCGTCGATGGCTCGACGGCGATCGCGCTGAAGCCCGGCAAGGTGACGATCACCGCGCTGATGGGCAAGAGCAGCGGCTCCGCGCTCGTGGAGATCCTCCCGTGCGCCGACGGCGGGGTCGACGCGGGGCCCGGACCCGCGAGCGACGCGGGGAGTGATGCGACCGGCGACGTCGCACCTTCGGCCGACGCGACCGACGCGCCGGCATCCCCGAGCGACGGCGGGGCCGACGGCGACTGACGGCGTGCGCGGCCGCGGCTCGCGGCGTACGCTGATTCACATGAACGCACGCGATCGCATCCTCGAGCGCCGGGCACGGTTCGTGGCCGCGGCCATGGTGAGCGCCGCCATGCTGCCGGGGTGCGACGGCACGAGCGAGGCCGAGGTGTGCCTCTCGATGGCCGTCAGCTGTGACGACGTGTACTTGCACACGATCAACGTCCCGGCGACGGTCTGCGCCGGCGACCGGTTCGAGGTGCAGGTCGATGCGCCGCCCGGCTGCTCGTTCGTCCTCGCGACGACCGACCCGGAGCTGCTCGTGATCGAAGGCACCACTGCTACCGCGCTGCGGCCGGGCAAGGTGAAGATCGAGGCGCTGTTCGAGCGCGGCGTCATCGGCGCGAACATCACGATCCTCGCGTGCGACGCCGACGCATCGACCGAGGCGGCGAGCGACGGCGCAGGAGACGCGCCGGACGACGCCGCCGCGAGCGGCGACGCGCCCGACGCCGACTGATCACGGCGCCATCACGTCGCCGAGCGACATGTCGACGTGGATCCGCTTCGCGTCGCGCGTGCGGTACGGCCGCTTCAGACCGCGCTCGGCGGCGGCGCGCACCAGCGGATCGGCGTGCATGCCGATGACCGTGCGGTAGCCGCGCTCGGCGCGCGTGCGGTCGCCGGCGACGTCGCTCGCGCGCGCGCGCCACAGGTGGAACGAGGCGAGGCGCTGCTCGTCGGGGTGACCGATCGCGATGGCCGCGTCGAGCATGCGGGCGGCGTCGGTCGTGTCGCCGTCCTTCAGCGCGAACATGCCGGCGACCGCGCGATAGGCCGGCTGCTCCGGCGCGATCTCGCAGGCCATCGAGAGCTCCTGCCTCGATCGCGGGACGTCGTCGTGATCGACGTACGCGACGTAGGCGCGGCGCCAGCGCTCGAACGCGTCGCGCGTCTGGGCGTCGTATTTCTCGCCGGGCGTGAACGACTCGGCGCCGTGCGCGACGTCGCCGGTCTGCAGCGAGAACGGGACGAACGTGCCGTGACTGGTCGGCGCCTCGCCCGTGCCGATCCACACGATGCCGTCTTCGGGGCGGAACACCACCGAGCCGACGGTGAGGGTCATGCAGATGGAGTCCCGCAGGCGGCAGCGCGGATCGCCGATGTCGCCGAGGATGCCGGCCATGCCCTCGGCGTCGAGCGCGCCGTGGCGCTCGCGGAGGATCTCGGCGACGCGCGCGTAGCGCCCCTGGTTGTGGCGCCAGTAGGTCGGATACAGATCGCGCTCCGTCGCCCCGAGCTCTTCGTCGAGGTAGATGTTCGCGTAGCCGAACGACGAGGCCTCGGTGGCGATGCGCCGCGAGGCGTGGCGCTGCGGATCTTCCTCCCAGCAGAGCACCTCGCGGCGGTGACCGTCGGCGACGAGGTACGTCCAGCAGCCGATCGGCTTGTGACGCGCGAGGATCGCCTCGGCCTCGGCGAGCGTGCGCGCCTCGCGCATGACGATGTCGCCGACGATGCCGATCGGCGTGCCGCCGACGGCCGACCGATCGGTGAACATGTGCTGATGCACCGTGAGCGTGAGGCCCGCCTCGTTCATCGCGGTGATGCCGCCCATCGCGACGCCGGCGGCGCTCGCCGCGACGTAGCGCTGCCCCTGCGCGGGCCGGTGGAACACGAGCGCCGCGGTGGACGGCCAGCAGCCGACGCCGTGGTAGTCGAGGTTGCGCGCGTGCAGCAGCTTGCCGTCCCTGGTCGCGGCGCCCCACGCGATCGCGCTGGTGCACCCGAGGCCGAGCGCGAGGCGGTGGCGCACGGCCGGCGGCACGCCCTTCACGTCGATCATGCGGCCGGCGAGCCACACCAACGAGTCGGGCATGGTGCAGCCCTCGAGCACCTCGTCGAACGGGAGCCCCGCGCCCTCGGCCATGCCGCGGATGGTGTCGAGCGCGAAGTCGGGCAGCCCGCGCGCGACCCGGCGACCGACCGTCTCCTGCAGGACGCGGCGGCCGACCCGGCCGATCACGCCGGGCGCCGCGCCGCGCATGACCTTCTCGACGAAGGTGCGGTAGTACGGGATCGGGCCGCGGCGGATCTCGTCGGCGAGCAGCGCGCCGTGCTGGCGGCCCATCTCCTCGAACGTTCCGGCGAGCGAGAGGACGTTGAGGCCGTGCACGCGACGGTGCGTGGCGGGGCCGAGGGTCGTGCGGGCAGCGGTGGTGGTCTGGACAGCGGTCATCGCAGCTCCTTCTTCAGGCGCTTCACGCGAGTGAGCGGTTCGCCGTTCGCCAGGGCGGCGGCCGCGAGGATGCGCGGCGACGCCCAGGTGTGGAACGCCGTGACGAGCGCGCGGGCCTGCTCGGCGTCGCGCGTGCGGAATCGATCGAGGAGCATGGAGAGCCCCTCGAGGTGCGGACCAGACGTGGCGCGCGCCACCCCGAAGACGTGGGGCAGATCGCTGGCGACCGCGCGGTTCCAGTGCGAGAGCATGAGTGCGACCGGGTTCTGCGTCGCCTTGGCGAACAAGAGGCCGAGCTGGAAGGTCGCCTCGGTGTACGCGTCGTCGTCTGCAGAGAGGCCGCGCATGACCTCGAGCTGGCGCTCCATCGCCTCGAGGTCGCTCTTCTTGCGGCGCTCGGCGGCCAACGCGCAGATCTGCACGTCGAGGGCGGCGCGGATCTCGAGCAGGCTCTCGAGGAAGGCGAGATCGATGCGGCCGCCGCGGCCACGGAGCATGGCGCGGAGCACCTCGGGGCTGAGCGAGGCGTACGGATCGAGGACCACGGTGCCGCGCCGACGCACCGGCTTCACGAGGCGGTGCACCTCGAGCAGCTTGATCGCCTCGCGCACCACGCTGCGGTTGACGGCGTAGCGCGCGGCGAGCTCGGCCTCGGTGGGGAGAATGGCAGAGACCTTCAGCTCGCCGTGGGCGATCTGCTCGAGGAGATCGCGCGCGACGACGTCGGCCTTGCGGGAGCCGGCGGCTTCGGGCTGCGCGCGCTTGCGGGAGGCCATGGTACGGCCGAACAATACATCCGACTTATTGTTTGTCAACCGATGAATCGCCCAAGACCCTGGGCGCCCGCGGCCGGCCCGACCAACCTGGGGGCGCGATGACCCAAAGCGGCGGGCGCTCGCGTGTCCGAACGACCATGCGTTTCCTCGCCGCCGTCGTGGCCGCCGTCGTCGGCGCATGCGCTTCGGAGCCGCCGCCCAAGCCCGCGATGCCGCCTGTCGTGCGCATTCCGTGGCCGATGCGCCGCCACGCCGCGCCCGCGCCCGCGCCCGAGCCCACCCCGTCGGTCGACACCGAGCCCTCCTCACTGGTCGTGCCCGGCGAGCCCACCCCGTCGGTCGCGCCGTCGGCCGCGCCGTCGGCCGCGCCGTGGGCCGCGCCGTCGGTGTCTGTGGTGCCGACGACCACGTCGACGTCCCCCGCCCCGCCGGCGTCGCCGACTTCGCTCCTGCTGCCGCTCTCCGGCCCGCTCCGCGCACCCAAGCTGCGCAACCCGATGCCCGGCGGCGTCTTCGCGGGCTACGTCGGCGACACCGGCCTCGATGTCGTCGGCTCGCCGCGCACCGTGTACGCGATCGCCGCGGCCACCGTCGACTACGCCGAGAAGGGCCACACGCGCTGGACGGGCCCGAAGGACTCGCCCTATTGCGTGCGCCTCACGCTCGACGAGCCGATCACGTGGAAGGGCCGGCGCGTCACCCACGCGTATTACGCGCACCTGTCTTCGGTCGCGTTCGAGCAGGCCGAGTCGGCGAAGAGCAAGCGTCACGTCGAGCCAGGCCAGGCGCTCGGCACCTCCGGCGTGGCGCGCGGCGTGCCGCACCTGCACCTCGGCCTGTTGCTCGACGGCGAGGTCGAGCAGGACGACTGGGCGTTCATCCTGCGCGAAGGCGAGGTCCGCGCGGTGCTCGGCGGCTACGTCAACGGTGAGACGCTGCCCAAATCCTGAGGCGCTCTCGCCTCTCTTCTCGGCTGACGACTGATGACTGAAGACTGACGACTCGGTCTACCCGCGCGTCGACTCGATGAGCAGCTCTTCGCCGCGGATCGGCGCGTACAGGTGCGCCGGGCGCACGCTGCGCGTCGAATCGCGCGGCTCGTAGGAGACGTAGCAGCCGCCGATCTCGTAGCCGAGGTCGACCGACCAGCGCACGAGCTCGTCGAGCTCGGCGCGCAGGCGCACGCCCTTCTCGGGGAGTGCGCGCGCGATCATCTCGCCGTCCATGCGCTGCACGTGCGGATCACCCGGGCGCGGATCGACGATCTCGATGAGCGCGGCGCCGCGGAAGATCGCGTCGGTGATCAGGGTCATCCCACCGGCGAGCTGGTGGTAGCCGTGCGCCACGCAGTCGCGGACCGCGGCGTGGACGATGCCGCTCATGTCGAGCGGCACGTCGAGGAAGAAGCGACACGGCGACGCGTAGAACGCGCGGTTCTTCCAGCGTTCGACGCGAACCTCCCGGCTCGGTCCCTTCTGGGGCCAGCTGTTCACCTGCTGCATCTCCTCCTCTGACTCGACTGAAGTTTCATGTCGTACTTGGTTGCCCCGGCACAATCAACAGACCAGGCCACGAGCAGACGTCCGGAACGTCCGATGACAACGGATGCGCGCGCTCGTGCATCGGTTCCGGACGCGATGCGTCGCTGGCTCTGTCTCCTTCTTTTGTTCGTGGGCTTCGTGGGCTGCAGGCGCACGGACGACGGATCAACGGCCGTGAGCGCGCGTCCCATCATGGTCCCGCCGAGCGGGACGGCAGCGGCTCCGTCCCCACCAAAGGGGCCGTGGGTGGGCAAGCGGCTGCACGTCTGGGTCACCGCCTGCGACGGCGAGAGTCGTGAGGTCGCCGATATCGTGGGTTTCGCGGCGAAATACCCGACCGTGCTCGGCGGCGTCGGGGTCGCCTGCACGGTGATCACGCGCGACGGCGCGCTCGAGGCGCAGGCCGAGCAGCCCGTCGGGCTCGGGCGCGCCTCGGTCGCGCGACGCATCGGCAAGCTCGGGTTGCCCGCGTCGCTCGTGGTGTCGAACGTCGCCGCCGACGGCTTCGACGGTGCCCTCGCGCTCGCGGCGTTGTCCAAGGCGGCCACGCGCGCTCGCCTCGCGGACAACATCGTGCACCTCGCACGGCACGAGGCCTTCGCGAGCGTGGAGCTCGATTTCGAGATGATGCCGACCGGCGCGGGCGCGGGCTACGTGAAGCTCGCCGAGGAGGTCGGCGCGCGACTGCGGGCCGACGGTGGACGCACCGAGCTGTCGATCGACGTGCACCCGAAGACCGTCGACGATCCGGGCTGGTCCGGGCCCGGCGCGCACGACTACGCGGCGCTCGCGAAGACCGGCGCGGTGCTGCGCCTGATGACCTACGATCTGTCCATCGGTCCGGTGCCGGCAGGACCGAGCACCAAGGCATCGTGGGTGCGCGAGGTCGTCGCCTACGCACGATCGAAGGGCGTGCCGCCCGAGCAGCTCGAGATCGGGCTGCCCGCGTACGGCTATGACTTCCCGCCGCAAGGGAACGGAGCGGCGCTGCCGATGCGCTTCGAGGAGGTCAACGCGCTCCGCGTGCGCGTGAACGCGGAGCTCTCGCGCGACGCCGCGGACGTCCCCCACTTCCACTACGACGCGCCCGACGGTCGCCACGAGGTGTGGTTCGACGACGGCAAGAGCATCGCGCGCCTGCTCGACGAGCTCGCCGACCTCGCACCGTACGTGCGTGGTGTGGCGGTGTGGGGCATCGGGAGATCGGATCCGGATCTTGGGAAGCGGCTCGCCGAGCAGGGTTTCCAGGTTGCCGCCGGCCCTCCGCGATGGTGAGACTCTGGCCGTGCCGACACCGACGTTCCCCTTCGCGTCCAACCTGTTCGAGAACCAGGTCGTGCTGATCACCGGCGGCGGAACCGGCATCGGCCTCGCCTCCGGGCGGCGGTTCGCGGCGCTCGGCGCCAAGGTCGCCATCGGCTCGCGCAAGCAGCCGAACATCGACGCGGGGCTCGCGGCGCTGCGCGAGGACACCGCCGACGAGAACCTCTTCGGCCAGACGATCGACACGCGCGAGCCCGCCTCGGCCGACGCGTTCGTCGACGCGGTGCTCGCGAAGTTCGGCAAGATCGACGTGCTGATCAACAACGCGGGCGGGCAGTTCCCCACCGCCGCCGCCAACCTCACGCCGCGCGGCTGGGAGGCGGTCGTCCGCAACAACCTCAACGGCACCTGGTTCATGACCCACGCGGTGGCCACCAAGGCGATGCTCCCGGCCAAGCGCGGGCGCATCGTCAACGTCATCGCCCAGATGTGGCGCGGGTTCCCCGGAATGGTGCACACCGGCGCCGCGCGGGCGGGCGTCGACAACATGACCAAGTCGCTCGCCGTCGAGTGGGCGCCGTGGGGCGTGCGGGTGAACGCCGTCGCGCCGGGGTTCATCAGGTCGAGCGGCACCGATCAGTACCCACCGGAGATCCTCGCCCGGGCCGAGAAGGCGTCGCCGGTGCGTCGCGGCGGCACGCCCGACGAGGTCGCGCGACTGATCGTCTTCCTCGCGAGCGATCAGCTCGACTTCGTCACCGGCGAGACCTGGTACATCGACGGCGGCCAGAAGCTCTGGGGCGACGTCTGGGAAGTGCCCGAGGTCGTCTGATGCCCTGGATCGAGGCGATCTTGCGTGGTCAGAAGGTCTTCGCGCGCGCCGACGCGAACGGGCAGCTCGTCGCCGAGGGCGGGCGCGTCGAGATCCGCTACAAGCCGACCGACGGGCGCGCCTACCGCGCGGCGAAGGGCAACCTCGAGGTGGTCGGCACCGGCGTGCTCCCCGACGATCACTGCAAAGGCGCCGAGCCCGTCCCGAGCAAATACGGGCAGAAGAAGGAGAAGAAGGCCGCCTCCGCCGCGCGCGTGCAGCCGCACGCCGAGGGACATTTCATCGCGTACGGCGACGGCGCGTGCAGCGGCAACCCCGGCCCGGCGGGCTCCGGTGTGGTGATTATCTCGCCCGACGGCGCCCGTCGCGAGGGCTATCGCTACCTCGGCGATCGCGCGACCAACAACGTCGCGGAGCTGACCGCCATCCAGATGGCCCTCGAGGCGGTGCCCGATCGCGACGCGCCCTTCGAGATCCGCACCGACAGCAGCTACGCGATCGGCGTGCTGCAGAAGGGCTGGAAGGCCAAGGCCAACCCGGAGCTGATCGCGGCGATCAAGGCGGAGCTCGCGCAGCGGAAGAGCACGCGGCTGCAGTACGTGCCGGGGCACGCCGGCGTCGCGCTGAACGAGCGGGCGGACGAGCTGGCGCGCGAGGCGATCGTGCGGCGAGGGTCGAAGCCGATCGCCTGAGCCCGCCAGTCAGACGGCGAGGACGCGGACCTCGGGGAACACCACGCGCAGGCGCTCGAGATCGTCGACGTCGCTCGTGAAGACGACGTCGCCGCGGGTCGAGGCCGACGCCATGACCAGCGCGTCGATCGCCGTCGCGCCCTTCACGATGGACAAGGCCTCGCCTGCACGCTGCGCCAGAGCGATCGTCGTGGGTTCGGCGATGAGCTCGTCGAGGATCGACTCACGACGGTCCGTGCGACCGCGCCACCACTCGATGACGACCGGAGCGGGGACCGTGATAGGCACACCGCGTTGGAGCGCGGCGAGGAACACCCGGGTGATGCGGGGCTTTCGCAGCTCCAACCCGATCAGCGCTCCGGTGTCGAACGTGATGCCGGTCACGCGCTCTTCCGGCGGCGCGGCGGTTCTTCTCCGATACGGTCGTAGATGGCGCGCTGCTTCTTGGTCGCGCGTCCCTCGAGCACCGCTGCGATCGCCTCGCTCTCCTCCTTCGAGGGTGGCGGACCGAGCCATTCGAGGAACTTGCGACGGCGCGCTTCTCGCTCGGCCTTGGTTCGCTCCTTCTCGAGCAGCGGGGCCACGCCCGAGACGAAGAGCGCCGAGAGGTTGCCCCCGGAGAGCTCCTTCGCGAGACGTCGCAGGACAACGAGGTCCTTGGCCTCGACGGAGATGCTGATCTTCTTCGTGGGCATTGCTACCAGGGTAGCACTGGATGACACCTGCCGTCCGGCAGCGAGCTCGAGCTCACGTCGCCTCGACTTCGGACGTGGGCTGCGCACCCCACGAAGCGGCCGTCGTGCGAGAGGCTCACGTCGGCGGCGATCGCGCGGCCGTCCCGAGAGACGAGCCGCGGCGGACCGTAGCCCGTCCAGCTCCCCGGGCGCGGATCGCGAACGACGGCGAGATCGTCGGCGACGCACCCGAGCTCCGCAGCGACCAAGCGGCAGAGCAGCTCGCGCGCGGCGACGCTCGGCTCGCCGCCGCTCTCTTCGACGGCGCAGATCGGCGCGCGGGCGGTGCAGACGACCGCGTGCACCCACGCGTCGGTGACGTCGACGCGCAGTGGCAGCGTGAGGTCGCCCCACACGACGGCGCGCAGGTCGTTCGCGACCACGAACCGCGAATGCGCGAACACCGCCTGTGGATCGAGCTTGGCGACGATCTTGAACGCCGCCTCCTTGGCCGCGAACAGCGTCCAGAGCAGCGCCTTCGGCGCGTCGGATCGCGCGAGCATGGCCCGCTCGCGCTCGTGGCAGACACGGTGGACGAAGCGCTCGCGCAGGTGATGCGTGGCGATCGCCGGGTCGTCGAGATCGACGACGTCGTTACCGACCAGAGGTGCGGTCACCATCTGCAACGCCTCGTTGGCCGCTGGCTGGTCGTCGGTCATCGGTCATCAGTCATCAGTCCGAGGAGCGGAGGGAACGAGCCGACCCCTCTCCGGCTGACGACTGACGACTGACGACTGACGACCTGGCCCTCGCGAGCAGCGACAGCGGAGGCGCCTAGTTCTTGGCCGCGAGGATGATGTTCACCGCGTCGCCGACCGTCTTCACCTTGTCGGCGTCGTCGTCCTTCACCTCGATGCCGAAGGTGTCCTCGATCTCGAGCACGACGTCGACGAGGCGCGCGGAGTTCACCTTCAGATCCTTGAGGATCGAGGTCTCCATCGAGACGCTGGCGAGCGCGTCGGGGTTCTTGACGAACGGCTTGAGGATCGCGACGACCTTACCGAGCACTTCTTGCTGCTGCATGACCATCTCCTGTTGGTTACGAGACGAACTTCTCGAAGATCACGCACCCGTTGACGTCGCCGAACCCGAAGCTCGCCTTGGCGACGATCTCGAGGTCGGGCACGTCGAGCGTGCGGTGCGGGATGCGGGCGGCGTAGGCCGCGAGCTCCGGGTGGAGATCCTCGCAGTTGATCGAGCCGTGCACGAAGCCGTGGTGCAGCTCGAGGACCGAGGCCACGCACTCGATCCCCCCCGCCGCGCCGAGCGCGTGGCCGATGAGCGACTTGGTCGAGTGGAGGAGCGGCATCCGCTCGGGCGAGAGCTCGAGCGCGCGCGACCAGTTGGCCACCTCGTGCGGATCGGCGAACGTCGCCGTGAGGTGGCCGTTGATGGCGCCGATGCGATCGGGCCGGACGCCGGCCATCGCGACCGCGCCGCGGATGCAGCGCTGCACGCCGTGCGGGTTCGGCGCCGTCATGCTGCCGCCCATGCGGTGGCCGCCGCAGTTGACGTAGCCGCCGATGATCTCGGCGTACACGCGCGCGCCGCGCGCCCGCGCGCTCTCGAGGTTCTCGAGCACGAGCACGCCCGCGCCGGAGCCGGGGACGAAGCCGGCGGCGCTCGCGCTCATCGGGCGCGACGCCTCGGCGGGCGCGCCGTTCTTCGTGCGGTTGAGGACCTTCATCGCGTCGAAGCCGGCCCAGATGTACTTCGAGTGGCCCTCCGAGCCGCCGGCGAGCATGCGCTTGGCGCGCCCCTCGCGGATGCGCAGGAAGGCGTCGACGACGGCCTCGGTGCCTGTGTTGCAGGCGCTCGAGTTGGTGGTCACCTGGTTGCCGAGACCGAGCAGGCCGGCGACGCGGGCGCTGTTTCCGCTCGACATGATCTGCTCGACCATCGTGCTGCCGAGCCGGCTCACCTTGCCGGCGTCGGTCCGTGGCGCGAGCTTCTCGGCGATGGTGTCGATGCCGCCGATGCCGGTGCCGAGCACGGCGCCGGTGTCCCAATCGACCGCGTCGTCGCCGGGGCGCGCGAGGCCGGCGTCGGTGAACGCGTCGATCGACGCGATGGCCGCGTAGATCATGTTCGGGTTCATCGCGAGCAGCTCCTCGTCGCTCAAGTAGCGCCGCTGCAGCTCGTCGACGCCCTCGGGGATGCCGCCGACCTGGCAGCCGAAGTTGGCGTCGGCGAGGTGCTGGTGGAAGCGGATGCCGCTCTTGCCCTCGCGGAGCGCCGCGGTGAACGCGGGCAGACCGTGGCCGTTCGGCGCGATGACCCCGAGCCCGGTCACCACCACGCGATGGATATCTTGATTATGCGTCACGAGCGACCCCCATCCCGGCGACGGTTCCGTGCGCGACCGGCGTGCCGTCTGCGAGCGTGAGCGAGACCTTCGACTTCAGCTTCTTCCGCCGCCAGTAGATCTTCTCGGCGGTGACGCGCACGGTGTCGCCGGGGCGCACCACGCGCGCGAACTCGACCTCGCAGTCGGAGAACAGCGTGACGGTCTTCTCGACCTCCGCGCGCGGCGCCTCGAGCCCGAGGAGGTGGATCCCGAGCGCGACGAGGCCGGTCTGGCACATCGTCTCGATGAGGATCACCCCCGGAGTGACCGGATCGCCGGGGAAGTGGCCGGCGTAGAACGACTCGTCGGGGCGGAAGGTGTACTCGCCGACGGCGTGCGCCTCGTCGATCTCGACCAGCCGATCGAGGAAGCGGAACGGGCGCTGCTGCGGGAGCAGGTCGAGGACTTCTGTCGGAGTGAGCATCAGGCGCTCCGATCCATGATCCCGCCGACGCTGTTCTCGGAGCGGCTCGGGTAGTCGGGGTAGGCGATGCCGAGGAAGGTGCCGACCTTCGCGTCCTTGATCGTGTAGATCAGCTCGCCGTCGACGAGCACCCGGCCGGTGCCGATGGCGACGGCGGCGCCCGACGCGCGCAACAGCGAGAAGCGTCGGATGTCGATCTCGTAGCGGACCACGCGGTTGTAGGGTCGGATCTGGCCCGCGAACTCCACCTCCTTGCAGCCGAGCGCGCGGCCGGAGCCGGCGGCGCCGGCGGCCGCGCAGTACAGCCAGAGCAGCTGCCAGACGGCGTCGACGCCGAGGCACCCCGGCTGCACCGGATCGCCGCGGAAGTGGCACTGGAAGAACCAGTCGTCGAGGTGGATGTCCTGCTCGCCGACGATGACGCCGCGCGCGGCGTCGCGCCGGAGCTCGACGACGCGATCGATCATCAGCATCGGCGGCGCGGGGAGCCGCACGAACTCCGCGGGCGCGTCCGCGACGAGGCGGCCTTGCGACAGGGCGAAGAGCTCCTCCTTCGAGAAGCTCGCGCGTTCCAGGAACTCGGCGTAACGGATCATGTTGTTTGCCCTTGGATCTCGAGACGGAGGCTCGACCACGTGAGACCGGAGCCGACGACCACGACGACGACCGTGTCGCCCGGCCGGAGCTCGTCCCAGTGCTGCGACAGCACGGTGGGCGCGCCCGCCGCGCCGGTGTTCCCGTAGTCGACGACGTTGTGCCAGTGGGCGGACGGATCGAGCTCCGCGCGGCGCGCGACCGACTCGAGCATCAGCAGGTTCGCCTGGTGCCCGACGAAGCGCACGGCGCCGCCCGTCTTCGCGACGTGCGCGCGCGCAGTGGGCAGCATCGCCGCGAGGCAGCCGAGCGACGTCTTGATCGCGAAGCGCTGCACGGCGCTGCCGTCCTGCGTGAAGTGCGAGAACCGCGGGATGACCACCGACCGGCAGCCGGCCGGCGACGAGGCGAGCGTCGTCTCGACGATCCGCGCCCGCGCCGGCACCTCGGCCGAGACGACGGCGGCGCTGGTGCCGTCGCCCCACAGCACGGCCGACGAGCGATCGCGGTAGTCGACGAGGCGCGTGGTGTTCTCCGGGTTGACGACGAGGACGTACGGCGGCAGCCCGCGCATCGACGACAACAGGTGCAGCTGCGCGCCGAAGCTCGAGCAAGCCGAGTTGACGTCGAGCGCGGGGACCTCGATCCCCAGCGCCTCCGCGATGCGACACGCCTCGGCCGGGATGAGCATCTCGGGCGAGCAGCCGCCTGCGATCACCATGCCGATGTCCGACGGGCGGAGGCCCGCCCGCGCGAGGGCGTGCAGCGCGGCGCGGCGGCCGGTCTCGACGTTCGAGAAGAGCGCGGCCTCCTGCCCGGCGCGCACGTCGGCGTTTCTGGTGCGTCGGATGTAGTCGAGCGGCAGCACGGTGCGCCGCGTGCGGATGCCGACGCGCTCGACGATCCACTCGTCGCTCGTCCCGATGTCGAGCGACTCGAGGAAGCGGTTGTCGATGACGTTGTCGGGGTGGTGGTGCCCGACGCCGTGCAGGTAGAGCGCGCGATCAGCCTGCGACATGCTCGCCGCCGTCGACGCGCAGGAGCGCGCCGTTGATCCACCGCGCCTCGTCGGTGCACAGGAGGCAGATGACGTCGGCGACGTCGGCCGGCGTGGTCAACCGGCCGAACGGGTTTCGCGCCTGCGCGTCGGCCTTCATCTTCTCGCTGCCCGGGATGAGCCGCAGCGCCGGCGTGTCGGTGACGCCCGCCTGCACGATGTTCGAGCGGATGCCGTACGGCGCGAGCTCGACGGCGATCGCGCGCGACACCGACTCGAGCGCCACCTTCGCGGCAGCCACCGCGGCGTATCCGCGCCAGGCGACCTCGTTGCCCTCGCTGGTCATGCCGAGCACGCGCGCGTCGTCGGCGAAGAGGCGGCGGTCGAAGACGTCCTGCGTCCAGGTGACGAGGCTCGTGCCCATGGCGTGCACGGTGCGGGCGAAGTCCTCTTCTTCTAGCCGCGCGTCGTCGGGCGCCGCCGCGACGAGCGGCTTGAGGTTGCCGTAGGCGATGGAGTGCAGGAGCAGGCGCACCCGGCCGTTCGGTCCCATGCGCTCGCGGAGCGCGTCGAGCGTCGCGGCGCGCCCCTCGCTGGAGAGCGCGTCGACGTTCATGGCGAGGAAGCGGACGCCGGTCTGTCGGATGCGCTCGAGCTCGGGCTCGATCGCGGCCATCGCGCCCCGCCGATCGCGGTGCACGACGGCGACGTTCATGCCGTGGCGCGCGAGCTTCTGGGCGGTCGCGAGGCCGAAGCCGCTCGAGCCGCCGAGCACCAGCGCCCAGTGGTTCTCGTCGAACTTCACGAGCGCAGCCCCTTCTCCGCGGTCTTCACCGACAAGATGGCGGTGACCTCGCGCCCTGCGCTCTTGAAGAAGCCCCGGAGGGGTCGGCCCGGGCCGACCTCGTAGATCTCCGAGGCGGCGTCTCCGAGCGCGCGCATGTTGCCGATCCAGTCGACCGTGCCGCTCAGCTGCCGCGTGAGCGCGTCGAGCAGCGGCTCGAGCTCGGGGCGATGGAAACGGCCGGTCAGGTTCGAGGTGACGACGCCCGCGCGCGACGGGGCGAGCTCGGGCGCCACCGCGACGAGCGCACCGCGGAACTCGGCCTCGATGCCGCGCAGCCTGCGCGAGTGGAACGGCGCGCTGACGTTGAGGGCGATGATCTCGTGCGGCGCGCCCCCGAGCAGCTGCGCGACGAGCGCCGACGCGGCCTCGACGCCGCCGCGCTCGCCCGACAGCACGATCTGGTTCATCGAGTTGCGGTTGGCGACGTCGACGCCGAGACGGGCGATCTCCCGCTCGAGCCCGAGGTCGGCGACGCCGTCGGCGACGACCGCCACCATCGCGCCCTCGCCCACCGGCACCGCGTCTTGCATGAGCGCGCCGCGCCGGCGCACCAGCCGCACGGCCGTTCCGAGCGAGAGCACGCCCGCGGCGCAGAGCGCGGTGTACTCGCCGAGGCTGTGGCCGCCGAAGTGCGTCGGCCGCAGGCCGAACTCGCGCTCGAGCGCGCGCATCATCGCGATCTCGGCGGTCAGGATCGCCGGCTGCGTGAACTCGGTGCGATCGAGGCGCGGGTCGTCGCCGAAGCAGAGCGCGGCGACGTCGAGGTTCAGCGCGTCGCTCGCCTCGGCGAACGCGTCGCGCGAGGTCGCGAAGGCGTCGTGGAAGTCACGCGCCATCCCGGGCTTCTGCGAGCCCTGTCCGGGGAAGACGACGGCGACCGCGCGGCTGATGGTGGCGTGCGGAATCGCCGGGCGGCCGCCGGCGAGGGACGTGGCGTGTGCGTTCATCACGGCCGAGCATGGCTACACACGCTCCGTCAGGATTCGCTCATCCTGCGCTCACGGATCGAGCAGGATGATCGATTTCAAACGCGCTGCGCCATGCGTCGAGCCGCGTAGCGCGCTTCGCGCCTTCGAGGGACGATGCGCGTCACGAGCGTGCGCGCGCCGCGAAAAACGCGTCTTCCATCGCCTTCAGCTTCGCGATCACCTGTTGCGCGAGATCACGTGACGCACGAAGACCACGCTCCTGCGTCACGGGCTCGAGCAGCTCGACGCGAAGGTGCATGGTGTCGCCGCGCTCGGGCATGTTGCTCCACGTGTCCTGGCGCTCGCCGCGCAGGTACGCGCAGAGCACCTGCGGCCTCCCATCGGGGCTCTGCCCCGAACCCCGGGCGACGTCGGGGCTCCCCCCCGAACCCTGGCCGAGATCGCGGAGGATCTGGCCGACGCCGTAGGTGACGTTCGCCGGCTCGACCCGTCCCGTCCGGCTGCGCCCGCCCTCGGGGAAGAGGGTGACCACCTCGCCATGCGAGACGAGCTCTTTGATCGTGTCGAGCACCTGCTTGTGGTGCGCGGCGTCGCCGGATCGATCGATCGGGATGCACTTGCCGAGGTAGACGATCGCGCGCAGCGCCGCGTTGGTCGTGAAGTTCTCGACGGCGGGGACGTTCCACGAGAAGCGGCGGAAGTCGGTGAGGTAGTCGGCGACGGAGGCGAAGGCGTGGTGCAGGAACGCCGAGTCGACCATCGTCAGGTGGTTGGCGCAGACCAGGGTCGGCCGCCGCGCTTCGAGCGCGCGCCGATACGTGGCGCGCGCCTCCTCGAGGCCGACGATGCGGTGTCGTCGGACGAGGCGCATGTACGCGATCGCGCCGGCCCCCAGGATCGGGAAGGCCGCCCACCCGGCGAGCGCCTGCCGGCGGAGTGACCTGGGGAGAGCCTCGTGGGATCCGACATGCGACGCCGGATGACGCAGGTGGCTGCGGCTCGAAGCCGACGCATCCGAGGGCGGGGGGTTCACCGGGAGCGACACGCGGCGACGGTACATCGATCGCCGGTCGTCTGCCCATCCCGCGCCGCGCGAGGTCGCGCCCACGCGAGTGCGATCCGCGGCGTATGTTCGCTGAGCCATCGTGCGCCAGGCCCGCGGGCGAAGAATGGAAATTCCCGAAGATCGCCCGCGGAACGAAGTTTGCGAGCGCTGCGGCCCATGGCCGCTCGTCCCACCGCGCTCCTCGCCGCCTTCGCGCTCGCCCTGGTGTCTCTCGGGTGCAGCTCCTCGTTGTCGGGGTCGCTGCCGACGTCGGAAGAAGGCGACTGGGCGGGCAAGGGCAGCTACGCGGACGCGGGGAGCGGTTACTACCCCGGCGGCCCGACCGGCTCGCCGGGCGCCGACAGCGGCACGGCCGGGTACAGCGACGCCGGCGGCGGCAGCTTCGGCAGCGTGGGCACCGGCGGCGCGGGCGACTTCGCCTTCTTCCGCAAGGCGCTCGCCGACGGGAAGATCCCCGCGGTCGACTCGATCGACGCGGCCGGCTTCTTCGCCGAGCACTACACCTCGCTGCCCGCGCCGACGTGCGGCAAGACGTTCTGCCTGCACGGCATGTTCTCGGTGTCGCCCGACTACGTCCGCGGCGGCGACTGGACGCTCCTGCAGATGGCGATGAACTCGCCGATCGATCCGACCAAGATCGAGAAGCCGCCGCTGGAGCTCGCCGTGGTGCTCGATCGCTCCGGCTCGATGATGGGCAACAAGATGGAGTACGCCAAGCAGGGCGTGCAGCTGCTCGTCGACGCGCTCGGGCCGGCCGATCGGCTGACGCTCATCGCCTTCGACGACGCGATCGAGACCGTCTTCGGCCCGGCGACGGTCACCGACAAGACGGCGCTCAAGACGAAGATCGCCGCCATCACCCCGCGCGGCTCCACGAACCTCTACGGGTCGCTGGAGGCGGGATACAAGGCGATCTCCACCGCGAGCGAGCAGCTGCAGCGCCGCGTGATCTTCCTCACCGACGGCGTGGCCACCGCGGGCATCACCTCCCCCGACGCGATCAAGACGATGTCGGCCGGGTGGAACGCCAAGCACCTCGGGCTGACGACGATCGGCCTCGGGAGCGACGTGTCGATCGGCCTCCTGCGCGGCCTCGCCGAGCAGGGCGCAGGCAACTTCTACTACATCGAGAAGGTCGAGGCGGTGAAGGAGGTCTTCACCGAGGAGCTCGCGTACTTCGTCGCGCCGCTCGCCTACGATCTCGAGCTCACGTACACCGAGATGCCGGCGTACTCGACGAAGATCGTGCACGGCACCAACCTGTGGACCGGCTTCCCGGGCGGCGGGAAGATCGCCATCCCGAGCGTGTTCCTCGTCTCGCGCACGAGCACCGCGCCGGGACCCGACGGCGGCCGACGCGGCGGCGGCTCGGCGATCATCGCGGAGCTTCTGGCCACCGGGAAGGTCCCGCTGTCGCTGCACGACGTCGCGAAGTTGAACCTCAAGTACCGCACGCCGGGGTCCACCGTGTTCGAGACGCAGGAGGTGCTGGTCAAGCACGACGGGCAGCCCGGCGTCGCGCCCGAGGGCGGCTCGTTCGACAACAAGTCGGTCGAGAAGAACACGATCATCCTCGGCTTCTTCGTCGCCTTCCGCGACGCGACCAAGCTCGCGCAGACCGACAAGCTCGCCGCGCGAACCCTGCTCGAGGGCTTCCAGACGAAGATCACCGCGCGCCTCGCCGGCTTCACCGATGAAGATCTGCTCGACGATCTGAAGATCCTGCAGCGCTACATCGATGTGCTGAAACTCTAATCGGGCGCCGACATCTGCGAGCCCATGGACGTCCCCTGGGCTCCCGGTCGCCTCCCGCTGCTCGGTCACGTGGTCGCGTACACGCGTGATCCGCTCGCGCTGCTGCTGCAGGCGTCGCGCCTCGGGAGGTTGGTCCGCTTGGACTTCCCGTGGATGCAGTCGATGATGGTGAACGACCCCGACCTCATCGAGCAGATCCTGGTCACCGACCACCGCTCGTTCATCAAGGATCGGTTCCTCCAGGACTTGAAGCGGGTGCTCGGCGACGGGCTGCTCACGTCCGAGGGGGACTTCTGGCTGCGGCAGCGGCGGCTCGCGCAGCCGGCGTTCCACAAGGACCGCGTCGCGGGCTACGCGCGCACCATGGTCGACTGTGCGACGCGCGAGGTCTCGAGGTGGCGCGACGGCGAGGAGCGCGACGTCCACGAGGACATGATGCGCGTCACGCTCGAGATCGTCGGCAAGACGCTGTTCGGCGCCGACGTCACCGATCGCGCGCGCGAGGTCGCCGAGGGGCTCGAGGCGGTGATGGCCCGCTACGTCGATCCGGTCGCCACCGGCGTGCCGCACTGGGACAAGCTGCCGACGCCGCTCAATCGCCGCTTCCATCAGGGCGTGCAGCGGCTCGACCGCCTGGTCCGCGATCTCATCGCCGAGCACCGCGCCGGGCGGCAGGGCGATCCGGGCGATCTGCTCTCGATGTACCTCGCCGCCCGCGACGAGGACGGCACCGGCATGAGCGATCAGCAGCTGCGCGACGAGGTGCTCACGCTCGTCCTCGCGGGCCACGAGACCACGGCGATCGCGCTCTCGTGGACGTGGATGCTCCTCTCGCAGCACCCGCACGTCGCAGAGAAGCTCCACGCCGAGCTCGACGCGGTGCTCGGAGGACGCGCGCCGACGGCGGCCGATCTCCCGCGCCTGCCGTACGCCGATCGCGTGATCAAGGAGTCGATGCGCCTCTACCCGCCGGCGTGGGCGATCGGGCGCGAGGCGGCGCGCGACGTCGAGCTCGCGGGCGTCCCGATCCCCAAGGGCACCCAGCTCTGGATCGTGCAGTGGGCGCTGCACCGCGACGGCCGCTGGTTCGAGGAGCCCGATCGCTTCGATCCCGATCGCTGGGCCGGCGATCTGCAGAGGCGCATCCCGAAGTACGCGTACTTCCCGTTCGGCGGCGGCCCGCGCATGTGCATCGGGCACGCGTTCGCGACGATGGAGGCGGTGCTCCTGCTCGCGACCTTCGCGCAGCGCTTCCGCATGGACCTGGTCGCCGGTCACCCGCTGAAGCCGCTGCCGGCGATCACGCTCCGCCCGAAGCACGGCGTGCGCGTGCGGCTCGTGCGCCGCGCGAGCTTGCGACCGCCGGAGGTGCGAGCGCCGTAGGGGAAGGGCGCGTTTGTCGGCTCCTACCGCCGCTCCTACGATGAAGCGGGTGAGCGACCCGCCGGCGAGGCATCCCTATCGCTCGGCGCACGAGCGTCTGGCGCCTCCGTCGTCAGAGCAGCGGTCGCCGCGGGTGCTCGGTGCCTTGGCCCGGCTGTCGAAGGCCCACGGCGCGATCGAGCAGGCGCAGGTCCTCGACGAACGAGCACACGTGGCGCGGATGGATCAGGGGAGCGCCCACCTGCTGGCGAGGTGCGGCCACGGGCACGATGCGCTCGCGCGCGGCGCATACGCCGAGGCTGATGCCTCCTATCGCGCCTGGCTGGCGCTCGCTTCCGTGAACATGCATCGCGTGCGCGATCGCCTCGAGGTCCTCGCGGCGCGGGGCGCGGCCGCGTTCGCCGCGGGCCACCGCGCGCGTGCGGAAGGAGCGTTGCGCGATGCCGTCCTCCTCGCCCATGAGACGAGGGAGGTCGCCCTGCCCGGCGACGCGCCGGTCGCGGCGGTGATCGTGCTCGCGACGACCTTTCGTCGCGTCGGCGAGCCGCAGGTGGCCGCGTCGCTGCTCGCCACGACGTCCGGGCCGGACGTCCGTCCGCTGATCGTGGGCGCCTGGGAGCATGCGTGGGCCGAGGTGCAGTTGGCGCTCGGTGATCTCGACGCGGCCCACACGCACGCGCGCCTGGCGGCCGCGACCCGCTACGCGGCCATCGGACCGGGCTCGCCGGCGCACACCGCGACGCGCGCGCTCCTCGGGCGGATTCTCCTGGCCGCTGGCGAGCTCGACGAGGCGGAGGAGGTCCTGTTCGGAGCGCTGTCCGAGCTTCGTGGCTCGGCGCTGCACGACCGGGTCATCGAAGCGGAGGTCGAGGCGGCCGCCTCCGCGCTGCTGACGCGACGAGGACGAACCGGCGACGGACGCGCGGCTGCGCGGCGCGCGCTCGCGCTGGTGGGAAGCGCCGACGATGACCCGTATGCGTCGACGCTCCCCGTGCGCCGCGCGCTCCTTTCGCTGTTGCCCGCCGAAGCGGAGCCGATTCGGCAGGACATCTCGACGATCGAAGCGTCTTACCGTGGGGTGGACCTGATCACGCGCGAACGGTGAGCAGCCACGCCGTCTCCACCGCGCCGATCTCGCGGAAGCGTGGGCGCTCGTCGGAGGGCTTCGCGTCGAGGTGCTCGATGGTGCAGCGATCCTCGAACAACGCGCGGATGGTCGCCTCCGGGACCGAGAAGGGCGGCCCGTCCATCCTGCTCGGCTCGTAGTCGAGCGAGACCAGCAGGATGCGCCCGCCCGCCGGGAGCAGCGAGAGGAGGTGCGCGACGTAGCGACGCTGCATGTCGGGCGGCAGCGCGACCAGCGCGGCGCGGTCGTAGGCGCAGGTCACCTCACCGAGGTGCGCGCGCGTCGCGTCGAAGAAGTCTCCGACGAGGATCTCGACGGCATCGCTGCGCAGAGACTCGAGCGGCGCGCGGGTCGTCCGCTCCGGCGTCAACGAGGACTCGTCGAAGAACGCCTGCGCGGCGATGGGCGAGAGCTCGACGCCGACGACCTCGTGGCCGAGCGACGCCAGGTACGCGAGATCGCGCGTCTTGCCGCAGAACGGCACGAGCACCCGCGCGCCGTCGCTCGCGAGCCGCGCCGCGTGCCTGGTGAGAAACGCGTTCGGCGCGCCCTCGTGGAAGCCGATCTGTCCCTGGTTCCACCGCGCGTGCCAGAAGTCCCGATGCATCGGCGGTTGTTAGCACGAGACGCGGCGATCTCGGTCACGCGATCCACATGCGGCTCAGCGGAAGCTCGATCGCCTCGAACGGCGGGAGCCGCACCCGCTCCTCGTCGCCGTGGGTCGACCGGACGGTCCATGCGCCGTCGCGCAGCTCGCGCACCTCGAGCGTATGCGCGCGGGGATCGACGACCCACAGCCAGGGCACGCCGACGCGCGCGTGGTAGGGGAACTTCTTCAGCACGTCCCAGCGCTGGTTCGAGGGCGAGAGCACCTCGCACACCCAGTCGGGGACGAGGCGAATCGGCTCGCCGTCGGCGGGCGGCTCCGGCATGCGCTCGCGGCGCCAGCCGCCGAGATCGGGCGCGACCTCGGGCGCACGGGGCAGCTCGATTCCCGGCTCGATCACGATCCACCAGCCGCCGGGCCCGCCCTCGTCGAAGTCGAAGGCGCCGCCGATGTGGCGGCCGAGGAAGGTCGACGCGCGCGCGTGCCGGAAGCGCGGCCGCGGCTGCACGAACAGCTCGCCGTCGATGATCTCGCCCTTGACGTTCTCGGGCAGCGCATCGAGCTCGGCGCGGAGCTCCTCGTCTGTCTTGGGCCGCGGATGCGTCGCCACGGCGCGAGTGTAGCGCGCCCGCCGGCATCGAACCGCACGGCCGGGCTTGGCCCCGTCTTTTCGCGGCACCAGGGAATCTTCGACCGCGCTCGCTGCCTCCTCTGTACTGGGACCCTGTGGAACCGATGGGAATCGCTGCCTACCTCGGCCTCTACGGCGCGGGCGTGCTCACGTTCGCGTCGCCGTGCGTCTTGCCGCTGCTTCCGGTGTACGTCGCGCTGCTCGGCGGCACCGCGGCCGCCGATCCGGAGCGAGCGAAGACGCGGCTGCGCCTCGCCGGCATCGGGTTCGCGCTCGGGCTCTCGATCGTCTTCGTCGTGCTCGGCATGGGCGCCTCGGCGGCGGCGGGCGTCCTCTCCGCGCACCGGCGCACGCTGCAGATCGTCGGCGGCGCCGCGATGGTCCTCTTCGGGCTGTTCCTCGTCGGCGTGCTGAAGGCGCGCTTCCTCGATCGCGACGCGCGCCCGCTGCTCGAGAAGGTGCGCGCGCCGAGCGGGTTCCTCGGTGGCCTGCTCTTCGGCGCCGCGTTCGCCGTCGGGTGGACGCCGTGCGTCGGACCGGTGCTCGCCGCCGCGCTGACCTACGCGGCCGGTTCGAGCGCGAGCGCGTGGATCGCCGGGACCAAGCTGGCGGTGTACGCCGCCGGGCTGTCGACGCCGCTGGTCGCCGCGGCGTTCGCGGCGCCGCGCGTGCTCGCGTTCGCGAGGCGCCTGCGCTCGGCGACCCCGCACGTGCAGAAGGTGATGGGCGTGGCGCTGATCGCGTTCGGCGCGATGACGGCGCTCGATCGGACGACGATCGCGTCCGGCGGCTCGAGCGCGCAGGCCGCGCCGTGCGCGCCGTCGGCGACGTCGTGCGCGCACGGGATCGCCGACGCGCCGCCTTCCGCCGAAGGGATCGTCGGGGCCCCGCGGCTGGTCGAGTTCGTCAGCAAGTCGTGTCCGGTGTGCGAGCGCATGGCGCCGGTCGTCGACGATCTCGCGCGTCGCTGCTCGAGGGGCGACTCGCTGATGCGCGTCGTGGTCGACGACGAGAACGGCCGGGCGCTCGCGAGCCGCTACGGCGTGCGCGTGGTCCCCACGTTCGTGAGCGTCGACGCCGCCGGCAACGAGGTCGAGCGCCTGATCGGCGAGCAGCCCGGCGGCCGGCTGGCGCAGGTGATGAGCGAGGTCCGGGGCGAGGTCTGTCCGCTGTAGGCCGAGCGCGTCATCACCGACAGGTCGTAGTGTCGGATCCGCCCTGACGCGGCACAATGGGCGAAGGAAGGAGTGAGAGGAGATCGAGACCTGCGACCTAGTTGGTCGCTGCCGATCGCCTGCGGGCGGCCGCTACCGAGCGCGGGCGAGCGGCGACTCGTCGAAGCGGCGGAGCAGCTCGCGCACGTCGTCGTAGATCGCGATCGCGCCGCGGAGATCGGCGTCGCCCCACCCGCCGGAGCGCACGGCGATGATGGGAACGCCGGCGCGGGTCGCCGCCTCGACGTCGTACGGCGTGTCGCCGAGCATGATCGCGCGGTCGGCCGTGGTCTTCACGCGCTGCAGGGCGGCGACCACGATGTCGGGATCGGGCTTCGAGCGGTCGGCGTCGTCGGAGGAGGTCTTCGCCTCGAGCAGATCATCGATGCCGGCGATCTTCGCCAGCGCCGCGGCCTCGCCCTCCTGCGCGGAGGTGGCGACCACCAGGCGCACGCCGCGCGAACGCACCCGCTCCATCAGCGGGCGCACGTCGGGGAACGCGCGCAGCCGCGGCAGGTACTGCTCCATGAACACCCTGGTCCGCTCCTCGGCCAGCTCCCTGCCGCGCGCCTCCTCCTTGGAGACGCCGGTGACGGTCGGCAGGAGCTTGTCGCCGCCCATGCCGATAAGCCGGCGCACCTCGTCGAAGGAGGCCTGGAACCCGGCGCGGGTGAGCACGTCGACCCAGGACTGCGCGTGCGCGTCGTTGCTGTCGACCAGCGTTCCGTCGACGTCGAGGAGCAGGGCTTCGAGCGGCATCGGAGGATCCGATGCCGCCGCGCCGACACCCGCTCCCGATCTCGACCGGTCGCTCGACCTGCGCGCGCGCTTCGCCTGGGCAGAATGTCGCCGGTTCGAGCGGCGCTGATTCGTCGGGCTGCTTCGACCTCTGAACGGTCTGTGCGGCCGACGAGGCCTCACGGCCGAAAGGACGATTTCAGCCGTACACCTTCTGATGAGCGGCCCGCCCGCGGATGCGCCCGAGCCACGCGCTGACGTTCGGGTAGACCGACAGGTCGACGCCGATCATCGGCGCGACCGAGAGCGACGGCGCGATCGAGATCTCGGCGATCGTGAAGCGGCCGATCACCCAGTCCTTGCCGGCGAGGTGGTTGTCGAGCGGGCGCAGGCAGCGCTCGATCTCGGCGCGGCCGTTCTCGACCAGCTTGGGGATGCGCTGATCCTCCGGAAGGCGGATGGTGTGCGCGAAGATGTGCGCGAGCGCCGGCGAGAGGTGCGCCGCGTTCATGAACATCCACTGCGAGATGCACCCGCGTTCGGTGGGGTTCTTCGGGCCGAGCTCGCGCTCGGGGACGCGCGCCGCGAGGTGCTCGAGGATCGCGTTCGACTCCCACAGCGTGAAATCGCCCTCGACCATCACCGGCACGCGCGCGGTGGGGTTGAGGGCCTTGTACTCGGGCGTGCGGTGCTGCGCGGTCATCAGGTCGACCGGCACGAACTCGTAGGGGAGCCCCGCCTCTTCGAGGCCGAACAGCGCGCGACGGGTGTTGGGCGACAGCGGGAAGCCGTGGAGCTTGATCATCGTGCGGAATGTAGCGCGAGGTTTGGTTGGTCCAGAGTCTAGAGTCTAGAGTCTAGAGTTCGTGAGGTCGTGCTCCGCTGCCCGCGACTCGCAGCAGTCGCCGCAGCCCTCGCGAGCTGAAGCTCGGGCCGCTTACTCTGGACTCTAGACTCTAGACTCTAGACCCCAATCACCGAGCAGCTCGAACGACCAGATCTCGGCCGCCTCGAGCGGCGCGTCGCGATCGATCACCAGGTACCCCTTGCGCGGTTCGTCCGGATCGAACGCGAGCCCCTCGGCCTTCCCGAGGAACGGGCCGTCGTCGGTGCGCACGCGCGCCTGGCGCACGCGATCTCCGTCGATGACGCCGACGGCGACGCCGTTGACCGGGCCGTCGCGATACGCGTCGGGCGAGGCCTCGGCGGCGGCGAGGTAGAAGACACGCTCGCCGAGGGCCACCGCGTCGGTGAAGCCGAGCCGCACGCCGTCGATGGCGCCGAGATCGTACTGCGTCACGTCGTTCAGCGACGGCGCCGGCGCGCGGCCGTCGAGGTGGTCGAGCAGCGCGTGGATCGCGACGTCACATGTCGCATCGACGGGCGAGAGCTCGCCGCGCGGCGCGCCGTTGCCCCGGTTGAAGAGGCGCACGCGATCGCCGACGCGCGCGGCGCCTTCGACGTTCAGCTCGCTGCCGGCGAACGCGGTGCACGCGCGCATCGCGGCGTAGAGCTCCGGCGCGGCGACGAGGCGCACGTCGGGTGCTTCGGTCGCGAGCCCGCGCGCGACCAGGATCTGCTCGCGCCGCGCCGTCGAGCCCGATCCGAACGCGAGCAGGACGGGGCCGGCGGGTGCGGGCACGACCACGCAGGCCTCGAGGTCGAGCTTGTGCCTCTTGTTGCCGCGGAGATCGTCGAACTGCCGCGCGCCCCCCTCGCCTGCCGCGAGCGGGAACGACGTCACCTCCGCGCTCGGATCGCGCGGATCGAAGAGCGCGAGGAAATGCGCGTCGTCCTGCACGATCGCGAGACGCGGCCCGACCCAGGCGCTCGCCGACGCGGCCCGGACGTGCGCCGGACGGTCGAGCGAGGCGTCGGCGCCGGCCGCGTAGCGGAGCGCGCGCGGCGCGCGGACGACGACATCGAGAGCGGGATCGAACGAGGCGCGACGCACGACTCCCGACGTATCATCGCGCCGGCATGATCGTCGAGGACAAGCTCGGCTACCTCCGGCTGCTCTTCCGCGTCCGCGGCAGCGTGCTGCCGCGCATCTGGCGGCGGGTGGTGGTCACCACGGTGATCGCCTTCCTGTTGACCCTGCTCGAAGAGAACTACCCGCAGCTGCGCCTCTCGCTGACGCCGACGCCCTTCACCCTCATCGGCCTCGCGCTCGGCATCTTCCTCGGCTTCCGCAACAACACGAGCTACGACCGCTTCTGGGAGGGTCGCAAGCTGTGGGGCCAGCTGGTGAACACCAGCCGCATCCTCGCGCGGCAGCTCCTGTTGTTCCTCCACGTGCCGCGCCTGTCGCCCACGCAGAGCGACGCCGATCGCGAGGAGCTCGCGCGCATCCGCGAGGCGCAGCGCGACATGATCCACCGGACGATCGCCTTCGCGCACGCGCTCCGGATGCACCTCCGCGGCGAGCCGCCGTTCGAGAAGCTCGCGCAGCACCTGCCCCAAGACGAGGTCGAGCTCCTGCGCGCCGATCGCAACGTGCCCGACGCGATCCTCGCGCGCCTGGCCGAGCGGGTGCAGGCCGCCTGGCGCCGCGGGTGGATCGATCCTCTGCACGTGATGCGCGTCGACGCGTCGCTCGGCGAGCTGACCAACATCCAGGGCGGCTGCGAGCGCATCCGCAACACGCCGATCCCGTTCTCGTACACCGTGCTCATCCACCGCATCGTCGCGGTGTACTGCCTCCTCCTGCCGTTCGGGCTGTACGAGACGGTCAAGCTCGCCACGCCGCTGGTGGTGCTGTTCGTGAGCTATGCGTTCTTCGGCCTCGACGCCATCGGCGACGAGATCGAGGACCCGTTCGGCACCGACCTCAACGATCTGCCGCTGCTCTCCCTCTCCACGACGATCGAGGGCGACCTGCGCGTGCGCATCGGCGAGCCGGCGCCGCCGGCGGTGGAGCCGGTGGGCGATCACCTGCTGTGAAGCGCGACCGATCGTGCGATGATCGGCGCGATGGGTTACGGCGAAACCGTCGACGCCGTGGTCGGCAAGCTCTCGCGCGTGCTGCACCTGCGCAAGACGAACAACGACACGAGCCACGAGCTCACGCCGTATTTCGGGCTGCCGGTCGACGAGCTGCTGCCGCCGCCGCCGCGCCTGCCCGACGTCAAGCGCGTCAAGCCGCGCCTCCAGCTCGGGTCGATGGTGACCGAGACGATCGCCTGGCGCAGCTTGCACGAGCCGCTCTCCGACGCCTACAAGCGCCGGCACCGCGGCCCCTACGCATCGAACCTCACGGCCTACGCGCGGTGGGTGCACGAGCGCTCGCGGCGACGGCGCTCGCTGCTCCTCTACGTGCACGGGTGGCTGGAGCCCGGATCCTGGGTCGAGGAAGCGACCCTCATGCCGATGTGGTACCGCGAGCTCGGCGTCGACGTCGCGCACGTGCAGCTGCCCTTCCACGGGCGGCGCAGCCCCGCCGGGCAGCTGTTCCACGGCGAGTGGTTCTGGACGGCCGATCTGGTGCGCTCGCTCGAGTCGGTGCGCCAGGCGGTGATGGACGTCCGCTCGATCATGGGCTGGTTCCGCGACTTCGGGTACGACGAGGTCGGCATCACCGGCCTCTCGCTCGGCGGCTGCATCACCATGCTCACGGCGTGCGTCGCTCCGCTGCCCGACTACGTCGTGCCGATGATCGCGCACCTCGAGCTGACCGACGCGATCGAGGAGGCGCCGATCCTCTGGCGCATGAAGGAGGACCTCGCGCGGTTCGGCATCGACGCCCCGCACCGCCGCGAGATCTTCACCCGCGTCGCGTTGAGCACCGCGGCGCCGATCCTCGCGCGCGAGAAGCAGCTGTGGGTCGCCGCGCGCGAGGACGGCTACCTGAAGGCCGAGCTCGTCGAGCAGCAGTGGCGCCGGTGGAGCGAGCCGCCGATCCTCTGGATCCCCGGCGGGCACATGACCTTCCCGATCGCCATCCCCGACATCGTGCGGAAGATGCGCGCGCTGCCGCAGAAGACCGGCGGCGGCAGCGTTCCCTGCTGAGGCTCGCGCGGACACACGGCCCCGCCGGCCCTCGCCCGCGCGTTGACGCGGCATCGGTCTTCCGCCGGGGGGATCGGGGGGCCGCAAGGCCCACCCGACACGAGCGAGGCGGCGCGGAGCCGAGAGGCGAAGCGCTGACCGATGCGAGTCGCTGGTGGGGGGTGTCGCGCGCCGTGCGCGCGCCTCCGACCGGGGGGAGCGGCAGAGGCGCTCCCCCTGACCGTGAGCAATCACGCGGGCGTGCTCTTGCAGCCGAGCACGATGTCGACGGACTTCACCTTCTCGCCCTTGAGGTCGGCGCACGAGGTGCCGTGGAAGGTGACGGTGTTGGTGGCCGGATCGTACGTCCAGCCGTTGGTGCCGTCGGCGGCGATCTCTTTGGTGCCGTCGAAGAACACGAAGATCTTGGTCGGATCGGCCGGCGTCTTGTCGAGCGTGTAGGTGCAGCCGAGCGCCGCGCCGGCGATCGCGGCGAGCGCGGCGTCGAGCGTGGCGGCGTCTTCGGCCTTGTAATACTTGGTGCCCACGGCCGAGGGCATGCCGCCGGCGACGGCGAACTTGTCGAGCTGCGCGCCGTCGACGCCGGCGCCGAAGCCGATGACCGCCGTCTTGATCCCGGCGGCGAACAGATCGCCGATCATCTTCTCGGTACCCGGATCGCCCCCCGCCGCGTTGCAGCCCGCCTGCGCGCCGTCGCTGACCAGCAGCACGTAGTTGCCGCGTGTCTTGTCCTTCAGCGCCGTGGAGCCGGACGCCTGCTGGACGGCGGTGTCGATGTTCGTGACGCAGGGCCCGTCGGGGTAGAGCGGATCGGTCGTCTTGAGCGCGTTGGTGAGGAGCGTCTGGATCTTCGCCTCGTTGCCCGCCGAAGGCTCGAAGGGGATCGCGCCCTGGGTGCAGTTGGCGCCGACGATGTCGGGGAACAAGGTGATGCCGAAGCGGATCTTCCCGCCGTACTTCGTCATCATCCCGTTGAGGGCCTTGACCGCGACCGCCCACTTGTTCGACGTTCCGACGGCGCTCCGCATCGAGCAGGAGCGATCGAGCGTGATGAGCATGTTGGGCGGCACCGCGGTCGCGACGGCCTTCTGCGATCCGCAGTCGCCGCCGGGGATGCATTTCTTCGTCGCGTCGCACTTCATGCCCGAGGTGCAGTCGCCGTCGGCGGCGCAGGTGCCCTTGTCGATGCAGGCGTTGGTCACGCTGCAGAACTGCGTGTCGGCGCACGCGGGCTTGCAGCCGACGTTGAACCCGCTCTCGTCGCTGCCGTCGAGGGCCGCGTCGGGATCGGAGGCCGCGTCGAACGCCGGGTCGTCGCCGCCGCCGCCTTCGCCTCCGCAGGCGACGAAGCCGATCGCCACTGCGAACATCGAAGCCAACCATCGAACCGCGGGCGATGCCCGTGGGAGCCCCTGCAGGACGCGACCCTTCATGCGCACCCCTCCGTCTCGGGCGAACGCGAGATGACCGACTCGTCGAGTATGGCACAGGCGGCGAAAGCGGCGCTCGGAGTCGCCGCCCCGGCGGCGCTCGTCACATTCGCGTTACTCGGCGCGCCGTGGGTGCCGGTGTCGATTGCGGTGGCAGAGGCGCTCACGTTCGTCGGCGCGGCGTCGGTGGGGATCATCGGCGTGGTCATCGGCACCCGCGCGCCCCTCTCCGGCCGCGCGACCGCGCTGGTCGCGGTGAGCTGCGCCGCGCTCCTCGCGATCGTCGGGGTCGCTCGCGCACGCAGCCCGTGGGTCGCGCCGGTGGTCGACGCCTGTCTCATCGGCATCGCGTGGGCCATCGGGGGCGCGGTCGGATCGCGGATCGAGCACCCCGGGCACCTCCTGCCGGCAGCGGCGGTCGCGGCGTCGGCCGACGTGGTGTCGGTGGCCTCGTCGTGGGGACCGTCGCACGCGATCGCCGAGAGCGAGCGCGCCCTCGCCATCCTCGCGATCCACTTCCCTGTCGCCGGCACGCGCATCGTCGCGCCCGCGCTCGGCGTCGGCGATCTGGTGTTCGTCGCGCTGCTCCTCGCGGCCGCGCGCGCCCACGGCCTGTCGCGCAACAAGCTCGGATGGCTCTCGTGGTTCGGCGTGCTGATCGCCGGCCTCGCCGCGGCGGTCTCGCGGCGCCCCATCCCGGCGCTGCCGGCCATCGGCGCGCTGGTCATCGCGTTCGTGCCGGAGGCGCGTCGGCTGCGTCCCAAGGACCGCCCGGTGGCGACCATTGCGATCGGCGTCTCGATCGTCGCCGCAGCCGTCGCGGTGCTCGGCGCGGTGCGCGGAACGTCGTAGGCTCGCTCCGCCATGACGCTCGTCTACGCGCATCGCGGCGCGTCCGCGGAGTTCCCCGAGAACACGCTCGCCGCGTTCCGCCGCGCCGCGGAGCTCGGCGTCGACGTGCTCGAGACCGACGCCCACGTCACCCGCGACGGCGTCGCGGTCATCGCGCACGATCCGACCGGCGCGCGCACCGCCGGCGATCGCCGGGCGATCCGCGACTGCACGCTCGCCGAGGTGCATGCGTGGGACGTCGGGTGGTCGCACCGCGATCGCACGGGGTTCCGGGCGTTCGTCGGCCGAGGTCACCGCGTGCCCACCCTGGAGGAGCTCCTCCACGAGCTCCCCCGCGCACGCTTCAACATCGATGCGAAGGCGCGCGCCCCGCGCGACGTCGATCGGCTGGTCGAGACGGTCCGCGCCGCCGGCGCCGAGGAGCGGGTGTGCTTCGCGAGCTTCTCGCTCGCCAACCTCCGGCGCATCCGCGCGAGCGGGTGGCGCGGCGAGACGGGCCTCTCGCGCGACGAGGTGATCTGGCTCCTGGTGCAGCCGCTCGCGGTGCTGCGCCGCTTCCCGCTCGGTGGGCAGCGCGCGCAGGTGCCGCCGCGCATGGGACCTTTGCGCTTCGACACCCCGTGGTTCCTCGAGAAGGCGAGAGCGCTCGGGCTGAGGGTCGACTACTGGGTGATCGACGAGCCTGACGAGGCGCGGCGCCTCGTGCAGCTGGGAGCCGACGGCATCATGACCGACGATCCGGCGCGGATCCTGCCGGTGGTGCGCGAGGCGGGCTGACATTGCGCAGGTGCATGCGTGGTCGCTCCGCGACCGGCGCGTAGAGTGACGCCATGCGTCGTCGCCTGCCCTCGTTCCTCCTCGGCTCGGTCCTCGTGCTCGGAAGCGCGCCCGCCGCAGCGGCGAACCCCGAGGGCGCGCGTCACGCGCGCGACGCCGACGGGATCTTCTGGTTCATGCACATCTCCGACTCGCACATCGGAGCGAGCTTCATCGAGGGCCCCAAGGCGAAGGAGCACCTCCAGTTCGCCCTCAACCAGGCGGTGATGATCGTCAAGCCGTCGTTCGTGTGGAACACCGGCGACTTGAACGATGGCTCGGGGAAGATCGGCGTGGGCGGCACGGGCATTCCCACGTCCGGGCAGTCGGCGAGCCAGTGGGAGCCCTACAAGGCGATCTACGAGGCCGCCGGCATGAAGCTCGGCTTCTACTACGACCTCCCGGGCAACCACGACGTCTACGCCGACGAGGGCGCGACCTTCTACCTCAAGTACTCGCTGTGGGGCGCAGCCACGAAGAAGACCTGGCACGAGTTCCGCGTCTCGACGACGACCGGCGACTACGGCTTCTTCGGGATGAACAGCACGAACAACTACTTCAAGCCGCTGTCGAACTGCTGCCCGAGCTTCCTCGACTCCGAGATCGCCGAGCTCGGCACCTGGCTCGAGAAGAACGCGTCGGCGAAGTTGGTGTTCGTCGCCGCCCACCACGCCCTCGACGGCAACGGCAGCGAGCCCACCGGCAAGGCCGATCAGGTGCGCGCCCTGCTCAAGGTGCACAAGGCGTTCTACCTGCACGGCGACATACACGATTACAAGGAGTACATCGACTCCGACAGCATCGTGGTCAACGAGGTCGCCTCGCTCGGCAAGGACAACAGCAAGAACATCGCCATCGGCGTGGTCGATCACGACGCGTTCGTCTACCGCGCGACCGGCACCGACTCCGCGTGGCCGTTCGCCATCCTCACGACGCCCCCGTCGGAGCGCCTCCGGGACGTCGGCACCAACCCGTACGTGTACTCGGTCTGCAAGGACCGGAAGAACAACCCGTTCCGCGCCCTCAGCTTCTCGTTCACCCCGCCGACCAAGGTCGCCCTCAAGGTCGCCGGCCTGCCCGAGGTGATCATGAAGCCGGCCAAGGGCAGCTTCGATTTCAAGTATCCGGTCTGGCAGGCCGAGGTCGACACCACGTCGCTCCGCGCCGGCTCCGAGAACGTCAGCGTGCGCGTCGAGGCCGACGGCGCGTCGAACACGCACCAGATCGTCGCGCGCTTCTCCGACGGCCCGTGCAGCCCGTTGCCCGGTGATCCGGTGGAGCCGACCGACGCAGGCGCCGACGCCGGCCCCGAAGACGCGGCGACCGACGCCGATCCCTCCGCCGACACCGGCGCGCCGCTCCCGGCGAACGACGACACCGCCGATCAGGGTGGGTGCGGCTGTCGCACGGCAGGCGCAGGCGATCCGCGCCGCGGCGCATCGCTGCTCGCAGGCGCGCTCGCGTTCGGGCTCGTCGCCTGGCGTCGCCGGATGCTCCGGCGCTGGGGCGTGTCCCTGAATCCCCCGGGATGAATCCCGGGGCACCGAAAGCTTCGTAAGCCTGCTTCGCAGGCTCCTCGCGCTGTGCGCGGTAAAGGCGGGTGTGCGCGGAAGCCGAAGACTCGGCCGTCAGCAGGGGAGCGTGCGCGAGCGCGGGTGCGCTGCTTTGGCTGTGGAATCCAAACGAGTGCAAGCTCCGGCACTCGTCGACTCCGTCGGCAACCAACAGACGCGTGTCGCTGTGAGCGCCGAGCATGCCCGGCATCGACGAACCCACCCCCCCGGCGCCGGTTGCGTGCGCCGTGTGCGAGGAGCCCGCTTCAGCGGCTTTCGACGCCGTCGGTGCCCCTGCGCGATCTTCGCGTCGTACTCCCTCCGGTCTCCTCGACGTACTGCCAGTACGCCTGCGTCGCCCTCCGGTCCGTGCGACGCGAATCTCACGCAACCTCACGTGTTTCGCGACGGATTCAAACCGTTCGGTGCTCTAGGCCGGGCCGGCGCGCGTCGTGACCCGATGACGCGTGCCGCGGCGCGGCAAGCAAGGCGCGCGGAGCGACACGCAAGCAACACGCGCGCGCGACGTCGAATGAGAGTCGATGCCGCGTGGTAGCTTGAGCGCTCGGGAGGTGCTCGCATGCGCTCTTCGCTTCGCCTCGCTTCGGCGGCCTGTTTCGCGCTCGGACTCGTGTGGATGGTCAGCGCCCAGGCAGGGTGCTCCACCAACGGGACCGAGATCCCTCCCGACAACGTCGACGTCGATGCGAGCACCGAGGCCGAGACCGAGGGCGGTCCCGACGACGACAACCCGGTCTGCGGCAACGGCTGGAAGGAAGCCGTCGAGCAGTGCGACGACGGCAACTCCGTGAACGGCGACGGCTGCGAGGCCGACTGCACGTTGACCTGCAGGCCGGGGCCCGACGGCGACAAGAAGTGCAGCGACAAGAACCCTTGCAACGGCGAAGAGACCTGCGGCAGCGACAACAAGTGCGCGCCGGGGACGGCGCCGGCCGAGGGCGCGTCATGCGGTGACGCGAAGTTCTGCAAGGGCGGCCTGTGCGTCGACGTCACCTGCGGCGACGGCGTCAAGAACGGCACCGAGGAGTGCGACGACGCCAACACCGTGAGCGGCGACGGCTGCGACGGCTGCAAGCTCACCTGCGTCTCGTCCGACGCGACCCGCGACTGCGCGTCGACCAACCCGTGCGTCGGCAAGGGCACCTGCGACGACGCCAAGCACACCTGCACCGCCGGATCGCCGCTCGCCGACGGCACCGCCTGCGGCACCGGGATGATCTGCAAAGGCGGCACCTGCGTGTCGCCCAAGTGCGGTGACGGCATCGTGGGCACCGGCGAGCAGTGCGATTTCGGCGCCGGCAACGGCGCCGGCACCGGCTGCGAGATCGACTGCAAGTTCTCGTGCAGCGCGACGCCGACCGACACCTGCTCCGACGGCAACCCCTGCAACGGCGCCGAGACGTGCGGCGACGTGACCGTCGGCGGCAAGGCTGGCAAGAAGTGCAGCGCGGGCACGCCGCTCGGCGAGGGCGCCTCCTGCGGGACCGACAAGTTCTGCAAGAGCGGCGCGTGCGCCTCGGGCGCATGCGGCGACGGCATCGTCAGCGGCGCCGAGCAGTGCGACTTCGGCGCCGGCAACGGCGCGGGCACGGGCTGCGAGATCGACTGCAGGTTCTCGTGCAGCAAGACGGCCGACACCTGCAGCGACGGCAACGCCTGCAACGGCACCGAGACCTGCCAGACGGTGACCGTCGGCGGCAAAACCGGCCAGAAGTGCGGCGCCGGCACGCCGCTCGGCGAGGGCGCCACCTGCGCCACCGGCATGATCTGCAAGTCCGGCTCCTGCGTCGTCCCGCCCGCCGTCACCTGCGGGAACGGCACGCTCGACAGCGGCGAGGAGTGCGACTTCGGCGCCGGCAACGGCGCGGGCACCGGCTGCGAGGTGACCTGCAAGTTCTCCTGCAGCAAGACCGCCGACACCTGCAGCGACGGCAACGCCTGCAACGGCGTCGAGAGCTGCCAGACGGTCACCGTCTCCGGCAAGACGGGCCAGAAGTGCGGCGCTGGAGCGGCGCTCTCCGACTGCAGCGCGTGCGGCTCCGGCGGCGTCTGCCTCGCCGGCGCGTGCAAGACGTCGACGTGCGGCGACGGCTGCCTCGACACCGTCAAGGGCGAGCAGTGCGACTTCGGCGCCGGCAACGCCACGGGCTCGGGCTGCGAGACCACCTGCACGTTCTCCTGCACCAAGACCCCGACCGACTCCTGCCTCGACACCAACACCTGCAACGGCGTCGAGAGCTGTCAGACGGTCACGGTAGGCGGCAAGACGGGCCAGAAGTGCAACGCCGGCACCAACGTGACGAAGTGCATCGCCTGCGGCGCGGGCGTGTGCGACGGCGCGGGCGCCTGCAAGACGTCGACGTGCGGCGACGCCTGCGTCGACACCAGCAAGGGCGAGCAGTGCGATCCGCCGGCCAGCGGCACCTGCGACGCGCTGTGCAAGAACGTCGTCGCCGCCGTCTGCGGCAACGGCGTGCGCGAGACCGGCGAGCAGTGCGACGACGGCAACAAGCTCAACCTCGACGGCTGCGACTCGAGCTGCAAGTTCGAGCAGAATCACCGCGCGAACGCGCTCGACATGCAGTTCGGCACCGACACGTTCTGCACCAGGAACCAGCTCGGCTCGGCGATCGCCTCGTCGGGACAGACGACCATCCGCGACGCGCTCAACACCGGCGTCAAGGACGGCTCGACCAACGTGCTGTTCAAGTTCCTCGGCCTCGAGGACCTCAGCGGGACGAGCGATCCGGCCGTCAGCCTCGGCAGCCTCGGCGGCGATCCGGCCGCGGCGCCCACCGGCCTCACCTACGACGGGTTCAACGATCTCGACTGGTGGTACACGGTCGATCCGTTGACCATCGACGGCTCGCGCAACCCGCCGGCGAGCAGCCTGATCAACGGCGCCATCGCGGCCAAGGCGCTCACCGCCGGTCCGGGCAACATGACGCTGATGCTGCAGTTCTCCACGGGCGTCGTGTCGCCGCTCAACCTCTCCAACGTGCGCATCAAGGCGACCATCGGCGCGACCAGCGTGCCCAAGGTGTCGACCGGCAGCACGC
The DNA here is from genome assembly GCA_016182965.1 of Deltaproteobacteria bacterium. Taxonomy (GTDB): domain Bacteria; phylum Myxococcota_A; class Polyangia; order Polyangiales; family JADJMO01; genus JALHOE01. Next base: position 56,756 of record JACPFM010000001.1, on the reverse strand, counting down.
CGGGCCACCTCGCGAGCGAACACCTCGATCCGGCGCTCCAGAGCTTCGCCACGATGAGCAACGGCCAGCTGTGCGGCGCGGTCAGCGCGTACTCGCTGTCGAAGGTGCCAGTGCCGAGCGCGCTGCTCCCCGGCGGCAGCGCGAACTGCGTCGAGGGCTACACGACGGCCAACTCGCTGCTCGACGTCCTCATCGGCGGCTGCCGCATTTTCGGCGGCTTCATCGGCGTCGTGAACATCCGCCAGCCGGACGCCGAAGACCCGACCATGCCGCCGGTCGGCAGCGGCCCGAACTACACGCTGTCGCGCTCGTCGACCTCGACCAAGATCGTCGATCGCTGCAGGTCCACCGGCTCCTCCGGCACCACCTACAACAAGGGCACGCCGGAGTTCGACGCGTGCCTGAAAGACGCGGCGTACACCGCCTACTTCAAGTTCACGACCGATCGCGTGATCGTGAAGTGAGGTCACCCCGATCAGCGCGAGCGCGCTGCCGGATCCTGGCGGTAGTACTGCCGTAGCTGCTCGTAGAGCTCCGGGTGCTTCGTCTTCAGCTGCACCGGCTTCTCGAAGAACGCCTCGGTGACCACCGCGAAGAACTCGGCGGGGTTGGTCGCGCCGTACTTGTCGAGGACGGTCTTCCGACGCCGCTCGTCATCGTCGAGGAGGCGCTCGTACTCCTTGCCGAGGACCTCCGCCCACGGCGCGTAGGCGGCGCGGCGGGAGAGCACCGGCGCGCCGTCGCTCGCGCCGTCTTCGTGATCGAGGGCGTGGGCGAACTCGTGGAGGACGACGTTGTGACCGTCGCGCGGGTCGCACGCGCCGCGCAGGACGTCGTCCCACGAGAGCACGAGCACGCCGCGCGTCGACGCCTCGCCGAGGCGCGCCTGCTCTCCTTCGACGACCACGCCGCCGGCGACGTGCGTCGACGGCGCGCGTTACGCGGCTGGATACACCAGGATGACGTCGACGTCGGGGTAGGGCTCGACGTCGCGCCCGAGGAGGAGCAGGCAGGCCTGCGCGGCGATGGTCACCCGGATCTCGTCGGTCAGCTCGAGGCCGCCGCAGCCCTCCATCGACTTGCGCGCGAGGAACACCTGCACCTGCCCCTCGAGCTCGGCGCGATCCTCCGGCGTCAGCGTCTTCGCGTACGGGACGTTGCGCGCGATGATCGCGCGCCACGGCTCGGGGAACGGCTCCTCGCGCAGCCGCGCCCGCCGGCGCCGGTCGAGCCAGTCGAAGATCATGAGCGCTCGAGGGGCCGGAACCGGAGCGGCTGCGCGACGTTCTTCACCGCGGCCGAGCGCTCCTCGCCGAACGCGAAGCCGTGGCCGGCGGGCAGCTGCTCGATGGCCTCGCTCATCACGAGGATCTCGTCGCGGCGCGCGGTGCTCTGCAGGCGCGCGGTGTTGTTCATGCCCGACGAGAAGCCGGTGAAGTTGCGGTTGGGGCCGAAGGTGCCGACGAAGAGCGGCGCGAGGTTGACGCCGATGGTCACGCCGAGCCCCTCCTCGCGGAGCGCCTCGAAGCCCGGGCGCGCGGCGAACTCACGGGTCATCTGGCGGATGTCGACGGCCCAGCGCAGCGCGGCGGCGAGCCGCTCGCCCGGCGACTGGTCGTAGAACGGCGGTCCGAACAGCGCGAGGATGCAGTCGCCGATCATCTTGTCGAACACGCCGCCGCGCTCGAACACCAGGCGCACCGCCTCGGCGCTCCACGCCTCGACCAGCGCGCCGACGGCGCTCGGCGTGCGCAGCACCTGCTCGCTCAGGCGGGTGAAGCCGGCGATGTCGGCGTAGCCGATGGCCACCAGGTCCTCGCGCGGCGCCAGGTATCGCGACTCGTAGTCGTCGGCGCCGAGGAGCCGCGCCACGTCCTCCTGGCGGAAGGAGGCGGCGAGCCGGCGCCACTCCTTGTTGAAGTCGACCACGCGCTGGCGGATGAAGCCGGTGAACCCGGCGAGCAGCTCGCGATCGTAGGTGTTGAACGCGCCGCTCTTCGAGGTGGCCACGACCTTGCCGACCCGCACCGCGTTGGTGACGCCGGAGATGAGCACCTCCTCGCGCGCGCCGCCCCCGTCCCTGCTCGCGAAGCCGAGGCGCTCGAGCAGCTCGCTCGAGCGGCCGAACAGCCACTCGCGCCCGAGATCGCGCAGCTCGTGCACGTCGCTCGCGTCGCTCATCGTATCGACCGCGAGCTTGCCCCCCTCGAAGAGCTGCACCTGCAGCGTCGCGGCGGAGTCCTCCTGGGCGACATAGGCGAGCAGCAGCCGATCGATGGGCGTCGACGCGGAGAGCACCGACACGGCCTGACGGAGTCCTTCGGAGAGCACGCGGTGCCGGAGGGCGTCGGCGAGCTCCATCATGACGCGGTGCTTCTCGCGCGCGGCCTTGATGCTGAACAGGAAGTTGTCGAGCTCCTCGCAGGCGATGTCGAGCAGCTCGTGGAGGTGGTCGGGATCGACGGCCTCCATCGAGTCGGCGGGCACCACGAGGCCGGCGCGCCCGAACCACTCGCCGGCGACGTCGAGCGGCTGCGCGATGATCAGATCGGCGCCTTCCTTCAGCGTGAGGACCTCGCGCGTCTCGTTCGCGGTGCGGGCGACGATCGCGTCCCAGTCGGGGATGACCACGTCCTTCGGCGTGCGGAACACCGACAGGCGGAGGTCCTCGTCGTAGCTCTGGACGAAGGCGGCGCGCGCGCCGACCAGATCGCAGATCCGCGGGAGCATGCCACGCATGACCTCGGCGAGCGGCTTGCGGTCGAGCAGGCCCTCCTCGATGAGGTCGTCGACGAGCGCGCGGAGTTGGAGCAGCTGACGGAGCTTGCGCGCGTCCTCGTACTCGTCTTTCGGCTCCGCCCCCTTGCCAATCTGCGCGGCCATGTCTTCGATGATACCGAATGCCGGAGTCGCTCCGCGATGGAAGGTTCGTCATGCTCGCGCCGCTCGGCGAGGGCGCGCAGGGGCACACCTTCGACGGGGTCGACAAGCGCGAGGGGCGCGCGGTCGCCATCAAGCGGTTCGACGTGCGCGGCGCGCGGGCGTGGAAGGACGTCGAGCTCGCCGAGCGCGAGGCGCGGGTCTTGCGCGAGCTGCGCCACCCGCGCCTGCCCGCCTACGTCGATCACTTCGAGGCGGACGGCTCGCTCTACCTCGTGATGGAGAAGATCGAGGGCGAGAGCCTCGCAGCGATGCGCAAGCGCGGCGCGGTCCTCGGAGAGGGCGATGTCGTGCGCCTGCTGCACGACGCCGCCGACGTGCTCGGCTACCTGCACGGGCGCGCGCCCGCGGTGGTCCACCGCGATCTGAAGCCGGGCAACGTCATCCGCCGGCCCGACGGCTCCTTCGCCTTCGTCGATTTCGGCGCGGTGCGCGACAAGCTGCGCCCCGAGGGCGGCAGCACGGTCGTCGGCACCTTCGGCTACATGGCGCCCGAGCAGTTCCAGGGTCGGGCGCTGGCGGCGTCCGACGTGTACTCGATCGGCGCCACGGCGATCACCATGCTCACCGGGGTCGAGCCCGAGGCGCTGCCGCACCGGGGGCTCGGCGTCGACGTGCGCGCCGCGCTCCGCGGTCGCGCGAGCGAGACGATGATCGACATCCTCGAGCAGATGCTCGAGATCGACCCCGACCGGCGCGCCTCGGCGATCGCCCCGCTCCTCTCGCGCTTCGCCGGCCGCCCGAAGAGGCGCGAGCGCCACGGCGACTGGGAGCGCGAACTCGGCGCGCGCATCGAGGAGGGCGCGCGCGTCTTCGAGCGCGAGATGCAGGAGGCGGCGCGCCGGTGGGAGCGCGACGCGCACCGCGCGGAGCGGGAGGGCCGCCGCGCCGAGCGTCGCGCGCGGCACGCGCGGCGCATGGAGCGCGCGAACCGGCCGATGGGACGCGCCGGGCCGTGGCCGTGGCCGTTCGCGCTGGTCGCGACCCTCGCCGTCGGGCTGGCCATCCCGGTGGTGCTCATCGCGCTCAAGCTGCTCTTGCCGCTGCTCTTCACGTTCCTCTCGCTCTTCCTCGGGCGAAAGACGTTCGAGGCGCCGACCGCGGCGGTGCGCGCCGCGGGCGATCGAGCGGCCGCGGCGATGCGTCGCGCGATGGCCGGCGTGCAGAGGGGGCCCGCGCCGCCCCGCGAGGAGGAGCGCGAGCCCGCGAGCGGCCGAGCGCCCGAGGCGCCGCGCGTTCGCGTCGAGCCGGCCCCGCCGAGCGATCTCATCGACATCCGCGCTCGCGTCGCCGCCGAACGCGAGGAGCGCGACGTGGTCGCGGAAGCCGAGCGCGAGGCCGAGGAGCTCCTCGCCGAGGAGCGCGCGCGCGGAAAGCGGTAGGCGCCTCCTGATGACTCCCTGACGACTGACGACTGACGACTGACGACTGACGACTGACGACTGACGACTGACGACGGACGACGGACGACGGACGACTCGGATCAGCCGCCGAAATTCTGCGTCCAGTAGTGCTTGTACTTCGCGCTCGGGTTGCCGAAGTAGCCGACGCCGAGGACCTTGAAGTCCTTGTCCATGATGTTCTCGCAGTGCCCCGGGCTCTTCATCCACTGCGCGACGGTCAGGTCCGCGGTCTCGTTGCCGGCGGCGATGTTCTCGCCGCTGTAGCTGCCGAAGAATCCCGCCGCCTTCATGCGGTCCTGCGGCCGGCGTCCGTCGGGCGCGTCGTGCGAGAAGTAGTCCTTGGTCGCCATGTCCTGGCTGTGGCCGCGCGCGGCCTTCTGCAGCGCAGGCTCGAGGCCGAGCGGCGGCGCCGGACCGAACGACTTGCTGCCGCAGATCGCGCCCGTCGCGCGGTGCTGGTTCACCAGCGCGAGGACCCTGTCTTCCATCGCCGCGCTCGCCGGAGACCAGCTGCTCGGCGACGGCGCGGGAGGCGCCGCGGTCGACGTGGGCGCGGGCGCCGTCGCGGTCGGGAACGGAAACACGCTCGGGATCGGGAAGGGCAGCGCCCCCGGCCCCGGCGTGGGCAATCCCACGGGCATCGGCGGCATCCCCCACGCGGGCGGGAGCACGAGGCCGTGCGGCGTCAGCGCCGGACCGAGCACGATGTCCGGGCTCGGCAGCGCAGGCGGCGCCGGCGCGGGCGCGGCCGCCGTCTCGGTCGGCGCCGCCGACGGCGCGGGCGACAGGGGCGGAGGCGTGTACACCTCCATCTTCTTGCGCGGGGCACAGCCGGCGAAAAGGAGCAGGGCGAGCGCGATGGAGCGACGCATCGACCGCAGCGTATCGATCAACGGCAGGTCGTGTCGATCTTCGCCTTGACGCGGGTCTCCTCGACGATGAGCGAGGTCGCCCCCGCCTGCGCCTTCGCGGCCGCGGCCGGATCGAGCGCACCCGCCGACGCGGCCATGTCGCGGCGGACCTGCGCCGCTTGCTTCAGCACGCCGGCGTACTCGGTGGCGATCGCCTTGACCGACTCGTCCTTGACGTCGAGCGCCTCGAGGTCGGCGGCGCCCTTCTCGAACGCGACGGCCTGCGCCTCGAGATCGGAGGGCTGCTGATCGCTTCGGCCGAACGCCTCCCTCAGGCTCGCGTGCTGAGGACCGGCGACCTGCAAGAGCTTCTGACAGTCGGCACCCTTCTCCTTGTTGCAGCCGAGGGCGACGAGTACGAACGCGAGGACGATCGGGCGCACCATGTCGCGAGCCTACCAGTCTGACGAGCACGAGGGGCGACGGCGCGCCGCTCGCTCGGCGACCGGTGTACCCTTGCGCGCCCATGGACGCGTCCCGTCGCGGATTCCTGTTCGGCGTCGCGGCGGTGGCCACCGCTGCGTGTCGTCGCTCGGAGGGACGGTCGATCCTGGTGTTCGCGGCTGCGAGCACCCACGAGGCGCTGACGGAGCTCGGCTCGTCGTTCGAGGCGGCGCGCCGCATCGAGGTCCGATTCTCCTGGGGCGGCTCGGGAGATCTGGCGCGCCAGATCGAGGCGGGCGCGCCTGCCGACGTGTTCCTCTCGGCCGACGAGGCCAAGGTCGACCGGCTCGAGCGCGCCGGCCTCGTCGCGTCACGGCGCGATCTGCTGCGCAACAAGCTGGTCGTCGTCGTGCCGCGCACGTCGACGCGCACGGTCGCGACGCCGCAGGACCTCGCGGGCCTCGGGAAGATCGCTCTCGGCGATCCGGCCTCGGTCGCCGCGGGCGCCCACGCCAAGGCCTGGCTCGAGGCCGCAGGGACGTGGGCCGCCGTCGCGCCCAAGGTGGTGCCCACCCTCGACGTGCGGGCCGCGCTCGCCGCGGTCGACGCCGGCGCGGTCGACGCCGCCGTCGTCTTCCGCACCGATGCGAGCCTCGCGCGCGCGTCGCGCGTGGCGTTCGAGCCCGCCGATCAGCCACGCATCGTCTACCCGGTCGCGGTGCTCGCGCGCGGCAAGCGCGACGACGCGCACGCCTTCGTCGAGCACCTCGCGAGCAGCGCGGGCCGGGCGGTCTTCGACAAGCTCGGCTTCGCATGATCGACGACGCAGGCATCGTCGCGTTCACGCTGGCGTCCGCGGCCGCCGCCACGCTGCTCATCGCCGTGCCGGGAGTGGCCGCCGGGTACCTGCTGGCGCGCCATCGCGGCAAATCGCGCGGCGCGATCGAGACGCTCCTCTCGCTCCCCCTGGTGCTGCCCCCGACGGCGGTCGGCCTCCTGCTCCTCCAGGTGTTCCGGCCCAACGGCGCGATCGGCCGCGCGCTCGCCGCCGTCGGGGCGCCCGTGGTCTTCACCTACCGAGGCGTGATCGTCGCCACCACGGTGATGGCATTCCCCCTGCTCGTGCGCTCGGCGCGCACGGCGTTCGAGGAGGTCGATCCTCGCCTGCTCGACGTCGCGCGCACGCTCGGCGCGACGCGCTTCAGCGCGTTTCGGCGCGTCGCGCTGCCCCTCGCGCGCCGCGGGATCGTCGCCGGGCTCCTGCTCGCCTTCTCGCGCGGGCTCGGCGAGTTCGGGGCGACGATCCTGGTGGCCGGCAACATCCCGGGCGAGACGCAGACGCTCTCGCTCGCCATCTTCCACCGCACGCAGCTCGGCGACGATCCGGGGGCGATGCGCCTGGTCCTGGTCATCGTGGTGATCGCGTTCGTCGCGGTGTGGGCCACCGAGCTGCTCACCCGCAAGAGGGCGCGATGATCGATCTCGACATGCGGGTCGACGCGGGCGCCTTCCGCCTCGAGGTGCGCGCGCGTGTCGACGCCGACGTGCTGGCGGTGCTCGGCCCGTCGGGCAGCGGCAAGAGCACGCTGCTCGAGGCGATCGCCGGGCTGCGCCGCGCCTTCGGGACCATCACGATCGGCGGCGAGCGGCTGCGCGATCTCGATCTCGATCTCCCGCCCGAGCGGCGGCGCGTCGGATGGGTGCCGCAGGAGGTCGCGCTGTTCCCCCACCTCGACGTGGCGGCGAACGTCGCGTTCGGCGCACGCGGGCACGAGCGGCAGCAGCACGACGCCATCGAGACCCTCGAGCTCGGACCGTTGCTCCGGCGGATGCCCGAGACGCTCTCCGGCGGCGAGCGTCAGCGCGTCGCGCTCGCCCGCGCGCTCGCCGCCGCTCCGCGCGTGCTCCTGCTCGACGAGCCGCTCGCCGCGGTCGACTTCGAGCACCGCGCGCGCATCCTCCCGTGGCTGCTGCGGGTCCGCGAGGCGTCGGGCGTGCCGATCATCCACGTCACCCACGATCTCGGCGAGGCGAGCGCGCTGGCGACGCACGCCCTGATCCTGCGCGCCGGGCGCGTGCACGCGGTCGGACCGATCGCCGAGGCGATCGCCGCGGCGTACTCGGCGATCCCCGATCTCGCGCTCGACAACGTGCTGCTCGGCGAGGTCCACCCCGAGGGCACGCTGACGTTGACGGGCGGGGCAAGGCTCGCGGTGCCGCGCACCGACCCGCTCGGCCGCGCGACGTACGCCATCTCCGCCGACGAGCTGATCGTCGCGACCCAGCGCCCGGTGGGCATCTCCGCGCGCAACGTCGTCGAGGCGCGCGTGCTCGCGGTCGACGCCGTCGATCGCGACGCGATCGTCCGGGTGTCCGCCCTCGGCACCGAGCTGCGCGCGAAGCTGACCGACACGGCGGTCGACGAGCTCGCGCTGGCCGTCGGCGTGGAGGTGTACCTGGTGATGAAGACCCACGCGCTGAGGCGCGTCGCGTGAACCTGAAGAGGACTCCGCCGGACTGAAGTGACTTCAATCCGGGGGTTCGAATCTCAGCCGGCGTGCTTCTCGATCAGGCGACCGAGGCGGGGAACCGCCTGCTCGACGTGCTTCTTGGCGGTGGGGCGGAGCTTCTCGTACGTGCCCTTCACCACGCCGCTCTTCGCGTGCTTCGCCTTCTCGTCGGTGATGCCGAGGAGGGAGTCGGCGACGCGCGCCGAGTTGGCGACGAAGTGCGCCGACACCGGCTTCGAGGCGGCGGCCGCCTCGTTGTGGAAGGGCTCGAGCGCCTTGGCGAACTCGGGGAGCAGATCGCTCACCACGTGCCGGATGAACCCCGGCTTGATGCCCTTCACCGCGCCGTAGCCCGCCTTGATCGCGAGGCCCGACAGGCCGCTCTTGTCGGCGACCTCCTCGTCGATCAGCTTGCAGCAATCGTCGACGACTGCGGTCTTCCTGGATTCTTCGGTGAGGATCTCGGTCAGGGTCGGCATCGGGGCGCTCCTACTCCGGACGCGCCCGGTTGAAAATCGGCCCTGCCCGCGCGGCTGTGAACGGCGAGAGGCGCCGCCCCGCGAACGGGCAAGCGCCTCGCGAGCGAGCGCACTCGTGGCAGGCCGCGAAGGGGCCTACGCGCCTTCGGGTTGGTCGTCGACCGGCGGGAACACGCTCTCGATCGTCCCGTTCTCGTCGAGGACGACGATCTGGTGAGGCGTGCCGCGCGCCCGCGAATGCGCCAGATGCATCGCATCCGACTTGCTCTCCCGCACGGTGGAGGGAACGTTCGCGTCGTTCGCCTCGACCTTCCAGCCGCGAACGAGAGGGCGCACTCGATAGGTAGTCAGCTCCATGACGACGAATGAATGCACCTTCGGGGCCACGTCGACCAAGTCGTCGCGCGCCGCGCGCAGTGACGCATCGCTCCGGTGCGTCATCGTGTGCGTCATCGTGTTCGCCGCGCTCGCCTGCGCGTGTCGCAGCGCTTCGACCGATGAACCACCGGCAACACGACAGACCCCCGCGCGAGCGCTCGGCGGCGACCGTCCCGTGCGCGCGTTCCGGCCGGCGCGCGGCACGACGGCCGCGCCGCTCGTGCTCGTCCTACACGGCTACGGCGGCGATGGCGCTTCGCAGCTCGACTGGTTCGGCCTGTCGCGTTTCGAGGGCGTCCACCTCGTCGCGCCGGATGGCACGCTCGACTCCACCGGTCGACGCTTCTGGAACGCGACCGAACGCTGCTGCGATTTCGAGGGAACGCGCGTCGACGACGTCCGCTACCTGACGTCGCTGATCGACGACGTCGCCGCGCGCCACCCCGTCGATCGCGCGCGCGTGTACGCCGTCGGGCTCTCCAACGGCGGCGCGATGGCGCTGCGGCTCGCCTGCGACGCGTCGGACCGTGTCGCGGCGGTGGTGACCTTCGCCGCGCCGTGGTTCGACGCGCCGGCGTGCGCGCCCAAGCTCCCGTTCGCCGTTCGACACCTGCACGGCACCGCCGATCGCATGGTCCCGTACGAGGGCGGCGGGCTCGCCAAGGGCATCCACCCCAACGCGAAGGGCGGGCATCTGTCGGCGAGGGCGATCGTCGCGTCGTTCGCGAAGATCGCCGGCTGCACCGGCCCGCTCGTCGAGGACGCGACGCTCGATCTCGATCGCACCGTGCCGGGCGACGAGACGACGATCGCGCGACACGGCGGCTGCAAGGCGCCCGTAGAGCTCTGGACGCTGCGGGGCTCCGGGCACGTCCCGCCGCCGCTGCGCGACGCGTTCGCCGACGAGACCTGGAGGTTTCTCTCGGCCCAGCATCGTTGAGCGCCGCGCGGCGTCGCCGTTCGCGAGCGGCGCCGGTTCCGTGCCCAGGCCCTCGATGGAGCGCCCATCGGAGCCGACTTTCGCCTACGCTGCGGGCGTGCGGTGAATCGGGCGGCCTGGCTCGCTCGCCTGCCGTCGAGACCGCTCATGCCCGTCGCGAAGAAGCGCGCCTATCACCACGGAGACCTCGCGCGCGCGTTGGTCGACGCGGCCCTGCAACACATCGGGCGCGAAGGGGTCGAGGCGTTCACGCTGCGCGAGGCGGCGCGCGTGGCGGGGGTGACGCACGCGGCGGCGTACCGTCACTTCGCCGACAAGCGCGCGCTGCTCGCGACCATCGCCGAAGACGGATTCCGCACGCTCTCCGACGATCTGCGCGACGCGGCCCATAGCGAGGGCGACGCGCTCGAGAAGCTCACGTCGATCGGTCGCGCCTACGTCCGCTTCGCCTTCCGCGAGCCGGCGCGCTTCCGCGTGATGTTCGGGCCGCGGCTCAACTACGACCGCCGCTTCCCCTCGCTCGAGGCCGAGACGCAGCGCGCGTTCCGCATCCTGCTCGACGCGATCGAGGCCGGTCAGCGCGACGGCGAGCTGATCGAAGGCGTCAGCCGCGATCTCGCCACCGCGCTGTGGACGAGCGCCCACGGCTTCGCGTCGCTCGTCCTCCACCGCAAGATCATCGTGCGCTCCGCCACCCGCGCCGAGGCGTACTACGTCGAGATCGTGCGCCCGCTGCTCACGGGCTTGCGGCGCTGAGGCCCGAGAATTCGCCAGCTCGAGGCATCTCGTCGGATTCACGCGAGCACGCGCAAATCGCGCGACGCCGCAACGTCAGCCGCGCTTCTTGGGCAGCTTGCGCGTGAGCAGCGCGTCGAGGCTACCGACGCGGGCGCCGAGCATCTTCGCCATGACCGGCTCGACGTCCTGCCGCGTGCGCTGGGCCAACAGCGTGATGTCGAGCGCGATCTGGCTGGTCGCGAGCTCCGCGATGGCGGCGGTGGCGCTGATCACCGCGCCGTCGTGCACGCCCTGCTCCGTCGCGCCGACCAGCGTGCGCGCGTCGTCTGCGACCACCACCAGGCGGTGCTTCCAGAACGACTCCAGATCGGACTCGTCGAGCCCGTAGCTGAACACGCTGCCCGGCAGGTCGTCGGGGAGCGCGGCGTGCGAGAACAGCACGAGGAAGACCTTGCGCTTGTGCGCCTTCTTCAGCTCCTGCGCGAGCTGCGCGAGCTCGCGCGGCCAGCCGCTGACCACGAGCTGGGTGCGCGCGGTGGTGATCAGGCGCTCGGCCTCCTCCATCACGCGCAGGTACCCTCGCACGCCGTAGACGTCGGGCGCGTCGGGCGTGGTGTCGACGCGGGTGGCCGCCTCCTCGAGCGCGTCGGTGTTCGAGTCGAAGCGCTTCTTGAGGAGGGCGATCAGGCCCTCGGGCGGCGTCGCGACGAACCGCTCCGGCTCGCCGTCGCGCCCGGCCATCGAGCGCGCGGCGCCCGTCTGCACCAGCTTGCGGAGCACGCCGTACACGGCGGAGCGCGGGATCCCCGCGTGCTGCCCGACCTCGTAGCCGGTCGAGGCGCCGCGTTGCAGCAGCGCCGCATAGGCACGGGCTTCGTTGAGGGTGAAGCCGAGGGCCTCGAGGGGGGGGATCAGCGCTGCAATGGACACGCGGGGGCAGTCTACAATGCCGGCGATGCGCGACGAATCTCCGCGTGCGCGATTTGCTCGATATCGAGCGGCGATCGGGCAGGAGGCCCTCCCCTGCGCCCTCGTCGACCTCGAGGCGTTCGACGACAACCTGGACCGGCTGCTCTCGCCGGTGCGCGCGCACGGCAAGACCCTGCGGCCGGCCACCAAGTCGATACGCGTCCCGGCGCTGCTGCGCCGCGTGCTGGAGCGGGGCGGCGCCGCGGTGCGCGGCCTGATGACCTATGGCGCCGCCGAGACCCTCTTCCTTGCCGAGCAAGGGTTCGACGACCTGCTCCTGGCGTATCCGACCGTGCAGCGCGCGGGCGTCGATGCGCTCGCGGCGGCTGGCAAACGCACGCCGGTGCGCATGGTGTGCGACTGCCCGGAGCACCTCGAGGCGCTCGACGCCGCCGGCGCGCGGGCGGGCGTCGTCCTCGGCGCCGTGATCGAGGTCGATCTCTCGCTGCGCCCCGTCGAGAGCGTCCACCTCGGCGTGCGTCGCAGTCCGCTGCGCACCGCCGGCGACGTGGTGGCGCTCGCGGAGCAGGTGCGCCGGTTCGCGAACCTGCGCTTCGCCGGGGTGATGGGGTACGAGGCGCACGTCGCCGGCGTCGGCGATCGGGGCAGCCCGCTGAAGCGTGCGATGAAGCTGGCGGCGCGCGTCGCGCTCGAACGCACGCGCGCCGACATCGATCGGGCGCTCCGCGCCGCCGGACACGCCATCGAGCTCTTCAACGGCGGGGGTACCGGCAGCATCGAGTGGTCGGCGCGAGAATCGGTGCTCACCGAGGTCACCGCCGGCTCCGGGCTCCTCGACGGTCACCTCTTCGATCATTACGTCGACGTTCCGCTCCGACCTGCGGCCCATTTCGCGCTGCAGGTGGTGCGTCGTCCTGCGCCGGGAATCGTCACCTGCGCGGGCGGCGGATACATCGCCTCGGGGGCGGCGGGGTCGGACCGACTCCCGATTCCGGCGCTCCCCGAGGGAGCGCGCCTGCTGCCGCTCGAGGGGGCAGGCGAGGTGCAGACGCCGCTGCGCTTGCCGCCTGGAGCAGACGTTTCCCTGGGCGATCCGGTGTTCTTCCGGCACGCCAAGGCGGGGGAGCTGGCCGAGCATTTCCGCGATTACCTGCTGGTGCAGGGCGACATCGTCGTGCAGCGCGTGCCCACGTATCGCGGGCTCGGGCAATGCTTCCTCGGGTGAATCCTCTCCATTTGGCAAACCGGAATATTCGAAAAAGCATCGCCGGAGATGGCAATCGCGTCCGGAATGTGATTAGTGTGCAATCCATGTCTGATCTCCAGCGCACCATCGCCGAGCTCGCCCAGCAATTCGCCACCCAGGTCCTGCGCGCGATCCGCACCGCGTCGCTCGACGACATCGCCAGCGTCGCCGGGGGCGTTCCGGCCCGCGCCCGCGTCAGCGCGCCGGCCGCCGCCGCGCCGACCCGCGCGGCAGCAGGTGCGCGTCGTGGCGCGGGTGGCCGCCGCCGCCGCACGCAGGGCGATCTCGCGGCGCTCGGCTCGCGCATCGTCGAGCTGCTCAAGGGGAACCCCGAGGGCATGCGCGCCGAGGCGATCCGCGAGGCGCTCGGCGTCCCCCGCAAGGAGCTGCCGCGCGTCTTCAATCAGCTGGTCGAGGGCGGGGCGCTCCGCAAGGAAGGTCAGAAGCGCGCCACCACCTACTTCGTCAAGGACGAGTCGGCCGTCTCGGCGCCGGCCAAGCGTGGCGGCGCCAAGCGCGGCGGCAAGAGGGGCGCCAAGAAGGCCGGCCGCCGCAAGAAGTCCGCCTGATTCCGCATCAGGCTCCTTCCCGACCACGGGGCGACAGGCTCCAGGCTCCCGGCTGGAAAGCCCGGGCTTGGAGCCTGTGCGTTTGGATGCGCCAATCGCCCTCACGCAAGCTCCGATTCGCGTCTCGTCGTCGAAGAGCGGGGCTCCGGCCGCGAGCCGGCGAGAGCGTCGCGCATCCACACGACCGGTCGTAGGCGATAGGCCGTAGCGGTAGCCGCGAGCTCCGACGGCGCGAGCCCTGTGTGCGGGGGCCCGGGAGGCGCGTATCCTCGCCGGCGCATGGATCTCTCGTTCAGCCCCGAAGAGCTCGCGTTCCGTGACGAGGTGCGGGAGTGGATCCGCACCGCGATGCCCCCTCGGCTCCGCGCCATCGCGGAGGTCGACGGCCATTTCGGCGTCGACGAGACGATGGAGTGGCACCGCATCCTTCATCGAAAGGGGTGGGTCGCGCCGCACTGGCCGAGGAAGTTCGGCGGCCCCGGTCTCGACGTCACCCGGCGGTTCATCCTCACCGAGGAGCTCGAGCTGTCCGGCGCGCCGCAGCTCCTGCCCTTCGGTTTGAGCATGGTCGGCCCGCTGATCATGCAGTTCGGCGACGAGGCGCAGCAGGCGCGATATCTACCGAAGATCCTCAGCGGCGAGGAGAAGTGGTGCCAGGGGTATTCCGAGCCGAACGCCGGGAGCGACCTCGCCGCGGTGCGACTCACCGCCGAGGACGCCGGCGACCATTTCGTGCTGAATGGCCAGAAGACCTGGACGACCTACGCGCAATACGCCGATTGGATCTTCCTGCTCGCGCGCACCGACACCGGCGCGAAGAAGCAGGCCGGCATCAGCTTCCTGCTCTGCGACATGAAGTCGGAGGGCGTGCGGGTCCGGCCCACATTGACCATCGGCGGCACCCACGCGTTCTGCGACACGTTCTTCGAGGACGTGAGGGTCCCGAAGGAGAACCTCGTCGGGCCGCTGCATGGCGGCTGGACCCTCGCCAAGGCGCTCCTCGGCCACGAGCGAACGCTGGTCGCCGCCGTCGGCTCGTCGGCCCGCACGCTCTTGCGCGCGAAGCGCATCGCGCAGAGCACGACGCGCGGCGGCCGTCCGCTCGCGGACGATCCGGTGGTCCGCGCCAAGATCGCGCGCATGGAGTGCCGCCTCGAGGCGCTGAAGATGGCGAACTACCGCGCGCTCGCCGGCGCCAAACAGGGACACGCGCCCGGCGCCGAATCGTCGATTCTCAAGCTCTGCGGCAGCGAAATCATCCAAGGCATGTACGAGCTCTGTCTCGATTTGATGGGCGCCGACGCGCTCACCTGGATGAACGAGCCCGGCGTCGTCCCTGCCTGGGAGGATTGGGTGGGGCCCAACTACAACTACCTGCGCGCGGCGACGATCTACGCGGGATCGAACGAGATCCAGAAGAACATCATCGCCAAATTGATCCTCGGATTGCCCTCCTGAAACGCGCGGAGCGACGACGATGAATTTCGATTTGACCGATGATCAGCGGCTGCTCGTCGACACCGTGACGAGTTTCGTGAAGAAGGAATCGCCGGTGGAGCGGTTCCGCAAGCTGCGCGACGACGAGGAGGGCGTCGGCTGGTCGCGCGACGTGATGCGCAAGTTCGGCGAGCTGGGCTGGCTGGCCGTGCCGTTCTCGGAGGACGACGGCGGCCTCGGCGGCTCGATGGTCGACGTGGCCCTT
Source organism: Deltaproteobacteria bacterium (assembly GCA_016182965.1). Classification (GTDB taxonomy): domain Bacteria; phylum Myxococcota_A; class Polyangia; order Polyangiales; family JADJMO01; genus JALHOE01. The sequence continues at coordinate 41,626 of JACPFM010000001.1, read as the reverse complement.
ATCCTCGAACAGCTCGGCGCCGCCCTCGCCCCCGAGCCGTTCCTCGCGTCGATCGTGCTCGGCGGCCTGGCCATCGCGCACGCCGGCGACGCCGCGCAGCGCGCGCGCTGGCTGCCGGACGTCATCGCCGGCGACAAGACGCTCGCGTTCGCCCACCTCGAGGAGGGCTCCCGCTACGACGCGCACCACGTGTCCACACGCGCCGAGCGCACGGGAACGGGCTTTCGCCTGACGGGCCGCAAGCGTTGGGTGCTCAACGGCCACGCCGCCGACGCCATCGTCGTCGTCGCGCGCACGTCGGGCGACGTCGGCGCGCGCGAGGGGATCTCGCTGTTCGTCGTCGATCGCGGCGCGCCAGGCGTGCAGATCACCACCGTGCGCACGATGGACGGCCACCGCGCCGCGATGATCGCGCTCGACGGCGTCGAGGTCGGCGCCGAGAGCCTCCTCGGCACCGAAGGCGCCGCCCTGCCGATCGTCGAGCGCGTGCTCGACGGCGCGACCGCGGCCGCCTGCGCCGAGGGCCTGGGCCTCATGACGCAGTCGCTCCAACGCACGCGCGACTACCTCGTCGATCGCGAGCAGTTCGGCGTGAAGATCGGCACCTTCCAGGCGCTCCAGCACCGGGCCGTCGACATGTTCGTCGAGACCGAGCTGACGCGCGGGACCACGATCCTCGCCGCGCTGCGCGCCGACGATCCCGATCCGCTCCAACGCATGCGCGGCGTCTCCGTCGCCAAGGTCCAGCTCGCACGCGGCGGACGGTACGTGGTGCAGCAAGCGATCCAGCTGCACGGCGGGATCGGCATCACGGACGAAGCGGACGTCGGCCTCTACTTCAAGCGCATGCACGTGCTCGAGTCGCTCTTCGGCGACGAGGACTGGCACCTCTCGCGCGTCTCGTCGCCGGGCTGACGAGATGGCGGCGGCGATCCGCCAGCCCAGACGGTGGTGGCGCAGGGCACGTCCGCTGCATCCCTTGGATGAACGAAGGGAGCACGTCCATGTCCGGAGGAATTCGACTCTTCTCGGTGCGCGGAATTCCCATCCGCCTGCACTGGACGTTCTTCCTCGTGCTCCCCTGGCTGGCGTTCGCCATGGCGCGACAGTTCGCGGCGTTTGCCGCGGGCGCGCACACCTCGCGTGACGCGTTGCTCCTGTCGCCGGGCACGTGGGGCTTCATGCTCGCCGTGTTGCTCTTCGGCAGCGTGCTGCTCCACGAGCTCGGCCATGTGTTCGTCGCGCGCTCGCAGGGCTCGCAGGTGCACGAGATCACGTTGATGCTCCTCGGCGGCGTCAGCCACATCGGGCACGTCTCGCGCGAGCCGCGCGCCGAGGCGAAGATGGCCGTCGTCGGGCCGCTCGTCTCGATCGCGATCGCGATCGTCGCCTACGCGGCGCACCTGGTCTTCGAGGGCATCGCGCCCGATCTGCAGTTCGGACTCTATTACCTCTCGCACATCAACCTGGCGATCGGGCTGTTCAATCTGGTGCCGGCGTTCCCGCTCGACGGTGGGCGCGTGCTGCGCTCGGTGCTCGAGCCGCGACACGGGCGCGTGCGCGCGACGGCGATCGCCGCCACCGTCGGGCGCGTGCTCTCGGTCGCGATGGGCGTGTGGGGCCTGCTGTCGGGCAACTTCCTGCTCGTGCTGATCGCGCTGTTCGTGTGGGGCGGCGGCACGGCCGAGGCCGTCGCGGTCATCCAGCGCGAGAAGCTCGAGGGCGTGCGCGTCCTCGAGCTCACCGATACGAACGTGGCCCCGGTCTACGGCGCCGAGACGCTGCGCCGCGCGGGCGACGTCATGCTGGCGACGCGATCGCCCGTGCTGCTCGTGCGTGGCCCCGAGGGGCGCGTCGGCGTCGTCACCGCCGACGACGTGGCGCGCGTGCCCGAGCGCGATCGCGACGCCCGCACGGTCGATCAGGTCGCGCGGTTCGACGTCCCGATGGCCGACGCATCCGATCTGGTGAACGACGCGCTCGACGCGATGGATCAGCGTCAGCTCGCGTACGTGCCGGTGGTCCGCGGCTCGTGGGTCGTCGGCGTGCTCTCGCGCGAGACGGTGTTCCGCGCCGCGCAGCTCGACACCACGCTGCGCCCGAGCATGGACAACCGCCCTTCGGCTGCGTGACGAAGGCGCTCTGACTCGGGACTTGCCAACAGCCGACGCGAACCCATCATCGTCCTACGACGTCGGCGTGCGTGGTCCCCCACTCGCGACGGCGGTCCTCCCTCCTCCCGCCCAACCCGAAGCCATCGGTCCGGTTTCACCGCCGGGCCGATGGCTTCGAATTTTTCTGCTGCCGTCGTGCGCCGGGCGCGGCGCGCGTCACGCGGGAAGGACGAACCTACACCGTCGCCGAAACGGAGAAGTGACCCCAGCTGGCGCGTGCGCACCGTGTGTGCAACCGAGAATTCCCGCTGATTCGTGCGAGCTCGACGTTGGTCCGACAGCTGCAGAGGCGCTGGGCATGACCCGGTTCCTCGCTATCGCCGCTCTCTCCGTCTTCGCGCTCTCCGGCTGCCTCCTCTCCGGCTGCACCGTGGCCAGCGGCGACGTGGACGACGAGACCACCGACGATCTCGAGAGCGAGCCCGAAGAAGACGGTCGCGAAGCCGAGGGTGCGTCGGTCGGCATCGACTGCTCGGTCAAGCGCACCGACACGGGGTATCGCAGCGGCAAGTCGTTCACGATCACCGTCGTCAACGCCGACGGCAAGCCGGTCGAGATCGCCACCGCGTCGATGTACGCGCGCATGCAGCGCGCCGCGGCGCGCGACGGCGTGTCGATCCGCGTGGTCAGCGGCTTCCGCACGATGGCGCAGCAGAAGTACCTGTACAACTGCTACATCACCAAGAGCTGCAACGGCGGCAACCTGGCGGCGCGCCCCGGTTACTCGAACCACCAGAGCGGTCACGCGCTCGACCTGAACTCCTCGTCGGGTGGCGTCTACAACTGGCTCGCGAAGCACGCCGACGAGTACGGCTTCAAGCGCACGGTTCCGAGCGAGCCGTGGCACTGGGAGTACTGGGGCGGCATGGTCTCCGGCGGATGCTCCACCACCGCCGCGCCGCCTCCTTCGAGCGGCTGCTGGTCGTCGACGCTCGGTCGTCAGGTGCCGCTCAACACCTGCGTGCAGAGCAAGTTCGATCGCAAGTGGTACCAGTGCCTGCCGGGCAACGACTGGGAGATCCGCTGGAACGTTCCGGCGGCGTGCGTGAGCGAGCACCCGCTCTGAGGAGTCGTCAGTCGTCAGTCGTCAGTCGTCAGCCGAGACGGCCCGGAAAAGGGCCGGGGATCGAGAGCATCGAGCGAGTCAGCGGTCGCCTTCTTTGGGACGTCGCCCCTGCGCTCGCTCGACGCGGTCGAGAGTCGGAGGTCGGAGGCCGAAGGTCGAAGGTCGAAGGGCCGACGCCTTCGGCCTTTTGGCCTTTCTCGCCCGCGACAGCGCCCAAGCGCCTGCGCGACGTGCTGACGACTGACGACTGACGACTGACGACTGACGACTGACGACTGACGACTACGTCTCCACGACGACGATGCCGTCCTCGTCTGCGTACAGGTGGTGACCCGGCACGAACGTCACGCCGGCGAACGTCACCTCCACGTCGCGGGAGCCAGCGCCGCGCTTCTCGCTCTTCTTCGGGTGCGCGGCGAGCGCCTTCACGCCGATCTTCGTCGCGGCGATCTCGCGCGCGTCGCGCACGGCGCCGAAGACCACCACGCCCGACCAGCCGTTCTTCTCGGCGAGCGCGGCGAGGTTTCCGCCGAGCAGCGCGCAGCGCAGCGACCCGCGCCCGTCGACCACCAGGACGCGGCCCTGGCCCGGCTCCTCGAGCGCGGTGCGAACGAGCGAGTTGTCCTCGAACACCGCCAGCGTCGCGATCGCGCCCGCGAACGCGCGCTGGCCGCCGAAATCACGGAACAGCGGCTCGGCGGCGCGCGCGTCGGGTCGTGCGTCGCAGAGGTCGGTGGTCGCCTGCGGCGTGGTGATCATGCGCCCGGGCCTAGCAGCAGGCGCGCTCGGCGGCGAGCTGCGACGCCGAGCAGTACCAGGGCGCGACCTGGCGTTCGCCCGCGTCGTGCAGCGTGCCCGGCATGACCGCGCGACATCGCGACGACGCGGCGATCGCTGCCGCGATCGCACACATGGCCACGCCGCTCGAGAGCACGGGCGAGTCGTACGACGCCGTCCTGGAGTGCATCGGGGATGCATCGATCGTGCTGCTCGGGGAGTCGACGCACGGCACGCACGAGTTCTACGCCGCGCGCGCCGAGCTGACGCGCCGGCTCGTCACCGAGAAGGGCTTCTCGGCCGTGTGCCTCGAGGCCGACTTCCCCCATACGCTCCGCGTGCATCGCTACGTGCGCGGCGAGGGGAACGGTCGCTTCGCGAGCGGCGCGGCGGACGAGAGCGCCGACGACGCGCTCGCCGGGTTCCAGCGGTTCCCGCAGTGGATGTGGCGCAACACCGTGTTCGTCGAGCTCGTCGAGACGCTGCGCTCGCTCGATCGGAAGGCCTCCGTCTTCGGGCTCGATCTCTACAGCCTGCACGACTCGATGCGCGAGGTGATCGCGTACCTCGAGCGCGCCGATCCCGAGGAGGCCGAGCGCGCCCGCGCGCGCTACGCGTGCTTCGACCACTACGCGTCCGATCCGCAGACGTACGGGTACGTCATGAGCGGCCTCGGAGGCGCGGCGTCGTGCGAGGAGCAGGTCGTCGAGCAGCTGCTGTCGATGCAGCGCGCGATGATGGAGACCGCCGGCCCCGAGCCGTTCTACGCGGCGCTCAACGCGCTCGTGGTGAAGAACGCGGAGGCCTACTACCGCGCGATGTACCGCGGGCGCGTGAAGTCGTGGAACCTCCGCGACACGCACATGAGCGAGGCGCTCGCGGCGGTTCTCTCGCACCTCGAGGAGGCCACCGGCTCCGCGAAGGTCGTGGTGTGGGCGCACAACTCCCATCTCGGCGACGCACGTGCGACCGAGCTCGGACGCGCCGGCGAGCTCAACCTCGGCCAGCTGGTGCGCAGCAGGTACGGCGCGGCGGCCCGCCTGATCGGGTTCTCGACCTACGAGGGCACCGTCACCGCCGCCTACGACTGGGACGGGCCCGCGGAGCGGCGCCGCGTCCGACGCGGGATGCGCGGCTCCTACGAGGAGCTGTTCCACGAGGCCGGCGTCCCGCGGTTCTTCCTCGACATGCGCCGCCTCGGCGAGGCCTCGGGCGCGCTACGGGAGCAACGGCTCCAACGCGCGATCGGGGTCATCTACCGCCCCGAGAGCGAACGGTTGAGTCACTACTTCCACGCGCGCGTCGCCGAGCAGTTCGACGGGATCATCCACCTCGATCGGACCACGGCGCTCGAGCCGCTCGAGCGCGAGGCGGCCTGGGTCGCCGGCGAGGCGCCGGAGACCTGGCCGTCTTCGCTCTGAGCGTCACGCGGAGTCAGGCGGCCGAGGGGTCCGGCGAGCGCGACCTGCGCGCCGCGCCCTTTCGCGCCGCGGCGCGCGCCTGATCGCTCGTCCAACGGAACGCAGTCCCGCGCTCGTGCGGGATGCGACCGGCAGAGCTCGCGCTCTCCGACGTGAACTTGTTGGCGGTCCCACGCTGGTGCGCGGTGCGCCCGCCCTTGCTTCCGAGAGCGCGGCGCTGCTCGGGCGTGAGCGCGGCGAACCCGCGCGGACGGGCGGTCTTGTCGTCGTTCTCTTCGCGTTCCTGGCTCATCTCCTACCTCCGGGGGCCGCCAGGGAGCAGCAGTCGTGCCCGGTCACGACGCCGCTCGCAGCGAGCATCGATGGAACGCCTCGTCCGTTCGAGCCGACCACTCGTCGCATGGATGCGTAGCGGTCCTGACGCAGTTGAGCCGCTCGCGTTCGGAACGTGATACTTGCGTATTCCGATGTCCACAGTGCTCGTAACAGGCGCCTCCAGCGGAATCGGCGCCGCCGTCGCACGACGGTTCGCCAAAGAGGTCGATCGGGCGCGCAAGTGACGTTCACGCGCTGACGCTGGACGTGCGCGACCGCGCGGCCGTTGCGCGCGCGATCGCCGATCTTCCGTCTGCATTCGCCGACGTCGACGTGCTGGTGAACGGCGCCGGTCTCGCGGCAGGTCTCGAGGCGGCGCAGGACGCGTCGCTCGACGACTGGGACGAGATGGTCGACGCCAACTGCAAGGGGTTGATGTACGTCACCCGCGCGGTGCTCCCCGGCATGGTCGCCCGCGACCGCGGTCACGTGATCAACATCGGCTCCGTCGCCGGCACCTACCCCTACCCCGGTGGCAACGTGTACGGCGCGACGAAGGCGTTCGTCGCGCAGTTCTCCCTCAACCTGCGCGCCGACCTCATCGGCAAGCGTCTCCGGGTCACCGACATCGAGCCAGGCATGTGCGAGACCGAGTTCGCGCTCGTGCGGTTCAAGGGCGACGCCGAGCGCGCCGGCGCGGTCTACCAGGGCATGCAGCCGTTGTCGGCCGACGACGTCGCCGAGACGGTCTACTGGTGCGCGTCGTTGCCGCCGCACGTCAACGTCAACCGCCTCGAGCTGATGCCCGTCATGCAAGCCTTCTCCGCGTTCGCCGTGAAGCGCGACTCGTGATCGGCGTCTGGGCCATCGCGCGGCGCGGAGACGGCCGCGCGGTGTGGTCGGTGTGGTTCGGCAGGAGGCCGACGCGCGCGCGCTTCGAGGCGTCCGACGCGCGCGGCGTCGCGATCGACGAGCACGCCGCGCGGCAGGCCGCCTTCGCGGCGTTCACGCGCGCGCGCGGCGTGACGCGCTGGGAGGAGATCGACCCGATGTTCGCGGTGGCGGACGACCGGCTCTCGCGCGGCGTCGATCCCGTGTTCCCGGGGGACCGCCCGCGCGGCAAGCGCGAGCTCGGACGCGGCGAGATCGACCGCGACGTCCTCGAGGCGCTCGGGCTGGAGCCCCCCGTCACGCTCGCCCGCGCCCGTGCCGCGTACAAAGCGCGCGCCCTCGTCTGCCACCCGGACCGCGGAGGCACGCACGAGCAGATGCTCTCGCTCAACCGTGCGTTCGCGGCGATATGCGACGCGCTCGGATCGAGCCCGGCCGCGACCATGCGCCCGAAGCGCAGCGGCGAGCGCTGACAGGCGATCCGATCGCTCGACGCGGCCGCGGTCCGAAGGCGCGGGCGAGTGCGCATCGGGACTACGGCCAGGGGCGCATTCCCTCACGCAATCGGGTCGGCGCCTCGCGTGCATGGGCAGGATCCAGAGAGCGGTGATGAGGACGATGAAAGAGGACGACGCGGTCCTGCGCGACACGGCCAGTGCGTACCTCGGCACGTTGGCGAGGAAGCCCGTGCTCGACCGCGGCGGCGAGGTCGAGCTCGCCCGTGGCATGGAGTCCGCGGAGGAGCGGCTGCTGCGCGCGCTGCTCGGCCACCCGTCGGGCCTGGACGCGCTGCGCGCGCTTCGTGACGATCTCGAGCGAGGCGACGTCGACCCTCGCGAGCTCGTGCGCGAGGCCGACGCGGACGATCCCGCGTTCGATGCGGACGCCGCGCGCGCCCGCATCATCGGCGCGATCGACGACGTGCAGCGGCTCGCCGGCAACGGCACCACGCGCGAAGACGTCCTCGCGGCCGTTCGGCGCATGGGGCTCGACCGCGAGACGATCCGACGGCTCTCGGCGAGGTTCGCGGCCCGGCTCGCCGAGCGCGAGGAGGACGCGAGCCTCTCACCCGACGAGATCGACCAGCTGCGCGCCGTCCGCCGCGAGGTCGAGCGCGCGCAGGCGGCGGTGCGCCGCGCGAAGTCGGCGTTCGTCGAGGCGAACCTGCGGCTGGTCGTCTCGCTGGCGCGGCGCCCGGAGTACCAGAACCGCGGGCTCTTGCTGCTCGACCTGATCCAGGAGGGCAACCTCGGGCTCATGCGCGCCGTGGACAAGTTCGACTGGCGTCGCGGCTTCAAGTTCAGCACCTACGCGACCTGGTGGATCCGGCAGTCGATCCACCGCGCGATCGCCGAGCAGGCGCGCACCATCCGTCTGCCCGTCCACCTCAACGAGACGCTGCAGAAGATCCGCACGGTGACGCGGCGCCTCGCCCACGAGCTGCACCGCGATCCGACGCCGCAGGAGCTCGCCGAGAGCATCGGCATGCCGCTCGAGAAGATCCAGATCGCGATCGACGCCGTGAAGGAGCCGGTCTCGCTGCAGACGCCGATCGGCGACGAGGGGGACGCGAGCCTCGGCGATCTGGTGGAGGACCTGAGCGCCATCGATCCGGAGCGCGAGTTCGTCGGGCGTCGCATCGAGGAGGGCGCGCGCGCGGCGCTCGAGGCGCTCACGCCGCGTGAGCAGAAGGTCATTCGAATGCGCTTCGGCATCGGCGGCCGCACCGATCACACGCTGGAGGAGATCGGCGCCGAGCTCGCCGTCACCCGCGAGCGGGTGCGGCAGATCGAGGGCAGCGCGCTGAAGAAGCTGCGCCGGGTCCTCGAAGAGCACGAGCTCGCCTCGTTGCTCGAATCGTGAGCTCGAATCGTGAGTCTGGGGCCGGAGCCGGCACCCAGACAAACGAGAGCTGAAGGGGCGCGCTCGCTCCGTGCGTTCCATTTGCGCGCCACGGAACCTGGCCCGGCTCCGTCTCGTACACGTCACGCGCTCTTCCCGAGCGGTGCGTCCTGCTGGCACCGAGTCGACCTACAGCGGAGCCTGTGCATCGGGGCGGCATTCGACTCGTTTCACCATGAGGCGCGACGATTGCTCGGTCACGAGCTCCATGCGGTTGATCCTGGGCCTGGCCGACCGCTCGGTGGAGGTGACGCGGCCCGAGACCGTCGTCGGCCGCGCCCCGGAGTGCGACGTCCTGCTGGCCGACAAGAGCGTGTCGCGCCATCACGCGGTCATCGTGCTCTCGCCGCTCGGGGCGCGCGTCCGCGATCTCGGGAGCCGCAACGGGACCGCGATCAACGGCATTCTGCTCGGCAGCGATCGGCGGCTGAAGGGCGGCGACGTGCTGCGGTTCGGGTGCGTCGACGTCCGCATCACCGCGCTCGTCGGCGAGGAGGGCGATCGCGACGACGGGTGGCTCGCCGTGCAGGCGGCGCAGCTGGTGAAGCACAGCACCGGTGGGCACACGCGCGACGCCGACGAGGTGGTGTTCCGCATCGCCGAGGCCTTCGAGGCGCGGTTCGCGCTCGGCGAGCGCTTCTCGCCCGACGTCACCGACGCGGCGCTCGCGGCCGTCATCGACTACGCGATGGTCCGCAATCGCCCCGGCTGGACCCGCTGGGTGATGGGCACGCACGCCAAGCTGGGGATCGCGCCGGGCAACGCGGTGCGCCGCTCACTGGACGGGACGTTGGCCGCCGAGGAGACGCAGCAGATCCGCACCTCGGGGACGATGGCGCGCGCGACGCTGCCGGGGAAGCGACAAGCGGGATAGGCGCTCCTGGTCAGAGCCCGATTTCGCCCGGGTCCGCCTTCGGCGGCCCCGGCAATTTGCCCTCACCCAACCCTCTCCCGGTGGGAGAGGGCTCGAGAATTCCTGCTCTCCTGGGCCCCTCTACCTCTGGGAGAGGGGGCGGGGTGAGGGCAAATTGCCCGCGAGCGCAGCGAGCGGGCTGACTTCCTAACTAATTTCGCATGCAGGCGCCCGGGCCGCGCGGATCGCCGCAGCTGCCGCAGCCGACCGGCACCGGGGCCTCGCGCCCCGACTTGCCGACGGCGAACGCCGAGAGCGTGCGCTCGACGTCTTCGTGCTTGCACGTCGGGCAGGCGACCTTCGTGTCGCTCTGGACGAGCTCCTCGAACGGGTGACCGCAGGACTTGCAGACGTACTCGTAGATCGGCACCGGGAGACCTCCAACGCGCGAGTCTGGGCGCGAGTCTGTGCGGCGACGCCCGCGGACGCAAGCGGTCGCGGTTGACGGCGCGCTGGCCGGGCGGTCCGCTTCCGAGTCGGATGACCGGGGTGACTGCGGTGACCGATCGACGGCTCGGCTCGGCGCTGCTCGGCTCGGTGGGGCTGTTCCTCGCCGCGTACGCGCTGGCGGTCGCCTGGTACCCGGGCGGCACCTGGTTCGATCGGCACTCGGTCGGCTACGACCTCCTGCGCAACTTCGTCTGCGATCTGACGCAGCCGATCGCGCTCGACGGGCGGCCCAACCCGATCGGCGCGTTCTTCGGCAAGGCGTCGATGCTCGCGCTCGACGCGGGGCTGTCGTTCGCCTTCCTCGGCGCGCTGCGCCTGGGCACGCCCACGCGCGCGCTCGCGCGCACCGTCCGCGTCGCCGCCGCCGTCTCGTTCGCCGGCATCGCCACGGTGCCGCTGACGCCGTCGCTGGTGCTCGGGGCCCTCCACACGGTGGCCGTGCTCACCGGGGTGATCGCCGGGCTGTTCGCCGGGTCGTTCGCGCTCGCGCTGCTCCGACGCTCGCCGTTCCGGCGGATCTCCGCGCTCGGCGTCAGCGTCTTCGTGGTGTCGTTCGCCGACGCAGGGATCTACGCGTGGTCGATCCTCTCGGGCACGACCCCGCTGGCGCTGCCGATGCTCCAGCGGGTCGCGCTCGTGCTGCTCGTCCTGTGGCTCGCGGCGATCGGGTGGGCGCTTTTCAACCGCGCACGACTCGTACGTTGAAGTCGGCGGTCTTCAGCGAGCCCCACAGGCGCAGCCACAGCGGGAGGTACATCTCCATCCCGCGCGCGCCGGTGATGTCGCCGAGATCGTGCACCGTCTTCCAGCCGAACCAGCCGGTGAGGATCTCGACCACCCTGCCCTTCGCGGCGGCGTCGTCGCCGGCGACGAACATGTCGTGATCGCCGCCGCCGACCCTGCCGGGATCGACCATCACCTCGCAGTTCACGGTGTTGAGCGCCTTGACCACCTTCGCGTCGGGGAAGGCCCGCTGCACGCGCTCGCCGAGCGACTCGTCGCTCGCGGTGAACAGGCGCGGCGGCATGCCCTTGGAGAAGTCGAGCGGGTTGGAGACGTCGATGAGCACCTTGCCCGCGAGCGGCTGTGCGCCGGCGGCGTGCAGGGCGTCGAGCGTCGCCGCGCCGTTGGTGCACACGAAGACCACCTCGCCGAACGACGCCGCGCCGGCGAAGGTGCCCTGCGAGGCGAGGGCGCCCGCGCGCTTCACCCACGCCGCGGCCTTCTCGTTGTCCGGCGTGCGCGAGCCCATCTTCACCTCGTGACCGAGCGAGACCAGCTTGCTCGCGATGGCGTTTCCGACCACTCCCGTGCCGAGCACTGCGATGTTCATCGGGCTTCCCTCCGGCCCGCGAGGCTACGCAGCGGAACGGGATCGCACCACCGACGATCACGCGCTCGGAGCTCGGCGAAGGCGCGCGAGCGCACGCGCCGCGTCGAACACGAGGTGCTCCGGCACGCATGCGTCGCGCGCTCGCCACTGGGTGTGTCCAGGGCCGCGCGCGTCGTCGCCCAGCACAACCGCTCGACGTGTCGAGTGCCGCACGACACTCGGCGTCGCGCATCGACGCGCTCTTCCCCAAGCAGACCACCATGCTCGTCCCGCGCATGGAAAACAGGGCTGCGCGAGCGTTGATGTAACCTGTTGAAACTTTGTCGGACGCACGTCGGACGCACGAACGGGACTGTGCAGACGCGCAAAGCCGAGGTACGCGTTCCAGAATGGGCAAGCTGACCGACTACGTTGTGTTCCGTGACCAGAAGCTGGCGGCGAAGTTCGCGAACGACCGCATCCCCATCGACACGCTGTGGGAGGCGTACTTCGACGGCGCCGTCGACATCCCCGGCGACATCTACGCGCTCCTGAACGACCGCTACGCGGTCGCGAAGCACCCCTTCACGCAAGAGCACGTGAAGTACTTCGTGACGAAGTTCGTGCCGGAGTTCGCCATCCACAGCAAGAAGATCGACGAGAAGCTGGTGCGCTGGCACTACGATCGCGGCGACGACTTCTTCGGCGCGTTCCTCGGCCCGCGCATGGTCTACACCTCGGGCTACTTCACCAACCCGAACCAGTCGGTGGAGGAGGCGCAGGACCAGAAGATGGACCTGGTCTGCCAGAAGCTCGATCTGCGCCCCGGTCAGCGCTTCCTCGACATCGGCTGCGGCTGGGGCACGCTCACCATGCACGCCGCCAAGCACTACGGCGTCGACGCGACGGGCGTGACGCTCAGCAAGAACCAGGCGGAGTTCGGCAACGAACGCATCCGCGCCAACGGCCTCGAGGGCAAGGCGCGGATCCTGTGCATGGACTACCGCGACATCCCCAAGGGGAAGTTCGATCGCATCTCGAACCTCGAGATGGTCGAGCACGTCGGCGTCAAGAACCTCAAGCCGTTCTACGAGCAGGTCAGCGAGCTGCTCGAGGACGACGGGCTGTTCCTCATGCAGTGGACCGGCCTCCGTCGCAACTCGAAGATGGAGGACCTCGTGTGGGGTCTCTTCATGGCGAAGTACATCTTCGCCGGCGCCGACGCGTCGCTCCCGCTCGCCCCGATGATGAACGTGATGGAGAAGGCGAACTGGGAGATCGCCTCCGTCGAGAACATCTCGTTCCACTACAAGATCACGATCAAGAAGTGGCACGACAACTGGCTCCGCAACCGTGAGCAGATCGTGAACACCTACGGCGAGCGCTGGTACCGCATCTGGCACGTGTTCCTCGCGTGGGCGACCACCGTCGCCGCGCAGGGCACCGCCGCCTGCTTCCAGGTCCTCGCGAACAAGAACCTCAACACGTTCGATCGCAGCCGCTGGATCGGTCGCGCGACGCTCGGCGATCGCATCGGGCTGAAGGGAAAGCGCCCCGATTGGGCGAACGGCCCGCGCAACCTGGTGGCGTTCCCGAGCTCGGGCGGCCGCACCATCGCCGAGGCCGAGTAGACCAGGCGCTACGCGGCGCAGCCGACGCTGCGCGGCGCACGAGCGAGGCCCGCGATCGTCCGCGATCGCGGGCCTTCGTTCGTCCGGGACGATGCGTGTGGCGTCCTTGCACCTACATGCGAAAGTCGTAGTGTTTGCAGCCGTTTTCCGGGTCGGAGGTTTTCGAAATGCATCGCAGCCTGCGCGGGGTCAGCGTCTTCGTCGTCGCGTCGTTCGCACTCGCGTGCTCCACCGAGCGCGACGTCGATCCGAGCAGCGCGGTCATCAACACCGGGGCCGACGGCGCGGCCGACGGAACGCTCGACGACGCCACCGTGGTCGAGGACACCGGGCCCGGCATCGTCATCGATAGCAGCGACGAGACGTCCGGCACCTGCAAGCCGACGACGTGCGCCGCCGCCGGCGCGAACTGCGGCAAGATCGCCGACGGCTGCGGCGCCCTGATCGACTGCGGCCCGACCACCTGCCCGAACCCGAGCGACGTGTGCGGCGCGGTGAAGCCGAACGTGTGCGGCTCGAGCTGCAAGCCCCAGACGTGCGCCGACGTCGGCGCGACGTGCGGCAAGCAGGGCGACGGCTGCGGCGCCATCATCGACTGCGGCACCTGCACCGCGCCCGACACGTGCGGCGGCGGCGGCGTCCCCAACAAGTGCGGCTTCAGCGAGGTCGACACCGGCGTCGTGTGCACGCCGAAGACCTGCGCCACCGCGGGCTTCAACTGCGGCAAGGCCGGCGACGGCTGCGGCGGGGTCATCGACTGCGGCACCTGCACCGCGCCCGAGGTCTGCGGCGGCGGCGGCGTCGCCAACAAGTGCGGCGGCGCGCCGGTGTGCACGCCCAAGAAGTGCTCCGACTACGGCTACTCCTGCGGCCTCGCCGGCGACGGCTGCGGCGGGACCATCGACTGCGGCACCTGCACCGCCCCGCAGACCTGCGGCGGCGGCGGCATCCCGAGCGTCTGCGGCGGCGGCGCCGCGACCTGCGTCAACCTCGAGTGCAAGAAGGTGAAGTGCGACGCGGGCACCTCGTCGATCAGCGGCGTGGTCTACGATCCGGCCGGCAAGACGCCGCTCTACAACGTCTTCGTCTTCATCCCCAACGGCACGCCGGGCTCGTTCGCCGACGGCGCGACCTGCGACAAGTGCGCCGACGCGCTCTCCGGCTACCCGCTGGTCACCGCGATCACCAACGAGAAGGGCGAGTTCAAGCTGAACGACGTCCCCGTCGGCGCCGGCATCCCGCTGGTCATCCAGACGGGCAAGTGGCGCCGTCAGGTGCCGATCACCACCGCGGCCTGCACCAACACCGTGATCCCGAAGGACCTCACGCGCCTGCCGCGCGACAAGTCCGAAGGCCACCTGCCGAAGATCGCCCTCACCACCGGCGGCTTCGACGCGCTCGAGTGCCTGCTGCGCAAGATCGGCATCAGCGACAGCGAGTTCACCAACCCGAGCGGTCTCGGTCGCGTGAACCTCTACAAGGGCATGCCGCCGAAGACGTACACGCTCTCGGGCGGCTCCTACATCCCGGGGGCGACCGGGGCGTACACGAGCGGCGCGCTCTTCCCCGACGCGACCACCCTCTGGAACGACGCCACGCAGCTGAAGAAGTACGACATCGTGCTGATGGCCTGCGAGGGCGCCGAGTACGGCGACCCGTCGTCGAGCACCAGCGTGCCGACGAAGCCGACGGCCACCGTGCTCAAGGGCACCAAATCGGCGACGTCGCTCGCCAACATGAAGAGCTTCGTCGACACCGGCGGTCGCGTGTTCGCGTCGCACTATCACCGCTACTGGCTGAAGTCGGGCCCGACGCCGTTCCCCTCGCTCGCGAGCTGGAACGACTACCAGGACTTCTGGCCGACCATCACCGAGCGCATCACCACGACCTTCCCCAAGGGCGCGGCGATGGCCAACTGGCTGGTGAACATCGGCGCCTCGAGCACCGTCGGCACGCTCGCCGTCAGCCAGGCGCAGCACTCGATCTCGAGCGTCGACGCCACCAAGGTGCTCGACTGGATCTACGCCAAGGACCAGAAGGACCTCAGCGGCGCGAACGTCTCGTACGCGACGCAGTACTTCTCGTTCAACACGCCGGTCGGCGTCACGGCCGACTCGCAGTGCGGGCGCTTCGTCTACAGCGACATCCACGTGTCGTCGGGCGACAAGACCGACGCGCCGTTCCCCTCGGGCTGCACCACGACGACCATGTCGCCGCAGGAGCTCGCGCTCGAGTTCATGTTCTTCGATCTCGCCTCGCGCGTGTGCGACGAGACCAAGCCTCCGCCTCCGCCGACCTGCAAGGCGCTCACCTGCGCCGAGCAGGGCATCGAGTGCGGTCCGGCGGCCGACGGCTGCGGCGGCCTGCTCGCCTGCGGCACCTGCGTTTCGCCGAAGACCTGCGGCGGCGGCGGCGTGCCCGGCAAGTGCGGCTCGGCGACGTGCACGCCGAAGACCTGCACCGCGATGGGCGTCGAGTGCGGCCCCACGGGCGACGGCTGCGGCAACATCATCAGCTGCGGCACGTGCACCCCGCCGGCGAGCTGCGGCGGCGGCGGCGTGCCCGGCAAGTGCGGCTACTCCGAGACGGGCACCTGCACCAAGATCGACTGCGGCGGTCGCTGCGGTCCGCAGGGCGACGGCTGCGGCGGTCTGCCCAGCTGCCCGCCGTGCGACGGCGGCACCTGCGCCCCGACCGACTGCACCAAGGCGGGCGCCGAGTGCGGCGTCATCGGCGACGGCTGCGGCGGCACGATCGACTGCGGCACCTGCACGCCGCCGAAGACGTGCGGCGGGTCGGGCGTGCCGTACAAGTGCGGCGGGATCGGGTGAGCTTCCGCGGCCCAGGCGCGCTGCCGACTCATGTCGGATCCCGCGGACCGAACCTGTCATCGGGCCCCCCGGCCTGAAGGGCTTCAGCCCGGGGGGATTCCGAGCCGAATCAGATGAGACGACAGGCTTCGGCACAGGGCACATCGGGCGGCCCCGGCCGATATCCGGCTAGCGTTTTGCGTGGCTAGCTCCCGTGGAGCAGACGCTCGCGGGTCACTATCGGACGACAGCGCTCCTGAAGTCGGGGCGAGGCGTCGAGACCTTCCGTGGCGTCGACCTCGACCGCGGCGAGCCCGTCGTCATCAAGAAGACCTCGTCCGCGGCGGTCTCGTCGAGCACGCAGCTCCGCCTCGAGCACGAAGCGGACGTCCTCCGCGATCTATGGGGCCACGCGAGCGGGCTCGCGCCGCCGATCGACGTCGGCCGCGAGCGCGGCGAGTTCTTCCTGATCGCGCCGTTCGTTCCCGGCGTGACGCTCGCGGAGCGATTGCAGCGTGGCCCACTCGGAGCAGCGCACACGGTCGAGATCGCGAGGGGGCTGATGCGTGCGCTGCGCGAGGTGCACGAGCGCGGCGTTATCCACCGAGACGTGAAGCCCGCAAACATCGTGCTCGGCCCGGGAGCGCGCCCGACGGTGACGCTCATCGATTTCGGTCTCGCGCGGTCGGCGCAGCTCGACACCTGGACCCGCGAGGAACCGGCGGGGACCATCGCGTACATCTCGCCGGAGCAGGCCGGTCTGATCAAGCGAGATGTCGGTGAGCGCGCCGATCTGTACTCGGCGGGAATCGTCCTCTTCGAGTGCCTCTCCGGCCACCCGCCGTTCCGCGCGGACACCGCGGGCGAGGTGCTGAGGCAGCAGCTCACGGTCCCGCCGCCCGAGCTACGGAGCCTCGGCGTCGCCGTGCCCCGCGCGCTCGACGAGGTGATCCAGAGGCTACTGCGCAAGGATCCGCGCGATCGCTATCAGTCGGCCGCAGCGGTCCTCGTCGATCTCGACGCCATCGCCCACGCGCTCGAGAGCGGCCAACGCGACCCCGCTCTGGTGATCGGCGCGCGCGACGTGCGGCACACGCTCACCGAGCCGGCGTTCGTCGGTCGCGAGAAGGAGCTGCGTGCGCTCGTCGCGGAGGTCGATCGAGCGCGCGGCGGCGAGCCACGCCTGGTGTTCGTCGAGGCCGAATCGGGCGCGGGCAAGAGCCGGCTGGTCGCGGAGGTCGCGGTCCACGCCGCGCAGAGCGGCGCATGGCTGCTGCGCGGACAAGCGACGAGCCAAGGCGTGCAACGACCGCTGCAGCTCTTCGAGGGCGTCGCGCAGGACGTCGTCGCGCGCTCGAGAGAGGAACCAGACCTCGCCGACGAACTGCGTAGGCGCCTCGGCGATCAACGGGTGGCGGTCTGCGCGGCGCTGCCGATGCTCGCCGACGTGCTCGCACCCGAGGGGCCGATCGCGGTGGGGAGCGAGGCGCACGGTGAAGCGCGCACGGTGCCGGCGCTGGTCGCGCTCCTCGATGCGCTCGGGAGCCGCGAGTCGCTCACCGTCATCGTGCTCGACGACTGTCAATCGGCCGATGAGCTCTCGTTGAAGGTCGTCGCCGCTTGGCAGAAGGAGAAGGCGCATGCCTCGCCGCACGCGGGGGCGCACCTCCTGGTCGTGGCGATTTATCGAAGCGACGAGGTCGCCGTCGCCCATCTGCTGCGGCACCTCACGCCGAGCCTGCGCATCGAGCTCTCGCCGCTCGGTCCCGACGAGGTCCGGCACCTGGCCGAGTCGATGGCGGGCGCGCTCCCCGACTCGGCGGTCCGGCTGGTCGAGCGTCTGTCGCAGGGCAATCCCTTCGTCGCGGCCGCTGCGCTCGAAGGGCTCGTCGAGACCGGCGCCCTGGTAGACACCGCTCACGGGTTCGAGGTCGACCCCGATGCGATGGCGCTCGCGCAATCGTCGGGACGAGGCGCTTCGTTCCTCGCGCGACGACTCGAACGGCTGCCCCGGTCGGTGCTCGAGCTCCTGTCGGCGTGCGCGATCCTCGGGAAGACCTTCGAGCTCCCGCTCGCGGCCGATCTCACTGGAAGACCGATCGGCGAGGCGATGAACGACCTCCTCGAGGCGCGTCGACGACATCTCGTGTGGATCGAGCCGCTGAGCGACCGCTTCTCGTTCGCGCACGACCGCGTGCGTGCGCGGCTGCTCGAGCGGTTGTCGCCGGACGAACGGCGAAGGCTGCACGGCCTCGCGGCGCGGCGCCTCGAGCTCGAGAAGCACGGCTCGCATCCGGATCTCGCGTTCGACCTCGCGTACCACTTCGACGAAGCCGGCGATCCGGCGAGCGCGCTCACCTACGCGCTCGAAGCGGCGTCCCGCGCCCGTGCGCGCCACGCGCTCGAGATCGCCGAGCGCCAATACCGCATCGCGATGCGCGGTCTCGACGGCGCGAGCGGGGACGACCGGCGCGCGATCGTGGAGGCGCTCGGGGACGTCTTGATGCTCCGCGGTCGGTACGACGAGGCGGCGATCGAGCTAGAGAACGCGCGTGGGCTCGCGACGTCGGCGCTAGCGTCGGCGCAGATCCAGGGCAAGCTCGGTGAGCTGGCGTTCAAGCGCGGCCGGGTGCCCGACGCGGCCTCCGCCCTCGAGCATGCGCTCGTGGAGCTCGGATGGAGGCTCCCACGGGGATCGTTCTCGATGTTGCTCGCGACGCTCCTGCAGACGCTTCTGCAGGTGCTCCACACCTTGTTTCCCCGCTTCTTCCTCGGTCGAGGCGCCCCCGAGCGACGCGAGATCGATCTCCTCGGCGCGCGATTGTTCAGCCGGCTCGCGTACGCGTATTGGTTCCAACGCGGTCAGGTCGCGACGTTCTGGGCGCATCTGAGCAACCTCAACCTCGCCGAGAAGCATCCGGAGACACCCGAGCTCGCGCAGGCATGCTCGGAGCACGCGCTCGGCATGACCGGGCTGCCGCGGATCTTCTTCCGTCGCGGGCGTCGGTACGCCGATCGCGGGCTCGCGATTCGTCGCGAGCTCGGCGACGTCCCGGGCGAGGCGCAGTCGCTCAGCTTCCATGGGATGCTCCTCTACGCCGCCGGCGAGTACCCCGCGGCGCTCGAGCGGTTTCGCGAGGCCTCGCGCGTGCTCCGCCGGATCGGCGATCGATGGGAGGCGAACATCGCGGGCGTCCAGATCGCCTTCTGTCACTATCGCATGGGAGCGCTTCGCGAGGCGCTCGACGAGTGTCGTCGGGTGCACCGCGACGGCGTCGACATCGGCGACGCGCACGCGACCGCGCTGGTCCTCGAGGTGTGGTCGAAGGTGACCGGCGGCGCCGTCCCCGCCGAGCTCGTGGGGGCTGCGCTCGAGACCTCGCGCAACGATGCGCAGACGCGCGAATCGGTGCTGCAGGCCGAGGCCCTGCGGCGATTGCGCGAAGGGGACCCGCGTCGCGCGGTGGAGGCCATCGCCGAAGCCGAGCGCGTCGTCCGCCGCGCGGAGCTCAAGAGCGAGTACGTCTCCTATCTTCCGTTGTGGCGTGGCCACCTGTTGCGCGTCGCCGCCGAGCAGGTCGACGGGACCGTCGTCATCCCGGGTCCGAAGCGGCTCGTTGCGGCAGAGCGCGCGGTCGACCGTGGTCTGCGCATCGCGCGTCGGTATCGCGGCAACTACCCGATGGCGCTGCGAGAGAAGGCGCTGCTGCTCGCGCGACGCGGAGCATGTCGGCGCGCGCAACGCCTCGTCGAACGCAGCCTCGCCGAGGCGGAGACGCTCGGGACGCGGTTCGAGTACGCACAGTCGCTGCTCGTGCGCGGCGAGATCCGCCGGCTGCGCGGGATGCCCGGCGCCGAGGCGGAGACCGCGCACGCCCGCGCGCTCCTCCACGAGCTCGGCGCAGATTTCGTGCTGCGCCGGCGCTCGGGGAACGGCGAGCCCCCACCGGTGTCGCTCTCGCTCGCCGACCGCTTCGCCTGCGTCGTCGACTCTGGGAGGCGCATCGCCGCCGCGCTCGACCCCGAGCAGATCCATCAGGCGACCTGCAACGCGGCCGCAAGCCTCCTGCGCGGTCAGTCGTCGAGCGTGCTGGTCATCGAAGGAGACGAGCTCCGCGCCCTCGCGACGACCGGCCGGAGCGACGGCACGATCTTCAGCCGCGGCCTCGCCATGCGCGCCTTCGCCCAGCATCGTCCGGTGGTGTGGACCGAGGCCACCCGCGACGGCGCCACCGAGAGCACCGAGCTCGCAGGCATGCGCTCCGTGCTCTGCGCGCCGATCGTCGTGGGCGCGAAGCCGACGTACTGCCTGTACGTGACGCACGATCTGGTGGGCGCGTTGTTCGGCGAAGACGAGCAACGACTCGCCGAGTACATCGTGGCGCTCGCGGGCGCCGCGCTCGAGAGGGCCGAGGCCTTCGCGCAGCTCCGCGCGTTGTCGCTCTCCCTCGAGCAGCGCGTGAAGGATCGCACCGCGGAGCTCGGCACCGCCAACGAGGAGCTGGATGCGAACCTGCGGCGGCTGCGTGAGGCACAGGAGCAGCTGATCCAGACCGGGAAGATGGCGGCGGTCGGGACGCTGGTCGCCGGGCTCTCGCACGAGATCAACAACCCGGTCGCGGTGATCCTCGCGCAGGCGCAGAGTCTCCTTCGCAGGGTGCCCGCCGGAGACCCGCTGCGCCGTCCGATGGAGGCCATCGGTCGTCAGGCGGCGCGCTGCGCGGCGCTGGTGCGCACGATGCTCGACTTCACGCGCAAGAGCACCGGCGCGCGCGTCGACACCGCGATCCAGTCCCTGATGACCGAAGTGGCCGACCTCGCGCGCGCCAAGGCACGCGAAGCCGACGTCGCCCTCGAACAGGTCGATCTGCAGCCCGACCTGTCGGTGAAGGTGTCGCGTACCGAGATAGAGTCGGCGTTGCTCAACCTCGTCGACAACGCGATCGACGCGTCGAGCCGGGGCGGCGTGGTGCGGATCGGTGCCGAACGCGTGGAACGCGAGGGCCGCGCCGGGATCTGCTTCTATGTGTCGGATCGCGGGCCCGGCATTCCTCCCGAGCAGCTCCCGCGGATCTTCGATCCGTTCTACACGACCAAGCCCGCGGGGCGGGGCACGGGCCTCGGCCTCTCCCTCGCGCTCCAGATCGTCGAGGCGCACTGCGGGCGCCTCACGGTCGAGAGCCGCCTCGGCGAGGGCACCACCATGCGCCTGTGGCTTCCGGAAGGAGATCGGTCGTGAGCGGCATCGAGTCGTGCGGACGCGTGCTCGTCGTGGACGACGAGGAGGATCTGCGCCAGGTGATCGGCGATCTGCTCGACGCCGAAGGCTACGACGTCACCACCGTCGGCAGCGGCGACGAGGCCCTGCGCCTCGCTCGTTCGAACCACTACGACGTCGTCACCATGGATCTGCGCATGCCCGGACTGAGCGGTCGCGACACGCTCGCGGCGCTGCGTCACATCGATCCGGCCACGGTCCCCATCGTGGTCTCGGGCTACGCGACGCCCGACGACGCGACCGCCGTCCGCGAGCTCGGCGCCTACGAGGTGCTGAGCAAGCCATTCGACGTAGATCAGCTGGTCGCGGTGGTGGGAGGGGCGATGAGCGCGCACCGATCGACGACGTCCTGACGTTCGCCTCCGCGTGCGCGCTCGCCTTCGCGTGCGCGTCTTCGCGCGCGTGCTCAGCTCTTCTTCGCCGGCCCCTGATCCTTCGTCGGCTCCGGCGTCTCGTCCTTCTTCAGGGTCAGCTCCGCGATCGCGTCCTGCAGCCGGATCTTCGCCATCATCAGCTGCTCCTGCTGGTTGACGAGATCGATGGTCGCCTTGGTGAGCTTGTTGCTCATCTCCTGCATCTTCTTCTCGAGATCGTTCATCAGCGGGCCGGCGGTCTTCACCGCCTTGAGCGTGAAGATCTGCATGTGCAGCTCGTCGATGCGCGCGCGGTACTCGTTGACCTCCTCGCGCTTGGTCTCGACGCGCTGCTCGAGGTTGCCGATCTCCTGCTGCAGCTTGACGATGCGCGTGACCTGCTCCTTCAGCGGGCCGGACACCGCCGCCGACGAGACGTACACCTTCACCGCGTCGAGCCCGCCGGGGGAGCGCAGGTCGATGGTCTTGAAGATCGGCGTCGACTCCTCGATGACGACCTCCTTCTTGCCGTTCGCCGGGAGCTCGACGCCGAGCACGTTGGAGGAGCCGATCTTCTCGACCGAGAGGCCCTTCGGATCGAGCGTGTAGCCCTTGGGCGTGGTGTGGCGGATGTTGACCTTCGCCTTGTTCGGAAGGCGGTTGTGGAAGATCAGCTTGGTGGTCTTGGTGTGCTTGCTCTCGGTCGAGAACACGCCGCGCTGCACCGCGAGGATGCGCAGGATCTCGTCCTTCTCGCCGTCGCCGGTCTCGACCACGATCTGCCGGTCGAGCGCGAAGGGCACGAACGCCGACGCGCGCGGCGGGATCGGCTCGCTGATGCCCTCGCCGATGAACTTCCCCTCGCCGAACACGGTGACCGGGCCGCTCTCGAGCGTGCTGTCGGTGGGGTTCTCGAGTCGGATGGCGCGGAAGGGGAAGGTCGCGTTCCCGCGGGCGCTCTCGGGGTCGTAGAAGTACACGACCTCGCCCTTGGTGTTGCCCTTGACGATCGAGATCATCGCCGACTGCGCCTTCTTGACGCTCATCTGCGTGCCGGACTCGAAGTGCGAGGTGCCGATCGGATCGCCGGCGGTGTCGGGCGTGGCGGCCTTCGCGGTGTCCTTGGGGGTCACCTCGATGATGCGCACGCCGCCGCTCTTGCCGGGCACCAGGCCCTTGCCGACCGCGACGATCTTGTCGGGCGCGATGCCGCGCGCGACGAGCTGCGCGCGCACCTTGTTGGCGCGCTCGAGCGAGGCCGCGGCCTTGTCGGCGTCGCCCTCGGTCGCGTAGCCCTCGACGACCACGGACTTCTTGCCGGCGACCAGCTTCTGCGCCGTGTACTCGAAGTTCGCGTCGGCCGGGGGGGGGGACGGCGCCGGCGGCGGCTTGGGCGCGTACGGCGCGGAGGTCGGCGCCGCGGCCGGCGGATACGCTCCCGGCTTCTTGTCGGCCGCCTTCTTGGTCGCGGCGGCCGGACCGCCGTAGCCGCCGCCGCCGCCGTAGCTGCTCCCGCCGGACTTGCCGAAGCCGCCTCCGTAGTCGCCCTCCGCCTTCTTGCCGCCGTACGCGCCGCCGTACGCGCCGCTCACTTCGGCGGGCTTCGGCGGCTGGGCGACGGCGATCTTCTCGGTGGTCGCGTCGTCGAGCGAGGCGACCTGCTGCTCCTTCTCGCCGCCGTAGATGGCGCCTCCCGTCGGCGGCGCGACGGCGAACAGATCGTCGGCGTGCAGGGTGTCGCGCGACACCACGCGCACCGACTTCAAGTCGAACTTGAACGACAGCGCGCTGCTCGAGCCGACGCCGAGCTTCACGTTCTCCCAGTCCTCGCCGGAGGTGTTGTCGACGACCGCCCAGCCCTCCATCGTCACCTTGCCGTCCTCGCCGAGCACCACTCGATAGCTCGGCTTCCAGCTCGGGGCCTCGGTCACGTAGGTGAGCTTCAGGTCGTGCGGCGAGGGACCTCCGAGCCTGATCTCGAGGTCGACGAGCCCGGTCGACGAGGCGGGGAGCGTCGTCGGGTAGGAGATCGGCGCGGGCTGCCCGGTCTTGGCGTCGGTGACGGTCAACGACTTGAGGAAGTCGTCGAGCTTGTCCATCGGCACCGACACCTTGAGCGTGTCGCCTTCGACGTGCGCGAAGCGCTCGAAGTACGCGATGCCGTTGCGGTAGACGACCACCCGCCCGAGCGTGGTGTTGCTCTTGACGTACGAGGTGGTGCTCGGACCACAACCGACGAGGGCGGCGAGGGCTGCCGCGCCGAGAACGGAGCTGAGGCGCTTCATGATGATCCTCCAACGCACGGGGCGTTCGAGAACTTACACGCGCGAGGGCTCCAAAAGTTCTATCGCGGTCCGGCGGCACACCGCCGCGGCCCCGAGACCGGGCGCGTCATCCGCCCTTGTAGGCCCGCTCCACCCCGTCGGGATCGGCCCCGACGATCCAGGTCTGGGCCGGTCCGCGGATGACGTTGGTCAGGGGGACCGCGCTCACCCCGGCGGCCTTCTTCGCGATGGCGAACGCCGCCGGGTTCTCGTCGACGTCGACGACCTCGAAGGGGATTCCGCGCGATCGGAGCGACGCCTCGAGCGACTTGCACGCCGAGCACCAGGTCGCGCCGTACACCGTGACCCGCGCCTCCGACACGTTGTCGGCGGGGACGGCGTTCACCGGGTGCGGCTGCAGCAGGGCGGGTTTGGGCGCGAGCTGCGGACCGGCGAGCACCGCGAGAATAAAGAGCAGGTTCACCCGTTCAGCATAGCGTCGGAACCGGAACGCGCACCTCTGGTCGCCGCGGGCCGTCCGCCCCGATGGTCCGGCGCCCCGCGCATTCCGCCCGGGTTCTTGCAGCAGTGTCCACCACGTGCTCGAAAGAAGCCATGGCCGCGCAACCGAAGCCTGACGTGCACCCCGACCGAAGCGCGCGCACGCGCGCGGACGTCTTCCTGCTCGTCTCGATCGCGGTCACCGTCCTGCTCTGGGCGGTCCCGTACGGCCGGTACGTCGGCTACCCGCTGATGCTCGTCTCGACGCTGGTGCACGAGCTCGGGCACGGCGTGGCCGGCGTCCTGGTCGGCGGCGACTTCCAGTCGTTCGAGATGTGGTCGAACGGCTCGGGCGTCGCGCACGTCGCGGGCTACGGCGGGCGCGTCTCGCGCGCGATCGTCTCGGCGGGCGGCCTCGTCGGCCCGGCGATCGCGGCCGCGATCGGCTTCATGATGGCGCGCGGCGAGAAGCGCGCGCGCGGCATGTTGCTGGTGCTCGGCGCGTTGCTCCTGCTCGCCGACGTGCTGATCGTGCGCTCGCTGTTCGGGTGGATCTTCGTCGCGCTGTTCGCGGCGACGCTGCTGTTCGTCGGCTCGCGCACGAACGGCTGGATCTCGCAGCTCGCATTGCTGTTCCTCTCGGTGCAGCTCTCGTTGAGCGTCTTCTCGCGCGGCGATTACCTGTTCACCGACACCGCCCACACCGGCGGGGGGAACTTCCCGTCCGACGTGGCGAACATGGCCGAGGCGCTGTTCCTGCCGTACTGGTTCTGGGGCGCGCTGTGCGGCGCGTTCTCGGTCGCCGTCCTTCTGATCGGCGCGTGGAGCTTCCTGCGCGAGGGTCGCGGCGCGCCGAAGACTCCGAACGAGCCGTCTCGCTGAAGGCCGGCACACTCGGCCGACCGCCCCGCGCGCCGCGTCAGGCGCCGCTCACCACTCGCCGGTGTTCGGCATCGACGCCCACGGCTCGCGCGGCGGCAGGGCGGCGCCCTTCTGCAGCAGCTCGACGGAGTGGCCGTCGGGCGACTTGATGAACGCCATGTTCCCGTCGCGCGGCGGACGGTGGATGACCACGCCGAGCGAGCGCAGCCGCTCGCAGGTCTCGTAGATGTCGTCGACCTCGTAGGCGAGGTGACCGAAGAAGCGGCCCGTCGGGTACGGCTCCTTCTGATCCCAGTTGTACGTGAGCTCGATCTGCGCGTCGTCGCCCGACGCCGCGAGGAACACGAGCGTGAAGCGCCCCTGCTCGCTGTCGCGGCGGCGCACCTCGCGGAGGCCGAGCTTGTGGACGAAGAAGTCGAGCGCCGCGTCGAGATCGCGGACGCGCAGCATGGTGTGGAGGTAGTGCATGCCCGCGAATCACGCCGCGGCTGGCGACGCGCGTCCACCGTGCACGCGCTGCCCGAACGCACGCATCCACGCCTCTTCGTCGGGCGTGAGCGGCCCCTTCTCGAGGGCGGCGAGGGTCTCGCGGAGCTGCTCGGCGTTCGCCGGCCCGGTCAGCGTGAGGTCGACGTGCGGGTTGCTCAGGTCGAAGCGGTAGCAGTCGCCGGCCGTCATGACCGGCCCCGTCCAGCCGCGGGGCGCCTTCAGCAGCTTGCGCCAGCTCGTGGCGGTGTACGCGACGATCGCCGGCTTGCGCCGCGCGAGGTGGGGGAACACGTCGCGCTCGGCGCCGGGGTGCGCGGCGTTGTAGCGGATCATGAAGAGATCGATGGGCGAGTCGGCGACGAGCTTGCCGGCGCGGACCCGGTCGTGGATCGAGGTGCCGATCGCGCGGATCTTGCCCTCTTCTTTGAGGGCTCGGAGCGCGTCGACGGTGCCCTCGGTGAGCGCCGACGTCTTTCCGAGCCAGAACAGGTGCAGCACGTCGATGTAGTCGGTGCCGAGCTCGCGCAGCAGCTTCTCGCAGCCGCGCCGCACGTTGCCCGCGAACCAGGCGATGGTCGGGCCGGCGGCGACGACGAGCTTCTGCCGATCGCGCCGCAGGGCGTCGCGCAGCGGCTCCTTCAGGTGGCCGGTGCGCATCGAGGTCCAGAAGACGTAGTCGATGCCCCGTTCGAGCGCCTCGTCGAAGCCGCGTGCGTCGATGCCGTAGTTGCAGGCGAGACCGAGGCGGAAGACCTCGCGGCCGAGCGCGGGGACGTGGCGACGGTGGAAGGACATGGTGGGGGGATGATGCCGTGGAGGGCGCGGAGATGCACGGACGCGGACGCGAAGGCGAACGCGCACGCGGACGCGAAGGCGAACGCGGACGCGAAGGCGAAGGCGAAGGCGGAGGCGGAGGCGGACGGGGGGGGGGGGGGGGGGGGGGGGGGGGGGGGGGGGGGGGGGGGGGGGGGGGGGGGGGGAACCCGAGGTTGGGGGCGTGCTCTCGGGGGGGCTCGGCCGTAGGATCGGCCGATGCGCCGCGCCCTGGCCCTCGTCGCTGCACTCCTCGCGTTCGCCCCTTCCCTCGCGCACGCGGCCGACACCTGGACGACTCCCTACGACGGCGTTCGGCGTCTGCTTCGCACGTCGAGCGCGCCGAACTGGCGCGTGCACGCGCTGGTCGTCGATCTGTCGGTGCCCGGCATCAAGCTCGAGTCCACGCAGTCCGCGCAACGCAAACGCACGCCGTCGAGCTTCGCGAAGCTGATCGGCGCGCAGGCGGCGATCAACGGCGACTTCTTCTCGTACACCGACTACTCGACGAGCGGCCTGTCCGCCGGCGGCGGGGTCGCGTGGACCGGCACCAAGGACACATCCACGTCGGGGACCGTCGCCTTCGACCCGACGGCGGCGCGCGTGGAGATCAGCAAGCCCTCGGCCATCGTCGCGTTCGACAAGACGTGGATGCGCGGCGTCGTCTCCGGTCACCCGCAGATCGTGCTCGACGGGGCGGTCGTGCCGAACGGCTCCGGATCGCTCTGCACCACGCGTCATCCGCGCACCGCGGCCGGCATCGCGAAGGACGGCAAGACGCTCTACATGGTCGTCGTCGACGGTCGCTCGACGGCGAGCGTCGGGATGACCTGCGCGGAGCTCGGCAACGTTCTGAAGGGGCTCGGCGCGTGGACCGCGCTCAACCTCGACGGCGGCGGTTCGAGCGCGATGTACGTCGCGGGCGTCGGGGTGGTGAACAGCCCCTCCGACGGCAGCGAGCGCGTGGTCGCCAACCACCTCGCGCTGTTCGCGCCCAAGTCGGGGAGCGTCGGGAGCATCTCCGGGATCGTCCACGAGGCGGGCTCGGTGACCACGCCCGTGGCCGGCGCGACGGTCGCGATCAAGGGCGTCGGCAGCGACACCAGCGACGCGAAGGGCGCCTACGGGCTGCTGGTCGTGCCCGGCACCTACGAGATCGTGGCGACCAAGTCCGGCTATCTCACCGCGAAGGTCACCAAGACGGTCGCCAGCGGCGCCGACATCAAGGTCGACATTCCGCTCGAGAAGTCCGCGGCGCCCACCGATCTCGACGGCGACGGCGTCGTCGACGACAAGGACGACTGCCCCGAGGTCTCGAACGCCGATCAGACCGACACCGACGGCGACGGGCTCGGCGACGCGTGCGACGCCGACGACGACGGCGACGGCAAGTTCGACGAGGACGACAACTGCCCGCTCACGGCGAACGCCGATCAGAAGGACGGCGACGGCGACGGCGTGGGCGACGCGTGCGAGGGGCTCGACGCCGGCGCGAGCGACGCGGCGAGCGACGCCGGCGCGGTGAACGAAGCGGAGACCTCGGACGAGGCGGGCGGCTGCGGGTGCCGGACGGGCGCGCGCGGAGGATCGACGGGTGTCGTGGCGTTCGCGATGGTGCTCGCGCTCGCGGGGCTCCGGCGCCGACGGTGACGCAGACGCAGACGCGGATGCGTAGCTCTGCGAACGCCGCTACTTCGGCGCCTTCATGATCGTGCCGTCGGCCTTGTTCGGCCAGTAGACCGACGTCGCGTCGAGCGCGAGCCCGGCAGGGCCCTTCTGCGACTCGGCGATGACGACCGAGGCGCTGCCGTCCTTCTTCACCTTCTTGACGACGTCGAGCTCGTCGCTCGCCCAGTAGACCCATTCGCCATCGAGCGCGATCGAGGTCGGGTCCTTCACGTCGGCGACGAGCGTCGTCGACGCGCCGCCCGCGATGGGAGCCTTGAGCACCGCGCCGGGCGGGCCCTTGACGGTCCAGAAGACGTCCTTGCCGTCGCTGGCGATCCGCCACGGCGATCTCTGGTGATCGGCGATCACGCGCGGCTCGCCGCCTTTCGGGCCGGCGGCCATCACCGCGCCGTCGGCGATTCCGGCGCCGAACGTGGTCCAGTACGTGCCCGCCGCGTCGGCGGCGATGCCGAAGGGGGAGCGCTGCTTGCTCGCGACGGTCGTCGTGCCGCCGCCTGCCTTGCCGACCTTGAGGATCGATCCGAACGCCATCGAGTGCACCCACTGCACGTGCGACTCGCCGACGACGAGCCCGAGCGGTCCGCCCAGATCGCTCGGGGCCATGGTCGCGAGCTTGGTCGGCGCGCCGCCCTTCAGCGGCGCCTCCATCACCGCACCGCCGCCCTTGCCGTCGCTGACCGTCCAGTACACGGCCGCGCCGTCGACGCTGAGGTCTTCGAGTCCCTTCTGTTTGGTGGCGAAGGGCTTCGCCTCGCCGCCCGTGGTGGGCGCGGTCATGATCGCCCCCTCTTTGCGATCGATCCAGAACAGCTGGCCGCCACTGATCGCGAGCCTTTCCGGTGACTTCAGGTCGCTGACGATCGCGGTCGGTGCCGGCGCCGCAGGCGTCGCGAGCGGCTTCGCCCCTGCGCTCGTCGCCGGTGTGGCCGGCGTCGGATCGGCCTTGGCCGGCTCCTGCTCCGTCGTCGGCGCCTTCGCCTTCGGCGGCTGAAGTGCCGTTGGTGCAGGCGCCGACGCCGTGCCGCCGCCGCACCCCGCGATCGCACCGATACCCACCAACGCCAACACGGCGAAGTCGAAGGTCGTCTTCATGGAGCCCCCTGCGCTGAAGTCGCTGGACGGAACGCGCGCGTGCGCGTGCAGCCTCGTTGCACCCGCAGCGACTCGGAACGCAAGCCGGGCCAACGGGAAAAGTCAGGTTCAAAACGGGACGACTCACGATGGGGCAACCTGCTCACCATCGAGATCGCGTCGAGAGCGACGCCCGCCTCGCGCCCGGCACCTGCCCTTGAACGCGCGCGCGTTCGCGAGCCTTCGCGTCCGGGTGCGCGTCCGACCTTCGCGTCTACCGCCTCCGCCTCGCCAGCAGCCCGACGCCGAGCAGCACCAGCAGCGCCGCCCCACCGGCGCGTGACACGCCGGGCGTGGCGACCGCGCAGCCGGAGTCCTCCTCGGGGCCGGGCGGCGGGGGCAGCGGAGTGCACGTCTTCGCGGCGATGTCGCAGGTGAAGCCCTGCGCGCAGTCGTTGCTCGTGACGCACGAGGTGCGGCACGCGCCGAAGGCGGGCTCGCAGATGTACGGCGAGCAGTCGAACGGCACGGCGTCGTCGGTGGGGCACGAGGCGCCGGGGCCGCCGCAGTACGCGGGGCCGACGCCGGTGCTCGGGCCGGTGCAGCGGTTGCGGGCGCACATCGTGCCGGTCCCGGAGCCGACGCACTGCCCCTTGTCGCCGCAGGTGCCGAGGCACGAGAGCGCCGGGCCGCACTCGCTCTTGAGGTCGACGCCGATCGGCTCCTGCGTGCACTTGCCGGGGCTGGTGAGCAGCGCGCATGAGTGGCAGCGCTCCCCGCACGCGCTGTCGCAGCACACGCCTTCGACGCAGAACCCGCTCGGGCACTCGCTGCTCTTGGTGCAGCGCTGGAACTCGGGGACGACCGGCTTCTCGTCGAGCTTCGGGGCCGGCGTCTCCGCGACGGTCCACGTGTCGGCGACCGCGGTGTCGGGGACGAACGTGTCCTCGACGAACGTGTCCGGTACGAACGTGTCCGGTACGAACGTGTCCGGCACGAACGTGTCGGGCACGTAGGTGTCCGGCACGTAGGTGTCCGGCACGTAGGTGTCGGGAACGTAGGTGTCCGGCACGTAGGTGTCCGGCACGTAGGTGTCGGCCGGGCCCGCGTCGAAGGCGACGACGCAGCTCCCGCTCTCGCACACGCCCCTCACGCAGTCGGCGTTGGTCGTGCACGTGGTCAGGCACGTCGTCGCGCTCGCGCACTTGAGCGAGCCGGGGCATTCGGTCGCCGGCTGCGGCTCGCAGGTGTTGCTCGTGCCGGCGCACTTGCCCTTGGGGACGAGGTAGCTGCCGACGCAGCCGCTCAGCCCGCAGAGCACGCCCCCCGGCTTCGGCGTGCAGGTGCCGGTCGAGCCGCCGAGCGAGCACGACTCGCACTCGCCGGTGCACGCGGAGTTGCAGCACGTCCCCGCCGAGCAGAAGCCGCTCGTGCACTCGAGGTTCGAGCCGCAGCTGTTGCCGTTGGCCTTGCGCGTCACGCAGCCGCCGCCGAGGCAGTACGCCGTCGACGCGCACTGGGTGTCGCTCGTGCAGGTGGTCGAGCAGGCGCCCGCGCCGTTGCACGTATTGAAGGCGCCGCAGGACTTGCCCGTGCTCGGCGGCGATCCGGTGGGCACGTTGGAGCAGGTCCCCGCCTTGCCGACGACGTTGCACGCCTGGCAGGTCGAGGTGCAGGCGCTGTTGCAGCACACGCCGTCGACGCAGAACCCGCTCGCGCAGTTGCTGCCCGCGGTGCACGCGGTGCCGTTGCCGAGCTTCGGCTTGCAGGTGCCGGTCGGCACGTCGCAGTAGCTGGTCGACGCGCACTCGCTGTCCTTGGAGCATCCGGTCGCGCACACGCCGGCCGAGCACGCGTACGGGCTGACGCAGGCCGGGCGCGTCCCGCGCGGCGGGCCGTCGACCGGCGAGCAGGTGCCCGCCTTGCCCGCCTCGTTGCACGCCTCGCACTGCGCGGTGCACGCGCTGTTGCAGCACACGCCATCGACGCAGTAGCCGCTCGTGCACTCGTTGGCGAAGGTGCAGCCCGCGCCGTTGGCCTTCTTCGGCGCGCACACGTTGGTGGTGGTGCAGTAGGCGGTCGTGGCGGTGCACGCGCCGTCGGACGCGCACGACGTCGCGCACGTACCGCCGGGGCCGCACTGCACGTACGTGCCGCACGACGGCTTGGTGCCGTGCGGGGCTTCGCCGGAGATCGTGAGGCAGGTGCCCTCGCGACCGCCGACGTCGCACGCCTCGCACTGGCCGGTGCACGCCCGGTTGCAGCAATATCCCTCGGAGCAGAAGCCGGAGACGCACTCGCTGCCGGTGGTGCACGTCACCTTGTCGGGGACGAGGAACTCGACCTTGTCGGCGGTGTAGCCGCTCGGCATGAGGCCGCCGCCAGTGACCGCGCGGCCGTCGTTCAGCCAGGCCACGCCCATCCAGCCGCGCGGCGACATCATGGTCGGCCCGTCGGACCACGAGCCCGACCCGGTCTCGTCGAAGATCTCCGACGTCGAGAGGTAGTCCTCGGCGGTCGTGCCGCCGATCAGCTTGCCGCGCCCGCCGAGCATCAGCCACTTCCCGGTGCCGTAGGGCAGGACCGAGTAGCCGTAGCGCGAGTACTTCATCGACGGCGCGGTGGAGAACGTCTTCGCGGCGCGGTTGTAGAGGAAGACGGCGTTCGTCTCGGTGTAGGCGTACGAGGTGCCGCCGACGAGCAGCGCGTTGCCCGACGACAGCCGGATGCCCTGGTGCTCGGCGCGATTGGCGGGCATCACCGGCAACGTCGTGTAGGTGTCGGTCGCGAGATCGTGCAGCAGCGCGGTGTTCGTCCAGCCGCCGCCGGTCCGACCGCCCGCGATGAGCACCGTGCCGTCGCCGAGATCGGTGGCCGACGCCGAGCAGCGCACCACCGGCATCGCGGTCGGCCGAACGCTCCACGTGCCGGTCGCCACGTCGTACTGCTCGACGGTCGAGTAGGCGCTCCCCGGATTGCCCCAGCCGGTCGCGCCGCCGTAGACGATGACCTTCTCGGTCGACAGGCCCTTGTCGATGTGGGCGTACGAGTAGTGGATGGTGGACCGCGCGACCGACATCGAGCCGGTCGCGACGGGACCCGTGGACGGGGTCCACAGCTCCGCCGTGCTTCGGCCCTCGCCGCCGGCCACGAGGACCTTGCCGGTGCCGAGCGTGACGACGATGCCGTACTGCTTCGCGCCCGAGTTGACGCCGACCTGCGTCCACTTCTCGGTGACCGGATCGAGCAGGGCGGCCGGCATGTTGGCGTTGGCCGGGAACGCCGCCACGCGGCCGTCGGGCAGCGGCGCCCATTGCTGGTACTGGTAGCCGGCCGAAGGGAGCGGCGAGAGCCCGCCGATCCACGCCGGATCGAGCGCGATCGGGTGCACGAGCCCCTGGTCGTCGAAGCGCGCGACGATCACCCGCGCGCCGCCCTGCTCCTCGATCGTCAGCGTGACCTCGCGCCGCGTCCCGCGCGCGTCGAGCGCGAACGCCGGCTCGGTGCGCAGACGCACGCGGCCCTCGTCGTCGAGCGCCTCGACGATGCCGTCGCGCGCGCGGAGCGCGGCGACCGCCGGACCGGTCTTCACGCGCCAGCTCGCCTCGGGCCGCGCCTTCGGCGAGCGGAGCACGCGGACCTCCTCGACTCGATCGCGCTCGGCGACCTGCACGACGTCGAGATCGGCGGCGGCGTCGGCGTAGACGATCGCGCCGTCGAACGTCTCGCCGCGGACCGCTCGCAGGTCGACCGCGGAGAGCTCGATGGAGAAGCCGGTTCGCGCTGCATCGACGATGCGCAGCGGCGCGTCGGCGCTCACCGGCAGCGTCGCCTTCATCGCGATCTGCATGGAGCTCGTGAAGCCGCGGCCGGAGTCCGCGAGCGCGTAGCCACCGTCGCGCCGCTCGAGGCGTCCGCCCTTGCCGACGTGCGGCGCGAGCTCCGACCACGTCGAGAGCAGCTTCACGATCGACGGCGCACGCATCAGCGGCGCCGTAACGCTCGCATCGGGGCCGCCGGACCTCGGACCGGAGGACGTGCAGGCGACGAGCGCGGCCACGAGCGCGAGCGGGAGGCGGGACTCAGCCATGGGACGAAGGAGTGCACCAAAACGCCGCGCCGCGCTAGCGGGTTCGACTTGGCCCGACAGCGTTCCTTGCGCCATTCTCGCGCCGTGTATCGGTGGTCGCTCTACGTCCTGCGCTGCGGCGACGGCTCCCTGTACACCGGCGTGGCGGTCGACGTCGCCCGGCGCTTCGCGCAGCACGCGGCCGGCAAGGGCGCGCGCTACACGCGCGGGCGCGGTCCGCTGACGCTGATCGCGAAGACGTCATGCGCGGATCGATCGGCCGCCTTGCGCGCCGAACTCCGCTTCAAGCGCCTATCTCGATCCGAGAAGCAGGCCGTGCTCGCGCGGCGTCGCGGCCTGCTCGCGTTCGCCCGCCGGGCCGTTGGACGGTGACTGCCAGCGCGTCGACCGCCGCTGCTCGTCTCGCACCTCGAGCTCCTGGTCTACGGAACCAGTTGTCGGACGTTCGAATCGTCCTGGGCGCGCAGGGTTTTCTCAGAGGTGCGTGGACGTCGTTTCCACGCCATTACCACCGACGAGGGTACCGACCGCTCGGCGGAGGTCGTCGGCATCAGCGTGCGCGTACCGGTGCGTGACCGCGAGGCTGTGGTGCCCGACCAGCTTCTGCACGACGTGAGCGCCGGCTCCGTTCCGGAACAGAGTCGTGACGAAGTGATGCCGTAGCGTGTGCAGCGTCCAAGCTTGTAGACGACGAGCGTCGCGCCACCTTCCGCGCACAGCACCGCGCGCAGCACTCGCCTCAACGCCGGGCGGTTGTCGACGGTCGCACCGGAGATGCCCTCATCGGCCTCGACGCCCTCCAGTGCGAGTCCCGCGAACATGCACCATGACCCGATCTTCTCGCGCTGAACACCGAGACCGTCGCCGTTCGCGACCTGCCCCGCTCCGCTGACCCGCACGTACCCCAAGCGATCGGCATGCATTCCAGGTAACCTCAGGCTCGGGACAAACAACCCGTGATCACAATTTCCCAGGGATCATTTCGGGGTCCGATGATCGATGCAGCTCGGCGCGCGCACCTGACGACGTTCGGCAACGCGCTCGCGGGGTACGCCTCGACGGCGTTGCGATCCGCCTACGTGATCGCCGTCGCCGACTTGTTCTTCGTGAAGCACAAGACGGACTTCCGAACGAACCCGGCGAACATGATGACGTATCAGGCAGTCGACGCACTCCTCGGAAGGTCCGTCGTGACGTTGGCAGAGCTGCTAAAGGACGAGCATCGCGCCTGGGGTTACCCGGTCGCGATCCGGCGGCGCGACCTCGGTCTCCACAGGAATTCGATCAGTCATCCCATGACGATCGACTGGTCGAGGCAGAGCATGCGCGACTTCGTCGCGGCGCAGCGCGATTGGAAGGAGTACCGGCCAGCGCTCGTCTGGGACGTGTGGGCGTCCGCCGCCGAGGAGTTGACGAAGGAGGGGTGCGACGTTCGCCAACCGAAGGTCGAGCCGACCGCGGAGATGGCTCCGATCGTTCATCTCATCCTCGACGGTTCGGCGGGCAAGGAGGTCAGCGTCCCTGGCCCGGATGCGATGCTCGAATACCTTCATCGCTCCGCCTCGAAGTACGAGCTGCTCCTGAAGAAGTGCTGTCAGCGCCTCGATGCTGCTCCTCCATCGTGAAGCAGTACGCGTGCCGAATCGTGTGCTGGGGACGAGTTGTCACCGCTACTGCTAGTGGTGACGCACTGGCCGTGAGCTAGAGTGCACGGCGAGACGAATGGCGGTCCTGCAGCTTCCCAACCTGACGGTCGCCATAGACGGCGACGAGGCCATCCAACTCCCGTCGAAGGTCGTGATCAACGTGGAGCTACGGAACAGTTGTCCGACGTTCGAATCGTCCTGGGCTCGCTGAGATCAGCTTCTTCTCTCGGGGTTGCGTGAGCAGCCCCGAGTGGTTTTTGTCCACTGCGTCCGCCGTCGTCCGAGGTGTCCGCGGCAGCATCGTCACGACCGAAACGCTCGCGCCTGCGACCAACTGTCGAGCGCCTCCGCCTTCGAGAGGCCGCGGACGTGAATCCTTGGTGCAAACGTGCCTTCGAGACTCCGCTGCTCGCCCATCCAGAACGGGAGCGCTCGATCTCTGCGAGCGTCGAGTGCCAGCTGCCGGCGACGCACTCGCCCTTCGCGTCGAGGCGAAAGAGGAAGTAGCCGCCGTCCGCCGGTTCAATGTTCATCTGCACGGGATCGGGCAGCTTGGCCGGCCGTCGCTCGTGAGAACGCTGTGAACCGTCTTGCCGGTCACGGTCCGGACGTCGGCTACGAGCACACGCGCTCGGCATCGTGCATCGTCATGGCCCCACCACTCCCAGCGGGGCTGCGCGCGGGCTACCGGCCCAGACGGCCTTGAACTTCCCGAGCAGCACGTCGCGCTCGGCGTCGGGGATGCCGTCTTTCGCGAACGACTCCTGCTGCCAGAAGAAGAAGTTCAAGAACACCGCGACCTGGTTCGCCGCCATCTCGCACATGAAGTCCATGCCGCTGTAGCGGGACGTCGCGACGAGCGCGACGAACTGCTCGTGAGCGGTCTTTCCCTCGAGCCCGAACGAGTCCGGCACGAGCCCACAGTAGCCAGGTCCGAAGTACGCCTCGGTGACCTCGATCGCGGCGACGATGTGGCTGTTGAACTCGGCAAGTTCCTCGGCAGGAACCCACAACTCTTCGTGCTGCGCGCCGCCGACGACCCTCCGGTCGAACTTCCTGACGTACTCGTCGTCCACGGAGAACCGCGTCACGAACCCGGCGAGCGTGCCGCTCTTCGTGTTCCAGTCGCGCGCAATCTGCCTCGCGTAGGCGGCGTTCGTCACCGGGTAGAAGATCGGCTGCTCCGGCAGACGCGGAGGAAATGCCTTCATGCCGGCCTCGTAGACCAAGCGGAGCTCTTCGAGGCCGACGGGTCGGAAGAGGATCATGGGAGATTGTACGACGCGCCGGTGTTCGGCCTCGACTCAGGGCGATGCCAGTTCGGCCTCGTCTCGGGCTCTGGACTCTAGACTCTAGACTCTAGACCTAGACCCGTCACAGCGACGAGAGCTCCGCCTCGACCGCCTCCCACTCGGCGACCAGCGCGTCGATCTTCGGACCGAGCTCCGCCTCCTCGCGCTCGAGGGCGGCGAGCTCCTCCTTCGAGGTCTTCTCGTAGAAGCCCGGCTCGCAGTAGAGGCCGTGGATCGCCGCCTTGCGCGCCTCGGCCGCCTCGATCGCGGCGACGATCTCGTCGCGGCGCGCGGGCAGCTGCTTCTTGCGGTTGGCGCGGCGCTTCTGCTCCTCCCACGAGAGCGCGCCCGTCGCCGTCTTGTCGGACTCGGCCTTCTCGCGCCTGGCGCGCAGGACCACCGCCTCGGCGTCGAGGTGATCGTCGCCGCAGCGCGCGAGGTACTCGTCGTAGGTGCCGGGGAAGTCGCGGAAGCCGTCGGCGGTGACCTCGAGCACGCGCGTGGCGAGCGCGGAGACGAACGCGCGGTCGTGCGAGACGAGCACGATCGTGCCGTCGAACGCGCGCAGGGCCTCGATCAACGCGTCGATCGACTCGAGGTCGAGGTGGTTGGTCGGCTCGTCGAGCACCAGCACGTTGGGGTGCTGGATCATCAGCTTGCAGAACACGAGGCGCGCCGCCTCGCCGCCGGAGAGCGAGCCGACCTTCTTCTCGACGTCGGCGCCGGAGAAGAGCACGCGCCCGAGCTGACCGCGCACGTAGCTGTGCGTCTCGCGCGGCACGGTGTCCCAGATGATCTGCAGCGGCGTGGCGCCGGGGTCGTCGAGCACCTCGCGGTGGTCCTGCGGGAAGTAGCCGACGTGCGCCTCGTGCCCCCACGAGACGCGGCCGGCGTCGGCCGGAAGGCGCCCGACCGCGATCTTCAGCAGCGTGGACTTGCCGAGGCCGTTGGGACCGATGATCGCGACCCGCTCGCCGCGGCGCACGGTCAGCGAGACGTCGCGCAGGACGCGCTTCTCACCGAACGACTTCGAGAGCGACTCGATCGAGAGCACGTCCTTGCCGCTGTGGCGCGCCGGCTCGAACCGGAAGAGCGGCGCGCGCCGCGACGACGACTCGAGCTCCTCGACCTCGATCTTCTCGAGCTGCTTGAGCTTGCTCTGCGCCTGCCGCGCCTTGGTCGCCTTCGCGCCGAAGCGCTCGACCCACGCGCGCTTCTCGGCGACCGTCGCCTCGGCGCGCGCGATCTCCTCCTCCTTGCGGGCGCGCCGCGCGGTCTTCTCGGCGGCGAAGGCGGTGTAGTTGCCGGTGTAGAGGGTGATCGTGCCGTAGTCGACGTCGAGCACGTGGGTGACCACGTTGTCGAGGAAGCGCTGGTCGTGCGAGACGATCAGCGCGCAGCCGCGGTAGCCGGCGAGGAACTTCTCGAGCCAGCGGATCGACAGGATGTCGAGGTGGTTGGTCGGCTCGTCGAGCAGGAGGACGTCGGGCCCGCCGATGAGCACCTGCGCGAGGAGCACGCGCAGCTTGAAGCCGCCGGAGAGCGTGGAGAGCGGCTGCCGGTGCACGGCGATCGGGATGCCGAGGCCCTCGAGGATGGCGCTCGCGCGCGCTTCGAGCGTGTAGCCCTCGTGGGCGGCGATGCGATCTTCGAGCTCGGCGAGCCGCGCGGCGTCGGGCGTCGCGCTCTCGAGGAGCCTCTTCTGACCCGCGCGCCCTTGACGACGGTGACGTTGCCCTCGGTCGCGGGCGCGTCGCCGGCGACGATCTCGAGGAAGGTCGTCTTGCCGGAGCCGTTCGCGCCCACGAGGCCGTAGCGCGACCCCGGCGCGAGGGTGAGGGTGACGTCCTCGAAGAGCGTGCGCGCTCCGTAGCTCTTCGCGAGGTTGCTGACGGCGATCAAGGCGGGGCGAGTGCTAGCATGGCGGCGATGAGGGAGGCTCGCGTGGCGCTGTGCGCCGTGATCCTGGCTTTGGGCTGCAGCGACGGCGGCGAGACGAGCGGACCGGGCGACGGCGGCGCGACGGACGCGACCCTCGACGCGCCGGCAGACAGCGCCGTCGCCAGCGACTCGTCGACCGACGCCGCGCTCGACACCGCCGCGGACACCGCAGCGACCGACAGCGGATCGGAGACCGCAGCGACCGATACCGCATCGGCGGACACCGCATCGGCGGATACCGCGTCGGCGGATACCGCGTCGGCGGACACGGCAGCGACCGATGCCGCGTCGGCCGACACCGGATCGGACTCCGCGGCGACCGACACCGGTGCGGCCACCGTCCACTACGCCGCCGACATCCAGCCGATCTTCGACGCGAGGTGCATCAGCTGTCACAGCGGCGCCGGCAGCGGCGGCCTCGTCCTGTCGAGCGGCGTGTCCCACGGCAACCTGGTGAACGTCGCCGCGAGCT
The DNA here is from genome assembly GCA_016182965.1 of Deltaproteobacteria bacterium. Lineage (GTDB taxonomy): Bacteria > Myxococcota_A > Polyangia > Polyangiales > JADJMO01 > JALHOE01. The sequence goes on along the minus strand of JACPFM010000001.1, from coordinate 3,183 downwards.
GCGCGCCGTCGACCAAGCGCGTCGCGCCCGGCTCGCCGAGCGACAGCATGCTGTGGCGGAAGCTCTCCAACGACGCCGCGAAATGCGGATCGGCGATGCCGCTCGGGACCGCCGGGCTGAAGGCCACCCAGCCGGCGCTGTTCGCGAAGATCGAGGCGTGGATCCTCGCCGGCGCCCCGAACGACTGAACGCGCGTGGTACGCTCGCCGGATGAAGTCCTCGGCGTGGATCTCCGCGTGGACGCTCGTCGCGATGTGCTCAGTCGCGCCGGCTGCGTCGGCCCAGAACAGCGGTCGTGAAGAAGGCGCGCCCGCGCCGACCTACGCGCCGGCGCCCTACGCGCCGCCGCCGACCTACGGCGGTCCCGGCGGCCCGGCCTACGGCGGTCCCGGCTACGGCGGCCCGACCTACGCCTCGCCGAGCGGTCCCAAGCGCCTCCCGTACAACGAAGGCGACCCGGTCCCTCCGGGCTACAGCGTGGTGACGCGCACCCGCACCGGTCTGGTGATCGGCGGCAGTATCGTGTTCGGGATCTTCTACGGGTTGACGGTCGCCGGCGCGAGCAACGGCGACACCGATACGCGGTGGCTCTACGTGCCGGTCCTCGGCCCGGTGCTCTACGGCAACACGCTCGACGGCCAGTGGGCCGGCATCTCGCGCTTCTTCTTGTGGATCGACGCGTTCTGCCAGGCAGGCGGCGCGGCGATGCTCACCGTCGGGCTCATCCCGAAGACCGAGCTCGTACGCAACGACATCGCCACCGTCCACGTGCAGCCGCTCGTCAGCCCGCACGCCAACGGGCTCGCCCTCACCGGCACCTTCTGAGCATGTCACGCGTCCTCGAAGAGCTCGTCTCGCTGCTCGCGCTCGAGAAGATCGAGGAGAACCTGTTCCGCGGCCAGAGCCAGGATCTGGGCTGGGGCACCGTGTTCGGGGGCCAGGTGCTCGGTCAGGCGCTGTCGGCCGCGGTGCAGACGGTGCCCGATGATCGTCACGTGCACTCGCTGCACGCGTACTTCTTGAGGCCGGGCGACGTGAAGCGGCCGATCGTCTACCACGTCGATCGCATCCGCGACGGCAGCTCGTTCACCACGCGCCGCGTGGTCGCGGTGCAGAACGGGCACGCGATCTTCAACCTCGCCGCGTCGTTCCAGGTCGAGGAGCAGGGCCTCGAGCATCAGGACACGATGCCGAAGGCGCCGCCGCCCGAGTCGCTGAAGACCGAGCAGGAACGCTACGCGACGATCGCCGCGAAGCTCCCGCCCGCGATGCGCGAGCAGGCGCTCGCCGAGCGGCCTTTCGAGATGCGCCGGAGCGACGAGGTCGGCGATCCGTTCAAGCCCGACCGCATCCCCGCCGAGCGCATGATCTGGCTGCGCACGGTCGGCAAGCTCCCCGACGATCCGGCGCTCCACCGCTACCTGCTCGCCTACGCGTCCGACTTCGCGTTCGTCACCACCGCGCTCCTCCCGCACGGCGTCTCCTGGATGACGCCGCGGATGCAGGTCGCCAGCCTCGATCACGTGATGTGGTTCCACAGCCCGTTCCGCGTCGACGAGTGGCTGCTGCACGTCGTCGACAGCCCGGCGGCGCACGGCGCGCGCGGTCTGGTGCGCGGCCGGGTGTTCACGCAGGACGGGCGGCTCGTCGCGACGACCGCGCAGGAGGGCCTGCTGCGAATGCGCGAAAAACGCGAGAAGTGACGTCCATGCGGGCCGCGCACCTGCTCACGATCGGGCTCCTCGCGTGCTCGAAGCCGCGCGTGCCCCCGACCGATTCGGCGCCGAACGCCGCCGCGTCGTCCGTGGCGCCGAGCGCCCCCACCTCGGCAGCAGCGCCGATCGCCGCGTCAGCGGCGCCGCTGACGCGGCGATCGCGCGGCACCTGGCGCGAGGCCGGCCGGCTCTCGATGGCCCGCGGCGGGTTCGCCCTGCTCACGCGTCCCGACGGCGTCGTGCTCGTGATCGGCGGCGCGGAGAACGGCGGCGACAGCCGCCCGAGCGCGTACGTCGACGTCTATCGGCCCGAGAGCGGGACGTGGTCGCGCGGTCCCGATCTGCCGACGCCGCGCAAGAGCGCGACGATCGTGGCGCTGAAGGACGGCGGCGCCGCGGTGCTCTTCGGCTTCGCCTCCAAGGGCGTGGTCGAGGGCGGCGAGCGGCTCGACGGCAAGCTCGGGGCGTGGACGAAGCTGAAGGCGCCGTGGGTCGGATCGGACATCGGCGCTGCCACGCTCGACGACGGGCGCGTGCTCGTCGCCGGCGGCCACGACAAGGCGACCGAGTGCATGAACGAGTGCGCGCTCTGGGATCCGGCCAAGGATGCGTGGGAGCAGCTCCCCAGGCTGCCGGAGCCGCAGGTCTACGGCGGCCTCGTCGTCACCGGCGGCAAGGCCCACCTCTTCGGCGGCCTGTGCGGTGATCGGTACTTCCCGTTGCGCGTGCTCGATCCGGCGAACAAGACGTGGACGTCGGGACCGGACGGTCCGATCGAGCGCATCGGCGAGTCGTACACCGCGCTCGCCGACGGCCGCGTGCTCGTCGCCGGCGGCGAGCCGTCGAAGCTCGCCAAGGACGCCGCCGCGGTGCGGAGGCTCTCGATCTTCGATCCGAAGACCTCGCAGTGGAGCGCCGGTCCGGCGCTCGCGGCGCAGCGCATCAGCCACGGCGCGACGCGGCTCCGCGACGGACGGGTGATGCTCGCCGGCGGCGAGACCGAGAGCTTCCACGAGACCGCGTCCGTCGAGATCTTCGATCCGGCGACGAACACGGTCATGGAGGCCGCGCCGCTCCCGCGCGGCGTCTCGCACCCGTCGCTGGTCACCCTCGGCGACGGCCGCGTGCTCGCCGTCGGCGGGTGGGTCAACACGCCCGGTCGTTTCGTCGGCGACGCTTGGCTCTGGACGGAGTGAGCACGCCGACCAGCGCCACCGCCGTCACCGCGGGCGCGCCGGCGTCGGGCGCGATCGCCTCGCGGATCGCCTTCCGCCACATGGTGTCGTCGGCCGAGTCGGACGACCTTGGGGCTCAGGAGCGGTCAGGAAATCCCCCGGACTTCTATGAGCCCGCATCTCCGGTCAAGCCTCGATCTCGGTTTTGATTGTTCTTTCGCTGCCTCGGGGCGGCGGGTCTTTGCGCCGGCGAGGTGAGCCCTCGCACCGACTTCTATCCGTGCCAGGCGCTG
>JACPFM010000127.1 GCA_016182965.1 Deltaproteobacteria bacterium | reverse complement strand
GTCGGCCGAGCCGGCGCCGATCTCCACCGGAACGCCGCACCCGCCCGCGTCGTCGCCGCACGCGCCCGACGAGGGCAGGGTCGCCGAGCTCAAGGCGCAGCTCGCGAAGTTCGAGGGCGCCAAGCGCTGGGGCGACGTCGCCAAGACGCTCGTCGCGCTCGTCGGCGCGCTCGCCGACGACTTCGACCGCGTCGAGGCCGCCCTTCGCGCCGCCGACATCTACGCCAACCAGCTGCGCAACCAGGTCGAGGCGATCAAGGCCTTCGAGCTCGTTCGCACGATCGAGCCGAACAACCCGGTCGCCGTCGAGTTCCTCGTCAAGGCGTACGAGCAGCGCCGCGAGTTCGAGAAGCTCCTCGCGCTGCGGCGCCAGGAGGCCGACGAGCTCCCGTCGGGCCCGGCGCGCGCGGCGAAGTTCGCCGAGCTGGCGCGGCTCGCGACCGAGAAGGTCAAGAAGCCCGATGTCTGCATCGCGTACTGGCGCGAGGTCATCGAGAACGACGAGTCCAACCTCGAGGCCATCACCCAGCTCGCCGGGTTCTACGAGCGCGCCAAGGACTTCGAGGCCCTCGCCGGGATCCTCGAGAAGGAGGTCCAGCTCACGGGCGATCGCGCAAAGCGCATCGCCACGCTCAAGAAGCTCGGCACCATCTACGGCGATCGCCTGAACAACGACGAGGGCGCCGTCGAGGCGTGGCGTCGTCTCCTCGAGATCGATCCGAACGACAAGCAGGCGCAGGAGGCGCTCAAGAAGAAGTACCTCGCCCTGCAGCGGTGGGACGATCTCGAGCAGTTCTACGCCGAGACCGGCAAGTGGGACGAGTTCATCCGCGTCCTCGAGCAGCAGGAGGCGAAGGAGACCGAGAACGCCGCCAAGGCCGGTCTGCTCTTCAAGATCGCGCAGCTCTGGCACGACCGGAAGCAGAAGACCGATCGCGCCGCCAAGGCGTACGAGCGCATCCTCGAGCTCGATCCGCACAACCTCCGCGCCGCCGAGGCGCTGGTCCCCATCTACCAGCAGGTCGGCAACGCGCCGGCGCTCGCGCGCGCCTACGAGGTGAAGCTCGAGCACGTCGACGACGCGATGAGCAAGCTCGAGCTGCTGCGCGACGTCGCCGGTCTGTACGAGGGCAAGGTCGCCGATCCGAACAAGGCGTTCGATCGGTTCCGCTCCGCCTTCGAGATCGCCCCCGAGGACGATCTCTGCGGGCAGGACCTCGAGCGCGTCGCGCGCACCACCGGTCGCTGGGAGGAGGTCGTCGACGCCTACAAGAAGGCGATCGACGTCCAGAACGATCCCGAGGTCGCGACGAACCTGCGCCTCTCGCTCGGCCGCGTGTACATCGACGAGCTCAAGCGCGTCGACGACGCGGTCGCGCAGTTCCGCGCGGTCTACGAGCAGAACCCCGAGAACGCCGCGGCCCTCGCGGCGCTCGAGCGCCTCTACAAGCAGACGCAGCGCTACGAGGACCTGCTCGCGATCTACGGCAAGAAGCGCGAGCTCGCGGGCGACGCCGACGATCGTCGCGGCATCCTCTACGCGATCGCGCGGCTCCACGTCGAGGAGCTGAAGGACGCGAAGAAGGCCGTGGAGACCTACAAGGAGGTCCTCGACGAGACGCCCGACGACGCGCAGGCGCTCGCCGCGCTCGACGAGCTCTATCGCGGCCTCTCGGACTGGCCGTCGTACGCCGACGTCCTCCGCAAGCGCCTCGAGCTGCCCAACGACGATCGACTGATCGTCGACCTCAAGTACCGCCTCGGTCAGGTGCTCGAGAAGCACCTCGACGACGAGCGCGGCGCGCTCGACAACTACCGCGAGATCCTCGGCCTCGACCCGTCGCACGACGGCGCGCGCGTCGCCCTCGAGGCGATGCTCGAGAGGAGCGAGCTCGAGATCAAGACCGAGGTCGCCGGCATCCTCGAGGGCATCTACGAGGGGCGCGAGGACTGGGAGCGCCTCATCGGCGTGCTCGAGATCCTCGCCAAGGCCGAGACCGACCAGGCCCGCAAGGTGGAGCTGCTCCGCAAGAGCGCCCGCACTGCCGTCGGCATGCTCGGCGACGTGCCGCGCGCGTTCGACGCGCAGGCCCGCGCCCTGGCCGTCGACCCGACGCACGCCGAGGCGCGCGCCGAGCTCGTCGACATGGCCGCGGCCAACCAGTCCTGGGACAAGCTCGTCGCGGTGCTCTCGAAGACCGCCGAGGGCGTCGAGGACCCGCCGCTGAAGCGCGACTACTGGTTCCGCATCGCGTCGCTGCAGGAGCAGAAGCTCGGGCAGGTCGACGAGGCCGCGCGGTCCTACCAGCAGGTCCTCGAGCTCGATCCGACCGACGCCGACGCGCTCGCCGCGCTCGAGCAGCTCTACCTGCGCACCGAGCGCTGGACCGACCTGATCCAGGTCATCCAGAAGCGCATCGATCTCGCCGACGACGCGCACGCGCGCGAGGCGCTCTACGGGCGCATGGCGTCCATCTACGAGCAGAACCTCGGCAAGCCCGACGAGGCGATCTCCTGCTACCGCGAGGTGCTGTCGATCGACCCGACCTCGCAGGTCGCGCTCGCCGCCCTCGAGGGGCTCTACTCGCGCCAGGAGCGCTGGACCGATCTCGCCGACAACCTCGAGGCGCAGCTGCGCCTCGCCGAGACCGACGAGCAGCAGCTGAAGCTCATGCTCCAGCTCGCGCAGCTGCGCGAGACGCGAATGGGCGAGGTCGATCAGGCGGTGGAGATCCACCGTCAGGTCCTCGAACGCGAGCCCACCAACGGCGAGGCGCTCGCCAACCTCGAGCGCCTCGGTCGCGACGCGAAGTACGAGCAGGCGATCGCCGAGATCCTCGAGCCGCTCTACAAGAGCTTCGGCGACTGGCAGAAGCTCATCGGCGTCTACGAGGTCTTCGTCCGCCGCAGCGACGAGGCCGCGCGCCGCGTCGAGCTGCTGCACCAGATCGCCCAGCTCTACGAGGACCAGGGCAACCAGCCGTCGGCCGCGTTCGACGCGATGGCGCGCGCCCTCGCGGAGGACCCGTCGAGCGAGCAGTCGCTCATGGTGCTCCACCGCCTCGCCGAGGTGACCGGCCGTTGGCAGGACCTCGCGCGCGTGCTCGACGAGCGCGCCGCGGTGGCCGCCGAGGGCGAAGAGGCCGACCCGGTGCTCGCGAGCACGCTGCAGACCGCGGCGGCGCGCGTGCACGAGGAGGCGCTCCAGGATCTCGAGGGCGCGGTCGCGCGGTATCGCCGCGTGCTCGAGCTCGATGCGACGAACCTCCCGGCGGCCGAGTCGCTCGAGCGGCTGTTCCAGGTCGCCGAGCGGTGGCCCGATCTGTCCGCCATCCTCCAGCGCAAGAGCGAGATCCTCGACGCGCTCGACGACAAGAAGCAGGCGCTCTTCTCGGCGGCGTCGATCGAGGAGGACGTGCTCCAGCGCGTCGATCCGGCGATCGCCGTCTACCAGAAGATCCTCGAGCTCGATCCGGAAGACGAGCGCGCGCTCGAGGCGCTGATGAAGCACTTCCTCGAGCTGCAGCGTTGGAACGAGCTGCTCGAGGTCTACCAGCGCAAGGTCGATCTCGTCGGCGATCCCGACGACAAGAAGCGCGTCCTCTACCAGATGGGCGCGGTCTGGGAGCGCGAGCTCCGCGACGTCCCCAAGGCGATCGAGACCTACCAGCGCGTGCTGGAGCTCGATCCGGCCGATCTGACCGCCCTCGGTCGCCTCGACGTCCTCTACCAGGCGTCGGCGAACTGGACGGAGCTGCTCGGCATCCTGCAGCGCGAGAGCGAGCTGTGCTCCGATCCGGGCGAGACGATCTCCTATCAGTACCGCATCGCGGAGCTGTACGAGACGCACCTCGAGGACGTGCCGCGCGCCATCGATCTGTACCGCGACGTCCTCAACGCGGAGCCGTCGCACCAGCCGACGCTGCGCCGCCTCGAGGCCCTCAAGGACGGGCAGCGCGGCACCGGCGAAGAGGCGCTCGCCGCCTCCTCGGTCCTCGAGCCGATCTACGAGGGCTCGGGCGACTGGCCCCGCCTCATCTCCGTGCTCGAGGTGCAGGTCAGGTACGCCGAGGATCCGCTGTCGAAGGTCGAGCTGCTCCACCGCATCGCGCGGCTGTACGACGAGCGCCTCGACGATCCGAACCGCTCGTTCGACACCCATGCGCGCGCGCTCGCGTTCGACAACTCGGACGAGAACACGCTCCTGTCGCTCGAGGCGCTCGCCGATCGCACCAACCGGTGGCCGGAGGTCGGTCGACTCTACGACGCCGAGCTCGACAAGCTCGCCCCCGGCGGCTCGGGGGAGAACCCGGAGCAGTTCGTCTCGCTCGGCCTGCGCGTCGCGCAGATCCACGAGATCCAGCTGAACGATCTCGACGGCGCGGTCGCGCGCTACCGCCGCGTGCTCGAGGTCGACGACGTGAACCAGCCCGCGATCCGCTCGCTCGACCGCCTGTTCATGCAGGCCGAGCGGTGGGCCGATCTCGCCCAGGTTCTCGCCCGCGAGGCCGACATCGGCGAGACGCCGGAGGAGATCCTCGAGTTCAAGTACCGCCTCGGCGAGGTGTACGAGCGATACCTCGGCGATCTCGATCAGGCGATCGGCGCGTACAAGGAGGTCCTCGCCGTCGAGCCCGAGCACGCGAAGGCGCTCGCGCGGCTCGAGGCGATCTTCGCCACCGGCCAGAAGCAGATGGAGGTCGGCGACATCCTCGAGCCGCTCTATCGGCAGTTCGACCAGTGGGAGAAGCTCGTCTCGGTCAACGAGGCGCAGCTGCGCAACCTGCAGGACCCGGCCGAGCGGCTCGCGATGTACTACCGCCTCGCCGAGCTGCACGAGGACAAGCTCGCCGACGGCGCCGCCGCGCTGACCGCCCACACCCGCGCGTTCAAGGAGCAGCCGCTCGACGAGCGCGCGCACGAGGAGGCCGAGCGCCTCGCCGGCGCCATCGCGGCCTACGACACCCTCGCCAACGCGTACGCCGACGTCCTCGGCATGACGCAAGACCCGGCCGTCGTGCGGTTCGTCGGCGCGAAGCTCGCGCGCACCTTCGAGGAGCAGCTCGGCGATCAGCAGAAGGCCGAGGAGACCTACCGCTACGTGATGGGGATCGACCAGCTCGATCCGAACACGCTCGAGAACCTCGATCGCATCTACGTGCAGTGGGGCTCGTTCGAGCAGCTCGCCGACATCCTCGAAAAGCGCACCCGCGCGACCGAGGACGAGGTGGAGCGGGTCGACTTCTTCGCGCGCCTCGGGCAGGTCTACGAGGAGAACCTCGGTCGCGTCGACGACGCGATCGTCGCCTTCCGCAAGATCTTCGACGAGCTCGACAAGCAGCACGAGGGCGCGATCGCCGCGCTCGCGCGCCTCTACCAGATCAAGGGCTCGCCCAACGATCTCCTCCAGGTCTACGAGCGCGAGCTCGAGAACGCGGTGGGTGACGTCGCCGAGGCCGACATCCAGGCGAAGATCGCGAACCTCAAGAGCGAGATGCTCGGCGACGTCGCCGGCGCGATCGAGCTCTGGAAGCGCGTGCTCGATCTGCGCGGCGAGGACCCGGAGGCGCTCTCCGCGCTCTCGAGCCTCTACGAGCGTCAGCAGATGTGGCCCGAGCTGGCCGACGTCCTCGAGCGCCTCTCCGACGCCTCGACGGACGACGGCGAGCGCGCCAGCCACCTCGCGCGTCGCGCGCGCCTGTTCACCGAGCGTCTGCAGCGCGACGACCTCGCGCTCGACGAGTGGCAGCGCGTCCTCGACATCAACTACGAGCACGTCGCCGCGCTCCGCGCGATCGCCGACATCCGCCGCCGCCAGGGCGATCACGCCGAGCTGGTGATGGCCCTCCAGAACATGGTCGAGCGCGCGTCCCGTCTGATCGACGAGGACGAGCTGAAGATGATCTTCCGCGAGCTCGGCAAGACCTACGGCGAGATCCTCGAGCAGCCGATCGACGCGGCCGACGCGTGGCGCAAGCTCCTCGAGATCGACCCGGGCGACTTCGAGGCGATGAACGCCCTCGAGGCGATCTACCGCACCGACGAGCAGTGGACCGACGTCATCGGCGTCAAGATGGGCCGCGCCGCCGCGCTGCCCGACGCCGAGGAGAAGGTCCGCGAGCTCTTCGAGGTCACCGATCTCTGGTACGAGAAGGTCGAGAGCCCCGACGGCGCGACCGAGGCGAACCAGAAGGTCCTCGAGATCGACCCGGACAACGAGCGCGCGTTCCTCACCCTCGAGCAGCTGCACACCGACGCGCAGCGCTGGGCGGAGCTCGCCGAGCTGTACGTCGCGAAGCTCGAGCGGGTCGAGGAGAGCAAGGCCCGTCAGGAGCTCTATCGGAAGATCGCGCGCGTCCTCGACGAGAAGCTCGACGACTCCTCGCAGGCGTTCGACGTCCTCGTCAACGCGTTCAGCGAGGACTTCGACGAGCAGGCCACCGTCAAGGACCTCGAGCGGCTCACCCAGGCCGGGAGCCGCTGGGGCGATCTCGTCCAGACCGCGAACGCATGGCTGAAGGATCCGGCGATCCAGGAGGACACGCCGAAGAAGATCAGCCTCATGCTCTGGCTGGCCAAGTGGTACGGCGAGGACATCGGCAAGCCCGAGTGGGCGATGCCGTACTTCCAGCAGGTCCAGAAGCTCGATCCGCACAACGTCCGCGTGATCCGGCAGGTCGCCAGCCTCTACAAGAAGGCCGGCAACTTCGACCAGGTCGGCGCCACGCTGACCAACGCCCTCGAGATCGCGACCGCCGAGCGTGACCGCAAGGAGATCGCCGTCGAGATCGGCGAGCTCCTCGAGCGCCAGAAGGGCCAGCCCGATCAGGCGATCGTCTACTACAAGCGCGCGCTCGACGTCGATCCGACCTACCAGCCGGCCATCGACGCCCTCGAGGCGATCTACCTGCAGCGCGGCATGACGCGAGACATCGTCGAGATGCTCGAGCGCAAGGTGCAGTCGCGCGGCGACGCCGAGGAGCTCAACCCGACGCGCATCAAGCTCGCCGCGATGTACGTCAACCAGCTGAACGATCTCGAGCGCGCGGGCGAGCTGTATCGCGCCGCGCTCGAGGGCGAGCCGCAGAACCTCCAGGCGCTGCGCGGCCTCAAGGTCGTCTACCAGCAGACGATGGACTGGACGCGCCTGCACCAGCTGCTCGAGGTGGAGCTCGACGCGGTGCAGACCGAGCGTGAGCGCGTCGCCGTGCTCCTCGAGCTCGCCGCCGTCCAGGAGGATCACTTCATCAAGCCCGAGCTCGCGGCCCAGCGCCTCGAGCAGGCCCTCGAGATCGATCCGAACCACGACGAGGCCTACCGCGCCGTCGAGCGCTGCTATGGCAAGCTGCGTCGCTTCCACGATCTCGTCGCCGCCTACGACCGCCACGTCGCGGCCGCGAACGACGACGACGTGCGCGTCGAGCTGTACGGCGCGATGGGCAAGACCTACGCCGACGAGCTCGACGACGTCGACAAGGCCGTCGAGGCGTACCGCAACATCACCGACATCGATCCGAACAACGTCCCGGCGCTCGAGGCCCTCTCGCGGCTGTACGAGAAGCAGGGGGAGACCCAGCTCGCGCTCGACGCGATGCAGCGGGTCGCCGACCTGACCTTCGACAACGCGCAGAAGGTCGAGATGCTCTACCGCATCGGTAAGGCACACGACGAGAAGCTCGGCGATCGGGTCACGGCGCAGGAGCGGTTCCGCGCGGCGCTCGACTACGATCCGACGCACCTCGCCTCGCTGGCGGCGCTGCGTCAGATCGCGCTCGACACCGCCGACTGGTACGACGCCGCGCAGCTGCTCGAGCAGGAGCAGACGCACACCACGCAGCCGCGTCAGAAGGCGAAGCTGCTCGTCGAGCTCGGCAAGCTCCGCGAGGAGATGCTCTCGGAGCACGAGGGTGCGATCGCCGCGTTCGAGGCGGCGATCACCGCCGACCCCGAGAACGAGGACGCCGCGCAGCCGCTGGCCACCGAGTACTCCGCCAACGAGAAGTGGGACGCGGCCGAGCCCCTCCTCGAGCTGCTGACGCGCAAGGCCAGCAAGCGCGACAAGCACGAGCAGCACGCGCTCTACGCGATGTACGGCAAGACGCTCGCGGCGCTCGGGAAGAACGATCGCGCGCTCAAGGCCTACCAGCAGTCCTTCCAGGCCGATCCGACCGACATGGAGGTCATCCGCGGCCTCGCGGAGGTCTGCTTCTCCCTCGAGGACTGGCCGGCGGCGCTCTCCAACTACCAGAAGGTGCTCACGAGCCTCGGCGAAGAGGACCAGGAGCTGCGCACCGAGGTGTACTTCCGCCTCGGCACCATCAAGCGCAAGCAGGGTCAGGCCCGCCAGGCGATCACCAACTACGAGAAGGCGCTGGAGATCGATCCCGCGCACCGCCCGACCCTCGAAGCCCTCGTCACGGTCTACACCGACAACAAGGACTGGAAGCAGGTCGTCGAGTACAAGCGGCAGATCCTCGACAACATCATCGAGGGCGACGAGCGCTTCAAGATCCTCAACGAGATCGGCGACATCTGGGCGAACAACGACAAGAACCTGCCCAAGGCAATCGACGCGCTCGAAGAGGCCCTCGAGCTCAAGCCCGAGGATCACATCCTCCTCCACAAGCTGCTGCAGCACTACCAGGGCGCGGAGCAGTGGTCGAAGATGATCGAGACCATCGAGCGCATCGCGAACCTCGAGCAGAACGCCGAGCGCAAGTCCAAGTACTTCTACACGATGGCCCAGCTCTATCGTGACAAGGAGAACGATCTGGACCGCGCGGTGGAGTTCTTCAACGCGGCGCTCGACAACGATCCGTCGTTCCTCAAGGCCTTCGAGGCGATCAACAAGATCCTCACCTCGCAGAAGGACTGGAAGAACATGGAGCGGGCCTTCCGGAAGATGCTCCACCGCATCTCCGGCAAGGGGAACAACGACCTCGAGTTCAACCTCTGGCACAGCCTCGGGATCATCTACCGCGACCGGCTCCACCAGCCGGAGGCGGGCGTCGAGGCGTTCCGAATGTCGTCGCGCATCAAGCCCGAGGACATGCAGGAGCGGCAGATCCTCGCCGAGCTCTACGAGCAGGCAGGTCAGGTCGACATGGCGGTCGCCGAGCTCCAGGACGTCCTGGCGCGCGATCCGATGCGCGTCGACCCCTACCAGGCGCTCTACAAGCTGTACATGAAGGCCGGCCTGTTCGACCGCGCCTGGTGCATCGCCTCCGCGCTGCACTTCCTCAAGAAGGCCGACGGCGAGCAGACCGCGTTCTTCGAGGAGCGTCGCCCCAAGGGCATGCTCGCCTTCCGGGCGCGCCTCGACAACGAGCAGTGGGTCCTGAACATCTTCCACCCGGATCAGGACAAGATCCTCGGGAAGATCTTCGAGATGATCACCCCGGCGGCGCGCACCGCGAAGCTCCTGCAGCTCAAGGCCGCGCGTCAGCTGCCCGACATCCCGCGGAAGTTCCTCCAGGATCCGGGCACCACCACCGTGACCTTCGCCAAGGCGTTCTTCGGCGCGACGCAGATCCTCGGTCTGCCCTCGCCGCAGCTCTACGTGCGGAACGACGTGCCCGGCGCGCTCACGCCGGCGCCGATGGATCCGCCCTCCTCGGTGGCGGGCGCTACGGTCCTCAGCGGGTTCACGCCGCAGGAGCTCATGTTCCTGATCGGCAAGCACCTGACGTACTACCGCGGCGAGCACTACATCAAGACGCTCTTCCCCTCGCTCACCGAGCTCAAGACGCTGCTCCTGACGGCGGTGAAGATCGCGATGCCCGACTTCCCGCTGCCCGACGACATGCAGAAGGGCGTGATGACGACGGCGCAGGAGCTCGTGAAGTACATGCAGCCGGTGCAGGCCGACGGCCTGCGCCTCGTCGTGAAGCGATTCGTCGACGAAGGCGCGAAGGCCGACATCAAGCGCTGGATGCAGACCTCCGACGTGACGGCGATCCGCGCCGGGTTCGTCCTCTGCGGCGATCTCGAGATGGCGGCGAAGCTGATCCGCGCGGAGCCGGTGGTCGCGGGCGATCTCGCGCCGAGCGAGAAGCTCAAGGAGCTGATCCAGTACGCGGTCAGCGAGCAGTACTTCAACGTGCGGCAGGCGCTCGGGATCGCGATCCAGTAGCCCGCCGGCTTGCGCGAAGCTGCGAGGGCCTCTCTCCGAGCACCGGAGGGGGGCTTTCGCTTTCTGTCAGTCGTCAGTCGTCAGTCGTCAGTCGAGAGGGCCCGCCACGATCCGGATCGGGCATGCTCGAGTCTCGGGCTGATGACTGATGACTGATGACTGACGACCGACGAGACTCTCGCTCCACACCATGCGACTTGCGTATTTCGGCCTGCCGCTCGCCGCTCTCGCCCTGCTCGCCGACGGGCACGAGCTCGCGTTCGCCGCGCTCAGCCGAAGAGGGCTGCCTGGCACCCGACGGCTGCGACGCGCCCTCGGTGACGATCGGGTGCTCGTCGTGCCGCGCGTCGACCGCTCGTTCGCGTCGCGCGTGCGCGGCTGCGATCTCGTGGTGTCGTGGTTCTGGACCAAGCGGCTGCCGATCGAGGTGGTGCGCGCCGCGCCGCTCGGCGGGGTCGGCGTGCACCCGTCGCTCCTGCCCCGCTGGCGCGGGCCCGACCCGTATTTCTGGGCGATCGACTCCGGCGATGCGGTGACCGGGGTGACCGCGCACCGGCTCGAGGCCGAGTACGACACCGGCGCGATCCTCGGCGCTCGCGAGGTCGTCATCGATCGCCGCTGGGACGCGTGGCGCCTCGCGCGCGCGCTCGACGCGCCCTCGCTCGGGTTGTTGCGCGAGGTCGTGGGAGCTTTCGCGAGGGGCACGCCGCCCGCGGAGCGCCGGCAGGACGAGCGCGCGGTCACCCTCGCGCCCGAGCCCAACGACGCGCTGCTCGAGATCGACTGGAGCCGTGACGCGGAGGCGATCGTGCGTCGCGTGCGCGCGGCGGCGCCCTACCCGGGCGCGTGGACCTTCATCGGCGAGGAGGCGGTGGTGATCACCCGCGCCGAGCCCGCGGTCGCGCCGCGCGCGCTGCGGAGGGGCGAGGCGATGGTGGTCGACAGCCGAGTGGTCGTCGCGAGCGCAGGGGGCGGCGTAGCGCTGCTCGCAGGCCGCCGCGTCGACGAAGACGACCGGGAGCACTCCCTGGACGCCGAGGGCTTCGTGAGCGTCCTGCGGGGGGCGCAACGAGCGTCCGAGAACGGCGCTCCCGATGGCCCCGACGCTCCGTGAAGGCCCCCGACCGATGCAGACTTCGGCTATCCTCCGGCATTCCATGGACGAGCGTCTCAAGCAGACCTTGCGGATCGCGCGCGAGCACTACGAGCGCCGTGAGCTCGAGAAGGCCGAGCCCCTCCTTCGCAGCATCCTCGATCAGGTCGAGCGCTTCGCCGACGTGCACAACATGCTCGGCGTCATCGCGCACGAGCGCCGCGACTACAAAGAAGCCGAGACGCGCTTCAACCGCGCGCTCGAGCTCAACCCGCGCTACACCGAGGCCGCCCTCAACCTCGCCGTGACGTACAACGATCTCGGCAAGTTCGATCTGGCACGCGCCATCCACGAGCGCGCGACCGCCTCGCAGCGCCCGACCGACGGCATCGATCCCTTCGTCAAAGGGAAGATCGCGAACATGCACGCCGAGATCGCGCAGGCGTACGCCGAGGTCGGCCTGCTGCACGACGCGATCCCCGAGCTCGAGAAGGCCGTCGGTCTCTGTCCGCAGTTCGCCGACCTGCGTTGGCGCCTCGGCAACCTCTACAAGGAGGTCGGCGACGTCGCCCGCGCGCGCAGCCAGTACGAGGGTGCGAAGGCCGCGAACCCGAAGTACGCCAACGCGCGCGTGGCGCTCGCGGTGCTGATGATCGCCGCGAACGAGAAGAAGCAGGCCGAAGAGGAGCTCGAGGAGGTCCTCGCCATCGATCCCGAGCACAAGACGGCGCAGATGTATCTGCGCATGCTCCGGGGCATCCGGCCGCCGGGGGCTTCGAAGCCGCCGCCCGCGACCTGAGAGGCGAACGCGCACGCGAACGCGCACGCGCACGCGAACGCGAACGCGAACGCGAACGCGAACGCGAACGCGGAGGGCGGAGGCGGAGGGCGGAGGCGTGAGCGTGGCCGTGCTCGATACCGATGGGTTCGTGCGTGCGGTGCGCGATGGCGGGAGCCGCGACGTGCCGGTGCTCGTCGCGGCCGGTGGGTTCGGCGGGCCGGCGGAGCACGATCGGGTCGGGGTCCTCGCGCTGCGCGGGCCCGGACCGACGGTGATCGTCGACGCGTGGCTGGCCACGAGGTCGATCGCGCCGCTGGTGGACGCGCTCCGCAGCGAGGGATTCGCGGCGCGCGAGGGCGGTTGGGACACGATGTACGCGACTGGTTACCAGCACGCCTGGACGAGCGATCGGCGCGGGCCCGTTCGAGGTCTGGTCGCGCGAGGGTCTCTTGTGCACCGTCGCTGACGACATGCTGCACGTAGGGACCGCGCGCGTGCCGGTGCGCGAGATCGCCGCCGTGGAGCCGTACGTCGCCGAAGGCTGGGTCGAGCGCGGCGTTCGCGTCCGGACGGCCGACGGGTCCCTCGTGACCATCGTGCGAGACGTGGATCTCGCGCCGCTCGCCGACCCGACGTACGACGGGCTGAACTTGATGGCCGACGTTTGGTGGACGCACGCGCTCGCCCGCGTGCTTGCCGACGCGCTCGGCGGCCGTCCGATCGTGGACTGCACGTAGCGCTCAGTGCAACCCGCTCCCCCGAGCGAGCCCGTCGCTCAACAGGTTGCACATCGCATGAAACGCCAGTCCCGCGCCGATCCCGCCGGTTCGCGCGCGCAGCCATCCGAACACCAGGCTCGGAAAGAACACCGCGAGCCGCGCGGGGTGCGGAATGGTCGCGAGGTGCCCGAGCGCGAACAACGCGCTCGAGACCAGCAGCGCGGGCCCGACCTTCGCGCCGAAGATCTCGACGCGCCGGCCCCACGCCCGATCGAGCGACGTCTGCAGGTAGCCGCGGAAGAACGCCTCCTCGGGGAGGGCGACCACCACCAGCTGCCCGAGCACGGCGTCGACCAGCTTCGGCGGCGGCGTCCACTCGATGTGGCGCACGTGCCACCAGCGCGCGAACCCGACCGCGAACGCGGGGAACACGAGCAGCGCGATCAACGATGCCCAGCCGAGCGCGACGATCGCCGCGCGCACCGTGACGTGGATGGGCGCGGGCGGGACGTCGAGCAAGCCGCCGAGCGAGAGACCCCAGCCGCGCACGTCGGCGTCGCGGCGACGCAAGACGAGCAGCCACGTCGCGCCGAGGACCGCGAGCGCGACGAGCAGCGCGCGCTGCGCGGGAGAGAGCTCGCCGAGCCGTCCGCGCGCGGTGGTCATCGCGTGATCACTTCGGAGCGCTCGCCGAAGGAGCGGGCGGCGAGCCCGACGGCGAGGCCGACGCGGACGCGCTCGGCGCCGCGGACGGCGCGGGCGGAGGCACCGCCACCGCAGGCAAGGGGGGCGGGGACATCGCGATCGCCGGTCCGGTGTTCGCGCCGGCGAAATCGAGCGCCTCGTTCGCCATCGCGCACCCGAGCGCCTGGATGCGACGGACCTCGATGCCGCCGGCGAGCGCGGTCGAGTCGCCGGCGACCTGCATCACCGCCGCGTCGGGCGTGCGCCGCAGCCGGAGCAGCTCCTTGCCGTCGGCCAGCCGACGCAGCGACAGACGGACGGGGTGCGAGGTCGAGAGGATCTTCTGGTGCACCGACGCGTCGCCGCCGAACGCGGCGGACGTGCTCGGCACCTGCGCCGGATCCTCGTCGAGGACGATCACCGCGTACTCGGAGAGCTTCGAGCCGTCGCGCGCGTCGGGGAAGTCCTTGAGCTTGTACTGCTCGAGCGCGTAGGCGAGGTTGCGCAGCCGGAGATCGTTCTTGGTCTCCTTCACGTCGCGGATGAAGTCGGCGCCCAGGAAGTCGGCGCGCGCCATCACCTCGCCGTACGCCCACGGGCCGATGCCCTTGCTCCGCAGCAGGCACGCCGAGAGGCCGTCGAGCGAAGAGAGCTTCGCGTTCGTGCGCACCGCATCGTTGCTCGCCGCGTCGGCGGCGCGCATGCGCAGGTACACCGTGGGGCGCTCGCGCCAGGTGAGCGCGCGCGCGTCGGGATCGAGGTGATCGCCCGGCCACTGCGGCGCGGCGAGCGCGACTGTCCAAGGCTCGACCTTGCCGCGCAGCGTCCCCACGTCCTCGGCGATCGACGCGGCCAGCGCCGCTCGCTCGCGCAAGAGCCGCGTGCGCTCGGTGCCGAGATCGCGGTGGTAGACGTAGTAGTACCCGAGCGCGATCAACGACACGACGCTCGCAATCGCGAAGACGACGCCCCAGGGGATGGGCTTCGACTTCCGCGTGACCGGTTCGTCGTTCACGATGCTCTCCTAAAAAAGACCCCCTCTCCCGGAGGAAGAGGGGGCTTTCGAGTCAGGCCCTGGGAGGGGGCGCCGTCGTCAGTGGGCCGGAGCCTCGCCGCCGCCCTCGCTCTGGCCCTTGCCCTTCTTGTTCACGAGGAAGCTGATGTTGTTGTAGCCGCTGAGCGCCGCCGTATAGAAGACGCTCTTGACCACGAACGCCGGGAGCTTCTCGTCGAGCTGCAGGACGACCATGCCGGGGAAGGGCGCGTCGGACGGGTGCGTCGCCTTCCAGGTCTCCTTCATGAACTTGAGCTTGGTCTCGAGGTCGGAGAGCTTGACCGGCTGCGCCGTCTTGCCCTGCTCCATCGCGTCGAGCGCCTCGACGATCGAGCCCGCCGGCTTGTTGTCGACGTAGACGTCCTTGCCGGCGACGCCGACCATCGGGGCGGCGAGCAGCTCCTGGACGTTGCGCGCGTTCGGGAGCTTGACCTCCTTGGGGACCGACTGCTCGCCCGACGCGCTGAACGTCGAGAGGAGGAAGATGACGACGACCATGAGGAAGTCGATCATCGAGGTCAGGTTGAGGCTCTGCTCCATCGACCGCCGACCACCGCCGGCGACCTTCTTCTTCACGAAGTTCAGCGGGACGTGGTGCATCAGCCGGCGGCCCGGCTTGATGATCGTTCCGTGGTGAACGTCGAAGATCTTGCTTCCGCCGCTCATTCTCTTTCCCTCAGTTGGCGGAGAACGCCACGTTGAAGGCGGGGACGTCGTCCGCCGCGCTGGGGCAACCCTCGGCCGACTTGCCCGACTTGTCGGGCTTCCCGCAGCACGCCGGCTTCGCCTGGAAGCACACGAAACGGCGCGGCACGTAGATGGCGTCGATGACCTTCACGACCTCGGGGAAGGGGAACGCGTTGTCGACGTGCAGGATCGCCTGGTTGAGCTGGTTGACGCCGTGCTCGTTGGCGAGCGACGCCTCGTAGCCCACGTCGTCACCGTACAGGTTCTGCGGACCCTGGCCGGAGATGTAGGCCTTCTTGATCTCCTCCTCGAGCTTCACGTAGCGACCCGTCGCGTCGGCCTCCATGTCGAGGGAGACGATGTCGTCGGTCTTCGTGCCGGCCTGCCACTGGAGGATGAACTTCTTGTCCTTGTCGGAGACGCGGACGTGGAGCACCGCCGGCTCCTTCTCCTTCTGCTTCTTCTCCGTGTCGGACTTCTTCTGCGAGCTCGGCACCTGCGCGTTCGCGTTCAGGCGCGCCATGCTCGACCACACCGCGGTGATCAGGAGGAACGAGATGGTCACCATCAACAGGTCGATGAAGGGGACCATGTTGATCTCTTGATCGACGTTGCGTTTGCCGCCCTTCCCACCGCCGCCCGTGCTTACGCCACCCATGGATTACCTCGTGCTCGCAGGCACCTTCGGAGACCTTGGTTCCTCTGCCGTGTCCGACGGCCGCGACTGCGACCGACGGCGCTGGTGTCCGGCTTCGGCCCCGCATCGCTCGCTCCTTCCGCGCTACGTGGAACCGCGGCCGCAGGCGGCCGACGGAAGGAGAGACCGATCCGGGGGTCAGGGACAGAGACTTGGACCGCCCCTGACTCCGGAAGTTCCCGACTAGGCGCCGGGCTGCACGTTCGAGAGGTTGACCTTCTGACGGTTGTTGACGATGAGGTTCATGACCTGGACCGTCGCCTCGTTGATGTCGTCCTCGATCGCCTGGGTCTTGCCGTTGAGCACGGCGAACCCGAGCAGACCCATGATGGCGACAATCAGGCCGAACGCGGTGCAGTTCATCGCCTCGGAGATGCCTTCCGCGAGGATCGTCGCCTTCTGCGCCTGATCGACGCCCGGCTTCGACACGGCGCCGAAGGACTTGATCAGTCCGAGCACGGTGCCGAACAGGCCGGTGAGCATCGCCAGGTTCGAGAGAAGGCCGAGGTAGGCGGTGCGCTGCGAGATCTTCGGCATCTCGCGGAGCGCGGCCTCGTCGAGCGCCGCCTGGACCTCTTCGTCGGGGCGGTTCACCTTGATGAGGCCGGCCTGGACGATGCGCGCGAGCGGCGAGTTCGCCGCCGAGCACATCTTGACGGCCTTCTGCACGTCACCCGCGAGGATGCACTTCTGCATCGTCGAGATGAACACGTCCTTGTTGATCGAGCCGCCCCACAGGTACAGCGCGCGCTCCACGATGATGGCGATGACGAAGACCGACCAGAGGAGGATGATCCACATCGGCCAGCCGCCCTCCTTGTAGTGCGTCCAAATGTCAGCGAACATTCGCGTCCTCCTGAATGGCCGCTCGCGATGGCGGCGTCCTCCTCGTCACACCACACACATCCGAACCGTTCGGAAGGGCCGACGCGACGACTACGAGTCGTGGTTGACCCCGGTATCTTCGCCCCTGTTCCCCCACCAGGAACACCCGCCGTCGAGCCGCTTGGAAGTTTCGATGCATTAAGCGTCGTCGAACTCCCCTCGGACCTTCGAGTATTTCTCGTAGAAATTCCGGGGACAGGGGGCAGGATACTTGGCAGGCCCCCCTGGTCAAGGACGTTGCAGAGTGTCCGCCGACATAATTTGCCTCGCTTGGAATCGTCCGCGCAGCACGGATGCGGGCCGGTCGCGGCCGAAGCGGCCGCTCGCGCGGCGCGAGGCCGAGCGCTTGCCACTCCTTGCCTGTCACGAGCCGCATCCGCTACAGTCGTCGCGCTCCGTGAATTCGGCGCTCGTGCAGGCGTGTAAGGAAGCCGTTCACCGCATGTGCCGCGCAGTTTTCGGAGTCGTGATGGTGGACGTACCGGGTGTGCGTGCGTGTTCGTGCCGTGATGTCGCGCCGAGATGGCAGGGGTCGACGTCGACCGCCGCGCCGGGTCGTTGGTGACGGTGCTTGTGAAAGGAGTCGGGGATGGTTGCGCAGGTCGATGCGGCGTTGAGCTCGATTTTCTCGGCTGCGGCAGAGGGCGGCGGAGAGGCCGGAGGGCTCGCTGGCTTCTTCAAGCACGGCGGCCTCTTCATGTACTTCAACCTCTTGATCTCCGCGATCGTCATCGCGTTGGTCATCGAGCGCACCATCTTCCAGCTCACGAAGTACCGCGTGAACTCGAAGGAGTTCTTCGCGCAGGTTCGCAAGCTCGTGAACGCGAACAACCTCGATCGGGCGATCAAGCTCTGTGAGGCGGGCAACGGCGGCTATCCGACGCTCCAGCTCGTCAAGAGCGGCCTCACGGTCGCCAACCGCGGCCCCGACGAGATCGACGCGGCGATGAGCGAGAAGCTCAGCGAGCTCAAGCCGCCGGTCGAGAAGGGCATCGGCTCGCTCTGGTCGCTCGCGAACATCGCGACCCTGATCGGTCTGCTCGGCACCGTCTCCGGTCTGATCGCCACGTTCGCCGCGGTGTCCTCCGGGAACATCTCCGCCGCCGAGCGTCAGCAGCGCCTCGCGGCCGGTATCTCCGAAGCCATGGGTAACACCGCGTTCGGCCTCGGCATCGCGGTGACCTGCATGATCGCGCACCTCATCCTGCACAACAACGCCAAGAAGATCGTCCACGATCTCGAGGCGACGCAGGAGCGCGTCTTCAACCGCCTCGCGATCCAGTCGAAGGGTCAGGCCTGATCGGAGCGCGGAGGAACTTTCGAAGCTCCTCCGCGGTCGATGAGGAAAGAGGATGGCCGATCCCGGAAACAACCCCTACGCCTCGGTCGGTGGCGGCGTCGCCACCGCGGGCGGCGTGACCACGCCGCCCACCGACAAGCTGACCGCGGCCCAGCGCTCGAAGATCCGCCGGCTGTCGCAGCCGAAGGAGATCGCGCCCGACGAGGAGGCTGGGGAGCTCAACATCGTCCCCTTCCTCGACATCATCACGAACGTGCTGATGTTCGTGCTCGCGAGCATCAGCGTCACCTTCACGATCTCGCTGCTCGCCGACGCGCCCAAGCAGGGCAAGGGCGGCGTCGCGAAGATCCAGGAGGAGTCGCTGAACCTCACCGTGATCATCGCGAGCGACGGCTACTTCATCAAGGGTCGCGCGGCGTCGATCGCCGAGGGCTGCAACGGCATCGGCGGCGGTCGCCCCACGGTGCCGCGCCTCCCCGCCGGTCCGACCGAGTCGTTCGACGGCAAGAAGTACGACATCGCCGCTCTGCAGAAGTGCGCGCGGAAGCTCAAGGAAGAGGTTACGAACGCCGACGCCGAGCAGCAGGTGATGGTCACCGCGAACCCGAACGTCCCCTTCCAGGAGATCGTCCGCGTGATGGACGCCGTGCGGAAGGACGACAAGGGCGAGCTGTTCCCGAACGTCGTGTTCACGGTGCTCAAGTGAGTCGTCAGTCGTCAGTCGTCCGAGTCGTCCGTCGTCAGTCGTCAGTCATCAGCAGTGCGCGGAGCCGCGCGAGGAGGCAGTCGGAACGTTGAAGGTTCGCCAGAGCGCAGGCGGGGACCGCGAGTTCTCGGCTGACGACTGACGACTGACGACTGACGACTGGGAGTCGCCCATGGCATCGATGGCGAAGTACAAGGCCGAGCTGCGGAAGATGAAGCGGCGCAACGCCGTGCCGCACGAGGTCAACTTCCTCAACATCACCGCGATGATGGACATGATGACCATCATCCTGGTGTTCCTCCTCAAGAGCATGTCGGCGTCTTCGGCGAACCTGCCGCAGACCAGCGACCTCGCGCTGCCCACGTCCATCCTGCAGGGCGGGCCGACCGAGGCAGGCATCCAGATCGTCGTCTCGCGCGACCGCGTGCTGGTGAACGGCAACGAGATCAAGGGCGTCGACGTGCCCGGCTGCTTCACCAACCCGAACGACGCGCCCAAGGCGCACGAGCCCTATCGCCTGGTGTTCTGCCCGGGCGACTCGCCCCATGGGTTCGCGCCCAAGTTCAAGGCGCGCGGCACGGCCGCCGATCTCGAGATCTCGCCCCTGCTCAACGCGGTCGAGACCCCGGTGCGCGTCGCCGAGGAGATCGCCAAGGCCAAGGGCAAGCCCGGGCAGACCGGCGTCGAGGCGATGATCCTCTTCGACCGCTACACCAGCTACCGCGTGATGACCGAGGTGATGTTCACCCTCGGTCAGGCGAAGATCGGGAAGTTCCACTTCCTGGCGATGCAGGCGGCGAAGTAGCGCGCCTCTTCCACGGCGCGAACGGCCTGCCCGCGCGGACGGCGCGGCGAACGGGCCGTCGTGCCCGAAAATCCTGCGTGATTCGGCGGCGGCGCCGGACTCTTTCACGGCGCGGCTCCCGGTCCGCTTGGCGATTCCGCCGCATTGCGGTATGAGCCGCCCCGCGCACGCGAGGCGTGCTGAAGCGTCTGCTCTAGCGCGGACGGCCAACCCCTCGAGAGTCGCAGGTGCCGTGCGCTCTGCATGAGGCAGGCGTGGGCACCTCCCGAAACTCCAGGAGAGGACCAGCATGAAGTCGAATGCAACGAGCCGTCGGGGGCCGAGCGCGCTGCTCGCCATCCTCGCGACGCTGCTCACCACGATCTTGACCGCAGGCTCCGCGCTCGCGGCGCCCGAGGCGGCCCCGCCGCACAAGGGCGGCGGGGAAGCGAACCTCATCGTCCCGAGCCTCACCGACACGAAGATCGCCAACTTCCTCGGCGGCATGTCGGGACACTCGCTGTTGATGGGCGGGATCCTGATCTGCGCCCTCGGCATGGTGCTCGCGTTCGTCATCTACGCGCAGCTGAAGAACGCGCCCGTCCACAAGGCGATGCTCGAGATCAGCGAGCTGATCTACGAGACCTGCAAGACGTACCTCGTCACGCAGCTGAGGTTCATCTTCGTCCTCGAGCTCTTCATCGGCGCGATCATCCTGTACTACTTCGGCGTCGCGCAGCACTACTTCGCCGAAGGCCAGACGATGAAGGTGCTCATCATCCTCGCCTTCAGCCTCGTCGGCATCGCCGGCTCGTGTCTGGTCGCGTGGTTCGGCATCCGCGTGAACACGTTCGCGAACTCGCGCACGGCGTTCGCGTCGCTCCAGGGCAAGCCGTTCCCCTGCTACGCGATCCCGCTCAAGGCGGGCATGTCGATCGGCATGCTGCTCATCTCGGTCGAGCTGCTCCTGATGCTCGGCATCCTGCTGTTCATCCCGGGCAACCTCGCCGGCCCCTGCTTCATCGGCTTCGCCATCGGCGAGTCGCTCGGCGCCTCGGCGCTCCGCATCGCGGGCGGCATCTTCACCAAGATCGCCGACATCGGGTCCGACCTGATGAAGATCGTCTTCAAGATCAAGGAAGACGACGCGCGCAACCCGGGCGTCATCGCCGACTGCACCGGTGACAACGCCGGCGACTCGGTCGGTCCCTCGGCCGACGGCTTCGAGACCTACGGCGTCACCGGCGTCGCGCTGATCTCGTTCATCCTCCTCGCGGTGAAGGATCCGACGGTGCAGGTCCAGCTGCTCGTCTGGATCTTCGTCATGCGCATCGTGATGGTGATCGCGTCGGCGGTCTCCTACTTCATCAACGACATCATCGCGAAGGCCCGCTACCAGCAGGCCGACAAGATGAACTTCGAGCAGCCGCTCACCCAGCTGGTCATGCTGACCTCCGCGGTGTCGGTCGCGGCGACGTTCGTCGTCTCGAAGTTCCTCATCCCGAACCTGGGCGACGGCAGCCTCTGGTGGAAGCTGTCCATCATCATCACCTGCGGAACCGCCGCCGGCGCGATCATCCCCGAGGTCATCAAGGTCTTCACCTCGACCGAGTCGGGCCACGTCCGTGAGGTCGTCACCTCGTCGCGCGAGGGCGGCGCCTCGCTCAACGTGCTCGCGGGCCTCACCGCCGGCAACTTCAGCGCCTACTGGATGGGCATCATCCTCCTCGGCCTGATGGGCACCTCGTACTACGTCAGCGGGATGGGCGTCGGCTCGATCATGATGATCGGCGGCTTCGACCCGTCGCCGGTGTTCGCCTTCGGCCTCGTGGCCTTCGGCTTCCTCGGCATGGGTCCGGTGACCAGCGCGGTCGACTCGTACGGTCCGGTCACGGACAACGCGCAGTCGGTCTACGAGCTCTCGCTCATCGAGAGCGTGCCCGACGTCGAGGCCGAGGTGCAGAAGTCGTTCGGCTTCAAGGTGCAGTTCGACAAGGCCAAGCACTTCCTCGAGGAGAACGACGGCGCGGGCAACACCTTCAAGGCGACCGCGAAGCCGGTGCTCATCGGGACGGCCGTCGTCGGCGCGACGACCATGATCTTCGCGATCATCGTCGCCCTGACCAACGGGTTCCATGACAACGTCGGCCGGCTGTCGATCCTCTACCCGCCGTTCCTGCTCGGCCTCATCGCCGGCGGCTCGGTCATCTACTGGTTCACCGGCGCCTCCACCCAGGCGGTGAGCACCGGCGCGTACCGCGCCGTCGAGTTCATCAAGGCGAACATCAAGCTCGAGGGCGTCGAGAAGGCGAGCGTCGAGGACAGCAAGAAGGTCGTCGAGATCTGCACGGTCTACGCGCAGAAGGGGATGTTCAACATCTTCCTCACCATCTTCTTCTCCACCCTCGCGTTCGCGTTCTACGACAGCTACTTCTTCATCGGGTACCTGATCTCGATCGCGCTCTTCGGCCTGTTCCAGGCGCTGTTCATGGCGAACGCCGGCGGCGCGTGGGACAACGCGAAGAAGGTCGTCGAGGTCGAGCTGAAGGAGAAGGGCAGCGAGCTGCACGCGGCGACGGTCGTCGGCGACACCGTGGGCGATCCCTTCAAGGACACCTCCTCGGTCGCGCTCAACCCCGTCATCAAGTTCACGACGCTCTTCGGCCTCCTCGCCGTCGAGCTCGCGGAGCAGATGAAGACGAGCGACAAGACCGTGCCGATGTTCCTGTCGATCGCGTTCTTCGTCGCCTCGATGGTCTTCGTGTGGCGGTCGTTCTACGGCATGCGCATCGAGAGCAAGCAGGGCGCGGCGGCGCCGGCGGTGACGCCGGCGGAGTGATCGCCGCGGAGTGTCGAAGCGCCGAGCTTCACTCGGCGCCACGCCCTCGGAGAGAGCCTCCGAGGTGAACGAGCGAGCCTCCCGGAGACGGGGGGCTCGTTCGTTTTTGCGCGGCTCGGACGTTGCTGCACCCGGCAGAGGAGGTGCTTCCGATGGCTCGTTTCCTCACGCAACTCGTCGTCGGGCTCGGCAGTGGCCTGGTCGGTGCGCTCGCCTTGACCGCCGCGCACGAAGGGCTGCGTCGGAGCGCGCCGGACTCGCCTCGCCCCAAGTCGCCACGGTTGGACGTGCTCGGCATGCGCGCGCTCCGGTCGCTGGCGGAGGCGTTCGGCCTGAAGAAGCCCCGCGGCAAGGAGCTGCGCCGAGACGCGCTGGCGGGGGACCTGCTCGCCAACACCGCGTGGTTCGGTCTCGCTGCGGGCGGGCGCCACCCCTGGGTGCGAGGGATCTCGCTGGGCCTGCTCGCCGGCGTCGGCGCCCTGGTGCTGCCGCCGGTCCTGGGCCTCGGTCGCACGCCCCGCTCGTCGATCGTCCGCGGGCAGACCGTCGGGTTGTTCGTGCTCGGCGGGCTCGCCGCCGCGGGCGTCGCGTGGGCGATCCAGCGCGCGTCGGAGTCGCGGATGCTGGCGCAGGCGCGCGCCGCGGCGGGCGACGCCCGGGTGAACGCGCGGAGCTCGGGGATGATTCACTGAGTCGAGGACGGGGTATCCTCCCGGGCCGTGGCGGCGTTCGTCATCGTCCTCGGCCTCGCGGCGATCGCCGGCGTCGCAGCCGTCGTGCTGACGCGCGCGGGCGGGGCGCACGCGGGCGCGCACGGCAGGGGATCGGCGTTGGTCGTCGCGGCGCTCGTCACCATCGTCATCGGGGCCGTGACGCTGCGCTTCGGTGGCGCGTTCGGCGACGACCTGCGCCGGCGGGCAGCCACGGCGCTCGGCGGGGCGAGCGTGGGCGTGGGCTCCGCCCTCGCTTCGCTGTGGGCCCGGCGGCGGTTGGGCGCGCCCGGATCGCTGCGCGCCGCGGCGGCGGCGACGGTCGCGTGCCTCGCGATCGCGGGCGCGTCGGCGGCGTCGCTGGGCGCGTGGGCCGTGCGCGTCTCGCCGGCGAGCGTCGATCCGCTCGCCCGGGTCCTGTCCGGTTGGGCGCTCGGCGCCGCGCTGGTCGGCGTGGTCATGTCGGTCTCCGCCTCCTCCCCCGCAGCCTCCTCCGCCGGCTCCGGCGCAGCGGGGGCGGGGCAGGGGGCCTCGACCGTCGGACCCGCCGAGTCCGAGGGGGATCATGCTCCCGACGCGTTCCCCGTCGCCGCCGTGGCGATCGCGGCCGCGACGATCGCGGCCGGCGCCGTCGCCGCCCAGAACGCCGCCTCGCTCCGCGCCTCGGCGCTCGATCCCTCGGTGCTCGTCGCGCTCGGTCCGCTGCTCGCGGTGCTCGCCGCGGCGTCGACCGCCATCGGCGCAGCCTCCGTCCACGCCGACGAGGGCGAGCCGCCCGACGCGGCCGCGGTGCGGGGGTTCGGCGTCGCCACCGCGATCGGCACGCTTTCGGCGATGGCCGCGGGCCACTGGTGGGCGCGGCCGCCCGGTAGGGGAGGGTGGCTGGCGCTCGCCGGCGTCACCGGCGCCTTCGGCGCCTGGCTCGTGCTGCTGCTCGGCCGATATCACGACGATCCCTCCCACCGGCCGGCGCGCGCGCTCGCCGACGCGCGCGGCATGGACGCGCAGGCGCGTTGGACGACGGGCGCGGTCGTCGGCGTCGTGGGCTTCGTCCCGGTGGTCGCCGGCGCGGCGGTCGTCTCGCTCGCCGCGATGCACACCGCCGGGCGTCTCGCCCTCGAGGGCGCGCCCGCGAGCGGCGTCGCCGTGGCGATCGGCGCCGTGATCGCCGCGTGGGGGTTCCTCCGCGCCGTGGCCGACGGCGGCGACGCACGCTGCTCTGGTCGCTCGCCGCGGTCGCCTTCGCGCGGCGCGGGCGCGTCGCCGGCGTTACGGCCGGCCTCGCCGCCGTCGCGCTGCTCGTGGCCGCGATGCTCGAGCGCACGGCGGCCGCGCAGCCCGTCGCCGACGGCGGCGCGGCGCTGCGTCACCGCGCGGCGACCATGTCGCTGGTCGCCGCGGCGATCCTCGCGGGCGGCGGCACCATCGCGACGCTGGTGCGCGACCCATGAGCCCCGGGACACGCGCGAGAAAGCCGCTGCCGCGCTCGATCCGGATCGCCGCGGCGACGGTGGTCGCCGTGGTCGTCGGCGGCGCGCTCGCCGCGACGTGCGCCTCGCAGCCGCTCGTCCGCGCCGAGAAGCCCGAGGTCCCGGTGCCCTCCGTCGATCCCGCGCGGCTCGAGGCGCACGTGCGTGCGCTGGCGATCGACCTGCACCCGCGCACGCACGCCGCGCCGGCGAAGCTCGACGCCGTCGCCGACTGGATCCGACGCGCGCTGTCGCCGCACGGGCCGGTCGAGGATCAGCCCTTCGTCGTCGAAGGCCGCACCTACCGGAACGTCATCCTCAGGCTCGGCCCCGGCCCCGAGAACGGCACCGACGAGCGCGTGATCGTCGGCGCGCACTACGACGCCGCGCTCTCGCTGCCGGGTGCCGACGACGACGCGAGCGGGGTCGCCGGGTTGATCGAGCTCGCGCCCCTCCTCGCCAAGGCGCCGCTCGGCGTGCGCGTCGATCTGGTGGCCTGGACGCTCGAGGAGCCGCCGTACTTCGCGACACCCCACATGGGCTCCGCCCGCCACGCCCGCGCGCTGCGCGAGGCGGGGGTGAAGGTGCGCGCCGCGCTGTCGCTCGAGATGATCGGCGCGTTCTCCGACGCGCCGGGCAGCCAGCGCTTCCCCGCGCCGGGGATGTCGGCGCTGTACGGCGATCGCGGCGACTTCATCGCGATCGTCGGGCGACCGTCCGATCGGGCGCTGCTCGCGCGGGTGAAGGCCGCCATGATGGGGGCGACCGATCTCCCGGTGCGGTCGCTCGCGGCGCCTGCGATCGTGCAGGGCGTCGACTGGTCCGATCACCGCAGCTACTGGGCCGAGGGGTGGACGGCGGTGATGATCACCGACACGTCCTTCCTACGGAACGCGCGGTACCACACGGCGGCCGACACGCCGGACACGCTCGACTACCGACGCATGGCGAAGGTCGTAGAGGGGACCTTCGCCGCCGTGGTCGCGCTCGCGCGTCAGTAGCCCTTCTTGGCGACCCAGCGATCGCCCGAGAGGAGCTCCTTGCGCGACTGGGTGACGATGCACGTGGCGGTGTCCTTGCGCACGCGCAGCACGCGGATCTCGGCGATGACCTCGTCGGGGTAGTCCTTCGACTGCTCGCCGGTCTCGTTGGTCTTGACCTCGGCGCCCGCGCCCGGACCCGTGCCCAGCGTGATCTTGCCGGCGGCGAGCGCGCCGGTCGACGAGAGGCCCTCCTGCCACGGATCGCCCTTGCGCACGATGAACAGGCGGTTTCCGACCTTGAGCCCCTGCTTCTCGCCCTTGTCGATCAGCACGATCTGGTTCTGCCCGTACATCACGTTCGGCTGCACGGATTCGAGCAGCTCGCCCGAGAGATCGACGTCGTTGGTCGCCGGCGCGACGACGTCGAGCTTGCGATCCACCGGTCCGACGCGCGCGCCGCGCTCGATGACGTCGAGCGACTCGGTGATCGTGCCCTCGGCGATCCCCTTGTCCTTGTCGACCTTGTCGACCTTGACGGTGCCGAGGATCTGCACGACGTCGCCGACCGTGCCGCCGTCCTTGTGCTTCACGGTGCGCGTGGTCTGGTAGATGGTCATCTCGTCGCCGGGAGCGGCGTTCTTCGCCTGGTCGGCGCCGAGCTTGAGGTAGACCCGGTCGGGCGCGGCCAGCAGCATCTTGTCCTCGGGGCTGCCGGTGATCGAGCCGTTCTGCTGGACGTCCTTGTCGTAGACGAAGCCGGCGCTGCGGAGGAAGACCGTGCCCGGAAGCGGCTTCCCGCCGCCGGCGGTCCCCATCATCGGCTTGCCGCCCGGTCCGCCCGCGCCGCCGGCGCCCGGTCCGCCCGCGAGGCTCAGGCTTCCGCCGCCGCCCTTCTTCAGGTTCACGACCTCGCCGGGGTAGATCCAGTGCGGGTTGAGGATCTCCGGGTTGTACGACCACACGCGCGGCCACTGCCACGGGTTGGCGAAGTACGTGTCGCAGATGTCCCAGAGCGTGTCGCCCTTCTTCACCGTGTGGGACGGCGGAACGATGCCGCCCCCGGTAGGGGTCTTCTTGCCGCTGTCGTCGCCGAGCGAGATCACCTTGCCGGATCCGGTGATCGGGCCGGGCCCCGAAGCGCCGCCGCCACCCGTGGTGACCTTCACGCCGGCGAGCGCCGATGCCTGCTTGGACTCGGCGTCCGCGTGCGCCGCCCACAGGAACGAGGCGAGCACGGACAGCGCGACGCTGGCGCGCCCCAGGCCGGAGATGGCGTGACGACGAACGTGGCGGGTCTTCATGACGCATCCTCCGGCGGGATCTTCTTGGCCGCCTCCGACGTCGGGAAATCCTTCTTCAGTCTGACGAACGCGGCGCGCGCCTTCGAGTCGCTCCCGAGCTTCTTGTGCGCGAGACCGAGCTTGAGCAAGCCGTCGGCCAGCTTGTTCGACCCGGGGAAGCGGGCGGCGAGCGCGTCGAACTGCGTGACCGCGCTCGCGAACTCGCCGAGCGCGAAGTAGCACTCACCCCTCCAGTAGAGCGCGTTCGCTGCGTAGGGGTGGTCGGGGTAGCGCACGATGAACGCGCCGAAGGCGTCGAGCGCCTGCTTCGGCTTCTTCGATTTCACCAGCGCGTACGCGGCGTCGTAGTCCTTGGCCGCCTGCGGCTCGAAGACCGGGGTCTTCGAGGTGATCGACTTCTTGGCGGGCTTGGTCGGCTCGTCGGGGATCGTCTGCTCGATGCTGCCCGACGGCCCGATCTTCAGGAAGGGCCGCGGCTCGTCGTCGTCCGGCGTCGGCTCGGGCGGCGCGGCGACCGGCTTCGGCTCGAGCTTCACGACCTTGAGTGGCTTCGGCTCCGCCGAGGGGAGTGGCTTCGGCTCCGCGGAGGGGAGGGGCTTGGGCTCGGGCTCCGCTGCGCTCGTGATCACCGGCGTCTCGCCCGGCGTCGCCGGCGCCAGGACGGCCTCGGGCGCGCCCGGCCCCGTGCGACCCTCGAGCTCGTCGACGCGCTTGGCGAGCGCTGCGTGCTGCTTCTGCACCCTGTCGAGCTGGGCGCGCACCGTCGCGAGCTCCTGCGCGGCGCCGCCGCAGGCGACCGGAGCCGAAAGCAGCGCCATCGCGAGGATCGTCGCCCCGAAGGGGCGCATTCGAAAAAGCCCGAAGGGGCGCGTTTGAAGAAGCCCGAAGGGGCGCCTTCGAAGGCGGATGGGGCGATCGGGCGATCCGGTCAGGGCCGCCCGATTCGGGCTTTCACTTCGGGGCATTGTGCGGGATCGTACGGTCGCTCACGAGAACGGACCAATTTCCGGTTCAGCATGGCACCGCCCATCCCCCCGAACTGCTCCGCGTGCGGCGCTCCCCTCCCCGCAGGCACCGATCGGTGCGCCCGCTGCGGCGCGCTGCACGGCGACCATCGCCGGTGCGCCGGTTGCGGCGCCAAGGCCGAGGTCATCCGCAAGGGCGGCCTCATCTTCGTGTGCGCTGCGTGCGGGCGACCGCGCGTCCCGGCCGAGCAGCCATTCCCGCGCTCCGGGCGCGAGCGCGAGGCGCTGGCGAAGGCCGACGCCGACCTGAAGAGCTCGGTCATGGCGACCGCGCTCGGCATCGTCGCGTTCGTGGTCGCGGCGGCCGCGTTGGGCACCGCCAGCCTCGCGTTCCTCCTCGGCTTCGGCTTCCTTGCGCTGCTCGCGTTCGTCGCGACCTTCCTCTTCGCGGGCGCCGGCGCGTTCGGCCTCGTCACCGCGCGGGGCGCGCGCGGCCGCGCCGACGAGCAGATGCGCGACGCGTTCGGCTCGGTGGCGGTCGACGTGATGCGCGTGCGCGGCGCGATCTCGCCGCCGCAGCTCGCCGAGGTCCTCGGCGTGCCCGAGGAGGTCGCCGATCAGGCGCTCGCGCGGCTGCCCGCCCGCACCGACGTGCGCGTCGACACCGTGCTCGACGAGCGCGCGGTCGACGGGCAGGTGCGCTACCGAGTCGCGGACGCGACGCTCCCGGCGGCCGCGGTCGACGAGGCGGCCGACTTCGAGGCGCGGCTGCAGGCCTCGATCCGCGCCAAGGGGCAGCAGTGAGCAAGAAGCTCCCGCCCGAGGCCCGGCGCGCCCTCGGGCACGTCGGCGGTCCGACCACCACGCACGGCGACGCCGAGATCGCCGAGAAGCTCGCGCGCATCTTCGACGTGCGGCCCGCGCCGGAGGACGAGGAGTCGGTCCGCGCGCACGTCCACGGCTTTCACTCGTACCCGGCGCGCCTGCACCCGAACGTGGCCAGGCAGGCGCTCGCGACCTTCGCGCCCGAGGGCGGCACGGTGCTCGATCCCTTCTGCGGGAGCGGCACCGTGCTCGTCGAGGCGCGCCTCCGTGGGCTCCGCGCCATCGGCACCGACGTCAACCCGTTGGCCATCCGCCTCGCGCGGCTGAAGGTGCGGGGCGTGCCCGCGCAGGAGCGCCGCGCGCTCGTCGAGCATGCGAAGAAGATCGAGGGGTACGCGCGCAAGCGCTACACCGAGAAGGCGCGCCCCACGATGCGCTACCCCGAGGAGGACGTGGCGCTCTTCGCGCCGCACGTGCTCCTCGAGCTCGACTCCATCCGCGACGGCATCGATCGGGTGCACTCCAAGGGCCTGCGCGAGGACCTCGAGCTCGTGCTCTCGGCGATCCTCACCAAGGCGTCGCGTCAGCGCGGCGACACGGGCACGACCCTGGGCCCGCGCCGCCTCGCGCCGGGGTTCGTGTCGAAGATGTTCGTCGCCAAGGCCGAGGAGCTGGCCGCCGCGCTCGAGGAGTTCGAGCGCGCCTTGCCTCCCGGCGCGCCGGAGGCCGACGTGCACGCCGACGACGCGCGCACGCTGGGCACGCTGAAGGCCGGCAGCGTCGATCTCGTGCTGACTTCGCCGCCCTACGCGGCGACCTACGACTACCTCGAGCACCACGACGTGCGACTGCGCTGGCTGCGCCTGAAGCCCGAACGCTTCGCGGAGCTGGAGGTCGGCGCGCGGCGCGCGTACGCGAAGCTGACCGCCGGGCGCGCGCGCGACCGATGGGACGACGAGCTCGGCCGCACGCTCAAGGCGATGGCGCGGTCGATGAGACCGTCGGCGCTTCTGCTCCTGGTGATCGCCGACAGCGCGGTGCGCTCGATGGCGCTCCGCGCGGAGACGGTCGTCGAGAACCTGGCCCCCCGCGCCGACCTCGAGGTGGTGGCGATCGCCTCGCAAGCGCGGCCGCACTTCCACACCGCGACGCGCCACGCGTTCGCCGACCGGCCGCGGAGGGAGCACCTGATCGCGCTGCGACGGACGGCGATCGCTGCCCCCGACGTCGGTTCAGCGCGCTCGTAGCCGCGTTCGGCGCTTGCGCGACGGCCACGCGCACGGAGGTCCGTGCACGTGGCCGTCAGCGGCTCGTCGGGGCCGAGCCCCCGCGCGTCAGCGCACCCAGTAGAACGTCGTCGCGTCGGTCATGGAAATGGAGGAGTCGCCGACGTAGCGGACCTCCTTGGTCGTGTCGCCACCCGCGGAGGTGTCGGTGCGGACGCCGCTCCAATCGACGCAGAAGGAGCAGTCGGTCCAGCCGACGTCGCAGATGTAGCCGCTGCCGCCGGGGCCGATCGGACCGCCGAGCGTGTTCGCGAGCACGTAGCCCGACGTCGTGCTGCTGCAGGTCTGGGTCGCGCTGCCGCAGGTCCCGGCCGCGAAGCAGCGCATCGCCTGTCCGTTCGTGTCGGTGTACGAGCTGCGCATGTCGAAGACGACGGCGCCGGCGCGCATCGTCGTCGCGCGCCACTGCGTGGCGCCCGTCGCGGTGGTGTAGCTGGCGCGAGTCGCCAACGTCGGCCCCTCCGACGAGCCGCTCGGGACCGAGAGCGCCGTGGGGAAGGTGGTGCCGCTGCCCGGCATCACGATGTTCCACCACGGGTTGGTGCTCGAGGGCACGTTGCTCCGGATCTTGTACGTGAGCGTCCAGCCGCCGCCGTCGGTCACCATGTCGCAGTAGACGTCGATCGGTGCGCCGGAGCCGGCGCCGTCGGGGTCGACCCTGTAGATGCCGCTCGCGGTCATGCCGAGGCTGCGCGCGTCCTTGCAGCTCCGGACGAGGACGGCGGTGCACTTCCCCGCAGCACACAGCTGTCCGCTCGGACACGCGGCTCCGCACGCGCCGCAGTGGGCCGGGTCGTTCGCGGTGTTGACGCACGCGCTGCCGCACTTCGTCGTTCCGCCGACGCAGGTGAGGCCGCAGGTCCCGCCGGAGCAGATCTGGCCGGCCGGGCACGCATTGCCGCAGGTGCCGCAGTTGGCCGGATCGTTCGTGGTGTTGACGCAGGCGGTGCCGCACTTGGTGCTGCCGCCGACGCACGAGAGGCTACAGGTCCCGCCGCTGCACACCTGGCCGCTCGGGCACGCGTTGCCGCAGGTGCCGCAGTTGGCTGGATCGTACGTGGTGTTGACGCAGGTGGTGCCGCACTTGGTGCTGCCGCCGACGCACGAGAGGCTGCAGGTCCCGCCGCTGCACACCTGGCCGCTCGGGCACGCGTTGCCGCAGGTGCCGCAGTTGGCCGGATCGTTCGTCGTGTTGACGCACGCGGTGCCGCACCTGGTCGAGCCGCCGACGCAGGTCAGCGCGCACGCCCCGGCGCTGCAGACCTCGCCGCTCGGGCACGCGTTGCCGCAAGTGCCGCAGTTGGCGGGATCCCTGGCGGTGTCGACGCACGCGGTGCCGCACTTGGTGGTGCCGCCCCTGCAGGTCCCCGCGCAGGCACCCAGGGTGCACACCTCTCCGTCGGCGCAGGCCTTGTCGCACGTGCCGCAGTTCTTCGGATCGTTCTTGGTGTCGACGCAGCTCGTGCCGCACTTGGTGGCGCCGCCGCTGCAGGTCAGCGCACACGTGCCGGCGCTGCACACATCGCCTGCGGCGCACGCCTTGTCGCAAGCGCCGCAGTTCTTCGGATCGTTCTTGGTGTCGACGCAGCTCGTGCCGCACTTGGTGGCGCCGCCGCTGCAGGTCAGGGCGCACGCGCCCGCGCTGCACACCTCGCCTGCGGCGCAGGCCTTGTCGCACGCGCCGCAGTGGGCCGGATCGATCTGCGTGTCGCGACACGACGTGCCGCACAGGGTCGTTCCCCCGCCACAAGTCATCGCGCACTTGCCGGAGACGCACGCCTCTCCGACTTTGCACGCGGCGTCGCACGCGCCGCAGTGGCGCGTGTCGTTGGTTACGTCGATGCAGGAGGTGCCGCAGACCTGTGACGGCGCGACGCACGCGGGCGTCGAGGTGACCTCGTTGCCGCCGGCGGCGCACCCGACCCACGCGGCCGCAGCGCCCACCACCATCAACGTCGCCGACGCCCACCGCAGCAATTGAACACGCATGATGGCAGCCTCGCTTCGAATTGACCGGTCCGCATCATCCTACGGCCGGAGGGCAGCGCGACATAAGTCAGCCGACGCGGCTCGCGGCCTCGGGCGGACGGCGTCGGCGCGCGCTGCTGCGCATTCGCAGGGCAGCGACCCCGAGGCTCGTGGCGCTGGCGTCTCCGGACCAGCCGCGGCATGGTGACTCTCATGCGTGGGGCAGTCCTGCTGGTCGTCGCCGCGTGCGCCTCTCTGGCCGCGTGCAGCACCGACATGTCGGGCCTCGGCGGCGAGCTCCTCGTGGACGCGTCGTCCGGGGACACCACGGTCAGCGGCGAGGACGACACCGCGCCGCTCTTTCCCGACGAGGACTCTGGCGCGCCGATCGACACGCTCATCGCCGACTCCGCGCCGCCCGACACCGCGGCGCCCGACGACGCGGGCGTCGATACCGAGGCCGACGCGGGTGCGACTGACAGCGAGTCGGGGACCGACGCGACCGGGGCGGACGTCGACGACACGGGAATCGACGCGAGCGGACCGGACACGCTCGCCGACGCCGCGGGCGACGCCGCACCCGATGCGGTCGACGACACGGCGGCCGACACGATCGCGCCGGTCGACACGGGCCTCGACGCCGGCGGTCCCGTCGCCACCACTCCCGGCAAGGTGTCCTGCCATCAGAGCGGCGCCGCCAAGCTGTGCGACACCAACTTCTGCTGCGGCGCTTGGACCTTCAGCGGCATCAGCTGGCAGTGCAGCGACAACTGCGGCCTGTTCGGCGTCGGCGCGCTCGACTACGCGTGCGACGAGAAGGCCGACTGCGACTCCGGCAAGGTCTGCTGCGTGAAGATCGCGGCGATCGGCGGCGGCTGGGACGGCAGCGACTGCCGCTCGTCGTGCGGCAGCGATCCGCAGCTCTGCGCCTTCACCGCCGAGTGCCCGGCCGGCAAGACGTGTCAGGCGGTGAAGCCGCCGAGCGCGCCGTTCACGTACGGTCAGTGCAAGTAGATCGAAGGTCGAAGGTCGAAGGTCGAAGGCAGAGCCGCTCCTTCGACCTCGAACCCTTGACCTTCGACCCGGGAGAGAACGCGCTCAGATCCCGCGCAACGTCTCGAGCAGATCGACGTCGGGGAACGGCAGCGCGATCGTCGTCTTGAGGACGGCGACGTCGTTCTCCTCGAGGAGCTTCGCGAACGCGAGGCTGTCGAAGAGTGTGATCGGCACGGTGCCCGGGGCGTTCGCCTCCTCGCGCGCGCCGGAGAGGCACTGGCCGGTGGTGATCAGCCAGCCGGCGGTCGCCGGACCGTAGTGGTGCAGCGAGCCGCGGAGATCGATCACGCGCTCGCGGCCGATCTCGCGGCCGTCGCGGCGCAGCACGATCGCGGTGCGGATCTCTTCGCCGCCGGCGCCCACGTGCACGGCGCAGAAGTGGCTCTCGCCGCCGGGGAGGCCGGCGCGACGGACCTGCTTGATGTCGCGGAAGCCGAGCCGCTCGAGCGCGACGAGCAGCAGCTCGATCAGCGCGGGACCGGACATGTCCTTCTGCAGCTTGCTCGCCAGCGTGCGGCGCGCCGCGTCGCGGTAGCGATCGATCGCGAGGAGCGCGTCCTGCTCGAGGCGCAAGAGCTCGCTCCCGAGCACCCAGTCGGTCGGCGCGACGCGGCCACCGGCGGTGACGCGGAAGCGCGGCCGCTGACCCTGCGCCGCGCGGCGGAGGTTGTCGCCGCGGACGGCGGCGGCGATGCCGCTGGTCGCGGCGTTGAGATCGCCCGACACCCGGCCACGCCGCTGCGCCGCCTCGGCGATCGCGCGGAACGGCACCGGACCCTGGTTGCGATCGACGCCCTCGAGCACGCGCAGGATGAGATCGGAGAGCTCGCGACCGGCGAGCTCGTCGATCGCCTCGGCGCCCTCGAGCGCCGGCGAGCCGCTCAGATCGAAGTTCGCCTGGCCGCCTCGCGGCGGCTGGAAACCCGCGGGCCGGAAGTCCTGCGGACGACCGCCGCGACCGGGCTGCGCCGGCACCCGCTCGAGCACGATCGCACGCCGCGTGGGCTGCTCGTCGCGCTCGTCGCCGATGGTGACGCCGATGGTCTCCTCGTCCTCCTCGCCCTCGACGCCCGGCACGGCCGCCGCGAACGACGGCGCGCCCGGAGCGGCGCCCTCCTCGCGACCCTTGCCACGACGACGACGACGACGACGACGGCGACCGCCACCCTCTGCCGCCTGAGCACCGGCCGCGCCGGGCGCGGGCTCGGGTCCGCCGAACAGCGGCTGATCGTCGTCCTCCTCCTCCTCGAAGAGATCGCCGGCGGTGGCCGCCAGCTGGTGACGCATGCGCTCGTCCTCGTCGAGGATGGCGGGCTCTTCCTCCTCTTCACCACGCATCGCCTCGCCGACGCCGCTCACCGGCTCTTCGGCGGCGCGCGCCGCGGGCGCCTTCTTCTTCTCGAGCGCCTCCTCCTCGGCGGCCTCGATCTCGGACGCCAGCGCGGCGAACTGATCGGCGGTCGCGTCGTCCTCGGCGGCGGGCTCCGCCGCCTCGGTGTCGACCGGCTCGACCGGAGCCGGCTCGGCCTCGACCTCGGCGCCCTTCTTCTTCTTCTTCGCCTTGCCGCCTTCCCACTCGCGCAGCGCATAGACCCCGGACTTCACGCGAACGATCGGTCCGTCGGGGTATTTGGCGATCTGCGCCGAGAGGCGCGACCCCATCGTCACATCGGGCGTCTTGCCCACGTGCGACAAGAGGTTCTTCTCGATCGCCATCTGGGTGATGTCCTTGAAGTGGAGCGGCTTGCCCGCGAGGCGCAGGACCT
This sequence comes from Deltaproteobacteria bacterium, assembly GCA_016182965.1. GTDB lineage: Bacteria > Myxococcota_A > Polyangia > Polyangiales > JADJMO01 > JALHOE01. The sequence continues at coordinate 14,600 of JACPFM010000127.1, read as the reverse complement.
CGACCGCGGCTTCGGTGAACGTCATCTGTGTTCCTTCTGGTCAGCCCGCGCGCGTTCTTTCGCGGCGGTGTCGCATTTGCTCGGGGAGCGCGCTCTCGCAGAGCGCCTCTCGTTCCCTGACGCGACGCGACCACGGGCCCCACGCCACGATGGTCCACAGCGTCCTTGCGACGAGTCATTCGGTACCACCCCGTCGAGTCCGGGTAAAGGGGCAAGCGACGCAGCAGGAGCACTGTCGCCGCGGCGCGTCGGTCGATCGGTCCTTTCCGTGATCGAGGGGGCGCCCCTATGCTCCCCGGCCCTTCTCGGAGCGTGATGGCAGCCAAACCCCAGAAACCCCAGGCCAACCCCGGTACTGAGCATCGGGAGAAGCGCGGTCCCGACGCGCCTCCCCCCATCAAGGACTCGCAGTTCGCGAGGCAGGCGCCGGCGAACCTCGACCGCGTCTCGCTGCCGGACGTGAAGGTCGACGTCGAGGAGCTCACGCGTCTGTACCGGCAGATGCAGCTGATCCGCCGCGTCGAGGAGGAGGCCGCCCGCGCCTACGCGCAGGGGAAGATCGGCGGGTTCCTCCACCTCTACATCGGACAGGAGTCGGTCGGGGTCGGCGCGGCGGCCGCGCTCAGGCCTGGCGACTACGTCGTCGGCACCTACCGCGACCACGGCCTCGCCATCGCCAAGGGCATGAGCGCGCGCGCCGTCATGGCGGAGCTGTTCGGCAAGGTCACCGGCTGCTCGAAGGGCCTCGGCGGGTCGATGCACCTGTTCGACGCGCCCAACGGCATGCTCGGCGGCTACGGCATCGTCGGAGGGCACATCCCGCTCGCCGTCGGCTGCGCCTTCGCCTCGAAGTACCGCGGCGACGGCCGCGTGACCCTGTGCTTCTTCGGCGAGGGCTCGGTGACCATCGGGTCGTTCCACGAGGCGCTGTCGCTCGCCGCGCTCTGGCGTCTGCCGATCGTGTTCGTCTGCGAGAACAACGAGTACGCGATGGGCACGCCGCTCGCGCGCACGCTGTCGGTCGAGGACGTCTCGCAGAAGGCCCTCGCCTACGGCATGCCGCGCGATCGCTTCTTCGCGCGCGACGTCCTCGAGGTGAAGCAGCGCCTCGGCGAGGCGATCGAGCGCGCGCGCGAGACCAGCGAGCCGACGCTCGTGGAGGTGCGCACCTACCGCTTCCGGGGCCACTCGATGAGCGATCCGGGCAAGTACCGCACGTCCGACGAGATCGAGGCGCAGAAGAAGCTCGATCCGATGCTCCGCGCGCGCGCGCAGCTGGAGCTGCTCGGCAAGACGGCGGAGCAGCTCTCCGCCCTCGACGCGGAGATCGAGGAGGAGGTCCAGGACGCGGTCCGCTTCGCCGCCGAGTCGGAGGAGCCCGGTCCGGAGCTCCTCGAGCCGATGACCTACGTAGGGCCCTTCGCGCGATGAAGTCGTCAGCCAGTCGCCCGTCGTCGGTCGTCAGTCGTCAGTCATCAGCCATGACCGGAGCGGGCGAGGAGAAGAGAGCCACGATGGCGAGCGCGAAGACGACTGCGAGCGGAGCGAGCGATGCGTGAGATCAGCTACCGGGTCGCCCTCCGCGAGGCCATCGCCGAGGAGATGGAGCGCGACGACCGCGTCATGATCATGGGCGAGGAGGTCGGCCGCTATCAGGGCGCCTACAAGGTGACCGAGGGCCTGTTCGATCGGTTCGGCGAGCGCCGCGTCGTCGACACGCCGATCGCCGAGAACGGGTTCGCGGGCATCGGCGTCGGCGCGGCGATGGTCGGTCTGCGACCGATCGTCGAGTTCATGACCTGGAACTTCAGCGCGGTCGCCTTCGATCAGATCCTCTCGAACGCCGCCAAGGTGCGGCAGATGAGCGGCGGTCAGTTCTCGTGTCCGATCGTGTTCCGCGGGCCCAACGGCTCTGCGCGGCAGGTCGGCTCGCAGCACAGCCAGTCGATGGACATCTTCTACGCGCACGTGCCCGGCCTGAAGGTCCTCGCGCCGGCGTTCCCGCGCGACGCCAAGGGCCTGCTCAAGGCGGCCATCCGCGACGACAACCCGATCTGCTTCCTCGAGAGCGAGACGCTCTACAACCTCAAGGGCGAGGTGCCCGATCCCTCCGAGGGAGACCTCCTCGTCGACATCGGCAAGGCGCGCGTCGTGCGCGAAGGCGCCGATGTCACCATCGTCGCGTGGTCTCGCATCTCGGTGGTCGCGATGCAGGCCGCGGCGCTCCTCGAGAAGGAGGGCATCTCCGCCGAGGTCGTCGACCTACGCTCGCTCCGCCCGCTCGATCACGAGACGGTGCTCGCCAGCGTCGCCAAGACGCACCGCGCGGTCGTCGCCCACGAAGGCTGGCCGTACGGCGGCGTCGGCGCGGAGGTGGTCGATCGCATCCAGCGCCACGCGTTCGACGAGCTCGACGCGCCGGTGCTGCGCGTGAGCGGCGCCGACGTGCCCATGCCCTACAACGCGAAGCTCGAGCAATGGTGCCTGCCGCAGCCGGAGACGATCGCCGCCGCGTGCAAGAAGGTCCTCTACGTCGACTGAGCCCTCGTGCCGCTTCGACCTCGCTCTCGCGCTGACGACTGACGACTGACGACTGACGACTCCGACGACTGAGGCCCCACCCGATGGCGAAGATCCTCGACATGCCGAAGCTCTCCCCCACGATGGAGGAGGGGCAGCTCGCGACCTGGCACAAGAAGGAAGGCGACACGATCGGCATCGATGATCTCCTCGCCGAGGTCGAGACCGACAAGGCGACGATGGAGTTCCGGTCCTTCGACAAGGGGACCTTGCTCAAGATCCTCGCGCCAGCGGGCTCGAGCGTGGTGCTCGGGCAGCCGGTGGCGATCCTCGGCAGCCCGGGCGAGGACACGTCGAAGCTCGAGGAAGAGGCGAGGGCGCGGGCGGGGAAGGGCGCTGCGCCGGCGAAGACGGACGGGGGCGCGAAGGCGGAGGCGCAGGGGCAGGCGCAGGGGCAGGCGCAGGCGCAGGGGCAGGCGCAGGCGCACGCGCAGGCGCAGGCGCAGGCGCAGGGGCAGGTGGTCGCGAAGGAGGTCGAGCCTCCGATCGTGGCCGAGAGCGTGGGGGCGGGCGGGCGCGTGAAGGCGTCGCCGTACGTGCGCAAGCTCGCCCGCGAGCAGGGGTTCGATCTGCGGCGCGTTCGCGGGAGCGGGCCGCACGGTCGCATCGTGTCGCGCGATCTCGAGGGGGCGCCGAAGGGCGCGGTGGGGGTGGCCGCCGGCCCGCCGGCTCGCAGGCCGACTGCGCCGGGAGAGCTCGCGCAGCCGCAGTCGGTGCCGCTCTCGATGATGCGCAAGACCATCGCGCGGCGGCTCACCGAGTCGAAGCAGACGGTCCCCCACTTCTACCTGACGGTCGATCTCGACGCCGAGGCGCTCGTCGAGCTGCGCGAGCGGGTCAACGCCGATCTCGCCGCGCTCACGGAGAAGGGCGCGGGCAAGGACGAGAAGCCCGAGAAGGTCAGCCTCAACGATCTGCTGGTGAAGGCCTGCGCGATCTGTCTGCGCCGCGTGCCGCAGACCAACGCGCAGTTCACCCCGGACGCCATCCTCTACCACCAGCGGGTCGACATCTCGGTGGCCGTCGCCGTCGACGACGGGCTGGTCACGCCGATCGTCCGCGACGCCGACCGCAAGAGCGTGCGCGAGATCTCGGCCGAGGTCCGCGATCTCGCGGCGCGCGCGCGGAGCAAGAAGCTGAAGCCGGAAGAGATGATGAACGGGACGTTCTCCATCTCGAACCTCGGGATGTACGGCATCGACGAGTTCGCGGCCGTGATCAACCCGCCGGAGGGCGCGATCCTCGCCATCGGGCAGGCTCGTCGGGAGCCGGTCGTTCGCGGTGATCAGGTCGTGCCGGGCTGGAAGATCGCCTGCACCCTGTCGTGCGACCACCGGGTCGTCGACGGGGCCGTGGGGGCGACCTTCCTGCGCGAGCTTCGCTCGCTCGTCGAGCACCCGACGCGTATCCTGCTCTGAAATGCCCCTGCTCCGCGGTCAGCTCACGACCCTCCGCGCGATGACGCGCGACGATCTGCCGACGCTCCACCGGTGGCTCAACGATCCCTCGGTCATGCAGTGGTGGGACGGCCGCGATCACCCCGCGACGTTCGATCGGGTGGAGGCGCGGTTCCGTCGGTCGATCGAGGGCTCCGATCGCGAGTCCGAGCGGCTGATGATCGAGGTGGAGCGCGGCGGCGATCCCGCGGCGATCGGCATGATCCAGTACACGCGCCTGCAGCCGCGCACGCGCACCTCGCAGATCGACGTGCTGATCGGCGATCCCGAGTTCCGCGAGTCCGGCTACGGGACCGACGCGCTGAAGGTCCTGCTGCGGCACCTCTTCGAGGATCAGAAGGCGCATCGCGTGTGGCTGACGCTGCGCGCCGGCAACGAGCGCGCGCAGCGCTCGGCCGAGAAGATGGGCTTCGTGAAGGAGGGCGTGCTCCGAGAGCACGACTGGCTCGAGGGCAAACACGTCGACGTGGCCGTCTACGGCATGCTCGTCGACGACTGGCGAAGGGCGCAGTAGTCAGCCGCCGACGTCGCGCTCCAGGCGCGCGATCGCCTCTTTCTCGGCCGGCGTGTCGGCGCGCGTGGCCGCGACAGCTACTGCGATGCGGTGCAGGCGCAGCTCGGCGAGATCGGCGCGCACCAGCGCGTCGCGCACGACCTCCCGCTGGCTCCTGCGCACCGACGCGGAGGCGGCGGTCGCGACGACGGCACCGAGCGCGAGGATGCCGGCGGCGACGGCGAGCAGCACGGCGCGCCCCGAGGACGCCGTGAACAGCGACTCGAACGCGGCGAACCCGGCGAGGACCAGCACGCCGACGATGGTGAGCGTCGAGGCGAGGTGCGCGATGCGGTTGGCCCAGCCGACGTGGGCGAGCTCGCGGATCGCCAGGTTCCGCCACAGATCGGCCTCGCGATCGAGCCGGCGCGCGAGCGACGAGAGCGCGTCGTCCATCGCGACCTCTGGCAGGTTCGCCTCGGCGATGAGCGCCGCCACGTCGGCGTTCGCCGGCGCGTCGAGCTCGCGGCCCGCTCGGCGCAGGCCTTGACCGACCGAGCGCGCGATCGACCCGGTGTTCACGCGGTCGACGCCCTCGGTGGCCGGGGTCTCGTCGTCGGGCAGCTTCGCGTAGGCGGACATTGTCCGTCAGCGTAACGGCGATCGACGTGCTCCAGGTTAGCTGCGCACTTGTCCGCCACTGCACGTGTGTTTAGGCTGCCAGGACGATGGTCGCAGTCCCCTGGCAACGCGAGACCGGTCTCGAGGCGGTGGTCAACCGGTGGCTCTCCCGCGGCATCGTCCGCGAGGACATCGTCGCCGAGAAGGAATACGACCCCCAGTCGGCCTCCTACGCGAGCTTCCCCGAGCGCCTGCCCGAGGGGCTGCGCGAGGCGCTGCGTCGCAAGGGCATCGAGTCGCTCTACACGCACCAGGCGCGCGCGTTCGACGCGGCGCTCGGCGGCAGGCACGTGGTGGTGTCCACGCCCACGGCGAGCGGCAAGTCCATGTGCTTCCACCTGCCGGTGCTCTCGGCGCTCTCGTCCGACCCGCGCTCGCGCGCGATGTACCTGTTCCCGACCAAGGCGCTCGCGCGCGATCAAGAGGCCTCGCTCCGCGCCTTCATGAGGGACGCGGGGGTGTTCGAGGCCGGCGTCGGCGGCGCCGTCGTCTACGACGGCGACACCCCGGGCGACGCCCGCCGCGCCGCCCGCGAGCGCTGCGGCATCGTGCTGACCAACCCCGACATGCTGCACTCGGGCATCCTCCCGCACCACGCGGCGTGGGCCGCCACGTTCCAGCAGCTGAAATACGTGGTGATCGACGAGCTCCACACCTACCGCGGCGTGTTCGGCTCGCACCTCGCCAACGTCATCCGTCGGCTCCGTCGGGTGTGCCGCTTCCACGGCTCCGATCCGGTGTTCATCTGCGCCACCGCCACCATCGGCAACCCGCGCGAGCACGCCGCCCGCCTCCTCGGCGAGCGTCCCGAGGCCATCACCCTCGTCGACGAGAGCGGCGCCCCGCGCGGCTCGCGGCGCGTGCTCGTCTACAACCCGCCGGTGGTCAACGAGGAGCTCGGCATCCGCGGCTCCTGCCCCAAGCGCGCGGTGCGGTTCGCGGCCGATCTGCTCAAGGCGCGCGTGCCCACCATCCTCTTCGGCGGCTCGCGCAACGGCGTCGAGATCATGCTCAAATACCTGCGCGAGGCCACCGACGGCGCCGGCCTGCCGCCCAACGCGATCATGGGCTACCGCGGCGGCTACCTCGCCGAGACCCGCCGGAAGATCGAAGAAGGGCTGCGCTCGGGCGAGATCCTCGGCGTCGTGGCGACCAACGCCCTCGAGCTCGGCGTCGACATCGGCGAGCTCGATGCCGTCGTCTGCGCGGGTTACCCGGGGTCGATCGCGGCGACCTGGCAGCGCTTCGGGCGCGCGGGGCGCCGCGGCTCGCCGAGCGTCGCGGTCCTCGTCGCCTCGAGCGCGGCCATCGATCAGTACCTCGCCCGCGAGCCGCAGTACCTCCTCGGCTCACCCGTCGAAGAGGCCCGCATCGATCCGAACAACATCGAGATCCTCGTGCAGCACCTCAAGTGCGCCGCGTTCGAGGCCCCCTTCGAAGACGGCGACACCTTCGGCGATCTCGGCCCCGACGCCACGCGCGACGCGCTGCGCTGGCTCGTCGAGAACGGCGTCGTCCACGAGGTGCCCGGCCGCGGCCCCTCCGGCCGCACCCGCTGGCACTGGACGGCCGACGTCTACCCGGCCAACCACGTGCCGCTTCGCTCCGTCGATTGGGACAACGTCGTCATCATCGAGCGCCGCGCCGAGGCCGACGACAAGACGCTGGCCGAGCTCGACTGGCGCGCCGCGCAGACCATGCTGCACGAGCAAGCCATCTACCAGCACGACGGCCTGCAGTACCAGGTCGAGCGCTTCGATTTCGAGAACCACAAGGCCTACGTCCGCCTGGTCGACCCGGACTACTACACCGACGCGATGACCCACACCAAGGTCGCCGTCCTCGAAGAGCTCGCCTCGCGCGAGCCCCGCGCCGTCGGCGTCGACGGCGTCGCCGTGCCCGTGAAGCACGGCGAGGTGCAGGTCATCGAGAAGGTCGTCGGGTACAAGAAGATCAAGTTCCACACCCACGAGAACGTCGGCTACGGCGACGTCCGCCTCCCCGACCTCGAGATGCACACCACCTCGTGCTGGCTGGTGGTCCCCGAGTCGCTGGTGCTCACGCTCGACGAGGAAGGCATCGGCCGCGCCGCCGTGGTCGACGCCCTGCGCGGCGTCGGCCGCGCGCTCGAGACGGTCGCGACCGTCGCCTTGATGTGCGATCCGCGCGACATCGCCATGTCCGTCGAAGAGAAGGGCACCGGCGAGGCGATGGCCGAGGCGCTCGTCTTCTCCCCCTCGCTGCACCTCTACGACGCGTACCCGGGCGGCATCGGCCTGTCGCCGCGCATCTTCGAGCAGTACCCGTCGCTCCTCTCCCGCGCGCGGAGCCTCGTCGCCGGCTGCGAGTGCAGCGGCGGCTGCCCCACGTGCGTCGGCCCGACCGCGCCGCAGCCGGCGTACGTGCGCACGCGCAAGGACTTGTCGCTGCGCCTGTGCGCTGCCTTCCTGCCGCGGCTCGACGCTTGAGGCTCCGGTGAGCGGGGGCGTCATCGCCGCCGGCGCTTCGCAGGTCGAAGGTCGAAGGTCGAAGGTCGAAGACCGCCTCGCCGCTGCGCTCCGCTGCAACGACGCACCGGCTCGACGGTGAATCTCCGACTCCCTTCGACCTTCGACGTTCGACCCTCGACCTGGTCTGCGATCGCCCCCGAGGGTCGAAGCATGCGCGGGAGAAGCAACCACTCGACGCCCGCCGTCGGACTGCGGCACGATGGGTCGAGAGCTCCATGACCACGGCGTCGATCGAGAAATGGCTCGGCTCCGGGTTCGTCGTCGCGACGCTGATCGTCGCGTTGGTCGCGACGGCGCTGACCCCGCCGCCGATCAAGCGGCGGCTGCGCATCGCGATCGTCCTGTGCGCGCTCTATTGGCTGATGGGGCTCGTCACCCGCTTGATGCCCGCGGGCTCCCCGCTGACCCAGGCGGTCGTCGCGGCGGGCTATCTGTTCGGCGCGCTCGCCGCCGCGCGCGTCGCGTTCGTGCTGCTCATCGACGTCGCGTGGGAGCGGGTCGGGCGCAACCCGATCAACCAGCTGGCGCGCGACGTCCTGCAGACGGCCGTGTTCGCGGTCACCGGCTTCGCGGCGCTGCGCGCGGCCGGCATTCAGCCCACCTCGCTGATCGCCACCGGTACTGTCGTCACCGCGATCATCGGTCTCTCGCTGCAGGACACCCTCGGCAACCTGGCCGCCGGCATGGCGATCCAGATCGACAAGCCGATCGCCCTCGGCGACTGGGTCCGCCTCGACAAGGGCGACGTCACCGGCCGCGTCGTCTCGGCGAACTGGCGCTCGGTGACCATCCAGAGCGACGACCGCCTGCTCCTCGTGGTGCCCAACGGCGTCTTCGGCCGCACGCCCTTCCTGAACTACTCGCGTCCCGGCGGCAGCTGCCGGCGCAACATCTACTTCGTCGTCGGCTCCGACGTCCCGCCGAGCCGGGTGCACGAGGCGGTCATGGCCGCGTGCGCCGACTGCCCGCTGGTGCTCACCGATCCGGCACCGAGCGTCCTGACCTGGGCCTTCCTCGACCAGGGCATCCAGTACTGGCTGCGCTTCTACATCGCCGACTTCGCCGCGCGCGACCGGGCGCAGAACGAGGTGCACACGCGCATCTGGTTCCACCTCAAGCGCCGCAAGATCGATCTGGCGGTTCCGGTGCGGAAGAACTTCGTCCACGAGATGGACGAGGAGGCGATGGCCTCGCAGCACGCCGAGGTGATCCACGATCGCCGCGCCGCGCTCGAGAGCGTCGACTTCCTCCGGCCCCTGTCCGACGACGCCAAGGACATGCTGGCGCGGCGCGGCCATCGCAAGCTGTTCGGCCCCGGCGAGACGATCATCCGCGCCGGCGACAAGGGCCGCGAGTTCTACATCGTCCGTCATGGCGCGCTCGCCGTGCGCGTCGGCGATCGCGACATCGCCACCCTCGGCGACGGCGATTTCTTCGGCGAGCTCGCGCTGCTCACCGGCAAGGAGCGCCACGCCAGCGTCATCGCGCTCGGCGAGACCGAGGTCTTCGAGCTCGACGAGAAGATGTTCAAGGACGTCCTCGAGGGCGAGCCGAGGATCGCCGAGGAGATCTCCAAGATCGTCGCGCAGCGCCAGGCGGAGCTCGATGCGCGGCTCAGCGGCATCGCGCCGACCGACTCGCACATGAAGAGCGCGACGACAGAGATCCTCTCGAAGATCAAGAGCCTGTTCGGCCTCGGCTGACGCGTGCACTTCGTGCCGCCGCGCGCGTTTGACGCCACGCGGCGTATGCGTCGGCCGGCAGTCTTTGCGCTGGCCGCAAAGGCTGCGCGTGAGCGTGGGCCGCCGGAACGCGCTCGGCACGAGGATGCTGCACTGCCGCGAAATGGCGTGATTTTCGCACTGTCGGGCCGCTTTTCGACGTGACGCGCGACGTCGTCCGATGCCGGACGAGAGGCTCGCCGTCGCCCGCAAGGAGTGCCGGTCACATGGCGTCCATCAGCACCGAGAAGCAGAACCAGATCGCCGACCTCGCCGAGCGCTACACGCCCGAGATCGTGAAGTTCCTCCGCGAGATGATCGCGATCCCGTCCGAGAGCGCGCAGGAGCGCGACGTGATCCTCCGCGTGAAGCAGGAGATGGAGCGCTGTGGGTTCGACGAGATCAAGATCGACGGGCTCGGCAACATCCTCGGCCGCGTCGGCAGCGGCGAGACCGTCGTCGCCATCGACGGCCACATCGACACCGTCGGCGTCGGCGATCCGGGGACCTGGGTCCGCGACCCGTACCAGGGCGAGGTGAAGGACGGCGTCATCTACGGCCGCGGGGCGAGCGATCAGGAGGCGGGCATCGCGTCCGCCGTGTACGGCGCCCGCATCGCCAAGGAGCTCGGGCTGCTCGAGGGCGTGCAGCTGTGGGTGACCGCCACCGTCTTGGAGGAGGACTGCGACGGCCTCTGCTGGCAGTACATCCTCAAGGAGAAGGTCCTCGAGCCGGACGTCGTGGTGATCACCGAGCCGACCAACCTCGGCGTCTACCGCGGGCACCGCGGGCGCATGGAGATCGAGGTGCGGACGCAGGGCCGCAGCTGCCACGGCTCGGCGCCCGAGCGCGGCGTCAACGCCGTCTACAAGATGGGCCCGATCATCGCCGACATCGAGGCGCTCAACGAGCGCCTCGTCGAGACGGCCGATCCGTTCCTCGGCAAGGGATCGGTCACCATCTCGGACATCCGCGCGACGTCGCCGTCGCTCTGCGCCGTCGCCGATAGCTGCACGATCCACCTCGATCGCCGCCTCACCAAGGGCGAGACGATGGAGAGCGCGGTCGCCGAGATCGAGGCGCTGCCCGCCGTGCGCAAGGCCGAGGCGAAGGTCACGGTCCTCGACTACGCGCGCGAGGCGTACACCGGCCTCACCTACGGCACGAAGAAGTACTACCCGACGTGGGTCCTCGAGGCCGATCACCCGGCCATCCGCGCGGCGGCCCAGTCCGCCCGTGAGGCGCTCCGCGCCGAGCCGATCGTCGACAAGTGGGTCTTCTCGACCAACGGCGTCGCTACCGCCGGCATGTTCGGCGTGCCGACCGTCGGCTTCGGGCCGGCCAACGAGATCTACGCCCACACGCCCGACGATCAGTGCCCGATCGACCACCTCACCAAGTGCGCGGCGTTCTACGCCGCATACCCGCAGCACTTCCGCGCCGCGCGGTGAGCCGCTCTCCAGAAGAGAACAGAGGAACCGACCATGACGACCGAAATCCGCCAGAAGATCGAGAAGCTCGCGTCGCTTTCGAAGACGCTGGAGAACGGTGACTTCCTGCTGACCTGGAAGAACGACGAGCCGACGCTCCGCGCGGTGCTGCTCGGCGCGCAGATCCTCGAGGATCTGGTGAAGGCGAACATCTCGACGCGCGTGTTCGACACCGGCCTCGGCATCTCCATCTTCCGCGACAAGTCGACCCGCACGCGCTACGCGTTCCGGTCGGGCTGCAACCTCCTCGGCCTGATGACCGAGGAGATGGACGAGTCGACCTCGCAGATCGCGCACGGCGAGACGGTGCGCGAGACGGCGACGATGATCGGCTTCCTCAGCGAGGTCATCGGCATCCGCGACGACATGTTCCTCGGCGAGGGCCACGCGTACATGAAGGAGGTCTCGCACTCGCTCGAAGAGAGCTACCGCGAGAAGGCGCTCAACCACCGCCCGGCAGTGGTCAACCTCCAGTGCGATCTCGACCACCCCACGCAGGCGATGGCCGATCTCGCGCACCTCGCCGACTACTACGGCGGCCTCGACAAGCTCCGCGGCAAGAAGATCGCCATGACCTGGGCTTACTCGCCGAGCTACGGCAAGCCGCTCAGCGTCCCGCAGGGCATCGTCGGCCTGATGACCCGCTTCGGCATGGACGTCACCCTCGCGCACCCGGAGGGCTACGATCTCGTCGACGAGCCCCTCGAGGCCGCGCGTCGCTTCGCCAACGAGAGCGGCGGGTCGTTCAAGCAGGTCGGCTCGATGAAGGAGGCCTTCGAGGGCGCCGACATCGTCTACCCGAAGTCCTGGGCCCCGGTGGCCGTGATGAACGAGCGCACCCGCCTGCTCCGCGCGCGCGAGACGGCGAAGCTCGGCGAGCTCGAGAAGCAGGCGCTCGCGAACAACGCGAAGTTCAAGAGCTGGGAGTGCACCGAGGACCTCATGAAGGGTACCAAGGACGGCAAGGCGCTCTACATGCACTGCCTGCCCGCCGACGTGACCGACGTCTCCTGCAAGGAGGGCGAGGTCGCCAAGTCGGTGTTCGAGCGCTACCGCCTCGACACCTACCGCGAGGCCGGCCACAAGCCGTTCGTCATCGCGTCGATGATCCTCCACACCCGCTTCGGCAAGCCCTGGGACGTGCTGAAGGGGCTGGTCGACGCGAACAAGTCGCGCCGTCCGCGCTGAGCCATCGCCGAGCCAAGATGACCAAGCAGAACGGCAAGCTCGTCGTCCTCGCCATCGGGGGCAACTCGCTCATTCGCGACGAGGCGCACAAGACGGTCCCCGATCAGTGGGACCTGACGCGCGAGACCTGTCACCACATCGCGCGGCTGGTCGAGGCCGGCATGCGCGTCGTGGTGACGCACGGCAACGGCCCGCAGGTAGGGTTCATCGTCCGGCGCAGCGAGCTCGCGCTCCACGAGCTGCACCCCGTGCCGCTCGACTCCTGCGACGCCGACACGCAGGGCGCCATCGGGTACATGATCCAGCAGGCGCTCGGCAACGAGTTCCGGCGACGCGACATCGCCAAGAGCTCGGTCACCGTCGTCACGCAGGTCGAGGTCGACCCGAACAGCCCCGCGTTCCAGAAGCCCACCAAGCCGATCGGCAGCTTCATGGACGAGGCGACGGCGAAGGTGCGCGCCGAGAAGGAGAAGTGGACGATCGTCGAGGACTCGGGGCGCGGCTTCCGCCGCGTCGTGCCGAGCCCCGAGCCCCTCGCCATCCTCGAGCTCGACGCGATCCGCACCCTCATCGACGCGGGCTTCGTGGTCGCCGCGGTGGGCGGCGGCGGCATCCCCGTCGTGAAGCTGCCCAACGGCGACTACAAGGGCGTCGAGGCGGTCATCGACAAGGACTTCGCCTCGTCGCTCCTCGCCAACCTCCTCGAGGCCGACCTGTTCGTGATCTCCACGGCGGTCGACAAGGTGTGCCTCGACTACAAGAAGCCGACCGAGAAGAAGCTCGATCGGCTGACGCTCGCCGAGGCGAGGGAGCACCTCGCCGAGGGGCAGTTCGGCAAGGGGAGCATGGCGCCGAAGATCGAGGCGGTGATCCGCTACCTCGAGAAGGGCGGCACGCAAGCGATCATCACCAGCCCCGAGCACCTCGAGAACGCGGTGCTCGCCGGCACGTCGGGCACGGTGATCGAGCGTTAGACACCGGGTCCCCAGGTCCAAGGTCGAAGGTCGAGGGTCGAAGGTCGAGAGACCCGACGCCTTCGACCTTCGACGTTTCGACCTTCGACCTTCGACCTACGAAGCGACGGCCTCGAGGCGGCGTCAGTCGTCGACGCGATCGCGCGCCGAGTAGATGTCGTGGCGGATGTCGCGGTCGAGGTCCCAGCCCGCGATGTTCGGCTCCGAGAGCTCGCCCAGGTCGAGCTCGGAGATGACCAGGTTCGGGTGCGTCGATAGGTTGGGCACGTCGTGGTTCGGTCCGACGAAGTGCGTGTCGCCGAAGTAGGGCTGGTTCCACGGCGGCTCGGCGCCGCGGCGGTTGCTGCCGCCGATGAAGACGTGGTGCCGCGCGGCGTCGACTGCGAACTCGAGGCGCCAGAGCCGGCGGCTCTTGCCGCCGAAGGTCACCGCCGGCGAGAACACCAGCTCGGCGCCCTCTTTCGCGAGCGACCAGAGGACGCCCTCGAAATGGCGGTCGTAGCAGATGGCCACGCCGATCCGCCCGATCGAGGTCTGCCACACCGGGAAATAGGGGTTCTTCGAGACGTTGGCGGGGCCGAGCAGGTTCTCGCCGTCGCTCGGCTCGTAGTAGACGTTCTCGTGGAAGCTGCCCTGCTCGTTCTTGCCGAACGGGATGTGCGTCTTGCGGTAGGTGCCGAGGATGTCGCCGTGCTCGTCGACGGCGACGGCGGTGTTGAAGCGCTTGCCGCTGGTCGAATCGAGCTCGTAGATCGGCGCGACGACGATCATCCGGAGCCTCTTGGCGGCCGCGCGCACCGCGGCGATCGTCGGCCCCTCGCGCACGTCCTCGGCGAGCCCGCGCCACATCGGGTCGGTGCGCAGCGCGAAGTAGGGGCCGGCGAAGAGCTCGCCGAAGCAGATCGCCTGCACGCCCTGGGCGGCGGCCGCCTCCATCAGCTCGAGGTGATGGTCGACGTTGGCGCGTCGGATGTCTTCGAGGCACTCCTCGAGGCAGGCGATCTCGTCGACGGACTCGGGCATGCCGCGGTAGGCGTCGACGGTCTCGGTCATCGCCACGCGGACGATTCGCTTGGTGTGCATCGCGAGCTCTCTATACCCCCGGCCTGAAGGCCGGGGCACCGAAAGCTGCTCAAGCCCGGGGTGAACCCCGGGCTTCTCGCTGTCGCGAGTCTGGCTGGCGCTGTCGCCGCATGCATTCGCGCAGTTGTGCAGCGACAGCTGCGAGCGAAGCGAGCGCCACTCCTGCGAGGACGTGAAGGCCGGGGTTCATACCCCGGCCTTGAGCTGGAGTCGGTGCCCCGGCCTTCAGGCTCATCATCCGGCGGAAGCGCTCCGTCCCGGCGATCAAGTTACCGTGAGGAAATAACTCGTGATTCCGCGTGTTTTCGCCGCGCGGATTTTCTGGCAGCGCGTGCGCGATGGAGTCGATCGAGCAGGAGTGGGCGACGGCATCGTTGGGGGACGAGCGTCGGAGGGGGCGGGCCCAGGTGATCGGGCGTCGCT